>CAIJYD010000069.1 GCA_903824785.1 uncultured Bacteroidota bacterium
CAAATAGCCCAAGTGGATTAATGTTTTTCATTTTGCTTATATTTATACTGTAAAACTAAGCAAATATATCTATTATATTATAGTTATGTTATTAACATTCAAATGATTATATTAACAATAGGTTTTTAGAGATGCCCTTAAACAATTAAGTAAATATGGCAAGACTAAATTCGAAAAAACATGCAGCAGGTTTTCGACCCGCATTTTTGATTCTTTGTTTTTTGTGGCTTATTTCTGCACAGACCGCTATGGCTCAGACGCAGACACAGACTATTGATATCTTGCTAAAGGGTGGTCATGTAATTGATCCGAAAAATAAGATTGATTCAAAGATGGATGTTGCCATTACCGGTGGCAAAATATCACAGGTTGCTCCCGATATTTCTGCTAAAAATGTTAAGAATGTAATTGATGCAACCGGTATGTTTATCTCCCCAGGGCTTATTGATATGCACGTTCATGCCTTTTACGGCACCGACCCTGTTTCCTATATTGCAAATGGATGGGATGCATTAGCCCCCGACGGATACACATTTCGTGCCGGAGTGACTACTGTTGTTGATGCCGGCTCTGCAGGATGGAGAAATTTCCGCGATTTCAAAAAGCAGACAATCGACCGGTCGCAGACAAGAATTCTGGCATTTCTTAATATAGTCGGTGTCGGAATGTATGGACGATTTGAAGAACAGGATATTACCGATATGAATCCGCAGATGACGTCATATATGATTACACGTCTGTTCCCTGATGTAATTATTGGTGTTAAATCGGCACATTACTGGGGACCTGATTTTACTCAGGTCGATCGTGCTGTTGAAGCCGGTAATCTGGCAAAGGTTCCCGTAATGGTTGATCTAGGCGAACATCATCCTCCGTTATCTATCGAGGAACTTTTCGCCAAACATCTTCGTCCGGGCGATATCTGGACACATACATATGCCAATGGTCCTAAAGACCGTGAGGTTCCAGTTGATGATAATGGCAAGGTAAAACCATTTATTTTTGAAGCTCAGAAAAAAGGGATAATTTTTGATGTCGGCCATGGTGGTGGTGCTTTTCACTGGAGCCAGGCTGTACCTTCAATACAACAGGGGTTTATAGCTGATGTAATAAGCTCCGACCTCCACACCGGGAGTATGAATAGCGGTATGAAGGATATGACCAACCTCATGTCGAAGTTCCTTGCAATGGGATTGTCTGTTCAGGATGTTATATTAAGAACAACCTGGAATCCGGCAAGTGTTATTAAAAGACCTGATCTTGGTAACCTAAGTGTAGGAACAGTAGCTGACGTGGCAGTTTTCAGCGTAAGGAAAGGCGATTTCGGATTTCTTGATGTGCGCGGGAAAAAGCTGAAAGGCACTCAAAAACTTGAAGCTGAACTTACTATCCGTGCCGGAAGGATTGTATGGAACCTGAACGGTCTCGGTTCGGCGATGTGGGACGCTAAGCCATAGTGACCTCCGGAATGAATTTTAAACGAGTTAACCATTCAGAATAGTCTTTAAAATATTTCAAATTAAATTTATCATGCAAAAAAATCATCCGTTTATCAGAAATCATGAAGGAAACATATTTCCCAGCTTCACAGCTGTTTTGATTCTTGGTTTTTTCTTTCTGCTTTTTCCTGTTTATTCTCAGGCCCAGGAGATAGATATTTTATTGAAAGGTGGTCATCTTATCGACCCCAAAAATAAAATTGATACCCAAATGGATGTGGCTATTACTAACGGGAAAATATTTAAAGTTGCAAAGGATATTCCTGTGACAAAAGCCAAAAAGGTTATTGATGCAGGCGGGATGTATGTAACACCAGGCCTGATTGATCTTCATACTCATGTTTTTGTGGGAAGCAATCAGGGTTTTGCAGATGGTTTTTCATCCCTGTCTCCTGACGATATTACATTCAAAGCCGGCATTACTACTGTTGTAGATGCCGGAACATCCGGATGGAGAAACTTTCCGCAATTTAAGAAACAGGTTATTGACAGGTCGCAGACCCGCGTTCTGGCATTTCTGAACATTGCAGGATCAGGAATGACAGGGTTTCCTTCCGAAGAGGATATGAACGATATGGATTCCCGTATGACTTCTCTTGTTATTCAGCAATTTCCTGAGGTTATTGTGGGGGTAAAGATCGGGCATTACCGCGGAGTTGAATGGACCCCTTTTGACCGTGCCCTTGAAGCTTGTAATATTGCAAATGTACCACTGTTTGTTGAGTGTCATCTGCCAAAGTATCCTCTGGAAGAGATTCTCAAAAGGATGCGTCCGGGAGACATTTATACGCACTCTTTCTGCACAGCCGTTGACAGGGCATGCGTTCTTGATGATCAGGGAATTCTGAGGCCATACGTGATTGACGCGCAGAAAAAAGGTGTCAGGTTTGATGTTGGCCATGGAGGTATCATGTTTCACTATTCTGTAGCTGTCCCGGCCATGAAACAGGGGCTGTTACCCAATTCCTTTGGTACTGACCTGCATCGTTCAAGTATGAATTCAGGAATGAAGAATATGCTCGACCTTATGTCGAAATATTTGAATATGGGTATGAACATTGAAGATATAATATTCCGTGCTACCTGGAATTCGGCCAATTCAATAAAGCGTGATGATCTGGGTCAACTGAGCGAAGGTGCTGATGCCGACATAGCTGTTTTAAGTATCAGGAAAGGGAGCTTTGGTTTTATAGATGCAGGTGGTACTAAACTGACCGGAGACCGCCGGCTTGAAGCCGAACTGACCATTCGTGCAGGGAAAGTTGTCTGGGATATGAATGGAATAGCTGCAAAGAGTCAGTTTAACAAATAGGCGATTCAAATTATTATTAATAAATCATGATATGAAATCTGAAAGAAGAACTGTACTGAAAAAGCTGTTTGCCTCAATAGCAGGGATAACAGGATTGGGATTGACAGCAGGGGCAAGAACTGATTCATTTGCTGAAAAGGAAGTTTTTGGTGTTAAAAGTTATCAGGATATACCGATGTTCTCAACTTCCACTAAACTAGGGAATCTTGTATTTATTTCCGGAAGGGGAGCACGTCTTGAAGGGGATATCAAGGTACATACTGATAATGTCCTTAAAATAATGGAGACTGAACTTGTTAAAGCAGGATCTTCGATGGAGAAGGTGCTGAAGGTAACAGTTTACCTCGATAGCATGGACGATTACAAAGGGATGAATGAAGTCTATAAGGGCCGGTTCGGTAAAAATCCGCCAGTTAGGACAACAGTTGCCGTTTCAGGAGGGCTTCCACCAGCTGATGCCTATATTCAGATGGATTGCATTGGATATATTTAGGTAGGAATAAGAATTAATTTTATAAATTATAATTTAAAAAAATCATTATGGAACGCAGAGACATAATTAAAAGCTTGACAATCCTGCCATTTGCAGGAAGTTTACTTCCACTTGAGTCTATCATGGCTGGTCCAAAAGGTCCGCTGGTGACCGGGCCAAATATCTATCAGTCTATCGGTGTGGAGCCTGTAATAAATTGCGTTGGTACATACACTATTATCGGAGGTTCACTTGAGCGTCCTGAAGTAGTGCAGGCAATGCACGATGCTTCCGGCTTTTTTGTTCAGTACGATGAGCTTGCTTTTGGTGTTGGCCAGAGACTGGCAAATATTACGGGAGCAGAATGGGGGATGGTATCAGCCGGCTGTGCTGCAGGAATGAAACATGTTACAGCAGCTTGTGTAACAGGTGGTAATCCGGAGAAACTTGTCCGTATCCCCGATCTGACAGGTTTTGAAAAGACCGAGGTCGTGATTCCAAGAAATGCCAGAAATGCATATGACCATTCAATACGAAATATCGGGGTTAAGATTGTTACAGTTAACACTCCTGAAGAGCTTGGAAAAGCACTGAATTCAAGAACTGCCATGATCTATTTGATGGCCAATAATGATCTGTTACCTGATCAGCCTTTTTCTCTGGAATCTGTTGCTGCCATGGCAAAACCTTTAAACATTCCGATACTTGTTGATGCTGCAGCTGAAGACCTTACCATACCAAACGTACATCTCCAGAGGGGAGCCACGATAGTTGCCTACAGTGGTGGAAAAGCTATTTGCGGTCCGCAGTGTGCAGGGTTATTAATTGGCAAAAAAGATATTCTTATGTCGGCATGGCAGGCGAGTTCACCACACCATGGTGCCGGCAGGGACAATAAGGTTGGCAAGGAGGAAATGTTAGGTATGCTTGCAGCGGTTGAAGCATGGGTAAAACGCGATCATGTTGAGAAAATGAATACATGGCACACCTACCTTGGGACTATTTCAAAACGTTTATCAACAATAAGCGGAGTGAAAGCAGAAATTAGAGAGCCTCGCGGACTTTCAAACCATAGCCCATCTCTTGTTATAACCTGGGATGCTGAGAAATTAAATATTACAGGTCAGGATGTAGCCGAGAATCTGGCTGTTAATAAGCCCAGAATTGCAGTTCACAGCAGTTACAAAGACGAAGCTGGGAACACCTCTATCACCATCTCATCGGGACAGATGCAGCCGGGAAATGACAAAGTAGTTGCCGACAGAATATTTGGTGTGCTTTCAGTATCTTATCCAAAGCCTAAGGAAATGACTCCCCCTGTTGCAAACATTGTTGGCCGCTGGGACGTTGATATTGAATTTTTCAGCAGCAAGAGTCAGCATACTTTCTTTGTTGAAGAGCAGGATGGTAACTGGATTCAGGGCGCACATAAAGGTGATTTTACAACTCGCGACATGGCTGGCATTCTCGATGGAGATCAGATTAAGCTCAGCAGCGCAGAACGACAGATAGCTGATAATGTTCCATTCCTGTTTTATGGTACCGTTGCTGGCGATAAGATGACAGGTCAGATCTATATGGGTGAATATATAACTGCTAAATTTACGGCAGCACGGCATTCGCAGAAAGGCCCACGCAGATCCTTACGGGTACCCAAAGGCCAGCCACTATCAAGTTAATTTGGCCTTTAATATACTTATATCTTCCGGCACCGGATCATGGCGATCAGGTGCCGGATTTTTTACATCTGCGCATCAGGCTGATTATCATTACGTTACTATGTTCATTCAACATTTGCTTGTAGTTTGAAATAAAAAAATATTTAACAAAAATTAAGTTTATCAAAAACATTCGGAGCATATATTTGTTTATTTTTAACAGGTTATATATTTCATTTCTTACCATTATTTTTATTAACACCAAAGGATAAAAACCTTTCAGTTCGTGGTTATTAAACCTTAAATTATTGAAAGAAATTTTTCCCGTTCTTTAAAAACAAAAAGATAAAAACCAGAATAAGATGAAAAGACGTGACTTTATCAGAGTTTCCTCTGTAGCAGGTATTGCAGGTCTTGTTGGACCAGGGTACAGTGCCATGGAAAATTCTTTTCCGGCAGGAGGAAAAGGGTTTGATCTTCACCCATTTATCAAAGAGCATCCTGAAGCAGTTTTTATAAACCTTACATCCGTAAAGGAAAAGACAGATGCCGTTGGCATAAGTGCAGCAGCAGCCAAGCTGGCCAATGAGATGTTTGTTAAAACAAGCAGCAGAAAAGGGTATCCTTCCACCACAAAAATAAACTGCAAACCCAACTGGACCAGCAGCGGTGTCGATAAAAATGACCCGACAGCCAACATGGGCATTACAACAGATAATAATTTTATTGAGGGATTTCTTAATTCTGTTAAAACCAAAGGACCAACGGATTTTTATCTGAGGGAATGTGCCTCACCGCGTTCATGGACCGCCAGAGGATATGCTCCAATGGCAGAAAGAAACAACTTTAATCTCAGAGACCTCTCATCAAAGGATTACTGGGATCTGGGACCGGATGATCTGATTTTTAAGGATGTTACTAATGGAGTGGTATTTAAGAAGATAGCTTATATGGCTCCTATGAACGGGCCAGATACGTTCCTAATTAACATGGCCAAATTCAAAGCCCACCAGATGGGAATTACCGGATGTTTAAAGAATCTTCAGGGAACCACTGCCAGAAAGTTTCACCAGTTTTGCGGTGGACATTTCGATATTTTTAAAACTTACGATAAGCGTTATCATGAGTTTTTTCAACCCGACTACATGGCCCGGATTACTGAACTGCATAAAAAGCACCAGGAGGCAGGAATGCCGCGTTGGAACAGTGTTATGGAAAAGCCACCCTATGGAGGAGGTTTCTGGATGGAGCAGTGGGTTAACAGAACACTTGATAATGTGAGTACTATATCCCAGGGAATAAATATTGTTGAAGGTGTTTATGGTCGTGATGGTGACGGTTTTTCAGGCGGTCCTCATAATGGCAAAGGAAAAGACTTCATGTCAAATAATGTTATATTTGGAAAAGATCCTTTCAGAGTTGATATTATAACTCACTGGCTGGCAGGACACGAACCGGGAAACTTCGGACTATTTCATATCGGGATAGAACGTGGTATGTCGAATGTTCTTAATCCGTTTGATATTCCTGTTTATCTATGGGAAGATGGAAAAGCAAAACTGGTAAAACTTGACACTTTTAAAAGAACTCCTTTGCTGACACTCTATCTGAGAAAAAACAGTGATGGAATGAATGAGGACAGGTTTCATATGTGCGACGAACCTTTTGATTATTCTGCATGGAAAAGTGGTAAAATTGCAAAAAATGAACTCCCTTCTGTAAAAGCACTTGGAACAGATTCAAGCGACAATGTGGTTATGGAAGTTTCAGTTCCTGAAAAGGGCGATGTTTTTATGGACATTCTTAATAAAGATGGTGAACTTGTCTGGCGCCTTCATGCCGATGGTCTTGAGCCGGGAAATCATCAGGTTGTATGGGATGGATTCAATCAGCCCGGACTATACAGCGTTTATGTAAAAGGAATGGGCTGGGATGCTGAGCAGGAGACGGTGATATATTCCTGACCATTATTATTTTAAGGTTATTCAGAGTTGATAATGAAAAGACGCGATTTTATTAAAGTTTCTTCTGCAGCCGGTATTGCAGGATTAGTGGGACCGGGATATAGTTCTATGGCTGATAATTATTCATCAGGCGTTGCAGGATTTGACCTACATCCCTTTATCAAAGAGCATCCGGAGGCAGTTTTTATAAATATTACGGACGTTAAAGAAAAAACAGATGCAACCGGCATTCATGATGCTGCCTTCAAGCTGGCGAATGAGATGTTTGTTAAAACTTCCAACGGTAAAGGTTATTCCAATTCGACAAAAATAACATGTAAACCGAACTGGACCTGCAACTCGCCCGATAAAAAGGATCCAACGGCGAACCTGGGGATCACAACTGATAATAATTTTATTGAAGGATATCTTAAATCGGTAAGAACCAAAGGGCCCCAGGATTTTTACCTTAGGGAATGTGCCTGTTCTTTTCTTTGGCCTGCCAACGGATATACCCAGATGGCTGATCGAAATAATTTCAATCTAAGAGAACTGTCATCAAAGGATTACTGGAATATGAATCCTGATGATATTATTTTCAAGGAGGTTCCTAATGGAGTTGTTTTTAGGAAAGTAGCTTATATGGCTCCAATGAATGCCCCCGATACTTTCCTGATAAATATGGCTAAATTCAAGTCCCACCAGATGGGAATTACAGCCTCAATAAAAAATCTGCAGGGAATAACCGCAAAAAGGTTTCACAATTTCTGTGCCGGGACTACTGATGTTTTTAAGACATTGGATAAGCGCTATCATGAGTTTTTTCATTCAGACTACCTTGCAAAAATTGCAGAACTTCATAAGTTACATGTAGAAAAAGGAATTCCACGATGGAATAATGTTATGGACAGACCTCCGGATGGAGGAGGCTTCTGGATGGAGCAATGGGTTAACAGGACACTCGATAATGTAAGTGTTACTCCGACAGGAATAAATATTGTTGAGGGAATTTATGGCCGCGATGGCGATGGTTTCTCAAACGGATCTCATGGGGGAAAGCCACAGGATTTTATGTCGAATAATGTAATTTTTGGAATAGATCCTTTCAGAGTTGATATAATTACTCACTGGCTGGCAGGGCATGAACCGGGAAACTTTGGCCTGTTCCATATAGCAATTGAACGTGGCATGTCGAATGTTCTTGATCCATTCGATATTCCTGTTTATCTCTGGAAAGATGGAAAAGCAAAACTCGTTAAACTGGATTCCCTTAAGCGGACTCCTCTTGTTACACTCTATCTGAGAACGAGTATTGATGGATTGCTGGAGGATAAATATCATTTGTGTAACGAGCCATTTGATTACAGTAAATGGAAAACAGGAAAAATTTCTGCTAATACTCTTCCTTCAATTAAAGCACTTGGTACCGATTCAAAGGATCAGGTTGTTATGGAGGTCTCAGTTCCCGATAAAGGTGATGTATTTGTTGATATCATGAACAATAATGGTGAAGTGGTATGGCGGCTTCAGGCTGAAGGACTTGAACCGGGAAACCATCAGGTGGTGTGGGATGGATTTAACAAACCGGGAATGTACAGTGTTTATGTAAAAGGTATGGGCTGGGATGCCGAACAGGAGACAGTTATTTATACCTGATTGAAACTGAATCATAAATTAAATAAGAAAAACCTCACAAATCCTGTGAGGTTTTCCTTTTTAAATTCAGAATAAGGAATCAGCCCTTGTGGTGATTATTAAACAGCTTTTTCCAGAATTTCCTTAATACGTTTTGCCACAACATTAACCTGATCGGGTCTTAACAGAACAACTCCGATATTGAGAGTGTTGCCTCTGCCTCCTCCTGTAATAATGCTTGGAGTACCATCATTCAATGCTTTTACAACTTCCCTTGATGTTATTTTAACTTTCGACTGGTCCCACGTTACTTTCATTCCCGGAAGGGCATTGGCTGGTCCCGGACTAACAATGGTTTCGTATTTCAGGGTAGGTATTTTCTCCAGTTGTTTTCCGATTGTTGTAATCCTGTCAAGCCTCTCCTGCCACTCTTTTGCATGGTCTTTTTCAAGATATAATTTGAGAGCAGCATACATGCCAAAGATCTCCTCCTTATTGACCTTCATCGGACGGCCGATAGGACATTCGTTTGGACTGGCGTTCAACTTGGCAGCCTCAATCAGATCCTTTCGCCCGAACAGCAATCCTGCACTTTGAGGACCGCGGATCATTTTGCCTCCTGAAAAAGTGACAAGATCGAAACCCATATTCTGGTATTTGAAAAGGTTCTCAACAGGGGGGACATCTGCAGCGGCATCAATAAATGTTGGTATATTATGTCGTTTGGCAATTGCAATGAACTCCTCATGTTTTATCTTATCGGGAGGAGCGCCCCATGATTCGGCGGCATTAAAGTAAAGTGCCATCACCGTATTCTCATTAATCGATTCTTCCATGTGGGCTGCATCATTTACCTCCACAAGTTTCACACCTGTATTGCGAACCGACTGATCAAATACATACCTGTGAGTCTTCTGAATTATTACCTCCTTCTGTGGACCCGGGAGATTTGGCAGCTGTTCAATTTTTTTTCTGTCAGTACCGGTTATAGCTGCTGCAGTACCTAAAACCAAAGCACCTGCTGCCCCTGAAGTCACCATGGCGGCTTCACATTTCAGCATCTCGGCTATTTTTGCACCTGCTTTGTCCTGCAGTTCGTACATATTTGCAAAGTCGTGGCATGTTGCATTAATGGCATCAAGTACTTCCGGCATCATCAGCGAACCTGATAAAAATGTCATGGTTCCGCCGGCATTGATTTTTGGAGTAACCCCAAGTTCTTTAAAAAAATCTCTTTTGGGAGCAGCAGAGACAACTGTGGATGAAGGGGCAGCTAACATTGATTCAAGGGGAAGTCCACAACCTAATGCAGCTCCTGCCACAGGTATAATTGATAAGTTTCTTATTGCATCTCTGCGTTTCATGGTTTTATCTTTTAATCATTTATTTTTCATTCAGATCCCTGACAACCGGAAGAATAATCTGGCTCAGATTAGCTCCGCCATGATGAATGGTCTGTTTGGCGATGCGCGTCTTTGCACTGCTTCCGAGCGGATCACCTGTATTTGGATTCCTGTCAAACTGAGGGAAATTACTTGAAGTAATATCTATCCGGATCCGATGTCCGGGCTTAAATACGTTTGCAGTACCTGTTAATTCAATTTCATATTCATACACCTGGTTTGGTGTAAGCAGCATCATTTTATCGAGTCCATTACGGAACCTGGCTCTGAGAATGCCTTCAGAAACAGGCATTGAATATCCATTTGGATAGACATCAATTAGTTTTATCATCCAGTCGGTGTCTGTACCATCGGTAGCAGCATGAAGCTTCATTTTAACCGGACCGGCAATTGTAAGAGGTTTATCTAAAAATTCACTGGTGTAGACGAGAATATCTTCACGTCTTTCAAGCGGGCGCTGATCAGCAGGGCCGGGGCTTGTTGGTGTACCGCAACAGTTATTTCCACCTGTTGTGGGGACCGGATTTAGCGGATCGTAGGAATAAGTGTCATTACCGCTTTTCACGGGTTTTGTAAATGATAGTGTTCCATCGCCGCGCACCGAATTTGCTGATCCGTTGCTGTTAAGGTATAATTCGCGATAGGTTGTACCCGGTACAGGCCAATCTAATTCACCTCGCCATTTGTTTTCACCCATATAAAACAGCTGAACCGGCTTATCCAGATCGAGCCCGTTTTTTATTCCTTTAAGATAGAAATCATAGAAGCGCACTTGAGTATCAAACATATCAATAAATGCTACCGGAGTAAAGTCCACTCCTCCGAATGACTGTGTTGGTCCATGGCCCCAGGGTCCGATGATCATCCGGGCTCCGGCTTTGGCTTCAGGAGTTGCACCGTGATTCTTCATACCCACATAGCCGTTTATTGTTCCCATGATAAAGATGTCAAACCAACCGCCAAGGGTGTGAACAGGAACGGCAACTTTATCAAAACGTTCCTCGTCACTTATAGCTTTCCAATAGTCATCGTAGCTCTCATGCTTAAGCCAGTCGCGGTAATGCTGTACAACAGATCCTTCATTTATTACATCTGCGTCTTTCAGTGGAAGGTGCAAAAGAATATTATCATATTTAAGGTTTTCCGGCATATAGTTCTCTGTATGCCAGAACTGAGGGAGCATAATGCGGTTTGGCATGCGAACAACTCCCCATCCATAATTGAAACTTAACCGGTAAGCGCCACCCATCGTAAGCCAGTTGGCGTAGATATTAGTAGAAGCAAGTGCAGGGAAAGCCGCGACAAGATGCGGAGGGTTAAGACTTGCAGCAGCCCATTGATTGTGACCAACATAACTACCGCCCTGAGTAGCAACTTTGCCATTTGAGAATGGCTGCACAGCTGCCCATTCAATTGTAGCGTATCCGTCTTTGGCTTCATCGCGAAAGGGTTCCCATTTTCCATCACTTTCGTAACGGCCACGAACATCCTGAACCACAACGGCATATCCATGCTGGGCAAATTTCAACATCATTTCATGTACTCCATCACGTTGAACTCCGTAGGGGGTACGGGTTACAAGCGTAGGATACCTGCCGGTTTCGGCAGGAAGATATACGTCGGCATATAAAACCACACCGTCGGCCATTGTTACAGGCTTATGACGCTCAATGCGGATATCATTAATATTCGACTCAGATTCAGATACATCAGTAAATGAAAAGAAACTGGCCACCAGTATTAAAAAGCAAACTTTTATTGAATATTTCAGGAAAGCCTTACGCTTCTCTCCGGAAATATGGGAACCAGCCGGCATTTCCTGACGTCCGGTAAATGCATTATTTGAATGTTTCATTTTCAAGCAGTTCAATAAGTTAAAAATTTCTTATAAAATTGGTGACCAGTTTTGTCAGTATCAGTAAGGTTAAATATATGCTATGCAATCCATTTCAACCAGAGAATCGCCAGGTACACCACCTTTTGCAACTGCTATGGTGGAACGTACAGGAGGAGTCATACCAAATCGGCCTTTGTAAACTTCATTCATACCTTTGTAATCTGCTATATCATTAAGATAAACAGTTACTTTAAGTACTTTCTCCATTGATGAGCCTGCTTTTACGAGTTCTTTTTCAAGTTCTTTAAGAACTATTTCAGTATGAGCTGCAATGGTGAAAGGAGCAACATGAGCGCCTTTTCCGGCAATGAACACAAGGTTTCCAAGTTTGGTTGCACCGGAAAATAATGGAGCATCCTGAAAATTGGTTACATTCATTGCTTCCTTCTCATCTGATGACAAGCCTTTTGCATTTGCTGCCAGTCCAACTCCGGTAACACCTACCATGGTGGCAAACATCCTTTTAATCATAGATCTTCTTTCTGTTTTCATACTTATCTGTTTTTAAATTGAAATTAATTATTTAAACTTAATTATTATTTCTGAACATTTTCTTTATTCAAAACAACTTGCTATTTTTTGTATTCCTTGGCAGCAAGCCCGTTTAAATCCCATACAACTTTTCCTGCGCGGATTGTAAGTTCAGCAACCAGCTTCTGTTTACCGTACATTTTTACTCCGCTGATGTCGAGGAATCCAAAATTCCCGTTACTCATGCTGAATACTGCCACATCAGCTTCTGTACCTACACTTAAATTTCCAAGTTCCGGTCTGTGAATGATCTGAGCAGGATTCCAGGTAGAACGGAATATAACATCCTGAACAGTCAGTCCCATGCAAAGAAACTTAGACATAAGGTTAGCCATGTCCTTCATTGCGCCGTTCATGCTCCCGGTATGCAGATCGGAGCTGATAGCATCGGCAACAAATCCCTGCTGAATTGCCGGAATGGCCTGATTCCATCTGAATGACCCACCACCATGACCAACATCAAAAATAATGCCTCTTTTTCTTGCTTCGAGAATGAATGGCTTTACTTTGCCGTTTTCATCAACGGGAGCTTCCCTTGAATCAGGAAAATAGGCATATACATGGGAAAAGATATCTCCTGGACGGAGGTGTTTCATAAACAGTTCCTCGATGGAGAGTGGGGGAGTGCTTTGGCCAAAATCTACCATAACAGGAAGATTTGACAACACACCTGCTTTTGCTGCACTGTCTGTAGGAGCCCATTCGTGCCCGCCATAATGTGCCAGTTTTATACCGACGATTTCATTCGGATAATCTTTTGCAACTCTGGCAGTTCTGCGGGGATCCATGTCTTTTGTTGTCTGCTCAAAAGGACCTCCTCTCATACCTTCTCCTGCTATATTAAGAAAAGCAAGGATTCTTGTCTGCGAGTTGTCGATAATCTTCGTTTTGAATTCCGGAAATGTTCGCCAGCCGGCACTACCGACATCAACTAAAGTTGTAACGCCGGCACGAAATGAAAAGGCGTCAGCTGATACAGAGCTCATGCCATCCATTAAAGCCTGCCCGTTTTTTGTTCCATAGTAAACGTGAACATGCATATCAATTATGCCGGGTGTAACGTACATTCCAGCAGCATTAACAACCGTTTTACCCTCTTTTTCATCAATGTTTTTTGCTATCAGGGCAATCTTGCCTTCTTTGATCCCAAGATCCATAACAGCATCGATCTTGTTCTTAGGGTCAATAATATGGCCGCCCTTTATAACGATACTGTAGGTCTGAGCCATCCCTAAACCTGAAATCAGGAATAGTATTAAGAGTATTAAAAGTGGTTTTTTTCTCATTGTATAGTTATTTATTAATCGTAATTAACCTTTGTTAAAAAATTAACAACTAAATACTTCAGTAACCCAAAGTTAATGAACTTTATTAAACTGCAGCCTTGCTCAGTTCTTCAAATATCCTGCCAGCCACTATTTTTTCCTGACCCGGCTTCAGCATCCATACAGTAATGGTAACACTGTTATCTTTTCCACCCATCATTTCAATGGAAGGATTGCCCTTGCTGAGTTTTTCCTGAAAGTCTCTGCGTTTAATATTAACTTTAGCTATATCCCATGAAATTGTAAGGGTAGGAGTACGGTTTGCCACAGGAGGTACTGTAACAGTAGTGGTAACTCCATTTACTTTTTTAGCTGCATTTTCAATAACGGCAACACGGTCTTCCCATATCTTCCACTCTTTAGCCTGATCCATATTTATAAAATGCTCAATGGCTACATACATGCCGAGAATCTCCTCCTTGTTTACTTTCATTCCGCGGCCAATATTACCACCACGAGGAGGCGCATTTAGCCTGGCTGCAGCAATAAGTTCTTTTTTGCCCATAAGTATTCCTGCACTTTGTGGACCACGGAGGCCTTTACCACCAGATACACAGACAAGATCAAAGCCCATATCATTGAATTTAGATAGATTTTCCACTGGTGTTGAGTCAGCTGCCATATCGATCATAGTGGGGACATTGTATTTCTTGCCAAGTGCAACCCATTCTTTATCTTGTATTTGACCATTAGGGCCGGCATAATTCAGAAACCACATTATTGCAGTTTTTTCATTAACGGCTTTAGCAACATCTTCAACAGTTTCAACTACAACAATTGTGACACCTGTATTGGTAAGAGCGTGAACATATCCCTCGTTATGGGCTTTTTGTACAATTGCCTCTGATTTCATTCCTGTAAGATTTGGCAGTTGTCCTACTTTTTTCATATCCATACCGGTAAGGGCTCCTGCCATACCAAGTACTGAAGCCGACCAGCATCCGGCAGTCACCGTAGCTGCTTCAGCGTGGCAAAGGGCAGCAATTTTTGCACCTACTTTGTCCTGTACTTCATCAATGAAAGCAAATTCTTTAGCTGAAGCATTGATCGTTTCAACAACTTCATCACGCATTAAGCAGCCTGACATGGCAGTATATGTGCCGGCGGCATTGATGAATGTGCGAATGCCGAGCTCGCTGAACAGATCACGTTTTGCAGGAGCTGGAGCAGCAGGGGCAGAAAGTACAGAGCCAAACGGAACAACACTTCCTAAAATTACACCTGATACAGGCAGAATGGACAAGTTTTTAATTACATCTCTACGTTTCATTTCAGTTATTTATTATTGTTATTATTATTTGAATATTAGTTTCTTATTACTTTTTCAGACTCAGAAACATATTGGTTTGTCTTTCCTGAAGATAAACCTTAGTTGCCTCTTCTGCGTGTAATAAAGATAGGATTGGCAATACCATTTAGGTCATAAACAATTCTTCCGGCTCTGATTGTCATTTCGCATTCAAGCTTTTTATCAGCATCAAGTTTTTTACCGGTATAATCGAATAAACCAAACTTGCCACTTCTGAGGTTAAGTATTGCAATGTCAGCTTCTGAACCTACAGAAAGAGTACCTAGCTCTTCGCGTTTAATTATCTGAGCAGGTTGCCATGTGCTGGCTTTGATTACACTTTGGAGATCCATTCCCATTGCCAGAAATTTAGACATTGTTGTAAGCATATCTTTCATTGCACCGTTCATACTGCCGATATGCAGGTCGGTACTGATTGCACTTGGAAGCAACCCGCTTTTTACAGCAGGAATTGCTTGTGAATAAGCGAAACTGATGCCACCATACCCAACATCGAAAATAACACCTTTCTTCTGGGCAACCCATACATACGGTTTGACTTTGCTGGTAACCGGATCAACAAGACATTCCCTGCTTGCGCCAAGCTGGCCAAAACAATGGGTGAAAATATCACCGGGACGGAAGATCTGACTGAATAATGTGTCGAGTGAGAGAGCAGGATTAGCTCCACCTAAATCTACCATAAATGGAATATTAGCCAGTGTAGCTGCCTCTTCAGCAAGTTTAACCGGATTCCAGTCGCGGCCACTATAATGAGCCAGTTTTATACCTACAATGTCATTCGCGTTTTTCTTTGCATATTCAGCAGTTATTTTAGGTTCCATGTCTTTCTGATTCTGTTCAAATGGACCTCCTCTCATACCTTCTCCAACAATATTCAGAAATGCAAGGACTCTTGTCTGTGATTTGTCGATTGTCTGTTTTTTGAAATCCGGAAATGTTCTCCATCCGGCACATCCTGCATCAACAACTGTGGTAACACCTACCCGAAAAGTAAATCCGTCGGGGGTGATTGAGCTGAGACCATTCATATACTGCTGATCAATATTAGTTCCCTGATATACATGAACATGAATATCAATTAGGCCGGGTGTAACATACAATCCCTGCGCAGATACAACCTGAACACCCTCTTTTGCATCAATGTTTTCTGCAATAAGGGCTATCTTGCCATCTTTAACAGCAATATCCATTACTTTATCGATATTGTTTTTAGGGTCAATTATATGTCCCCCTTTAATCACAATACTGTAGGTTTGTGCTTTGATCAGACCAGTCATTAAAAAGCAAATTAAAAACAGCGACAGATAAATTTTTCTCATAGGTTAGGGTTTTAGTAAAAATAAATATTTAAATATCAGATTTATAAGCTTTTCTATAGGGTATTAATGTTTTGCTTTTCTTTGCATTTTCCATTCTCTTCCCGGAATATCAGTACGGAACCACTCGAGGTTACCCTGATCCTGAAGTGTTACATAAACAGTGCAGCCATCTTTTCCACCAAATGCAACATTTGTAGGTCTTTTCCCTGTTAACTGAACCTCGCGTATTAGTTTTCCTTCAGGAGAAACTACTGCTACCACTCCTCTGCCAAACCTGGCTATATTGAGATTCCCTTTAATATCACACCTCATTCCATCCATCCCACCGTCAGTAAATTCGATCAGCAGCCGTTTGTTGCTGATATCACCGGCAGGTGAGAGATCGTACGCAAATAACTTTCGGGATGAATTCACATATAAAATATTTTCTTCCGGATTGAGGTCAATTCCATTTACCGTTCCCATGCTGTCGAGCAGGGTGGTTGATGCATCAGTATCAATTCGCCAGATTTTTCCTGTTCCGGCTTTCCAGTTAGGATCGCTGGCGTAGATACGGTCTTTACTGTCGATAGCAATATCATTTGGCTGACTCATTCGGGATTCATGCGCAAAAACAGTAATCTTTTTGGTAGCCATATCGACCTTTAAGATATTATGTTGTGTATAATCAGCAATAAGCATATTTCCTTTACTGTCAAAGCGAATACCATTTCCGATACTTCCTTCTGGCAATTCAATAAATAGAGCTGTATCACCATTAGGCGAAATCTGACCTATTGTGCCCTGCCGAACAAAATTGACATAATAAACGACCCCTTTTTTACTGACGCCGGGCCCTTCAACTCCGACAGTGGAACTGTGAGTAGGTGTCAATATTGATGATTTAAACAATTCAGGAGGGGAAGTTTTCTGAGAAAAAGCAGTCAGGGATATGCCTGCGAAAAGAAATGTAACGGATAAATTGGAAAATGACATGGTTTGTTTCCTGGGTTTAAGGTGATAATCTGAGTAAAAGTTACAATAGTTTATATAATACCCTTCAGAAAGGCTAATCTCATGTGAAAACAGTTTATTTTTAATAGAAAGCAAATATTAATTTACCGCCCGGATTTCGCTTTATATGGGAATAAGCGGCTAAAAACAAATTTAGCTAAAAACTTGTTACAGCTGCGAAAATTTAACCTTTTTTAAGGATTGGCCTAAGTATGAAGAAACCGGTTACCCGAGTAATCAGTTTCTGAATCAGAACAGCGATAATTAAACAATAATCTGCCCGGCTATTTCCGAAATAAGTGCGAGCCGGTTACTTGCATCAAAATGATACTTTTTCATACTGATGCACGGGAATGATTAGGAAAGATTATTTCACTATACCTGTAAATCCCATAAAAGCCATTGCAAGTATGCCGGCAATTACAAGTGAGATGGAAACACCTTTCATACCTTTTGGAATATCAACAAGTTCCAGCTGTTCCCTAATTCCAGCAAGGATGACAAGGGCCAGTCCGAAACCGATAGCAGTGGAAGCACCGAATACAACACCTTCGATGAGATTGTATTCTTTTTTAATTACCAGGATTGCAACACCAAGTACTGCACAGTTGGTTGTTATTAAAGGGAGAAAAATTCCAAGTGCCTGATATAAAGGCTGACTGACTTTTTTAAGGATGATTTCAACCATCTGCACCAGTGCTGCGATTACAAGAATGAAAGTAATTGTCTGCATAAAACCTATACCCAGTTTATTCAGAACATAAATCTGGATTAGATATGTTACCATTGTTGCAAGTACGATTACGAAGGTGACGGCACCTGCCATGCCCAACGCGGTATTTACTTTATTTGATACCCCCAGGAAAGGACATATACCAAGAAACTGTGCAAGCACAACATTATTTATGAAGACAGCTGAAATGATTATTAAAATATATTCCATTTGAAACTTTTTTATGTTCTTTTAAACCTGTTAATGAGAGCAATCAGATATCCAAGCGCCATAAAAGCACCCGGAGCCAGGATGAAAACGAGAATTCCATCGCCGTTTATGAATTTATGTCCGAAAACAGAGCCGCTGCCGACTAACTCACGAAATGCTCCCAGAATACCCAATGCCATTGTAAACCCTAACCCCATTCCAAATCCATCTATGAACGAGGAAAAAACTGAATTCTTGCAGGCATATGCCTCGGCACGTCCCAAAACTATACAGTTAACAACGATCAGGGGAATGAAAATACCGAGTTTTTCGTAAAGCCCGGGTACATAAGCCTGCATTAAAAGGTCAACAATAGTTACAAATGAGGCAATTATCACAACAAAAGCCGGGATTCTTACCTTATCGGGAATTACATTTGAAAGCAAAGAAATTACCACATTCGACCCGATCAGGACAAAGGTAGTGGCAATACCCATGCCCATTCCATTCAGTGAAGAAGAGGTGGTTGCAAGGGTTGGACAAGTGCCAAGCACAAGAACCAGTATGGGATTCTCTTTGATAAACCCCTTGGTAAAGTTTTGAAATTGATTCATTTCTGATTTCCTTTCTGTAAAGTATTATATGCACGTTGAACCGCATCGCAAAAGGCTCTGGAGCTTATTGTAGCAGCGGTTATTGCATCAACATTTCCTCCGTCTTTCTTTACTTTCATATTGAACAGAGATGGATTTTTATCATTAAACTGGCTTTTAAAAAGAGGTTCCGTCATTTTGGTCCCGAGACCGGGTGTCTCCTTCTGGTCAAGGACAGTTATATTGACAATTGTGCCATCAGGTTTAAAACCGGCCATAAGGCTGATAACACCGCTAAACCCCTTTTTTGTATATGTGTTTACCGCATATCCGACTACCAGGCTGTCTTTTATGGCAGGGTAGATATCGAGACTGTCTCCATCACCTGTTGGCAAACGGTACATCTCATCATTCGGATTATTGTTGAATTCCGGAACAACCTGTTTTATTGCAGAGAGTTTCTTATTCAGCACCGAAAGTTCAATAGGCTCTTTTGTCATCTGATAAACAAAGCCAAGGCAAGCCGAAGCTCCCAGCGATATCAATGTTAATGACAGCACCATATTTCTGAATGTTGATTCAGTCTTAGCCATTCTTCACCTCCTCACCAAATCGTTTTGGTTTAATATAAGTATTCATAAGCGGGACAAAAGCGTTCATAATAAGTATTGCAAATGAGACTCCTTCCGGATATGCTCCCCATACTCTGATAATGACTGTCAGGATACCGATACCACATCCGTAAATAATCATTGATTTTGGATTCATAGGGGAGGTGACATAATCTGTTGCCATGAAGATAGCTCCAAGGAGAACTCCTCCGGCAAGTATATGAAAGAGAGGATCAGCATTTAGCTCAGGATTTACTAACCATAAGATGGATGTAAAAAGTGCAATGGAGCCGATTACTGAAACAGGTATGTGCCATGTAATTATCTTTTTATAAAGCATATATACAAATCCGATTAATAAGGCAAAGGCTGCAACTTCTCCCATTGATCCGCCCATTTTCCCCATAAACATCTGAAATGCTGAGGGAATTTTTTCCATCAGCCCGGACAATGATTCACCGTTCTTTAAACCCTCTTTGATTATTGCCAGAGGAGTTGCCCCTGTTACAGCATCTAGATAACCGGTACCAAAGCCGGCAGGAACAGGCCAGCTCGTCATCTGGACAGGAAAGGAGATAAGCATGAAAACACGTCCCACAAGTGCAGGATTGAAAGGATTGTTTCCTAATCCGCCAAAGGTCATTTTTGCAACACCAATTGCGATTAAGCTTCCGATGATTATTATTGCAACCGGAATATTTGACGGCAGGTTGAAGGCAAGAAGAAGGCCGGTTACAATTGCTGATCCGTCGGTAATTGATATTGGCTTTTTAAGAATGAACCTTTGAATAAGGTATTCAAAGGTTATGCAGGAGATAACAGAGGTCAATGTAACTATTACAGCCCCTGTTCCGAAATAAAATACGGATGTGAACAGAGCGGGCATCAGAGCAAGAACTACCCCGTACATCAGCTTTTTTGTTGTATCCTTTCCGTGTGTATGAGGCGACGGTGATATATTTAGCAGATTACTCATAAATATTAATTTGTTGCTGTTTGTTGCATTTTTCGTTCCTGTGCCAATCTGTTAACAGTTGCTTTTCCAAGCCTGACATAATCAAGTATTGGTCGTCCGGCAGGACACGAATAACTGCACGAACCACATTCCATACAATTTGTAATTCCCTCTTGTTCAGCTCTCTCAAACATGTTTTTTTCAGAGAGTGTCATAAGAAGAAATGGTTCGAGTTTAAGAGCGCATACTGAGATGCACCTGGCACATCTGATACACGGGTTAATTTCTGCTCTCTCTGATTCATTAGCGGGAAACAATATTATACCTGAAGTTCCCTTCACAACCGGAACATCAATGTTATTAATTGCTTTCCCCATCATGGGGCCACCGTTCACTATTTTTCCTGTATCAGCCGGCAAACCTCCTGCAGCCTCAATAAGCTTTCTTACCGGTGTACCTGTTCTTACTAAAAAGTTTCCCGGCCGGGTCATCGTTTTTCCTGTTATTGTAACCACTCTTTCGAAAAGCGGCTTATTCTTCTGAACAGCTTCATAAACCGCAAAGGCAGTACCTGCATTATGAACAACTGCACCCACGTCCACAGGAAGATGACCAGCTGGTACTTCCCGGTTTATCAGTGCCTTGATCAGCTGTTTTTCCGCACCCTGAGGATATTTGACTTTAAGAGCATGAATCGAAATCCCTTTAAACTTTTTTGAAAGCTCTGTAAGATGTTTTATTGCAGCAGGTTTATTATTCTCAATTCCGAACATAGCTTTATCGACACCCAGCGCTTTCATGAGTATAGTAACCCCGATAAGGATCTCTTCTCCTTTTTCAACCATCAGACGATAGTCGGATGTAAGAAACGGCTCGCACTCTACTCCGTTAATAATTAGAAAATCACATTTTTTACCCGCAGGAACCTTAAGTTTAATGTGTGAGGGAAATGTTGCTCCACCAAGACCAACAATACCCGACTCAAGACATTTTTCTATAATCTCGTCGGAAGATAGCTTTATCTCTGAAACAATTTCATCACTTCTGTCTATTGTCTCTATCCATTCATCACCTTCAACATCAATAAAAACGGCAGTCTGCTTATATCCTGTTGTGTCGATTACAGTATCTGTTTTATTTACCTTTCCGGATACTGAAGAATGAATATTTGACGATACAAAGCCTTTGCTTGTGGCAATAATCTGTCCTGTTTTTACATAATCACCCTTATTTACAATTATTGTCGCAGGAGCGCCTATGTGCTGAGAAACAGGAATTGTAACGCTTTCAGGAGCAGGAAGAGAGGCAATTGCCATCTCAGCTGTCAGTTTGTTTTCGGGCGGGTGAATACCTCCGCTTGGAAATGTTTTCAATTTCTTATCCTTTAGATTATTAATTATGTTATCCGTTAACCGACTCAGCTAAAACTTCAGCTTTTGGTTTTTTTGACGGAAAGTTAATCTCGATTATTGAGCTGGTAGCGCATTCTGATACACATTTTCTGCAGAATGTACATTTTGTCGCATCGATGTATGCAAGATTATTTTCGATGGTTATTGCTCCGAATTCACAAACCTTCAGGCATTTGGTGCAGCCGGTACAGGCAACACTGCAGGCTCTTTTAGCTGGTCCTCCCTTATCACAATTAGAGCAGGCAACATATAGTTTTCTCTCTTTCTTCGCCTTTTTTCTCAGTTCTATCAGATTACGTGGACATGCTTTCACACAGGCGCCACATGCAACACATTTATCATCGGTAATCACAGGCAATTCAGTTGCGTTATTCATATACATTGCATCAAAGGTACAAGCTCTGACGCAATCGCCATTTCCCAGGCATCCATAGCTGCAATCTGTTTCGCCAATATACAGGTTGTGAGATATCCTGCAATCTGAAGCTCCGTTGTATATTGAAGTACGGGGTCGGAATTCAGGAGTTCCGTTGCATAACAGAACTGCTGTAAGCGGATCAACAAAAGGAGCAACTTTCCCGAGTATTTTAGCAGCCAGTCCCATTGCTTCAGCACCTCCGACCGGACAATTCAGCCCATCAAAGGTTTCAGCCTGAACAAGTGCCTCTGCGAAATTACGGCATCCGGCAAAC
Organism: uncultured Bacteroidota bacterium; assembly: GCA_903824785.1. Classification (GTDB taxonomy): domain Bacteria; phylum Bacteroidota; class Bacteroidia; order Bacteroidales; family VadinHA17; genus LD21. The sequence continues at coordinate 22,485 of CAIJYD010000069.1, forward strand.
CCGCAGCCACCACAATTGGCAGCAGGCAGAATAGCCTGTACTTCGTCAATCCGGGCATCTTCGGAAATTTTAAACTTTTGTGCAACGAAATAAAGTATTACAGCTGATATCAGGGCAAGAAGGCTCAGACTTATAATTGTAATCAGAATCGTAGAACTCATTGGTTAAACTTTTAGCGTAAATGTAAATTTCTCATTAATCCGTTTTCTGAAAAGCCAGAGGATAATATAATAAGGAATAAGAAACGTCAGGGAAGCCAGACCGGCAATTAATTCCGGAACCCTGGCCGAAATAAGAATTAGAAGACTCAGTATAACTGTTGCCAGCGGAAAAATATAACCTAAAACGAGAGCAGTGTAACCCATTGACAGGTCCATCAGTACAGTAACTGAGTCGCCTGGTTTTACGTTATAAGTTCCTGCGACGTCGACGATTTTTTCTTCTTTTCCCGACAAAGTACAAGACCCTTCTGCATGGCATCCTGAGCAGGCTGATACGGCAGTTATTATTACCGTAACAGTTTTGTTATCAACCTTCTGTACAACACCTGTATGATGAATGGTCCCCGGATTATCTGAATTCTTCATTAACTATTCTGGAAATTTCAAGGTGTAAAATTTATCATAATAGGTGAATTCTATGCTGCTTTTTGTCACTATTTCGAATCATTCTGTAATTTATTCTTATTTTAAATAGTCAGTTCTAACTTATGTTGCTCCACGACTGCAGCTTGCTGAAAAGCCTTTTTAGTTCAGTTATAAGAATCTGGTTCTGATTTTTTTCAAGCAGTGGATCATCTGTAAGAATCCCTTCGGCAATATGTCTTGCATATTCAATTATGCGGCCATCTTTGCTCAGGTTGGCTATCTTAAGGTCAAATGGGATTCCGCTCTGTTGCGTACCTTCAATATCTCCGGGGCCTCTCAGCTGGAGATCGGTTTCAGCAATTTCAAAACCATCGTTGGTTCTTATCATAACCTCAATTCTTTTGGCTGCCTCTTTTGATAATTTTTCAGAGCTCATAAGAATACAATACGACTGGTCAGCCCCTCGTCCAACGCGCCCTCTAAGCTGATGCAACTGTGAGAGGCCAAATCTTTCCGCACTTTCGATGATCATTACAGTGGCATTCGGAATATCAACACCAACCTCAATAACCGTTGTGGCGATAAGAATATGAGCATGGCCATCTTTGAACAATTTCATAGAAACCTCCTTGTTGGCCGGGGTCATTTTCCCATGAACAATGCTGATGCAGTATTTTGGTGCAGGAAAGACTCTTGAGAAGGTATCCCATCCATCCTCAAGGTCTTTATAATCCATTGTTTCAGATTCCTTGATAAGAGGGTAGACAACATAGATCTGTCGATGTTCGGCAATCTGATTCCGGATGAACCCAAATACTTTATTCCTTTCTGAATCAGTAAAATGCATTGTTTTAACAGGAACCCGACCCGGGGGTAGTTCATCTATTACGGAAACATCAAGGTCACCGTAAAGTGTCATTGCCAGTGTTCTGGGAATGGGGGTAGCTGTCATTACCAGAATATGGGGAGGATTAAGGTTTTTCTGCCAGAGCCGCCCTCTCTGGGCAACTCCAAACCTGTGCTGTTCATCTATTATTACGAGTCCTAGATTGCTGAACTGAACATTGTCTTCAAGAAGTGCATGAGTGCCAATCAGAATGTTGAGAGAGCTGTCGAGAAGCGATTCTGCTATTGATTTGCGTGAGGCTTTTTTTGAAGAACCGGTAAGAAGAGAGATTTTAAGATTGATCCCTTCAAGCAGCCGGGTTATTGTCTGAAAGTGCTGGTTGGCAAGAATCTCGGTTGGAGCCATAATGCAGGCCTGATAGCCATTATCTATCGCTATTAGCATGCTCATAAGGGCAACCAGTGTTTTGCCGCTTCCTACATCGCCCTGCAGCAGCCTGTTCATCTGTCTCCCTGATCCAAGATCTTTCCGGATCTCTTTTATTACCCGCTTTTGTGCTTCAGTAAGGGTGAAAGGCAGATTGTTATAATAGAAATTATTGAAATTATCGCCCACACTTGAAAACACAAACCCCTTTAATTTAAGATTCCTGTTGGTCTTAAATCTTAAAAGGTTCAATTGAATATAGAAAAGTTCTTCGAATTTAAGACGATATCTGGCTTTTTCCAGTTCAGCGGGATCAGACGGAAAATGGATCTTATGGATTGAATCGTGAAGATCCATAAGTTTATACTTTGAAACAAGATATTCAGGCAGGTTGTCAGGCAGCCTCGACTTTAACTGATTCAGAAGGGTACCTGTAAATTTGCTTATTGTTTTGGATGTTATGAACTGGTTCTTGAGTTTTTCAGTAGTACTGTACTGTGCCTGAAGGGCAGAGTTCAGCCTTTCCGCCATTTTATTGACTGCTTCAATTTCGGGGTGGATAATATTTATGGTTCCGTTGAATACACCCGGTTTTCCGAAAACAATAAACTCTACTCCCGGGATGTAGTTTCCGGTTATCCATTTTCCTCCTTTAAACCAGATCAGTTTAACCGATCCTGTTTCATCCTTAAATTCAGCAACAAGCCTTTTACCCGGTCCCTGACCTTCTGTGGAATAGCCCTTAATTACCCCTTTAATCTGGACAAAAGGAAGATCAGGATCCAGTTCATTGATTTTATAAAACTTTGTCCGGTCAATATATCTGTAAGGAAAGTTATAAAGAAGATCTCTGTAAGTAAAGATATTCAGCTCCTTGTTAAGCAGTTCAGCTCTTACCGGGCCAACTCCTGACAGATATGTAATGTTGGTATCGAGAAAATCCTGAATAACCATTCCGGGAAAAACTGATTAATAAATAACCTGTAATAATGTAAAAAATATTTTTTAGGTGCCATATCTCAGAAGCCTGTACATTTTCCCTCTTCACTTTAATATGATAGATAAGAAAACCGGTGAAAATAATTTCCGGTCCTTCATTGATACGACGAATCCTGATTCTAAAATGTTGACCGAAAATAACTATTTTTGAAAAGCTGTCCTAATTATACTTACCAATAGTGAAATGATTTTTATTAGGGTTTTTAAATATCTGAAATACATACTTTTATCCGATAACAGGAAGGGGCATGGAATTCATAGTCCTTTCGTTTATGATCTTGTTTCAAGGATCTTCCGGAATAAAATTGATGGTGACATTGTCTTTAGAATTGAGAAGATAAGAAAGAAGCTGATTGCTGATGGCAGGAGCATAGTTGTAAATGATCTTGGAACAGGGCAGGAGAGGATGAAAACGAATCTGAGAAAAGTATCAGGAATTGCGGGAAATTCACCGGTACCCCGGAAGTATGGGGTTTTACTTTCCAACCTTGCCTCAGAATTTGGGAATCCATTCATTGCGGAACTGGGTACCTCTTTTGGAATAAGTACAATGTATATGGCAGCAGCAAAAGATACGAAAGTTAAAACAGTAGAAGGATCTTCTGTCTGCGCAAATATTTCCATTGAAAATTTTTCGGAGGCGGGAATAGATAACATAGAAGTATTTACCGGGCCCTTCGCTGAGATCCTGCCTCTTATAATAAATCCGGATAATAAACCGGGGATGGTCTTTATTGATGGTGACCACAGGAAGAGACCACTGCTTGATTATTTCTACTATATAGCTGGCGTATGTGACAGCAAATCAGTGATAGTGATTGATGATATAAATTATTCTGAGGAGATGGAAGAGGCATGGAAGGAGATAAAAAGCTATGAAAAGGTCACATTTACAATTGATTTATTCAGAATGGGTATGGTCTTTTTCAGGGAAGGAATGACTCATAATGACTATATAATCAGGTATTAACAAATATTAAGTGTTTATTATTTCTAAATTGACTTATTTAATATAATTTCGGAAATTCAAATTTCAAGTGTTATGGACAAAGTAATTGAGATTCACAATATTGTCAAAAATTATCAGGTAGGATCAGTGATAGTCAGGGCTTTACGGTCGGTATCTATTAATATTGAAAGGAATGAGTATGTTGCCATTATGGGGCCATCAGGATCAGGAAAATCTACTCTCATGAACCTTCTTGGCTGCCTCGACACTCCCTCAAGCGGCAGCTATATTCTTAACGGTACTGATGTAAGCAAAATGGAGGATGATTATCTTGCGGAAATAAGAAATAAGGAGATAGGTTTTGTCTTTCAGACTTTTAATCTTCTTCCGCGCTATTCTGCTTTGGAGAATGTAACCCTTCCTCTGATATATGCCGGTGTAGCTAAAGCCGAAAGAGAAAAAGTAGCAATCGAAACCCTTGTGCAGGTGGGACTTGCTGACCGTATGACCCATAAGCCAAATGAATTATCAGGAGGCCAGCGTCAGCGTGTTGCAATTGCCCGTGCTCTTGTAAATAAACCGTCAATTATTCTTGCCGATGAACCAACAGGTAACCTCGATAGTAAGACTTCAATAGATATAATGGGGCTGCTTGATGAAATTCACAGACAGGGAAATACTGTTATTGTTGTAACACATGAAGAGGACATAGCCAAGCATGCTGCCCGCATAATAAGACTCTTTGACGGCGAGGTATCTCAGGATTACCGCAATGAAAAATATGTAAAAGCATAGTGCTCATTTTCAGTCGTTTTTCAGAAAATCAAATTTAATAAATGAAGATCTATACCCTGACAGGTGATGATGGAACTACCTCCTTATCGGGAGGGCGAAGGGTCAAAAAACATTCCATTCGTGTGGAAGCCTATGGATCTGTTGATGAACTTATTGCCTGGATTGGTTTATTAAGGGATCATAAAGAAAACCATCAACGAAGAGAATTGCTTATCTATATCCAGAATCAGCTTATGATTTGTGCTGCTGCACTGGCTTACGACCGTGAAAACAGCAACAGCAGAAAGTATTTACCCGCTGCTGACTGTATCTCAATAATTGAAGAAGAAATAGATAAAATGGAGGAGTCATTACCTCCATTGACAAACTTTATTTTGTCCGGAGGAAATACCCTTGTATCATATTGTCATATAGCCCGATGTGTATGCCGCAGGGCCGAACGGGCAGTATTACGACTTAATGAAGCAGAAGAAACACCTGAATTAGTTAATAAATTCCTTAACCGATTGTCTGATTTTCTATTCGTCTTATCAAGAAAAGTAGGTTTAGAGCTTGATATTGAGGAAATTAAGTGGTCTGTTTGAAATGTTAAAATACTTTAAAATGATATTGTTTTATAAATAAAATAATATATATATTTGCAGACTTTGTATAAAGGTTAACTTAATCAGGAAAATATGTATTGGACTCTTGAACTGGCATCAAAACTTGAGGATGCTCCATGGCCTGCAACTAAGGATGAGCTGATTGATTTTGCAATCAGGTCAGGTGCACCGATGGAAGTTATTGAGAATCTGCAGGAAATTGAGGATGAGGGTGATATATATGAGAGTATCGAAGATATCTGGCCTGATTATCCAAGTAAAGATGACTTCTTTTTTAATGAGGATGAATATTAAAAAAGAGGCTGACTCTCATGAGATCAGCCTCTTTTTTAATTTTTAAAGATATCAGACATCTGTTTTGGTCTCAGACTGTCGAACCAGTTAAACCCTGGCAGTCGTAACTCTTTGGGAACTAAAGGTTCCGGCGGATCAGTAAAACCTTCAGGACTTTGATTCTGAAATATCTCAGAGACCTTTCCCTTATCCAGATTCACAACAATATTGGCACTTTTGGTCTGATCTATTCCTGCTATATCTTCCCCGTCAAGAAGATAATAAATTGTCTCTCCATTACCCTTTATATCGATTTTATAGATCTCATTATTCTTAAAAAAACCTGTAAGGTTTTTGCCTTTGATCTGATTAAATCTTATTGTATCTATCTTGCTTGTTATGAATGCAGAATTATATAATTCGAGTCTCTCTGTCTGGCGGTTTTTCGTAAATACTGCCATTGAGTCGGATGTCAGCTGATTTTCATCAGACCAAATAACCGGCGATTTGTAAAGTCTTATTACCGAATCCTGAAATGAATAGGAGAGTGAGTCGCATTTGGCCTGCATGTTATTGCTGAAAACACGACATCCATAATATATTCTCATCAATCTGTAAGCAATAGATGATGTGTCAGTTACTGTAATCGCGCTGATTGTATCGCCATGTACAAAAGTGGAATCTCCTTTTGAAACCTGAATAAACATTGCCATATCAGTTACCATGAACTTTTCCGGTTGTTTAAAATACCAGGCGTAATTTCCCTTTACAATAAGGTTATTTGTAGTGTCTTCAATAACTACATTTCGAAATGACTCGCCAAAGCCTGTTTTGTCATCAAAAAACAGAGAATCACCGTGGATGATCTGTTTTTTGTTATCAATCATAGCTTTTTTCCAGATAGATGTAATATCGTTTTTAGTATCGTACCACCCTTTTTCACAATAAAGATATATACTGTCGCCTTTAAGTTCCGAGGGACCAGTAAAAAATGCAGTTTCAGTATCTGTATTGTAATCCATTGTATCCGCAGTCATTACGTATTCAGGATTTACAATTTTGACTGAGTCCTTGAAATGGAAAAGACTCTCGGAAACATAATATACACCAATTACGCTTGTCAGAGTATTGTCGGCATTTATTATCCGTCCTTTATTATTATATCTGGCAATTTTATTTTTTACATCATAATCTATTTTATCGGTAAATAGGTGAGTCTCCTTGTCAATGAGTTCTACATTTCCGGTAACAAGGGCTATTTCGCTTTTTCCGTCGTAAAAGAGGTAATCTCCATATAGATCGAGCGTATCGCCTTGTTCAATATGTATTTTACTGAAGGCATTTACCACGTTTTTGTTCTTGTAATAATAGGCACTATCGCAATACATTGTAACCTCTTTATGCTTTAAGATAACATTGCCCAACAGGCGCTGAAGATCCTTATCAGTATTTTCGTTTACCTCCCAGCTTTCAGCATTGAGGATTTCGATTTTTGTGACGCCTTTTTCGGAAGGTGTCTTATCCTGAGATTGAATATTTGAAGGAATAACCAACAAGATCAAAACATATAAGAGATGCCTGAGTTCAGTTAAATTCAGAAGATGCCCAAAAAGTTTTATTTCAGCCATACTTTTTTCAAAAAGTTGCATGATTTGTATTCATCACTTATTTTAAGATATGTGATTTCAATTTTATCTTTAATCCATTTATCATAAATCTTTGTACGTGATTCACCCAAAGCTGCATTATACATAATCTGATAGTCATCTTTCAGATTTGCTGAGTGTGCCGGTAATTCATTATCAAGTCTGACAATCCTGAATACCACATTATTAATCTCATCAGTTGTTCTGAAAGGGTCGGAGATCTCACCAACTTTCATATCTCTGATTTTGACATACATCTCTGTATTTAATTCTTCGAGCGTAAACCAGGTGATTCTCTCTGACGGATTTGCACTTACGAGTTTTCCGCCATTAATTCTGCTGTCTTTATGTGTCGAAAACCTTAAAGCTGCATCTTTGAATTTCAGACTGTCAATTCTTATTAGTCTGGCCAGACTATCAAGTTTTGCAATAGCTTTTTCTGACTGTTCCGGTTTGACCTGTGGCCTGATAAGAATGTGCCGGGTATTTACCATTTCACCTTTTCGGTCAATCAGCTGAATGATATGGAATCCAAATTTTGTTTCAACAATTTTAGAGACGGTATTTTTAGTCAGACTGAATGCTGCATCTGCGTACTGTTTTTCAAGTTCACCTCTGGTAAGGAATCCGATTTCCCCGCCTCTTTTTGCCGATTCGGTATCTTCTGAGTACATAATTGAAAGCACATTAAAGCTTTTCCCTCCAAGAATCTGAGCTCTTATGTCAAGTAGTTTCTGACGCGCAACGGCCTTATTGTCTTCATTATCAGGTGGATCAATCTGGATTATACTTATCTCATATTTTGCAGGAATTACAGGAAGGCTGTCTTTTTCAATTGATGAATAGAATTTTTTTAAGGCAGCAGGAGTTATGGATAAGTTTTCAGCAATTTTGCCTTGTACCTCTCTGACTACCTCCTGTTCAAGCATAGTCTTTTTTATGTCCCTGCGGATTTCCACCATGCTCTTCTTGAAATATGCTACAAGGGCCTCTTCACTGCCTGATCGTCTGATAGCGTCATTCATTCTCATATTAAGTTCGCCTTCAACTGCATCATCAGTAACTGTGATACTATCAATTCTTGCCTGATCAAGAAATAGTTTTGAAATAAGCATCTCCTCAAACACATTGCATCTGAGCTGATCCATACTGGTTTTATTACCGCCCCGTTTAAGATCGGTGATGGTACTCTCAAGGTCTGAAAGATAGACAACTTCATTTCCTACAATTGCTGCAATTGATTCTACCAGAGTCTGAGCGTTTACAGTTAATACACCAGGGAGAAACAAACTTATCAGGACCAGGCCGAATCTTAAATTTTTCATCATCATTATCAGTATATCTTAAAACTATTTTCTTTAAGTGCTTCATTATATATTCCATTCTCGAGAGACTGGATAAATTGGAACCTTCTGGTATTCCAGATGATTCTTTTTATATCATTTCTTACATATTCGTAGGGGGCAGGAGCAGAGCGGAGCCTGAAATCTCTGATTGCTACCAGGCAGACAGATGCTGAATCTCTGGTTTCTAAAAAGGTATTATACTTCAGAAAATTTTCTTCATTTTCAATCTCCTGCTTTAATTCAACTGAAAGTCTGTCCATTGGTACCCATTCTTCATTGAAATCATCAAATATATCTGCAACCTGATAACAGTAACTTTCAAGTTGCTGAAGATCTTTCTGCTGATTTGAGCGGGCGAGGGCTCTTATCTTGTAAAGGTCAGGTGTTGAAACAGGCAATTTAATAAACAGAGCTTTAACAATGTTCGAACCAAGAACAAAACTTTTACCATTAGAAGCATAATATTTTTCAAGTTCTGCTTCAGTGAGGATAGTATCCATCTTTTCCAGCATTATCTGCCTCTGATACTGATAAATAACTAAGTTGGTTCTAGTCTCTTCCAGTTGCCCGGCTATTTCATTTTTTAAATCAGCTGATATATTTGCTTCAGCTTTCTGCAGCAGAAGCTTTCTTTTCGCCCATTTGTTTATATAATTCTGAATTATGGCAATACTGTCAGCATCATTTACACCATGCTGAATAAGCTGGGGCATTTCATCATAATAGAGGATGACTTTTCCCACTTCTGCAACCGGAATTCTTTTGATTGTGTTGTTTTTCTTGCTGCAAGCGGCAAAAAAAACGATAGCTGATAGTAAAATTATGATTTTATTCATTTTTCAACTTATTCTCTGCTTCTTCAAAAACTGAATTGTTTACTTTAACGCTAAATTTTTCCTTTAATTGTTTTATCCATTCACTCTCGAGCTGTTCCTGATAACCTGTAAACATTTCTCCTTTCACTTCCTCAAATTTCAGAGGTGCAGGTTCGAGGACTTTGTTAACCAGAACCATCGACGGAAAGCCCTGTATGTTAATTGATTGAATACCTGTATTCCATTGCATTCCATCAATATCGCGATCGTCTCCTTTAAACCATTTACCCTCTTTAATAATCAGCAAAGTATCTGTTCCTTCATTAAATTTCTGAAGAAGCTGTTTGTCGGTATCCGGTTTCTTTGAAAATTTCTTATATGCTTCTGACAATAATTTTTCACCATTGGCTGATCTGAGGGTATAAATTTTTGCCTCAATTGAGCGGGGCGTAAGGTAGGTATTTTTATGATCTTCGTAATAACTTCTCAGTCCAATAGAATCTTCTGTTATCCTGTTCCATACCTTTTCACCTGATATCTCAAAAAGAAGCATCCCATCGTGAAATTCATTCATCAGATAGCGGAATTCCGGATATTTCGTTTCAAGCCGGGAGTTTTCATAGCTTATTATTTGATCGGAGAGAATCGATTCTATGGAGAGACTGATAAATAGCGACGAATCATCAGTAACAATGCCCGAAGCACGCTTCTCAATATAATCTGCAAACTGATTGGTTGAGGTATGCTGGTCTGCAAATGAATAAATATTTCCTGATGGCAATGCAGTGGGGTCATATTTCTTAAGCCCGTGAATTATTAGTGAATCGGTATTTGCTATAAACCAGTTATATACATTTTGGCTGAGCCTGAATTTATACTCTTTTTTCAGTTTTTCAACAAATGACTTGCGGCTGACAGAATTGAGATATGACTGGTTGATCTTGCTTTCCAGAAATGATTTTGATTCTTCAAAAGTACCGGGCGGTTTTCTGTCGAGTAGCTTTATTATGTGCCAACCATAAATAGTACGGACAGGTTTGGAATAATTACCTGTATCTGCAATAGAAAATGCAGCTTCTGAAAAATCGCTTATAATCTCTCCTGCTCCGAACCAGTCAAGTTCACCTCCCTTTACAGCGGATTCCTTATGGTCGGAATATTCTTTTGCAAGCTCTCCGAATGGGGTCTTCTCCTGTAACTTTTTATAAATATCAAATATTTCCTGTTCTGCTTTTGATTCATCTAATTCACTCATCCCGGGAGGGGCAGCTTTCATAATGTGAGCCACCTTAATTTTGCCTTTTGAGGGGCGCTTATCGGCTACTTTAATAATATGGTAGCCGTAGGGTGTTCTTACAGGTTTTGAAACCGCACCGGTCTTAAGATTATAAGCTGCATCCTCAAATGATTTTACCATCTGGAATACAGTAAAATAGCCTAAATTTCCTCCATTAACCTTAACAGACTGATCGTCGGAAGTACTCCTTGCAACCTGTTCAAATGATTCACCATTAACTATTCGTTCTCTGATGTCAGAAGATTTTTGCCATGCTTTAAGTGTATCTTCAGGTGTATTATCCTGAGGCATGGTAATTAATATATGCCATCCGTTTATTTCGGAAAGAGATCTCTGCCAGGCCTTTTTTAGTAATTTATCTTTTGTTTCTGTGTCGGTTAAATAGGCTTGGGCGAGCTGGCTTCTGTATCCGTTCAGTTCAGTTCTGAAAGTTGTAGTAGTATCATATCCTTTATCAAGTGCATCAGCTACTTTTAGTTTAAAAAGAATATATTGCTGCAGGTAGTCATTGATATTAACCGGTTTTCCCGGCTCCATATTTTTTTTATACATCCTGATAAACTCTCCCGACTCAATTTTGCTGTCGCCAACAGTCATTATTATCTTATTATCCGTTGTCTGAGGCTGACAAATTACCTGCAAACGGAATACAATAAGGATTAATAAAACTGATTTTATCTTCATCAGGAATATCTGATACCTTTTATTCAAATGATTTTCTGCTGTAGTTTGGGGCCTCGCGGGTTATCGACACATCGTGAGGGTGACTTTCAATAATTCCGGAGTTGGTAATGCGTACAAATTTACCGTCACGTTTCAGCGTAGCAATATCTTTTGCTCCGAGATAACCCATTCCGGCTCTTAATCCGCCTGTCATCTGGTAGATAACTTCGGCAAGATTTCCTTTAAAAGGCACCCTTGCAGCAATACCTTCAGGAACAAGTTTTTTGATATCATCCTCAATATCCTGAAAATAGCGATCCTTTGAACCCTGCTGCATGGCTTCAATAGAGCCCATACCTCTGTAGGCCTTAAACTTACGTCCGTTATAGATGATCGTTTCACCCGGCGATTCTTCAACTCCGGCAAAGAGTGAACCTGCCATAATCGAATCAGCTCCAGCTGCAATTGCTTTGATTATATCGCCTGAATACCTGATACCGCCATCGGCTATCACAGGAACTCCTGAACCTTCAATAGCTTTTGCAACATTGTATATTGCCGAGAGCTGTGGAATACCCACGCCTGCAATAACTCTTGTAGTGCAGATTGAGCCCGGTCCGATACCGACTTTTACAGCATCGGCACCTTCTTTCACAAGCATTTTAGCTGCCTCTGCAGTACCAATATTTCCTGCAACAACATCTATTCCCGGGTAATTTCTTTTTATGTCCCTTAATATGTTAATAACGCTTTTTGTATGTGCATGAGCAGTATCTATAGATATAACATCGACGCTTGCATTGATAAGTGCTTCAACACGATCCAGAGTATCTGCCGCAATGCCAACAGCACCGGCTACTCGGAGTCTTCCTTTATCATCCTTGCATGAATTAGGCCTGTCTTTGGTTTTTGTTATGTCTTTGTAGGTTATAAGGCCACATAGTTTGCCCGATTCATCAATCATTGGCAGTTTTTCAATCTTGTGTTTCTGAAGGATCCTTGCTGCTGCCTCGAGGTTCGTCTGGTGAGTTGTTGTTATCAGACTGGTTGTCATAACCTCGGTTATCTTTCGTGCGCGATTGTTTTCGAATCGCAGGTCCCTGTTGGTGACAATTCCTTTCAGAATTCCATCTTTATCAATAACCGGGATGCCTCCGATCTTGTACTCACTCATCAGATTCATAGCATCAGCAACGGTAGCATCGAGGTTGATGGTGATAGGATCAAATATCATAACATTCTCTGCCCTTTTCACTCGTTTTATCTGAGCTGCCTGTTTCTCGATCGACATGTTTTTATGGATAACGCCGATCCCTCCTTCACGCGCGATGGCAATTGCGAGGTCATCTTCAGTTACCGTGTCCATAGCTGCCGAAACAACAGGGGTATTTAAACGGATGTTTCTTGTGAACATTGAGCTGAGATCGACTTCTCTTGGAAGTACCTCGGAATATGAAGGAACAAGAAGAACATCATCAAAAGTTAATCCTTCAAACAGTATCTTATCGGTTAAAAATGACATCAGATGAGCTTTTAAGTTTTTGCTGGCGCAAATTACGAAAAAATCAGCACTCTTAAAACAACTCATTAATTAAAACCTTCATAAAAAATTGAATTACAGTTATTACATTTGTATAAGTGCAACCAGCCTTTAATATCGAACCTTATAAACAGATCCTGACTAAGTATTGGGGATTTGCTTCATTCAAACCTCTCCAGGAGGAGATTATTAAATCTGTTGCCGGAGGAAGGGATACTCTCGGACTCATGCCCACAGGGGGCGGAAAATCACTCACTTTTCAGGTTCCGGCTCTAGCTCATGAAGGAATATGTCTGGTTATCACTCCCCTTATTGCACTGATGAAGGATCAGATCAGCAGATTGAATAGTCTTGAGATAAAGTCTATAGCTATCCATTCCGGGATGTCGGGAGAGGAGATTGACATAGCTCTTGAGAATGCAATTTATGGTGATTATAAATTTCTTTATGTATCGCCTGAGAGAATTTCAACAAGGATGTTTCAGGGTAAGGCAGGAAGGTTAAACCTTTCTCTGGTAGCAATTGATGAGGCTCATTGCATCTCTCAATGGGGGTACGATTTCAGACCTTCTTATCTCAAAATAGCATCACTCAGGGACCATATTTCCGCGAAAGTTCCTTTCATTGCCCTTACAGCATCAGCAACTCCCCAGGTTATTGAGGATATTATGCTGAAGCTGGCTTTCAGAGAAAAAAATGTTCTCAGAACCAGTTTCGACAGGAAAAACATTTCATATCTGGTTCGGAAGGTTGAAGATAAGAGCGCCTACCTTATAAAAACACTCCTGAAGGCAAAGGGAAGCGGCATCGTATATGTCCGAAGCAGGAAAAGATGCAAAGAGGTTGCAGAACTTCTTGTTTCAAACGGCATCAGCGCAGATTTTTATCATGCAGGACTGACGGATGAGCTTCGCGATAAAAAGCAGGCCTCATGGACCATTGGAGAGACCCGCGTAATTGTTTCGACGAATGCTTTCGGAATGGGTATTGATAAATCTGAGGTTCGGTTTGTAATTCATTGGGATATACCTGATTCGATAGAAAACTATTTTCAGGAGAGCGGGAGGGCGGGCCGCGATAACAAGCCTGCATTTGCCGTACTTCTATATTCGCCGGCGGATAAAAGCAGGCTTACAGATACAATAAGGAAGAAGTTTCCTCCGGTTGAAAAGATAAAAGATACCTATGAGGCGTTATGTAATTTCCTTCAGGTACCCCTTGGCTCAGGAAAAGACAATGTTTTTGATTTTAATATGTCTGATTTTGTTTCAAAATTCCGGTTACCTGTTATTGAAACTTTTAACAGCCTTCAGTTCCTTCAGCGGGAAGGTTATGTGGAAATAACCGAGGAGATAAATAATCCATCGAGGGTACATTTTATTGTAAGCCGTGATGATCTTTATAAATTTCAGGTGGCGAATGAATCGTTTGACGGATTTATAAAACTTCTTCTCAGATCATATACCGGGATGTTCTCCGAATTTGTTCCGATTAATGAAGAGACACTTTCAAGAAAATCAGCTGCCTCGCGTAACACTATCTACCAGTATCTCATGAAATTGTCTTCGTACAAAATCATTCGATATATTCCAGGTAAAAAGACGGCTCTTGTGATCTTTACTGAGGAGCGGCTTGAACGTAAGGCATTATTGATATCGCCTGATAATTATCTTCACGTAAAAGAAAAATATGAGGTCAGACTTAACAGGATGATCGAATATGCAGATTCTGATAACCGTTGCAGGTCGGTAACCCTTCTCGATTATTTTGGTGAAGAGTCTGACCGGTGTGGTATCTGTGATGTATGCCGCGACAGAAATGAGCTGGATCTCAGCAAATATGAGTTCGACCTGATTCTTGAAGAGATTAAAACAATACTTGCAGATAAAAATCCTGATGCGGAAGAGCTTGTAAAATTAATCGGTCATTCGGAAGATAAAGTAATTAAAGTACTACGCTGGCTGCTCGACCATGATAAAATATTAAAGGATGATGAGATGAAACTCTTCTGGAAGAGTTGATTGGTCATTAACGCAATATCTTTCTGCTGGAAATTACCGGAGTAATTTTGTCATTCTCAGGCCGCTCAGGTATTCCTAATTCATCAGGACCCGGTCCGATAAATGAGCTTTTTCTTCCTTTAATTATTATAGCTTTATCGTTGATCTCCACAAAAGCATAGAGTGGGTCTTTGTAAGGAATCGTAAATTTTATCCAGGGAAATTTACTGTCAATTTCTTTACTGTACCTAATGGTCCCGTACTTTTCACCAACCCACGAATACGACATACTGTTGATCTGGATATAATTGATCCCGTTGATCTTTGTGGCATAATCAGTATGATGATGCCCGCTAAAACAGGCAATTATTTTTGTGAATCCGGCTGAGCTGTTCTCATCTTCAAGAATAGTCCGTATCTCTTGCCTGTTTTCAATCCCCTCGCTCTCGAGTGACTGGTGCGAGAAGATGATAACCGGAAGTTTAGTGGATTTAAGATCGGCAGCCAACCATTTTTTTTGTTCACTGCCGATGTAGCGTGCATAACCGGAAGCTTTATCAGGTGAAGGGTTCAGATCATTTCCGTCTAGCACGATAAAATGAAAACTATTTTTATCGTAAGAATAATATCTGGAGGGAGAATTGAAGAAAGTGGTTACCTGTTCTCTCGTGAAACCGCCATCCATCTCGTGGTTCCCTATTACATGATATTTTGCTCCCGGAAAATTGTTCCAGATCTTCAGGAAATCAAGGTTGTAATCGTATGGTCTGCAGAAATCTCCGAGCTCTATAATAAAGTCTGGTTTCAATTTGGATGCTTCCATGATAAATTCAGTCAGACGGGCATCTGAATCGTGCATAATGTCTTTATGGACATCAGTACAAATTCCGAAGCGGACAGGTTGTGCTGATGTTTTCTCATTCCCTGTTAAAATGAATGAAATAAGGAAAGCAGTTATCAATATTGAAGTTTGCTTTCTGAAGTCTCTTCCCGCCATTGCTATACAGATTTTAAATTAATAGGTAATTGATTATCAAAAGAGATATTTCTGATTCTCTTTATTGGCTTTTGGAAGGAACACCTTCCGTCATGAGTTTCTTCAGATCATTCAGGTAATTCTGGTAGACATCGCGTGGAGAAGCATTGTTTTTAGTACATATTGATGCCGCCATACCCACAACTTCACCCATCATTCCTCCGGTTCTCATTACTCTTACTGTGCCCAGCACAACATGAGTTACGCTTATATTACGTCCTGCCATAAACAGATTGCTGACATTTCGTGAATACAGACACCGGTAGGGTACTGAATATGGCTGAATATCTTTAATATCGGCTGTAGAGCGGAAAGCTTCTCCTGAAAAGTCTTTAGGTTTTGTAGGATAATGAAGATCAATTCCCCAGGTTGTGGTAAAGGATGCATCGGGGAAAAGGGTCTGATTAAGAACATCCTGTTCCATAAGGATTACGTCGCCCATAAGACGTCGCGATTCACGTTTTCCTCCTATATAGGCAACCCATGCTAATTTCTGATGGGCAAATTTTATTTTGTCAATACTTTTGTTTTTCACGAAATCCCAGTTCCCGTAAGTAACACGGAAAGCATAGTCGCGAATGAATTCAACCTCAGAAATCTGATCGCGGTTAAGTCCTGTTTCCCAATCCCAGTCGCCGCGGGTAACTTTGTGAGCTGTCGTTTCATCGAATTGAACTGCCCAGGGACAGTCGGGAAACTCTGAAATCTCATCCTGTCTTTCTGCAAACCATTGCACAGATGTTCCCATCACGAGATTATCCTTTATTTCAGGGGCCCGCGACTCTCCGGTCTCTGCTCTTGCTTCCCTTCCTTCTTTGAAATCGGCGCCTGACAGGTACCCGAGATTTCCATCGCCGGTACAATCAGCAAATAATTTTCCTTTGAATTTAAACTCCTTTCCCGAGACAATATTCTTGGCTGTAACAGAAATTATCCGGTCTCCTTCTTTCTCAGCCTGAAAAACATGCGTGTTGAGAAAAAGTTTGATATTAGGTTCATTTTCAATAACTTCAATTTTCTTAACGTCGTCATAATTACTTGCTGGTCCGGCGTTATGAACCTTTTTCTCGGGGTTGGCGGCAATAATTTCGAGGATCCTCTTTCCTCTCGGAGAATCCGGATCGCGGTAAGCTTCCCATAACTCCCAATATCCGACTGGCCCTATTTCGTCAACCATTAGACCCAGTTTTGGATATGGGGACTGAAATATTAAACCCGACAACCCGACGCGTACCTCAGAGCTATTGTTCCCACCGAGCACAGGTCTGTTTTGTATTAATGCTACTTTGCAACCGAGTCGTGCAGCGCTTAATGCCGCACAACTGCCTGCCATACCGCCACCTACAACGACAAGGTCAAATTCGCCGGCATCACCGGGTTCGGATGCAAGTCCGGAGTTCTTATGGCGGAAATCATTTAATGCTTTTTTTTCAGTGGGAGGTATAAACCGGAGATCTTCTGCGAAAATTATGGCATCACATCTACCTTCAAAGCCTGTAAGGTCGTGCAAGGAGACTTCATTTCCTCCTTTTTTCAACTGAACTATTCCGCCATCCTGCCAGTGCCAATCAGCACCTTCTGTTCCGAAGGTGGTATTAAGAGGAACGCCTGCGATCAATAGCTGAAATTTTCCCGGGGTACCTTCTGCACCCCATGGGGCTACCCAGTCACGTGTCCTTACCCAAACCCGATAATTATTCTTTGAAGGAATATTAATTGAAGTTTTTGCATCATTTACAGGAATTCCATTTCCATGAGCAAGAATATATGGTGACCCCATTACATCCATTGCTTGCTGATCGAGTACCCACCCGCCGGGTTCAGAGAAGTTTTCAGCTTCAATGAATATTAATCCCTTAGGATTACTAAATGATGTGCAAAGTGCAATTACAAAAAGGGCAGCAATTTTTCCGGTCAGTTTCATACAGTTATGTTTTACTTTTAACAATGGTCGTTTAAGGTCTGAAAACGGTTTAAAGAGGAACGGCATTCTTAAGTATATATTCATTTAACACAGAAGGAGCAGGGCCAATGTAATGAAAACATTCAGCCCATTCCAGACCGTATTTCGTGCCATTTGCCTTATCAAGATCAAGTACAAATTCTTTTATGTAATTAAAGTTGGCTGTCTTATCGTCGTTACCAAGAATTGGCAATTTTTTTCCTTCAGCTGCAAGGCTTTTTCTTAGTCTCGCGCCGGTATCTCCACCCGGTCCCTGTGTTTTGCAAACGATATTGCTTTCTACCTTTTTATCTATGAATTTGCTGATATCCACAACCCTGTTCACAATCTGAGGACCTCTGGCGAAATAGTACATTTCAGTAACAGTATGAGGTTTTACAACTTCCAGCTGTTCAGGGTAATCGGTTCCCATACCTGCCATCCAGCGAGCTGCTTCAACTGCCCTTGCTGTAACATAATGGTCGGGATTTTCTTCATATTGTCCGTATGGATCGTAACAGATCAGAGTATCTATTTTCAGCAGCCTGAAAAGAAAAATCAGCCTTCCTTTAATCTCCTGAATATTATATTCGTCCATCCTATGGTTGCTGTAATTCAGGTCATAAGTCTTTTCAAGGCCTAAAACTTTTGCAACAGCCTCATTGTCTTTTTCATTATTTAAAAATCTTTCACCTGTAGTTGCTCCGGAGCCGGCTGCTTCATCGTTTGAAGTTCTGATCAGATACCCGGTATAACCTTCATAAATAAGTTTAGCCACGGTACCGGCAGCATAAATAGGTATGTCGTCGCAATGGGGTTGTATAACCGCAAGTACTTTTCCCTTATGAGGTTTACCTTCTGAGAATCTTTCAATTACTACATCAGAAACCTTCTCGGCGGGAGCTTTTTTGTTATCGTTTTTCTGATCTGAAAAGGCCATGGAACCATAGGCAGCAGGAATAATTGCTCCTAAGGCTAAATTCTTTGAAATAAAATTTCTTCGTTTCATAGCTGAATTATTTTTACATGTAAATATAACTTAAAAAGTAAAAAAAATTACCAGGCATTGCCATTTCTTCGGCCATTATCAGGAATAGCGACAGGTATATTTCTGGTCTTTGAAGAAGATCGCTTTGCTGAGAATTTTGCAGAGCGGTATTCACCCATATAGAGGATTCCTGAAATAACATCATCAGCAATGGTTCCGGCAAAAGTAAAGAGAATTGAATCACCAGGAGCGTTATAAGTGCTTAGCATTTTTATCTGATCTCCTTCAATAGTTCCGGCAATATCCTGCATTGAAAAACTGCTTTTATACGATCCCTGAAGCCATTTGCCTTCCTGTTTTTCGATAAAGAACTGGTGTTCACCTTTACCTGTATAATATTCAACGCTTACATTCCAATGACCTGTAATGTTTGTGGAAGGAACTTTTGTCTCAATATTTTTTGGTGCCCTTTTCCGTGAAAGTATTTCATAAATTCGTTCAGCAACTGTTTTGTCATCACCGGGCGACATCATATGAGCGCTTAATGAAAGGGAAGTTGTTCCTGCTTTTTCATCGCTGCGGCAACCAAGGGCAATTCTTGGTTTGTTTTTGGCGAAATCTTCTGCGACCTCTTCAGAGGTAATGTTAAGCTGAGCCGGATCCCAGGTTATCGTTAGCAAAGCGCTTCTGTTATCGAGACCGGTGGGCTCCTGTAGTTTCGTATTAACGCTTTTTACTGTTTTAATTCTGTCGGAGATATTGTTGAGCCAGGCGACCCAGTTTTTTTCTTCGCCGGCATGATCGCGCTTTATCCATGCCTCAACGGCAGCGAGCATACCGATATGTTCCTCCTTACCTAATTTGTTATCGCGACCGGGACCGTGGTGAGGAGAGCTTGCCTGCCAGGCACCCAGAAGAATATCCTTGCGTCCCAGCATAAGTCCTGCACACTGAGGACCGCGGATTGCTTTCCCTCCACTGTAAGCAACAATTGTAGCGCCACGCTGCAGATGTATATTGGGAATGGAAAGGGTTTCTGCGGCTGCATCTACCAGGACAGGTATATTCCTTTGTCTTGCAACAGCGGAGATACTTTCTATTGACAGCGGGCCAATTTCGTATGATGGATGAGCTGATAAGAGATAAATCATTGCTGTACGGGAAGAGATTGCATCCTGTAGCTCTTCAATAGTATCAACGGTAATAATTCTGACTCCGATATTTCGTATTGCATGGTCATACTGGTTACGTGAATATCCTGGTGAAATGACTTCGGTTTTTGCGAACCCTTCCAGATTTGGAATACGGATAAGTTTTTCCGGATCTCCATCTGTTACACAGGCTGCTGTAATATGTTTCATACCTGCCGAACAGCCTGCAGATACCATACCCCATTCAGCACCTGTCAGATCAGCTAAGCGCTTACCTACTGCCATCGCCAGCTCATCGAGCTGAACAAAATTCTGGGCAGCGAAGTCCATTGCCTTTCGTACTTCAGGCAACTCTAAGGAACCACCGATAGCAGTAATGGTACCTCTGCAATTGATAACCGGCTCAACGCCGATAGACTGATATATCTGGGGACCGGCAATGAGAGGGCCTTCCTGCCCTGGAGTTATTGAGCTGACTGGTAATTCGAAAGGATCAATTCCATTTTCTTTAAGCGAATTGGAAAAGATAGGTTCCATTGAGAGAAAACTGCCGGCTAATGGTAATGCTGATAACCTTTTAATAATTTCCCTGCGTTTCATTTTATTGATTATTTGTTTATTCATATACAAAAATAACAAAAGGAGATCGTTGTCAATCTCCTTTTGCTGTTAAATCAGTGATACAGCTGATATCCTTATAGTGTTAATGTTTGATTGCGGAGATCAGCTATATCATAAAAGTTTATTAATTCTGACCTGTGCCAGGACCAACATCCCACCACATTCTGCCCTGAAGCAGGTCTACTGTCTCTTCTGAAAAGCCCTGTCGTGCAATTGCTGCATAGTAATTATCAGGATTTACATTTCGTTCGGCGATTGGAAGAGAGAATCTTCTCCACATTTTTCCTGCAGTTACATTGCCGGGATAGGAAACTTTTACCCCGAGGGTATTAGTCCAGTTGGCATAATTAAAGACAGGGTATTTAGTGCGTCTCCAGTTGGAATATACTTCATAATCATTTCCAACCATAGATACCCATTTCTGGGTTGAGATCTGTTCAAGTTGTTGAGCGAACGTTCCTCCTGAAAGATAAGGATTAAGTGCAAGGTAAGCATCAACAGCAGCAGTGGAGATAACACCTGAGTGAGGCGTTACGGCAGGCCACAATTTCCAATGATCCATAGCTGCGCGAACGCCACTATTATAAGCTGCTTCTGCAGTAGTACCTACACTCCATCCTCTCAATGCTGCTTCTGCTATTATAAAATAGGCTTCTGCAGGTTCCATGGTTATAATCGGAGCGCCACGGTCAATAAAAAGGAGAGAAGGTTCAGAGTAAGTATCGAAATCAGTTGGTTTTGAATTGATACTTCCACTTAACATACCTCTCTGTGTTGCAGGGGTATTATTTGCCGTATAGGTACTTCCGGAAGGCACCCAAACAACAGAAATAACAGGTAAACGAGGATCCTGAGTAGTTTTCAGATAGTCAATGAACTTTGCTGCCCATTTGCCACCTTCAACATTATCACCACCCGGGCTTGCATAGTTTCCACTGATCATACCACTTGAATTTGGATTCATCTGGCCTGTAATATTTGCATATTTAAGATAAGCAATATCAGTACTAGCTGTCATAACACCTCCGGTAACAGCTCTTTCAACCCAGATCTTAGCCTGTGCAGGCTGAACATCTGAAAGACGCATTCCGAGACGAAGCATCAGGGTATAGCCAAATTTTTTCCATTTTGCTATACTGCCTGCAAAGTATGGATCAGCCGTTCCAAAAACATTTGGCTGGTTGTCATCCATAGAAAGAAGAGCGGCACTAAGCTCATTTAACATAGCCGTATAGATACTTTCCTGGGTATCATAAACCGGTTTCAGTACGGTGTTACCTTTCATTGCCTCGGTATAAGGCAAGTCGCCCATTAAGTCAGTTTGCACATGGAAAGCAAGAATCCTGAGGATTTCACATGCAGCTCTTTTATTCACGTTTTCTGCACCCAGGATCTGGGTATTTAACTGTAAAATCCTGTTTAATTGATTGTTGTATACATTGAAATCACCGGCTGTACCACCAAAAGCATAGAATTTATCTCCAATTGCGGGAACTTCCTTGTAAGAAGAATAATACTGAAGGCCCTGGGCAATTGCACCATAGTTTTGAGCTGGTGCGCTAGCCATAACAGCTGCAGTAAAAGAATACTGAGGGATAACATATTCGATCTGATTTGGATTTTTGTTCAGATCGGCCAGCTCCTGTGTATCGCACGACGGCATAATGGAACCAATGAAAACTGCTCCGGCCGCATATATAATTTTTAAGAATGTCTTTTTCATGCTAGTAGATTTTAATATTAGAATCTTAAATTCAGGTTAAAACCGATATTTCTTGTTATCGGCATAGCAACTCCCTGGCTGCCTTGTGCATTACCAACAGTCTGTTGCATTTCAGGATCTATACCTGCATCCTTAACACGTTTATCCTGATAAAGAGTAAAGAGATTCAGACCAGTTACAGCAACTGAAGCACCCTGGATTTTCAGGAATGACAGAACACTTGAAGGGATCTCATATTTCAGAATCATACGGCGCAGTTTAATAAAGTCTGTTTTATAGACAAATTGGCCGGGATAAAAACTTCCAAAATTGTTATAGTAAGTGTCAAGATCGACAACATTCCATAGTTTTGTATAAGGAGCACCTGTCTGATCAACTCCGGTAACTGTAAGACCTGCATCTCTTCCGGGAAGTGTAGCCGGAGTAAGACCGAATCGGGTAGCGTACTGAATAGCATTACTGTAACCTACAGCTCCAAATTTGGAATCTAAGTCAATTGTTAAAGAAAAACGCTTGTATCTGAAGCTATTTCCCAATCCCATAAGTAATGGAGGGTTTCCAACGCCTAAATCAGAAAGAACCCTGTCTTCGTAACCTGTTGCGGCATTATAAATCAAAGTGCCGTTTGCATCTCTTTTCATAACATATGCACGAACAGTTGAATAAGGAAGGCCTACTGCATTGATAATTGTTGGTCCACCGATTGCACTACCCAATGTAAGAACATCGATTCCTTCAGCCAGTTCAACAATCTTACTCTTATTATATCCAAAGTTAAAACTTACATCCCAGCTGAAATTATCCCTTTTTACAGGTGTGCCGGTCAAACTGATCTCCCATCCTTTGTTGGTTATAAGTCCAAGGTTTCTTGGTCCTGCCGAATAACCTGTTGCCTGTGAAATAGGCGGATAGAGGATATCATCTTCTGTTTTCTTTGAATAATAGTTCACATCTAAACCGATGCGGTTATCGAGAATCTGAACCTGAAATCCACCTTCTGTTGTTGTTGCAGTAATAGGGCGGATATTAGGATTGAGCAGGGAGTTTGGATTACTAAGTGTTGGAAGGGAATATGCGTTTACTGTGCTGATAGTATATGTCTGATTGATACTTCCGGCACCTACAGTAGCGCTGCCAACCTGTGCCCAGGAGGCACGAATTTTTGCAAAATTGAATAATTTAGGAAGTTTAACAACTTCTGAAAGGATAAAGCTTCCTCCCACAGAAGGATAGAAGATAGCATTATACCCTGGGTTGAGAACAGAAAACCAATCCTGTCTACCCGTGAAAGTTAAATATGCGAAATTTTTATAGTCGATATTTGCCTCTCCAAAAACAGAGTTTGTACCTGATGAGCTCTGACTTTGATTTACAAGATCCCTGTTTTTCAGGTTAGAAAGACTATAGAAATCTGGAATAACCCATTCTGTTCCGTTAGCTGTACTGGCTGTGCCAAAATCTCTTTCCCTGTTTGCACCCACCATTAAATTAAGTCCAAATGCATCTGCAAGGAACTTGGTTTTATAATTGGCAAGAACCTGGAAGTTAGTTTTGTCAGAAATATCCTGAGATGAATTGAAATAGCCTAATGGAGTAAATGCATTAGTTTTAGGAACATAGTTAAGGTCCTTGTAAGTACTGAAATCTTTTGCCATGGTTCCTTTGATAAAGAGATTAGGCAACAGATTAAACTGAACGCTTGATCTGGAAATAAATCTCTGTCTGTGGTCTTCGTTATGCAAACTGTAGGAGGCATAATAAGGGTTAACTGCTGCAGGCACCGGATTCCATTCCAGTTCTCTGCCGGTTGCAGCATTGATACCTGGTAGTGCAGGATCAGTACCTCTCATGTTTCTTACATCCACCACATTAGCTGCCAGATATACAGGCCATGCTGCATTTAATTCTGCATAACCAACGTTTGGTCTGTTACTGCCATCAACAAGGTTATACTGGACACTTGATTCAATAACAATAAAATCGTTCTTTCCCAAAGTACCTCTGACATTAAGGTTGGCTGTTTTTTTGAAATATTCAGAATTGGGCTGCTGATCTTTTGCACGTGTGTCACTTACAGATAATCTCATTTGCATATTCTGGTTACCTGCATTGAAGGCAACTGTATTGGAAAAATTCTGAGATGGCTGGTAAAAATTCTTAATGTTCTGTTTTACATTAACAGCTGAATAGGGACGTTCAACACCGTCGAACTGCATAACCATCGATCCATCCAGTTTTGCACCATATGATAAACGACCGGAACTAAGGGCAGCTGCAGCAGTTGCTGGCTTAACGCCATCATTTCCCTGACCGTAAACATACTGATAGTTCGGAAATACAGCAGGTGTTCCAAAATTTGCGTCGGAAGTTATTTCAACACCAATTCCTTTTTGAATTGTACCCTTTTTAGTAGTTATAAGTATAACACCATTAGCTGCCTGGCTGCCATAAAGAGCTGCCGCAGCACCACCTTTAAGTACAGATATTGAAGCAATATCATCGGGGTTCATACTTGAGATGCCGTCGCCACGGTCAACGTTAAGAGCAGAAGAACTGGTAACTGGGCCTCGGTTTGTGTTGTTAATAGGCATACCATCAACTACATAAAGAGGCTGCTGGTTTCCGTTGAGGGATGTGTTTCCTCTGACGATAACACGGCTGGAAGCACCGGCACCTGAGTTAACCTGTGTAGCTTCAACTCCGGCAATTTTACCGGTGAGTGATGTGGCTACGTTATTCATACGAGCTTCGGTAAAAGCTTCTCCACGAACTTCCTGAACGGCATAAGCAAGTGCTTTTTTCTCTTTCTTAATACCGAAGGCTGTAACAACAACCTCATCCATCTGAAGCATGCTTTCAGCAAGGGCAACGTTTACGACAGTCTGACTTCCAACGACTATTTCCTGTGGGGTATAGCCTATAAAGGAAAACTGCAGTGTAGCCTGGTTATTAGGGACATCGATAGAGAAGTTACCATTAATGTCGCTGTTAATCCCGGTGGTGGTTCCTTTTATTGTTACATTCACACCTGGCAGAGCCTCGCCGGTATTGCTGGTAATTTTACCTGTAATTCTGATCTGCTGAGGCACCGGGGCTTCTGTCAGATATTCAGGTGCAAGGATTATTTTGCGGTCGATGATGGTATACTTAACATCAGTACCTGCAAACAGATCATCAAGTATAACATTAATTGACTGGTCGTTTGCTGAGATATCCACTTTACGGTCGATATCAAGCAATTTTTCGTTGTACAGAAAGAAGAATTCACTTTCCGCTTCAATTTTATCAAGAACACTGACAAGCTGTGTACCTGAGAAATTGACTGACAGTCTCGTTTTCTGCGAATATGCGTCAACAGCATGAGCCTGCAGAACTCCGAGAATCAATAGAATAGTAGCAATTCGCATGATTAGTAGGGTTTTTTTCAGAGAATGTAAAAACAATTCCCTAAAAGGTTTGTTTTTTTTCATAGATTTGATGTGTTTTAAGTTAAAAATATCAGAATGATGTTTTTGGGGAAATCGTTGGCGCGATTTCCTTTTTTTTTGTTCTGGTTAAGGTCCTTTGGTTCTTTTCATAGATAGATGAGTTAGTTAATAATGGTTGTCAGTTTTTAAGATAGATAGTAACTTTTTCTTTATCGTAAGTGCCGTTGGATAGTATTTTACGCGGTGAAATAGAGTATCTGATAGGGGAGGTCATTGACAAAAACCTGAGAACCTCTTCAATTTTATCATCCTCAAATGTTGCCCTGAATGAATATTTCTCAAGCTCTTTGTCGGCAATAACAACGTTTACATTATACCATCGCTCCAGACGTCTGCCTACTTCAGCCATAAGGTCTCCCCTGAAAACAAGCTTACCCTCCGTCCATGCATTGTATTTTGACGGATCGGTAATCGACTTGCTTATATTTCCATTATGAAAAACAAGTCTTTCCAGAGGGCGCATGATAACTTTTTCTTCATTCTTATTATTTTTAAACTCCACTTTGCCATTAAGAAGGACCACTTCAACGTAATTTTCTGCGGGATAAGCGCTTAGATTGAAATTGGTTCCAAGTACATTAACAGTTGAATTTCCGGTACTTATCTCGAATGGATGCTTTTCATCATGGGTCACGTCAAACCAGGCCTCGCCTTCAAGTTTAATCTGCCTTTTATCGCTGAATGGCAGTGAATAGCTGAGCCTTGAACCACTGTTAAGCATACCATTTGTTCCATCCGGAAGGTTAAATGAGACTCTGGAGCCCATCGGAGCAAAGATTGTGGTTAGAACAGGTTGGTCGGTGGTTGTAATAACTGCCTCATTAACATTAGCCTGTGAATCAGTATTTAGATGTCTGTATCCAATGATTCCGGCTAAAAGGAGGGGTAAAAGAAGAATTGCTGCAACCTTCATGTAACCTTTAGTGAACTTTTGCAGAATGGACCTCTTCTTCTTATCCTCATTAGTTCTTATTGTATGGTGAACACGGTCAAGAAGGTGAGTGAGGTCATAATCGGAAGTTGAAGGATTCTTCAGCATATTATTCCAGTCTTTTTCGACCATTTGCCGAAGAGTATAGTTTTCCTCTCCCTGTAAAAAAAGAGATTCTACCCACTCTTTTTCATTATTGTCGGCTTTGCCATCAATATACCGTTCAATTTTTTCTGAATCTTTCTGTGCCAAGCTTGTGCTTTTTTAAAGTTTGTATTATGATAAAACAGGATTTCCCGTTAGTTTATATTATACCCTCAAGGGTGGTATATCTCATGTGAAAAATGATATTTATTACCGTGATATGGTAATAATCGTTGAGAAATAAATATAATCTGGCTTTAATGTGTTATTGCAGAGTATATTATAAAAATAAAATAATTGGTTTTTATTTCAGGTGAAGAAGAATGAAAACAAAAGAAGAAAAGCGAAATCTTCATTTCGCAGGTGGCTACGGATAAACTTCAGGCTTTCCGAAATATAATTATCTATTGTGCCCGGTGAAAGACCAAGCTCTGCAGCAATTTCTTTGGTAGATTTTCCCTCCTCCCGGCTTTTCATAAAGATAATCTTTTGCCTTTCAGGGAGTTTCGTTATTATTATCTGTACCTGATCGAGAACAGACTTATAATCAATTCCTTCTCCTATTTCAAAAGAAGAGAGCGGATTACCCGCGATTGTGTCTGTAATGAATTTTTGTCTGTAGCTGTTTTTTCGAAATATATTGCAGATACTGTTGTATGCTATAGTGAAAAGATATGATTTAAATGATGATTCTTTTTCAAGGATCCTGTAGTTTTCCCAGACCTTCAGAAAAACAGACTGTACAAGTTCCTCTGCTTCAGCGGCCGACCGGAGATATTTCAACCCAAAAGCATAAAGTTGCTTCGAATATTTGAGGTAAATAAGGTCGAATGCTTCGATGTCACCTTTTTGCAGTCTCTCTACTAATTCCTTATCGTCAGTGACTATTTTCAAATTTCTGCTAATTTATATTTGTAAAGATATCTTTTAAAACATCATTTATCAATAGAATAAAGTTAAAATTTACATATCTATTCCGGAACTGCTTACCCGATCCGCAAGGTACACTATTGATTTATGTGAAATTCCTGTATGCAGGCTTAAACCGATTTCGCAGGTCCGGCTTGTTGAATAACCATGTTTAACTTCATCCGGCAATTGCATTCTTAAATTCCGTAATCCGTGTTTATTAAGTTCCGGATATGTGAACCCGCGGTCTCCGGCAAACCCACAGCAATTTGTATCTGCAACAATTACTTTTGAGGCACAGATCCTTGCCAGGTCTGCCAGTTTTGTCTCCAGCCCCATTTTTTTCATACTGCAAACAGGAAACACAGTTACCGTTTCATCAGATCTGTTTATAGTTAAATTGGGCATAAGGTATGTTAATATGAACTCAACCGGCTCATAAAGTCTGAGTTGCTGATTCATGTTTTCCTTCATCGTATATAAGCAGGGGCTCATATCGCAAAGCACAGGATATTCTCCATTCCTGCTGGCTTTCATCAGGACAGCTTCCAGCTCCTTCGATTTTTTTCCACCGGCATTACCATAACCTTTACTGGAAAAGGCCATTCCACAGCAGAGATTATTCATGTTTTCAGGGTAGATCACTTCATAACCGCCTTTATTTATAAGGTTTTTAAGAGATTCCGAAAGCTGCTTTTCTTCGCAGTGATCGCGCGATACGCCCATGGAGCGGTTAATGCATGAGGGGAAATAAACTACTTTCTGAAGGTTTTCAGGGAAGCTGTTTATACCTTCTTTTATTCTTTTTGCACCTCCCGGCATATAGGGATTCCAAAAAGGAATGGTGTTGCCCGACAATTTTCGAAGTGCGCCTGAAATGCCTTTCATTACAGCTGTGCCGAGTATCAGGTGAAAAATACTTACAACTGAGAGAGCTGTTCTGGCTGCGGAAGTAATAAAACTCATCCTGCCGGCTATCAGGTTTGAAATTTTCTGTTCTTTGCCGATCTGTTCTGAACGGAGGTTCTTTATTAGTTTTCCTGTATCTATTTTTACTGGGCAACTGACGGCACACAGGCTGTCGGCAGCACAGGTATTGTTACCAGAATATGAAAAGGATTTTACCAGAGAAGCTGCAATGTGCGGCTGATGTCCGCTTTTTGAAAGAGATACAATTTCCCTGTGGACAACAATGCGCTGACGCGGGGTGAGTGTTAGCCCGGCAGAGACACAGGCAGGTTCACAAAACCCGCATTCTGTGCATTTATCAATAACCTCGCTGGCAGCAGGAATCGGTTTTAGATTTTGAAGGTGAACCTCTTTGTCGGGGTTGAGTATTACACCGGGATTAAGAATGTTGAGTGGGTCGAAAATATGCTTTATCTCCTTCATAAGCTGAAAGGCCTCTTTACCCCATTCCATTTCAACAAATGGTGCCATGTTACGGCCTGTTCCGTGCTCAGCTTTCAGGGAGCCGTCATATTTATGGACAACCAGTTCAGAAACTTCAGCCATTAATTTCCCATATCTGTCGATCTCTGCCTGCGTGCTAAAGTCCTGGGTGAAAACAAAATGCAGATTTCCTTCAAGGGCATGGCCAAAAATAACCGCTTCGTCGTACCTGAATTTCCTGAGAATTTCCTGAAGGTCAGATGTTGCCTCAGCAAGTGATGGGACAGGAAAAGCGACATCTTCAATTATAACGGTAGTTCCCGTTTTACGCATGGCACCTACTGACGGAAACAGACCCTTGCGGATTTTCCACAGAAGCTCATATTCGGCAGGTATATCTGTAAAACTAATATCCATGACGACAGCTATGGAGCTGACTGATTCCTTCAGTATTTCAATGTTTTTGTGCAGGGCATAATGGTCAGAAGCTACTGTTTCAACAAGAAGGGCACAAACATTTTCATCAAGTAATTTCAGATACTCCGGCATCCCTGCCTGATTTTCAACAGACCGCAGTCCTGCACGGTCAATAAGTTCGACTGCGGAGACAGGATTGGATTTCAGGATAGTAACAGCCCTACACGCTTTTTCAATATCAGGAAAAATCATCAGGGAGCTAGCTCTGAACGGATGTTCGATAACGGTATTGAATTTAATTTCTGAAATGAACCCGAGAGTTCCTTCCGAGCCAATCATCAGGTGTTCAATAATATCTGCAGAGTCGGAGAAATCGATAAGGGCATTAAGGCTATAGCCTGTAGTGTTCTTCATCTTATATTTTCTGCTGATCCTCTCAGCAAGAACAGGATTCTCTCTGGCCGATTTCGCAAGGCGCTCAATACCGGAAAGGATTTCAGGATGTATTTTGCGGAATGCCTCTATACTCTCTTTATTACGGGTTTCGAGAATGGTTCCGTCTGAAAGGATTATCCTCATGCCTGCAACTGTTTTATAGGAATTTTCGGCAGTTCCGCAACACATTCCACTTGCATTGTTTGCCGCTATCCCGCCGATCATGGCAGCATTTATCGATGCCGGATCGGGTCCTATTTTTCTCCCGTAAGGTGCCAGCAGTGCATTGGCTTTGCCTCCTGTTATTCCGGGCTCAAGAGTTATTTCAGTACCATTTTCGCTGATATTGAATTTTTTCCAGTAGCTTCCAGCAATAACGAGTACAGAATCGGTAATTGCCTGACCTGAAAGACTGGTGCCTGCTGCTCTGAAAGTTACAGGAATAGCCATTTTTGAAGACTCCTGCAGAATAAGCGAAACCTCATTTTCATTCTTTGCCCTTATCACTAGCTTAGGTATGAGCCTGTAAAAACTTGCATCGGTTCCGAAAGCCAGAGTATGAAGAGGATCATGAAAAATTCTTTTATGGTCGATCGATTCAATAAGACGGTTATAAAGAACCTTATAATTTCCGTAAAGCATAATTCAGTTTTGTTAGATTATCGGTCACTAAAAGTAAGTATATAATTCAGTCCTTACAAAAAAAAGAGGATGCTAACCAATCCTAACCGTAAATGTCTAATTTTGTACCACAATAAAAAAAAGACTATGGATACCACTCCAGATCCGGTTTATTCAAGAAATGTTATTGAATTTGTGGCTGTTGCAAACGAATACTGCAAATATTCAGAACATGCTTCCGAGCTGAAAGGGGATGAGTTGCTGAAGATTATGCAACGAATTATGCCTTTAATGTATCTGAAAGCATCATTGTTACCCGACTTAACTCCCTTTTTTGAGGATGGAAATGAAAAATTCGTTCTTGAATCTGACTGGATCAGAATTGAGGAGATCCTTAAAGAGAAATTCGGAACAGCAAATGATTTTCCTGAAGTATTTGATGAAAAGATTAACGAAACTGATGGACATGTTATTTCAAGTATCTCTGAGAATATGGCTGATATCTACCAGGACATGAAAGATTTTCTTCTCCTGTATCAGACAGGCACTGTAGAGGTTATGAATGATGCCGTATGGGAATGCCGAATGAATTTTGAGAACTTCTGGGGTCAGAAGCTCGTGAATTCAATGAGAGCAATTCATAAGTTTATATATTCGGGGGAAGAGATGGGAAAAGTTGAAACTGATTTAGATGGAAATGATGAAAGAAGAAACACTTCAGACTGGTTTATTACAAGAAGACAAAAAGATTTCAGAGGAGAAATTGAATAGTTTGTATAGGGAAAACATTACTGTTGAGGAACTTGCAGAATGTGAGCTATCGTGGTTCAAAGGAGAAATTGTGCTTGTAGATAACCTTGAAACCTTTTATAAAGTAATTCCGAGGCTTTTAGGTTCGGATCTGCTTGGCTTTGATACTGAAACCAGACCTACATTCACAAAAGGGAAAAAAAATTCCGTTTCGCTTATTCAGCTTTCCACTGATAAACTTGCATGCCTGTTTCGTATCAATAAGATTGGTTTTCCTGATGAGCTTATCCGTTTGCTCTCCGATCCTACTGTTATTAAAGCCGGGGTAGCTGTTCACGACGACATCAGGTTTCTTAAGGGTGTAAAGAAGTTCTCTCCTGCCGGTTTCGTTGATCTTCAGCTTTTTGTAAGAGACTTTGGCATACTGAGTTCAGGATTGAAAAAGCTATCTGCCATTGTTCTGGGTTTCAGAATATCCAAAAGGCAACAGGTTACAGACTGGGAAGCAGTCGAACTCACTGAAGCTCAGCAGATATATGCAGCAACAGATGCATGGGTGTGTTATGAGATTTATTCTAAATTAATTTCACAAAAAAACTAAATATAAGTGGAACGTATAAAAATAGTACTCAAATCAGGAAAAGAG
The DNA here is from genome assembly GCA_903824785.1 of uncultured Bacteroidota bacterium. Taxonomy (GTDB): domain Bacteria; phylum Bacteroidota; class Bacteroidia; order Bacteroidales; family VadinHA17; genus LD21. The sequence continues at coordinate 54,467 of CAIJYD010000069.1, forward strand.
CAGTCAGTACGCAGATACCATCCGTGGATTTTCTCAGGGGCAATAAAGAAAACCTATGGTGATCCTGTTGAAGGAGATCTGGTGGATGTATATGACAATAAAGATACTTTTCTCGCTGTCGGACATTATCAGCCCAGTTCTATTGCGGTAAGGATCCTCTCTTTTGAACAGGTTACTCCTGATATAGGTTTTTTCAGAGATAAAATCAGAAAAGCCATCGAATACAGGAAAGCTATTGGGATAATCGGGAACCCTGAAATAAATGTATACAGACTTATACATGCAGAAGGCGATGGTTTACCAGGTCTCATCATTGACTTCTATAATGGAGTGGCTGTGATGCAAATGCATTCCATAGGGTTCTACCGTATAAGGCAGGAGATTGCCGATATTCTTAAAGAGCTTCTGAAAGATCAGATTGTGGCTGTTTACGACAAAAGTGAAACAACCATACCTCATATGGCTGAGATAACCGGTGTAAATGAATTTTTGTTTGGAAATTCAGCCCCGTTAGTGGTTACTGAATATGGTTATAAATTTAAGATTGACTGGACAACAGGACAAAAGACCGGTTTTTTTATTGATCAGAGGGAAAACAGGAAACTGCTTGAGCAGTTTACTGAAGGGAAGAGTGTCCTTAATATGTTTGGTTATACAGGTGCATTCTCTGTTTATGCAATGAAAAATGCGGCTTTGGTTCATACTGTTGACAGCTCTTTTCCTGCAATTGAACTGGCAAAAGAGAATATTAAAATGAATTATGGTGACGATCCCCGGCATGAATCATTTCAGGTTGATGCCTTTGATTATCTGAATCACATTAAAAATCAGTATGACGTTATTATTCTGGACCCTCCTGCTTTTGCCAAGCACCATAATGTTCTGTCGAATGCTCTGCAGGGATACAAGAGGCTTAATATGAAAGCAATTGAACAGGTTAAGCCGGGAGGTATCATTTTTACCTTTTCCTGCTCGCAGGTAGTTTCAAAAGAGAATTTCAGGAAATCAGTTTTTGCTGCTGCTGCCAATACCGGTCGCAGTGTAAGGATCATTCACCAGATAAGCCAGCCACCTGACCATCCTGTGAATATATATCATCCCGAGAGCGAATATCTGAAAGGTCTGGTTATTTATGTTGAATAGCATTATTATGAGCACAAACAGGAATATTTTACTTGTATCAAAAAAACTCGGACTTCACGAGTGGCAGGTAGAAAACACAATACGGCTGATGGATGGAGGAGCTACAATTCCATTTATAAGCAGGTACAGAAAAGAGATGACCGGAAGTCTTGATGAAGTACAGTTAATGAATATCAAGGAGGAGTATGATCGTCTCAAAGAACTTGATTCGCGTAAGGAGGCTGTAATAAAGTCAATCGAGGAACAGGAAAAGATGACACCTGAACTCAGGAAAAGGATTGAGGCAGCCGTGTCGATGGCCGAGCTTGAGGATATTTATCTGCCTTACCGGCCAAAGCGGCGTACCCGTGCAACTATTGCAAAGGAAAAAGGGCTGGAGCCACTGGCTGTTATTATTATGGATCAGAAAGAGAGTGATCCGGCACTGAAAGCAGAAGGTTTTCTCACCGATGATGTGCCAACCGTGGAAGATGCTATTGCAGGTGCCTCGGATATTATTGCGGAATGGGTGAGTGAAGACGAAAAAGCAAGAAAACAGCTAAGATATCTTTTTGAAAAAGAGGCGGTTATCTATTCGAAAGTTATAAAGGGAAAAGAGGCGGAAGGCATTAAGTTCAGCGATTATTATGACTGGTCAGAGCCTCTTAAAAAGTGCCCTTCGCACCGGCTTCTGGCAATGAGAAGAGGGGAGGAAGAGGGTTTCCTCAGACTATCTCTGGAACCGGTCGAAGAGAATGCTCTCGACATGTTAAAAGCAATTTTTATTAAAGGAAGGAATGCTTCTTCCGATATAGTTTCGGGTGCAACCAGAGATAGCTGGAAAAGATTATTATCCTCTTCCATGGAGACAGAATTCAGAAATGTGTCGAAAGAAAAAGCAGATGTCGAGGCCATTTCAGTTTTTGCTGAAAACCTACGTCAGCTTCTTCTTGGTTCACCTCTGGGAGAGAAAAATGTACTGGCTATTGATCCGGGTTTCAGAACAGGTTGCAAGGTTGTTTGTCTCGACCGGCAGGGGAGTTTTATCCATAATGAAACAATCTATCCGCATCCTCCGCAAAATGAGACTGCATTGTCTGTAAAGAAAATTCTGAACCTTGTAAGTGCCTATAAAATTGAGGCTATTGCAATCGGTAACGGAACAGCGAGCCGCGAGACCGAAGATTTTATTAAATGGGTCAAGTTTGAGAATGAGATTCAGGTTTTTGTTGTCAGCGAGGCCGGTGCTTCAATATATTCTGCTTCAAAAACTGCCCGCGAGGAGTTCCCTGAGTACGATGTAACTGTAAGGGGTGCTATTTCTATTGGGAGGAGGCTTATGGATCCTCTGGCCGAACTGGTAAAAATCGATCCTAAGTCAATTGGTGTAGGACAGTATCAGCACGATGTTGATCAGGCCAAACTGCAGAAGTCGCTCGATGATGTTGTAATGAGCTGTGTTAATGCAGTTGGTGTTGAGGTAAATACGGCCAGCAAGCATCTTTTGACATATGTTTCAGGACTTGGGCCACAGCTGGCACAGAATATTATTGATTATCGCACCGAAAACGGACCATTCAAAGCGCGTAAAGAGCTTCTTAAAGTTAAGAGAATGGGAGAGAAGGCTTTTGAGCAGAGTGCCGGCTTTCTGAGAATAAGGAATGCCGGAAATCCTCTCGATACAAGTGCAGTTCACCCTGAAAGTTATCATGTCGTGGAGAAAATGTCGAAAGATATTGGTTGTGATGTTAAGGAGCTTATACTGGACGAAAAGAAGAGAAAAGAGATTGTACTGGAACGTTATGTTACCCCGGTAACAGGTCTTCCGACTTTGAAGGATATAATGGATGAACTTTCCAAACCCGGACGCGACCCGAGGTCAAAGATCAGGGAATTCAGTTTTGCTGATGTGCGTACGATGGAGGACCTCAGAGAGGGGATGGTTATTCCGGGAATTGTAACAAATATTACAAAATTTGGTGCTTTTGTGGATATAGGAATAAAACAGGATGGCCTGGTACATATTTCAAATATGAGCAAGACATATATAACCGATCCGTCAACAGTTGTAAAACTTCATCAGCAACTGATGGTCAGAGTTCTGGCTGTAGATATTGAAAGACGACGTATTCAGCTATCAATGAAGGATGTTGATACAAAAAAACCTTAGCCCCTTTTCGTTCTAAGGCATCCTTTGTCCGGCTCCGGTTGTTTCCCTCGGTTTCATAACAGGTTTTCCGGGTAATTTCGTGTTCCTCATCGCAGCATTGTAAACGAAAGAAGCAGTAATTACTGCATTTTGTTTAAGGTCAGCCATTACAAGCCTTTCATAAGTATCCATTACAGTATGGTATCCACGGCCGTATTCTATTTCGTCCTGTATAAACTGAAAGCCGGGCAGTCCTATCCGGTCAAACGACAGATGGTCAGTTCCGGAGGTATTTCTAATAGTAATTGTTGAAACTCCCAGGTCGGCAAATGGTTTCATCCACTCTTCAAAGATTGGTCGGACAAGTTCATTTTCCTGAAGATATATTCCCCTGTATTTGCCTGAGCCATTATCCATATTAAAGTAACCTGCAAATTTGTCATAGTCAGGTTTGTGTTCATTTGTTATTGGATCGGCAAGATATTTATTGACATAACCTGCAGAGCCGAAATATCCCTGTTCTTCTCCTCCCCAGAGTGCAATTCTTATTGTTCTCCTGGGTGCAACATCGAGATTTTTAAGGATCCTAAGGGCCTCCAGCATTACAATACATCCAGAGGCATTATCGGCAGCACCTGTACCTCCATGCCATGAGTCAATATGAGCTCCCAGCATAACAACTTCATTTTTAAGGAGTTTGTCAGTGCCCGGTATTTCACCTATTACATTATAAACTTTCGGGCTGTCAAAAAATTTGTTGGTAATTTCAACTTCCATCTCAACAGGGAGCTTATGACGCAGAATTCTCTCCATTCTGCCATGGTCCTCAACAGGAAGGTTCAGTTCAGCAATTGGTTCAGGAGAGCCGGTTGTATAATTCGCTCCGTTTGATCTTGGAACATTGAACGTTCCTGAGCTGTTGATAATGAGTGAAGCCCCTTCACTTTTCAGAAAATCAGAGATTTTTGTGCGCAGGGCTCTCTGGGCCATCATTGCAGCACGGTCGAAGGGTTGTCTTCTTCCTGGTGACTGGGCAGAGGCCATAGACATATCTTTAAGCTGCGCATCGGTAAGGCGGCTTGCAAGAGGTTCGAAATTCACTTCGTATGCAGCTGCAGATGGCAACAAAACTATTTTTCCTGAGATTTTACCCTTATAATTCTCAAGATCAGCTTCAGTCTTAACATCAACAAGAACGACTGCCCCTTTGATCAAACCACTGGTGCTCCCTGTCCATGCAACAGGATTACATGCAAAGCTGACATAGTACGGAACTGTCATGGCTGCATAAGTCTTCAGGTTATCCCATCCGCCGCGGTTGAAATCATTTGCAGCTTCAATTCTTACATTTTGAAAACCAAGTTCTTCCATCTTTTTCTTAGCCCACTCATTCCCTCTGTTGTTGCCCGTGGAGCCTGTAAGCCTTGGACCGGTAAGATCTGTTAAACCGAAGGCAAGTTCTTCAATACCTGAATTTTTTAACCCCTCCTGCTTGATTTTGTAAATCATGCTGAGGTCAACATTTTCATTCTGGGACATTAAGTATAGAGGAACAAAAAACAGGAACAAAAAGGCGGATAAGATTTTCTTGATTTTCATTAAATTATTTTTTTAGGTTATTTCGGAACTTTCAAATGTAGATATTAATGCGACTTATTATCATGACCATGCAGAATCATTTAACAATAATTAACAATGATCCGCTAAATTCTGTTTGCAGGCCTTCTCTAATGGTCTTTCTATTTTTTCATCACAAAAATCAATGACGGATCAACAGGGTATCTGCCAAACCTTTCGCCGTAAATTGCCACTCCTCCGGCTATTGATTCATCCACTTCAAACCTGATCTTAAGAGATTTGTTTGTTGCATTCTGTATCAAACGCAGAGGAACAGAAGCCCTGATAAGGTATCCATATGATCCGGCCTCATTTAATTTTTTGTTTTGTGGCTGCGAAAACCAGGATAAAATACCGCGGTGATCAGCAGGATCATCTTCCAGAACAAAAGTTCCTACCGATTCACCATCAACTCTGATTCTTACCATGGAAGGGTATTTCTGTGTATCAGTCATTGGATAGGAATTTGGATTCCTGGAGGGATCATTTGTTCCTTTCCCAAGCATATAATCACCCTCAGGAAGAGTTGCATCTTTCCTGTCTTTACCAAATAACTGTTTTGCAGACAGCTCGGCAACAATAGTAATCTCATCGGTATTTCCGTTTGAAACTCCCTCAGGAATCGGAATCTCATATTCGAAATATCCCGACCCGGTTCCGTTAACTTTCAGTCCATCGAAAACATTCCATTGTTTCACGCTCCATTTCTGGGACTTAAAACTACCCGGGGCAAACCGGACAATCTTCAGGGTCTGGCCGTCGGTATTTATTGTCTCCTGACGATCAGAAGCTCCCGTACCGATATAAAAAGTTGTAAAGTTGCGGTGGAGTACGTTGCCTGATGCATCTTCAGTAACTATTGATAAAATGGCCAGTCCGCGTACTGCCGGCATTTGTATCTCAATTGGCTGTAAATCTTTTGCGCTCCACGGGCTATATGGAACGGATCTGGAAGAGTTTGAATATACCTTATAGTTTCCCAGCTGATCCCAGCCATACAGAGATGTCTTAAGGATAAGATTGCTGCCAAGTTCTTGGCCTGTCATAAAAGATGCAAACAGTGGCAGCTGGATTTTCTCAAGAGGATTAACCTCACGGCAGAGAGGTCCGGCCGGGGCAATGTAAATATTGCTGTGCATGTCGTTAATAGTCATCTGAGGAACCAGGCCGTCTAATCCGGTATATTTTTCAGATCTGTCAAACCGGTAGTATCCATTCCATTCGTTAATGACATCGTGATGTTCGGTATATAACCAGCCACAAACTTTGGGATGGCTCCGGAACTCATTCATCATAAGGTGATAATCCCATGAAAAGTCCACATCGCCGGTGCTCCCGGTATAACCCCATACATTACCGCATTCGCTGTTAAAAAGCGGCTGGTTGCCCTGTATCCTGTCGCCGGTATAATTCCATTTCGAGCCGGGAAAGGTATTGGCACACACTTCATCAAGATGTTTTTTCCATTCATAGCCGGGGATATAAACATGCCAGCTGTTAACATCTGTTATTACGTGGTCGTTATTGCAGGGTGAATTATCTTCTATAATCCTGGTCTGATCGAGCTGTTTTGCCAGTTTATACACATTTTCAACCCACGTTTGTGTTTCAGGAAGGTAAACTCTTTTCTCTTCAGCTCCGGCTGTTTTGGTAAATAACCCCCAGGTTTCATTGAATAGAACCCATTGAAAAATTGAAGGGTGATTGTAATCCCTTTCAACCATTCCTTTCATTGCAACCATGTATTCTTTCTGAGCCTCTGCACCCGGTTCACCCCAGAAGTTTGGAACATCTGCCATAATCAGAAAACCCAGTTTATCGGCCCAGTACAGTTTACGGGGTACTTCTACCTTTATATGTATTCTGTTGGCATTTAATCCTATACGTTTTGAACGAAGGATCTCTTCTCTCATAAATTCATCAGAAGGAAAAGTATAAAACCCATCAGGATTATAAGACTGATCTAAACACATCTGCAAGTATAATGGATTGTTATTCAGAGATATGTATTGAAAATTTGTTCCCGGCAGAACTATTGTGCTTATTTTCCGCATTCCAAAATAGCTTTTAATCCGGTCGGTTACTGCCTCTTTTTCCAGAACGGATGCTTCAATATCGTATAAAAAGGGATTGTCTAAATCCCACAATTTCATCTTTTCTATCTGAATCTGAAAAGTTATATCCGTTTGCCCTTTCTTCAATTTTTGTACTATTTCAGATTTGCTCTGATCTCCGTTGAGAAAAATTAATTTAAACGAGGTATTGGCTGTTGCAGGCTCACTAATGGCGGCTTTGACAATAACTTTCTGCTGATTTATATCGGGTGTGAAATGCAGGGATCTGATAAACGATTGTCCGCGTGCGTCGAGATATACTGTTTGCCATATCCCTTTTGCCTGACCATATCCCTGTTTTCCTTCCAGTTTATATGGGAAAGGGGAGTCATCGACCCTTACTACCAGTTGCTGTTTCTGACCTTTCTTAACAAATTGAGTAATGTCGAATTCGAAAGGAGTGTAACCGCCCTGGAAAGTTCCCAGCACCTGGCCATCGAGCCATGCTGTTGTAATCCAGTCGCTTGCCCCGAAAACAATAAATATTTTTTTATTTTCCCAGTTTCCGGGAATTTCTATTTGCCGGCTATACCATCCAATTTCTGCTTCATTGTTAACGCCGGATAGTTTTGAGCCCCACGGAAAGGGGACAACTATTTTTTTATTGAAACTGCCGGGTTTATTAAACCATTTTTCAGCTTCTCCGACATTCTTACTATCGAACATAAAATCCCAGGACCCGTTCAGATTAAGCCACATCTCCCTCTGAAAGTCAGGACGCGGATGCTCCATCAACGGGATCGGTTGTGTTGCCTGGCTATTAGCTTTAAAACATGAAGAGATTAAAAAGAACAGAGAAAAAATTGAGATAATTGTGATTTGATTCTTTTTCATTATTTATAAATTATGAGTTTTAAACATTCTGTTACAGGTTTTTACCATTAATAATCATCATTGTATACTGTTACAAGATAAGGTTTTCTGTTTTTAATTATACTATTTTTTACTGAGATTATCAATCAGATGTCTTTTGCTGCAGCACACCGTAATTTCCATATCGTCATTGTTCTTTTTACATTTTTCTTTATACTTTCGCCTTTTTAATTCTCATTTTAAACTTTTGACCCCGACGAATCTTTATTCTTCAGATAATAAGGCTTGCTCAGCCAGGCAAAGTTTCATCTGCGGTCTTTAACTTATAACTTTAAACTTTACACTCTAAACTCCGGACTTTTAAATGATTTATCCTGAAAACTTTGAAAATAAGATCGGTTTTGACCGGATACGAACACTTCTGAGTGAAAAGTGCCTGAGCCCGATGGGGCTGGAAAAGGTTGAGGATATTGATTTTATTGATGACTTTAATTTGTTGTCACGCAAGTTATCGGGTACATATGAATTCCAGCAGATATTGCAGTTTGAGGATTATTTCCCCTCGGAGAACTACCATGAAATTTCTGATTGTCTTAACAAGATCCGGATTGAAGGAACTTTTCCGGAAGTTCAGGAGGTGTTTGACCTGAAGCGCACCCTGGAGACAATAAAAACCATTCTTAATTTCTTCAGGAGCAAAGATTCAGCCAAATATCCTGTTCTGAGTTCCTTATGCAGTTCGGTAAAAACATATCCCTATGTGCTTGAGGCAATTGACAGGATAATTGACAGACGGGGGGTAATAAAAGATAATGCGTCCACAAGATTAAAGGAGATAAGAGCTGAGCTGACAGGGAAAAGTATTCAGGTTTCCAAAAGGCTTAATGCGATTCTTAAACAGGCGCAGGCTGATGGATATGTTGATTCAGATACCTCTGTTTCTATCAGGAACGGGAGGGGGGTAATACCTGTCAGCACTTACGACAAAAGGAAAATTAAAGGCCTGATTCATGATCAGTCGGCTTCGGGTAAAACTGTTTTTATTGAGCCTGAGGAGATTGTTGAGATGAACAATGATATCGTAGAGCTTGAGTATGAAGAGAAACGTGAGATAGTGAGGATACTGACTGCCTTTGCCGATAATGTCAGGCCCTATATTGACGATCTCCTCGAATCAAATCTTTTTCTTGGTGAAATTGATTTTATCAGGGCAAAAGCCCTTCTTGGCAATCACCTTCATTCAATTAAGCCGGTTTTAATAAATAAGCCCTTTATATCGTGGAGAAAGGCAATTCATCCGCTGCTTTCCCTGGCATTTGAAAAGCTGCCGGGCAGGAAAGTTGTTCCGCTTGAAATTGTTCTCGATGAAAAGGATAGGATTTTACTTATCTCCGGACCCAATGCAGGTGGAAAGTCAGTTTGTCTGAAGAGTGTCGGTCTCCTTCAGTATATGCTTCAGTGCGGACTTACAATTCCGGTGGCAGAGGGGTCGGAAACGGGAATCTTCAGTAACCTGCTTATTGACATTGGTGATGAACAAAGTATTGATAATGACTTAAGTACATATAGTTCTCACCTCATAAACATGAAATTCTTCATTAAGAACGGAAATGAAAAGACTCTGGTGCTTATTGATGAGTTCGGAACAGGTACGGAACCTATGCTCGGAGGCTCCATTGCCGAGGCAATACTGGGTGAACTGAACAGGAAAAAGGTTTTTGGTGTAATTACCACCCATTATACTAATCTTAAGCACTTTGCGTCGCTTACGGATGGAGTTGTAAATGGTGCAATGGCTTTTGATAATCATCTGATGCAGCCTCTGTTTAATCTGACTATTGGTAAGCCGGGAAGCTCATTTGCCTTTGAGATAGCCAGGAAGATAGGCCTTCCTGAAGAGATTCTTGCAGAAGCTTCAGGAAAAGCAGGAGTAAAGAATATCGATTACGACAGGCACCTGAAAGATATTGCACGCGATAAGCGGTACTGGGAGACAAAACGACAAAGCATCAGGCAGCAGGAGAAAAAAATAGAGGAGCTGATGGCTGAGTATGAAAAAGAACTATCGGGCGCAAAGATTCTCAGGAAAGAGATTGTAACAAAAGCAAAGGATGAAGCACAGCAACTGCTGAAGGATAGCAACCGTATGATTGAGAGCACAATCAGGCAGATAAAGGAATCGCAGGCTGAGAAGGAGAAGACAAAAGATGTCCGGCAGCAATTAGAAGATTTTAAGAATGTTATTATTGAAGTAGTAAAGCCTGTTGAGACTGAATCGGAGGAGAAGATAGCAGCATTAAGTTCAAGGGTGAAAAAAATTAAAATGGATCCTGATCCGGTTATTGAAAAGCCGGTAGTTCTGATCTCATCCGAAAAACCGCTAAAGCCGGGCGACCCGGTAAGGATGATCGACACACTTGCTGCAGGTGAAGTAATTGCGATAAGAGACAAAATGGTACAGGTGGAAACCGGTAGTCTACGGTTTTTTGTTCCTGCCGATAAGATCGAAAGAATCTCAAGGGGAGAGTTGAAGAAGAGCCTCAGGGCAAACCATGTGTACAGGGAAAATGACCCCGGAATTGTTCAGCGTAACATAAATTTTAAACCTGAGATTGATCTCCGCGGGGTTCGCGGGGAGGAGGCTATAAATCAGGTTCGTGACCTGATTGACAATGCACTTATCGTACAGCATCGTAACCTGAGAATTCTTCACGGGAAGGGGAACGGGATACTGCGGCAGCTAATACGGGAATACCTTGCTACCGTTGATGTAGTGAAGACATTCCGTGATGAGCACGTTGAGTTCGGAGGTTCGGGGATAACCGTAATTGAGATGGACTTCTGATATCTTTGCTGCTTATTTCTGCAGACAAAACATTTATAATGCTTTAAATTAAGCAGATACTTTTTTTTTCAGCCTGTTTAAAAGGTTGCCAAGTAAAAAGCCTGTAATTAATATTGCCATAGTTCCGAAGACAATAGAAAGGTAACTGTGAAAAGGACTTGCATATTTTTCCAGTCCCGGACTTTTGAAGAACAGGGGAGATAAGCTCATCCAGGCTATTACAAGCACCCCTGCAATAACTCCTGTTACGGCTGCCACATTATTCACTTTTTTTACGAGGAATCCTAACAGGAATAATCCAAGCATCCCTCCGCTGAATATTGACGCAAGTTTCCACCAGGTTTCCAGTACACTCTGCACATTGATCATGGCAATAGCAATTAATATGCTGATTACGCTGAATATAAAGGAAGAGATGTAGAGGATTTTCATAGACTTTCTTTCGGTATTTTCAGTTTTCAGAAGCTTCCTGAAATAGTCGTTATGAATTACTGTTGCCGAGCTGTTAACGCTTGTTGAGATAGTACTCATGCCTGCTGCAAAGACAGATGCAATGAGCAAACCGGTTAACCCTTCCGGAAGGCTGGTTACAATATAGAACGGAAAGACCCTGTCGGCCTGAAGACCGTTAGGAAGTATGTTCGGATGTGCTGAGTAGAAGCTGAAAAGTGATGTGCCGATGAAGAGAAACAGCATCGATACAGGGATATACATAAGTCCTCCATAAAGAGCTGATTTTTTTGCATCTTTTTCAGAACCTGCAGCCATATACCTCTGGATGTAATTCTGATCTATCCCAAAATTCTGAAGATTTATAAAGAATCCGTAGATAAGCACAACCCAGAAAGTTGATTCTGTTAACCCTGTTTTAAAACTTCCCAGGCTGAATTTATGATTTTCAGCGGCAATCCTGAATAATTGCCCAGGCCCTTCAGGCATTGAAAAAATAAGCACTATTGCACAGATCAGCGCCCCGGAAACCAGAATAATCCCCTGGATTGCATCTGTCCATATAACAGCCTGAATCCCTCCGAGAAGTGAATATATCATAACGCTCAGGCCTGTAATAATGATTACGGTGATTATGCTCCAGCCAAGGATAACATTAAGAGTTAATGCAAGTAAGAATAGAATAGTACCTGTTCTCATCAGCTGAGTAAGAAGATACATTACTGAAACATATATCCTGGCCCACGGACCGAAACGTAATTCAAGATATGTATATGCTGAAGGGCTGTTAACCGAGCGGTATAACGGAACAAAAAACTTAACTGCCATAAATGAGGCAAATGGCAGAGAGAGACTGAAAACAAACGGGTTCCAGTCAGACTGATAGGCCTGTCCGGGAAGGGCAAGATAGCTAATGCTGCTGACAAATGTGGCGAATATCGACATTGAGATCACCCAGACAGGGAAATCGTTATTCCCTAAAGTAAATGACGAAGCAGATCTGTTCTTCCTGTAGAATAAACTCCCGAAAAGAACGATACCGATAAGATAGGAAGCAAAAATGATAATATCAATTATACTCATGCGAGGGCTTTAGAGAAAGCAAATGTATAAATTGAAGGAGATAATACAACCGATCCGGTGTTTTAATATTTTTTCCAACCGGATTATGCTGTTTTTCGGGACGAGCTCACTGATGGCAATCACCAATCAGGAGAAGCTGAATATTTATTTTTACGAAATACTTTTTATATAAATGATTCCCGATACTCCTTTTATTCATTATTAAGGAGCCCGAAACCTTGAATGGCTGTTACTGAATCTGTTAAAACGCAGAAGAGCGAAGTTTACAGCTTCGCTCTTGCAAGGTATTATGTTTAAAATGAATTAGTTATCAGAACAGTTTTACAGAACCATAGGTGGAATTGATCTTCACATTTGCTGTAGGTGACTTGTCAGTTCCTACAGTTCCTGAGATCTCTTTGGAATTATCTTCAACGATCCGTTTCTGACTATTAAAGTTAACCTCATCATATTTTAATCCGCCATAGGTTACTTTAGCATCAATATTGTAGCTTGCCATTTCGTCAATTCCAAGCTTTACCCCCATATAGCGGGTATCTATGGTTATCTCTTCAAAACCGGCTTTTACATCTTCAACTGAGAATGACCCATAGCTTCCGTTATAATTAAGTTTCTTTGAAAGTGCTCCTATATTTACAACAGTATACCCATTTTCAAGAACCAGGTTGTTAATGCTCTCAATATTTATATTATCGTATTTGCTCTCGCCGACAACTGAACTTGTTTCTCCTAAAATTATTTTTGAATATTTACTGTCAAGAAGGAGGGCCTTGCATTTTGTAATCTCAGTGCTTCCGGAATATCTGACATTAAGTTCGAGCCAGCCTGCTTCATCAATTGTTGCTTTTCCGTAAGCCAGGTTAATGCTGCTTAAAGGTTTCACATTTCCTCTTGTCAGAATGCCTGCCTGAAGGTTTCCATATTTGATATCGAGATTAACCAATCCGTGAAGTTCATCAATATCGGTATTGCCATATTTGTTGCTCAGCTTCAGAGCTGTTCCGACCGGCATCTTTACATTATAGTCAATACTGAATTTCTTTGAATCGGATCCCCATCCTGTGAAGTTGAAATTATCGTTAATAACTGTTTTTGCAGCGACCATGTTTTCACCTTCCGAGAACTGTACGTCGATGTACCCAAGCAGTTTTTCCGCCTTTTCCTTATTTGGCATCTCCACTGTTATCAGTACATCTATTACGATCTGGTTCTTATCCCAGTTCTGTACAACCACATCACCATATCTGTTGCTGATATCAAGTGTTGTATTTGCTCCTGCTGTGAACTCCTTATGGAATTCCTTTGCTGCTTCTTGTCCTGATAATGTGAAAGATACAAGGATCAGCGATAATATGAGGAACATTCCTGATTTATAATCTGACTTTTTCATTTTCTGTATTGTTTTGGTTATCATTTCTGATAGTTTTAAGCTGGTTAACTATATAAGTCATTACCTCAAGTTTTGTCTGATAATGTTCGATCATTGCATTAATTATCCGTTCATCGTTGGGGTTTGCTTTAAGTTCTTTCTGAAGAGATACATAAGTTGAATCCATACTTTTCATTTCGTTTAAAAGCATCTCTTTCTGTTCCGGATTATTCTGAAGGTTGGTATTTACTATTTCACCTTCCATGAGATTAACCTGGTGAACGTAGTAGTTTTCAACCTCTTTATATTGTGGTGAAACTTGCCCGAGGGTCATTCTGCTGCTTCCGGGACGGATGAAATGATCCCAGGTATAGAGCGAAGAAAGGGTGACCAGCAAAGTTACAACTGCAGCTCTGAGCAGGTATGGTACAATACTTCTTTTAACAGCGAGTGAATGACACCTGATTTCAAGCTTCCTGTTAAATCTTTCCAGATGACCATCCGATGGCTCTTTGTCCTCGAAAAAGTCCCTGTTGTTCCTGATTATTTCTTCAATATTCTTCATGACATGTTTTTTATTTATCTTTCAATTCCCCGATTAGTTTTTGTTTTGCCCGTGAGAGCTGAGACCTTGATGTGCTGCTGGTAATCGATAATATGTCAGCTATTTCATCATGATCGTAACCTTCAAGGAGGTAGAGTGAAAGTATCACCCTGTATCCATCGGGTAGTCTTTCAATTGCTTCCTTTACCTCCTCAACCCGGACATCTATCTCTTCATTTCTGGCTGAATCTTCCCAGCTGTCATCTCTTATGCCGGTGTGCATTTCAATATCTTCAAAGACCGCTTTTCTTTTATTCAGGACATCAAGGGACCGGTTTACCACGATTTTCTTGAGCCATGCGCCGAAACTTACTGTTCCTGAATATGTTTCAATTTTCTCAAAGGCCGACAGGAATGATTCCTGCATTACATCTTCAGCTTCCATTGTGTCGTTTACTATTCTCAGACTGGTATTGTACATTGCTTTGTAGTACAACTTGTAGATCTGAAACTGTGCTTTCTGGTCGCCGACTTTGCATCCGTCTAAAAGATCCTGATGCAGGTTTTTAAATGCCGCTTCTACATTTGCCATCTTTACGTAAAGACTAGTTTTTATATGTGTTGCTGCACCCACTTTCTATCGACTTTTAATCAATAGACGTGGTGAAAATTAAAATGCTGCACTCAAGGTAATAAATTTCCGGGAATTTTCAGAATAAATTCAGAATAAAACCCTGAGTTACCTGTCCTGTTGAATAATCCAGCTGGGAGCCAAACAAGCTGTGAGGAATTGAGTAGATAAGGAGAAGGACTATAGCAGCGAGGACTGTATAGAGTGGCCTCTCTTTCTTAATGTTCATAATAACAGCCAGCGCCCAGAAAATAAAAGCTATAAGGGTTTTGTTATCAGTGAGATCCCATCCGAAAGGAACGCCTGTCCATAAATCTCCGAAAGCATCGTACTGAACAATAGGGCCGAGTATCATGCCTCCGGCGGTTAAAAAGAGAAAAGTCCAGAGAGCGTATTTTTTGAATAAAGGATATTTAATAGCTGCCATCAGCCCTGCAAGAGTTGAAAAAAGCATAGCAAGGAACATGCAAAAAATATGGGGAATCAATATATAAGGAGGCACTCCGCCCTTAAATCTGATAACAATGGGTGACTCTTTTAAATAGGTTACTGTTCCTGCTGAATCGGTAACCTCAAAGTAATACTGAAGCTTGCCGGCAGGAGGCTGCTGCGGTACTTCAGCAAACAGGCCTTCTTCCTGTGTTATATGAAAAAGTTTATTCATCAGAAATGAATGAACGGGGTATACTTTATAAGAAAATTCGCTGACTTGGTATTCGTCTTTACTTCCTAAGCGTTTGTAAAATAGCTTTGCTTTAACCGCAGGATCAGTTATTTTCAGTTTTACTTCAGATCTTTCATCAAGGGCAAGACTTCGTACAAGTTTTAACTCAACCGGATTATTATTTACCTTAATATCTACTTCCTTTGGATAAGTAGGACCGGTATGTCTCTGGTAAAATGCTGCCCCAACTGTGATAATAATTGTTAGTGTCCACAAGATAAATTTTTTCATAGAGTAAAATTTTATTATCGTTAACAGACTTTTGTAAAATTTATAATTGAATCAGTAAGATCTCTTTTTTGTCATTACGCAAAACTTCCACACTTATTGTCTGGCCATGTTTTAGCTGACCCATTCTGAACATGTAATCCTGAATATTACTTACAGGCTTGGCGTTAATGGCAGTTATAATATCTCCTTTTTTCATTCCTCCCAGAGCAGCAGGTTTACCGGGAGTTACGAAATCGGCTCTTAATCCGTTTTTTACATTGCCTGCAAAATCGGGCATAATGCCAAGTGTGACCCCTTTTCTCCTGGTTGTTCTGCCTGATTCAGCTTTTGGCCCGGCTTCTTTGAATTTCAGTCGGTCTGAAGAGGAGGCAAGATTTGAAGCGATACTGTAAACGAGAGAGGAAATAGTTACCATTCCCGGATAATTTATCTTATCAAATGTGTCAGCCGGGGTATGATAATCCAGATGGGCACCTGTGGAATAAAAGAGGACGGGGATATTCTTGCCATAGAATGATGAATGGTCAGATGGTCCGTAGCCTTCATCCGAAAGGGTAAGTTTAATAAGGCTTGTGTCGGTGGTTGAATAGATAATATCTTTCAGACCTTCAGCAGTTCCAACACCGCTTATCTGCAGCACATTTGTCTCCTGAAGCCTTCCTACCATATCAAGGTTGATCATTGCATTTACTTTGGAAAGATCAATACCTGGATTTTCAGCAAAATATTTTGATCCGAGTAATCCAAGCTCTTCACCTGTAAAAGCAATACAGATAATGCTTCTTTTATGGCTTCCCTTTGTTCTGGCAAATTTTTCAGCAAGCTCAAGCATCATCGCAACACCTGATGCGTTATCATCAGCGCCGTGATGAACACCTATGGTATCGACGGCTCTGCTGGAAGAACCTGGTCCTCCCATTCCGAGATGGTCGAAATGTGCTCCGAAAATAACATATTCATTTTTGAGCAGCTCATCTTCACCCGGAAGTACCATTGCAACGTTTCTTGTACCAGCGCTCTCCCTGATGATCTCTGAAACGCCATTAAGAACGGCTTTAGTTTCAAAACTACCCGGTTTCCTTGTTTCATTAAGCTTTTTCTCAAGAGCTGCAATTGAGCTCTTCGACTGTGAAAGAATCTGATCAGCTACCTCTCTCTTAATCCTGAAGACTGGTATGCCCACTGAATAATCCACTGTACTGAGTGATTCAAAAGCATCCTGCGAATCGTATAACGGGCCGGAAACAAACAGGACACCGGCAGCACCTAAATCTTTGGCAACCATTGTTTTATTTCTGTCGCCGCTGAAAGGGATAAAAGCGCTTTTTGTATTGTCGGTTTCCGGATCGGCCCGAAGTATCAGCACCCATTTCCCTTTAACATCAATTCCTTTGTAATCGTCCCATTTCAGACTATCACCATTAATACTGAAGCCATAACCGGCAAAAACTACCTCTGATTCCAGTTTTGCGTCTGTGCTGAATGCAAGTGGCATAAAATCTTTTTCCGGAACAAAATTGATGCCTGTTATCGCAAGTGAATTGGTCTTGCCCTGCACGATTCCCCTGATTACATTGAATCGCTGGAATCCGTCGCCGGAAAGTGGTTTAAAACCGACTGAAGCGAGTTCGTTCTTAATATATTCTGCAGCAAGGCTGTCACCATCAGAACCGGTAAGCCGGCCTCTAAGTGAATCTGATGAGAGATATTTTATTTCATCCTGAAGCTCTTTTACCGTGACATCGGGATTCCCGGAACAGGAAAATAATATTAAAGCAGAAGCTAAAACAAGGCCCCCTGTTAAAATTTTTAATCTACTATTTCTATTCATGGTTATTTGTTATTTCTCGTACTGCCTCAAAATAAAATTCCGATGTAAATAATCAACAATCAGCTATTCAAATAGTTTAAAAGTCTCCTTAATAAGTCCGATTGCTTCCCTTAACTGGGCTTCGGTAATAATGAGGGGAGGAGCAAAGCGGATTATATGGCCGTGTGTAGGTTTTGCAATAACACCGTTATCTTTCATTGCCAGACAGACATCCCAGGCTTCTTTGCCATTTTTTGGCCGTATAACAACCGCATTCAGGAGGCCTTTTCCACGAACCAGCTCAATCATATCCGATTTGATGCTTTTAAACTCCTCGCGGAAAATTTTGCCAAGCCGTTCTGAGTTTTCTGCAAGGTTTTCGTTTTTAACAACTTCAAGTGCAGCAATAGCTACTTTCGCAGCAAGCGGGTTTCCGCCAAAGGTTGAGCCATGCTCTCCCGGTTTGATGGTAAGCATTATCTCATTGTCAGCAAGGACCGCAGATACCGGCAGAACTCCGCCGGAAAGAGCTTTTCCAAGTATCAGAATATCGGGGCGGACACCTTCATGATCGCAGGCAAGCAACTTACCTGTACGGGCAATGCCTGTCTGAACCTCATCTGCAATAAAGAGTACGTTTTTTGATTTACAGAGATCATATGCCTTTTTCAGATAACCTTCATCCGGTACGAAAACACCTGCTTCACCCTGAATGGGTTCAACAAGAAAACCTGCCACATCGGGATCTTTCAGAGCATTTTCGAGAGCATTAAGATCATTATAGGGAATAATAATGAATCCGGGTGTGAAAGGACCGAAATCATTCCTTGCATCAGGGTCTGTCGACATTGAGACAATGGTAATTGTTCGTCCGTGAAAGTTCCCTTCGCACACAATTATCTTTGCATTATTCTCTTTGACACCTTTTTTCTTATATGCCCATTTCCGGCAGAGCTTAAGTGCTGTTTCATCAGCTTCGGCACCGGAGTTCATTGGAAGAACCTTATCGTATTTGAAATACTTTGTAATATACTCTTCATATTCACCCAGAACAGAATTATAAAATGCCCTTGATGTCAATGTAAGTGTCATTGCCTGGTCTGTGAGAGCTTTTACTATCTTTGGATGACAATGTCCCTGATTTACTGCTGAATAGGCAGATAAAAAATCAAAATACCGTTTTCCGTCGACATCCCATACAAACGGACCTTCACCTCTCTCGAGAACTACCGGCAGCGGATGATAATTGTGTGCACCGTATTTATCTTCGCGATTTATATAATCCTGTGCATTCATGTTGTTGATTATTAAGTAGTTAATAAACAGATAATTATGATTACAATCTTACGAAAGCTTTTTATTATTTCAAAATCTAAAATAGATACTCATTTTTCAATCAGGCAGTCAGCTCAAATATTATCACTTTTTTATTGTTACCGGACCCATCATACCTGATTCTGCAAGGGTGTCATTTTCCTTATAATACCTGTGTGTGGTAAATGTAAACCGTTTACTTTCCCTCGGTGTTCCGTTCAGTAACCAGTCGGGCCATTTATTGTCTTTAACTCCATCCCAGGGCTGTGACTCATCGCCAATGAGACGGTTTATCCATAAGTTAGCCACCTCAATTTCAAGTTGATTCCCTTTCCTCTTCAGTGCATCAGTTATGTTTACCTGCCATGGGGCGGTCCAAACAATTCCAAGATCCTTTCCATTCAGTTTTATCCTTCCCATGTTTTTCAGTTTTCCGAAATCCATAAATAGTTGAGTTTTTTCCTGTATTCCGGCATCATCGGGCATATCAAAAGATTTTGTATAAACGGCGATTCCTGAGTAATATCTTATTCCGGCAACTGAACTTTTCGACCAATCGTATAAACTATCTGTTTCTGTCATTTCCGGGCCACCCCATGTGGTATCGAATTTTATTTTCCACCCCCCTTCCAGTGTCATGAGTATCTGTTTTTCACTGAAAATATCTGAAACGGCCTGTTTATTCTTATCGTTTTCATTATTGTGCATGAATACAATAAAAAAGCTCTGCCAGGCCTCAAGTTTAACAGGAACTGCGAATGTTCCATTCTTATTCGGGTATCCTGTAACCTGATCAATTTCCCCGGTTACCGGATTCCATAATTCTGCATTCTCTGTTCCATCGCGGAACTGACAGGTATCATTAACAGTCTGACCTGTCCGGTTTGAGATGAAGTAGATATCGCGGTCGGCCAGAAGGCGGTGGGTATATCGGATATTACCTGAAGAGATAAAATCCGGACTTAACCCTGACTTGCCAAGCAAATCAGTTGTTACCTCAAAATCAGGAAACAGGTTAAGGGAATCAATTCCTGTTCCCTTTATTGAATTGGCTTTTAAAATCCTTTCTCCCCACCATATTTTTCCTGAGCCGGACTCTCGCACCGATAACTCATCAGGTATTTCTCCATCACCCCAGATCTCTTTGGCAAGTGCCTTTACCTGAACATCACATTCAGGATAATTGACAAGCGAAGGTGATTTTACGGGTGGATTACCAATTATTGTGGCTCCATCTTTAATGAGTGAACCAATTTTTGCCACAAGCTCAGGCGTCATGGTCTCGATCTGTGGTAATACCATGATCCGGTATGAGCCGCCTTCAGGGAAGACAATCATACCCTCTCTGACCGATGCATTTTTTATAAGAGTAAGAGGTGAGCAACCATCAAATGAGTAACCCCGTTTATCCGGCATCACTGCAGTACCTTCAAGGGCTGACCGCGGTGGAAGGAAAACCTGCGGAGCACCTTCGGGAGTAAGGTAGAGTATGTCTGAAACTGTTTTTCCCTGCGAAAGAATATACTGGCAACGGGTAATATATTTGTGGTATCCTTCTGCCATAGGCCACCAGGTCTGACCTCTGTCCCAATGGACACCATACGGTCCCATAGTCATTCCCGGGCGATACTGATCAGGAAAGGCCTTATGTGCAAAGGTATGGTAAACGAGCCTGTTTATGCCCATGCAAAATGCCCAGTCGCCCTGGTTCTTCATATCGCCGGGGTATTTTTTCCAGGCTTCAGGAACATCAGCGGTAAATGATTCAGCGGCAACAACAGGTGCCCCTTTAACATGCGCGATTGAAGTTGCCTCAATACAGCTGAACGATGAATTAAAGCCAAACCCATCACTCCAGAATTCGCACATAGGAACATCCGCAACACTTCCCAGATCAAGGTCTGCCGCCGGATTCATATCATATGGTTCAATAGAGAGACGAAAGCCATTTTTTCTTCCAAGCTCTTTGAATCGTCCGGCATGATTCTCTATTATAAGCTCATTTGAGGTCTGTCGGATATCCCATAAAAACCTTTCGCTAGTCTCTGTATTACTGACAATCCTCCCTGTGTAAACCGGAAGAAAAAGAAGCGGGTCATATCCGCGTCGTTGTTTAAACTCTTCCCTGAAATGGGGACTCCAGTTCTGCGATCCCATCTCCCAGCTATCGATATGGATCATGGTCCATCCACCGCCGTTTTTCTGTTTTTCAGGCTTTACCTTATTAATCAGTTTTCCGATATATGCATTGTAATGGGCATCGAATGAGACAGTATCAAACTTGTCAGCTTCAAAACCGAGTCCGGGAGCAGGAGCGGGGCGGGTTATTGCACCATTATTTCTTTTTCCGAATCTCAGAATGGTCCAGCTTCCTTCGGGGATTTTCCATTGAAGAGTTCCATTTTTCTGTAGTTTGTCTGTGAGATCAATTATTTTGCTCTGATCAATTGCCGAGCCCGGCGTTTCATTAAATGTTGCAGGTGCTGAAATAAATGGGAATACTCCCGGCTGTGAGGTAAAAGGTGCACGGTAATAGAGTGCTTTATTATCTGCCAGGGCAATTCTTACGGAACCCTTTGGGGTTGGAAAGGCAAGAACAACTACATCTTCGTACCAGTCATCGCGAAGTTTTTTAAGAGACTGTGTAAGGCTGCTCTCATTAAAAAAAGGTTTCTTAGGTAGCGGGAGGGGAAGGATCCCATTGAATTCATCAGGTCCTGAAACGGTAGTGTCGCTTGCAACCAGATGGGTCATCGACATGGCAGGAGTGACCCACGGTCCACCGCTTCCGGCCCATCCCGGCCCTGATCCCAGTATTACCCTTATACCAAGTCTTTCGGCCTCCTTTACGGCATGTTTGTAAAGTTCCTGCCACTCTTCGCTCAGAAAATCAACCTTTCCACGTGGTACACCGACATTTACCTCAAGGAACAGGACATAACCTATTCCTGCTTTTTTCATCGACTCAAGATCGGCAGTCATCGCTTCCCGATTAAGATTTCCATCCATGAAATACCAGTAAACACCAGGTCTTGCTGAATCAGGAGGGTTGATGAATCCTTGTTTCAGGTAGTCACTGTTTCCCGGATGGGAGCAGGAAAAGAGCAATCCGGAAAGTGACAGGAACAGAATCAGTCGCGATAGAATTTTTTTCTTATTCATCATTTGCAAGATTTGGTCTGAGTTTTTTTGTTCTTTCAATCGACTGTTCATGCCTCCACTTATCTATTTCACCTGTATTCCCCGACAAAAGAATATCAGGTACTTTCCAGCCTCTGAAATCCGATGGTCTTGTGAATACCGGAGGAGCCAGAAGATCATCCTGAAATGAATCGGAGAGGGCAGACTGTTCATCCGAGAGTGCACCGGGAATAAGTCTGACTATTGCATCTGTTATGGCTGCAGCAGGTAATTCACCTCCAGAAAGGACATAATCACCTATTGATATCTCTTTGGTTATCAGATAATCACGTATTCTCTGGTCAACTCCTTTATAATGGCCTGCCAGAATAATAATATTGGTATTCATCGAAAGCCTGTTAGCCATTTTCTGGGTAAATTTCTCTCCGTCGGGTGAAGTATAGATTATTTCATCATAATCCCTTTCGCTTTTGAGTTTTTCAATAGCCTTGAATACAGGCTCTATCATCATCACCATTCCTGCCCCCCCGCCAAAGGCATAATCATCAACACTTTTATACTTATCCTTTGTGAAGTCGCGGAGATTAACAATATTTATCTCCACCAGTTTTTTTTCTCTGGCCCTTTTCACTATTGAATGGTTAAAAGGACTTTCCAGTAATTCGGGCAGGACAGTTATAATGTCAATTCTCATCATCTTTGTTTTGCGTAAAAATACAAAGAATTAATGATTTATATTTGTTCAATGGAATGTCGTGAAAACTGTGGAGCATGCTGCATCGCTTTGTCAATCTCAACACCTATACCCGGTATGGAGGAGGGGAAGCCGGCAGGAGTGAGGTGTATTCATCTTACGGATGATTATAAATGTGCTGTTTACACTGACCCCGGAAAACCAAAGGTATGTACTGATTTCAAAGCTGAGCCTGATTTCTGCGGGTCGGACAGGGAAGAGGCAATGATGATCCTCTTCTCACTTTCAAAATAGCTTCTTTTTAAACCGCTTTCCTGATTTCATGCCACAGAGTTCCCTGTTGGTGATATTCTTTATAAGAAATGTTTATTTTCCTGATTCATAAACAACCTTACCCCCGGTAATAGTATAGTCAACCCTTGTTTTCATTATTTCATTTTCAGGGATAGTCAGAAGGTCTTTATCTGTAATTACGATATCGGCCAGAAATCCGGCTTTTATAATTCCTTTTCTCTCCTCCATGAACTGGGCATAAGCTGAGCCAATGGTATAATACTTTATGGCTTCTTCCATGGTCAGTTTCTGATCAGGAAACCAGCCTTCACCCTCCTCGCCAAGCCTGTCTTTACGGCTTACTGCTGCATAAAGGCCTTCCATCGGATTGAGAGGTTCTACCTGGTAATCGGTTCCGAATGCCAGCTTTGCCCCGGCATTGAGAAGACTTCTCCAGGCATATGCCCCTTTGCTTCTTTCCAGACCTATTCTTTTTTCATAGAATTTCTTGTCGGATATGCAATGGGTAGGCTGCATGGAAGCGATAACTCCAAGTTCAGCAAAGCGTGGAATATCAGATTGCCGGAGAGTCTGTGTATGTTCATCCCTGTGACGGCTGTCGCGTATTCCGTTTATCGTACGGCCCTTTTCAAAAGCATTGAGTGTCCAGTTATTACCTTTATCGCCGATTGAATGAACTCCTATCTGGAAACCATATTTATCTGCTGTAACAACCATATTTTCAAACTCCTCATAAGGCATCATTGCCAGACCCGATGTGCCCGGGTTATCATTAAAAGGTTCAAACATAAGAGCCGTTCCTGATCCCATTGTTCCATCAATAAATGCTTTCAGATATCCGAATCTGATCCAGTTTCCCTCTTTTGGATATTTCTTTTCAATCTTCAGATATTTATTGAGAAGGGTTGTGTCGGCTGTCAGGGTCCGGCCAATATCAATCCTGCTTGTAAGTAATCCTTCATTCCGGAGTTTTTCATAAGCTTCAAAATCGGCATAACCTGGAACCTGAACAGTTGTTACACCGAGCTCACGTGCTTCCTTCATAGCCAGGAGGTATCCCTGCCACAAACGGGAAGCTTCTTCCACAGGAGTTCTTACTGCTTTCGTTTCTCCTGTTTTGACCAGCTCCATTGCATTTTCCTTGATGATGCCTGTCAGTTCGCCTGTTATCGGATCTTTTTGAATCTCCCCTCCGAAGGGAACAACAGTTGTCTTTGTAATCCCGGAAGCTTTAAGGACGAAAGAATTGACCAGCATAGAGTGGCCGTCAGCCCTGCTGAGAATAACAGGGTTGTCGGGTGAAACTTTATCAATAAGCTCCTTTGATGGCCATTTCTTATCTGTAAACATCTCGTGTTCCCAATGCCCGCCTCTGATAAGTTCTCCGGGCGCAGACCGGGCAACCAGAGCCCTGACTTTCTCAGTTATAACCGACGGGTCGGTTGTATAGCGGAGTTCAATATAATCAGGATCCAGCGGACCAAAGTGTACATGAGCATCATTGAAGCCGGGGATTACAAGTCTTCCTCTGGCATCGATAACTCTGGTGGTACCCTCCAGTATCAATTCTGAAATCTGCTTTGAAGAGCCGACAGCGAAAATGATATCGCCTTTAACTGCAATTGCTTCAGCTAAGGGATTTTTATCATCGATGGTGAGAATTTTTCCGTTGATTATTACAAGGTCGGCTTTCTCTTTCTGTGTGCAGGAACCGGAAATCATTATGTATAGTATTGCTAATGAAATAATTACATTTTTCATAATTTTATTCTTTTCATTATGGAAATTTATTGAAATATATGAAAAAAAATGCAGCCGGCCCCTGAAAAGCCAAAATCTATCCGTTTAAGGCATGATTTATGCAGCTCAATAAAGATATTTTAACTTCCTGTTAAGAATTATATTGATTTTTGATGATGTCAGCTTTACCAAAACAGGTAATTTCGCAAAAAATATTCTGATATGAACATTGCATTAATAGGTTACGGTCGTATGGGCCAAGAGATTGAGGGGATAGCATTAAGCCGGGGGCATGTTATTAAACTGATTATAGATGAGGACAATACAGGTGACCTGAACGAAGTTAAACTTACCGGCGTTGATGTCGCCATTGAGTTTTCGTCACCCGGTGCGGCTTTTGCAAATATCGTCCGATGTCTGGAGTCGCAGGTCCCGGTTGTTTCCGGTACCACAGGCTGGTCGGGCGATTATGATAAAGCAACAGAAATATGTATAAAGAATAAAGCCTCTTTTATACACTCTTCAAATTTCAGTATAGGGGTGAATCTGCTTTTCAGGTTAAACAGTGAACTGGCAAAACAGATGGATCGTTATCGTGATTACAGCGTTTCGGTAGAGGAGATTCATCATACAAAAAAGCTGGATGCCCCGAGTGGAACAGCGATAACACTTACGGAAGGTATCATAAGGCATCATTCAGATTATGGCAAATGGTGTTTTGAAAACGATAAAACTGATAATTGCATTCCGGTCCGTTCTCTACGGGAAGGGCTTGTTCCTGGAACCCATACTGTTACCTGGGATTCAGAGATTGACACAATAAGTCTCCGACATGAGGCAAAAAGCAGGAAAGGTTTTGCTCTTGGTGCTGTTGTTGCTGCTGAGTTCATTTACAGGAAGCAGGGAATTTTCACTATGAATGATGTTATGGGATTCTGATATTTATTTCTACTTTTAACGCTTCTAAAAAACGTGTATATTATGAATGATCTTTTTTCAAGAAAACATATCAGGTTTGCAATAACCGCATTTTTTTATATTCTGGTTGTTATATGGATAGGTAATTATATATTGCTGCTGGGACTGGCAGTAATTTTTGATTTATATGTCACCGGGAAGATTAACTGGACCTTCTGGAAAAGGAGGAACGGCAAGAACAGTGCTTTTATCGAATGGATTGATGCGTTGATCTTTGCAGTTATTGCAGTAACACTTATTAATATATTTCTTTTCCAGAATTATCGTATTCCAACCCCGTCAATGGAGAAATCGCTTCTGGTAGGTGACCATCTGTTTGTAAGCAAGCTGGCATATGGACCAAGGATGCCGAACACGCCAATAGCATTTCCATTCACTCAGCATACACTACCGGTTACCAACAGCAAATCCTGGTCGGATCTGGTTACCTGGCCATATAAACGTCTGTCAGGTGGAGGAAAGGTAAAGAATAATGATCCTATTGTATTCAACTTTCCGGCAGGAGATACGGTTGTTGTGGAGGAGCAGACCACCAGTTATTATGAGATTGTAAGGCGGAATGCCAGGGATCTGAAGAACAGGGATAGTTACGGAACCGAGCCATTAAAGTCAAACAGTTATTATTATCAGATGGCACGGAAGGAGATCTGGGCTAACAATAAAGTTATATTCCGGCCGGTTGACAGAAGGGACAATTATGTAAAAAGGTGTATTGGAATACCGGGAGATACTGTATCAATAAGATCCGGAATCCTTTATGTGAACGGGAAAATTGTGCCCGATAACACAACCCAGCAAACTACTTATGTTGTCGGAACCAACGGAACCACTATTAATCCTAAAGCATTTGAAAGGATGGATATTTCGAGATCTGACCAGAATATGATTTCGGGTTCGGCCTATTATCTGCCGCTTACAAAGGGAAATGCTGCAACGATAGCGGGATTTGCAAATGTAACCGATGTATCACCTATTTATGCAAGAGCAGGAGAGTACGCACCGCATATCTTTCCATACAGTCCGCTTTACGGGTGGAACGAAGACAACTATGGACCAATATGGCTGCCGGTGAAAGGCTCTTCAGTGAAGCTTGATACGTCTAATTTATGTTTGTATGAGAGAATAATTGATGTATATGAGGAAAATGATCTGAGAGTGGAAGGAAGTATAATTTATATTAATAATGTGAAGGCAGACAGTTACACCTTTAAGATGGGTTATTACTGGATGATGGGGGATAACCGTCATAACTCAGCCGATTCAAGGTATTGGGGTTTTGTTCCTGAGGATCATGTAGTTGGTAAGCCAAAATTTATATGGTTGTCTCTCGACAAGGAAGCAAACGGGATTAAAAAGATCCGGCTTGGCAGAATGTTTATGAAAGTCAGGTAAAAGTAAAATAAGAAGAGTCCGTCTCATAACTTAAATGAGACGGCTTTTTTATTTGAGTTTTTCAAAAAAAACTAATACAGTATGTTTTTGTGAGACTGTGAAGTGATTCCATACAGTAACAAGAATTCTCTGATTATTCCTTGCAGCTATTTTGCTCAGACTTTTTGATAAAGCCAATATGGCCTTGTGTTGCGGGCGGAAAAAAAGGGCCAGGTTGTCTTTTCCGGACTCTTTTTCTTTGGTTCGTTTCTTTTGGAGGAGCAAAAGAAATGAACTTAATGCAAAAAGAAAGAGGGTGCCCTTTTGAGACACCCTCTTCTGTATAAATAGAATAATAACTATTTTACTTTATCAACGATAGCTTTAAAAGCTTCCGGCTGGTTCATTGCCAGGTCAGCAAGGGTTTTTCTGTTAAGAGTTATCCCTTTTTTCGCTACTTTACCGATAAATTCCGAGTAACTCATATCGTACTGACGAACGCCGGCATTAATCCTTTGAATCCATAAAGCCCTGAACAGACCCTTTTTTCTCTTCCTGTCGCGGTAAGCATACCCCATTCCTTTGTCGAGGGTATTCTTTGCAACTGTTATAACATTTCTTCTTGATCCGAAGTTTCCTTTTGTAAGCTTAAGTACCTTTTTCCTTCTGGCACGTGAAGCAACTGCATTTACTGATCTTGGCATAACTCATCTTTTTTGAATGTCAGCGGTCGGGTTAATGACGCTTAAATGCTGAACAATCTGTTAATACTATAATTTAATTTATCAATACGTAAAACAACTATCTCATTGCAAGCAACAGCTTAACGTTTTTAAGATCTGTTTTGTGAACCTGACCGGCATAGGTAAGATTTCTCTTACGTTTTGTTGATTTTTTAGTCAGGATGTGGCTTTTAAATGCATGTTTCCGTTTGATCTTTCCTGTTCCGGTCAGAGAAAATCTCTTCTTTGCACCGGGATTAGTCTTCATTTTTGGCATCTCTATCTATCAAATATATTAAAAAACTATTTTCTCTTTTTTGGAGAAAAGGATACTATCATCCGTTTCCCTTCCAGCCTTGGCAGTTGTTCAACTTTTCCATAATCTTCAAGGTCATTTGCAAAACGAAGGAGCAATACTTCTCCCTGTTCCTTGAACAGAATGGATCTTCCTTTAAAGAATACATAAGCTCTGACCTTTGCACCTTCCTCGAGGAACCTCATTGCATGTTTAAGCTTAAAGTTGTAATCGTGATCATCGGTGTTCGGGCCAAATCTTATCTCCTTTACAACAACTTTCGATGTTTTAGCCTTTATCTCTTTCTGCTTTTTTTTCTGTTGATAAAGAAATTTCTGATAATCAACAATTCTGCAAACAGGAGGATCTGCATTCGGGGAAATCTCGACTAGATCAAGTTCCAGACTGTCAGCCAGTTTCAGGGCGTCCTGAATGCTCATCACATCTGCTTCTATCTCTTCGCCTACTACTCTGACCACTTTTGCAATGATCCTTTGGTTAATTTTGTGAGCCGGTTGGGTAACCCTTGCCGGGCTTCGCCTGATTGGTAAAGCTATAGCTTTTTCCTCCTTAATTTTGTTAGTACTAAAATTACTTATCTCGCATTAAAATGCAATTTCTTTTTTTATTTCAGAGTTTATAAAACTCACAAATTCATCAATTTTCATACTCCCTTTATCACCCTCACCTTGTTTACGGACAGCAATTGTTCCGTCTTCAATCTCTTTTTCACCAATGATAAGAAGGTATGGAATCTTCTTTAATTCATTATCCCTGATCTTCTTACCTATCTTTTCGCTTCTTTCGTCAATCAGTGTGCAAATATCGGAATTATTTAGAATTTCCAAAACTTTTCCTGCATAATCATTATATTTTTCACTTATCGGCAATATTACTGCTTTTTCAGGAGCAAGCCAGAGCGGAAATTTACCTGAAGTATTCTCAATAAGAACTGCCACGAACCGCTCCATTGATCCGAATACTGTCCGGTGTATCATAACCGGCCGGTGTTTCTGATTATCATTTCCATTGTAGGTAAGATCGAACCTTTCAGGAAGGTTATAATCGACTTGTATTGTGCCGAGTTGCCATTTTCTTCCGATGGCATCTTTCACCATAAAATCGAGTTTCGGTCCATAGAAAGCTGCCTCGCCGGTAACTACTGTTGTCTCAAGGTTTTTCTCTGCGGCTGCTTCAATAATATCCCGTTCTGCACGTTCCCAGTTTTCATCAGAACCAATGTACTTTTGTTTGTTTTCAGGGTCACGCAATGAGACCTGTGCGGTAAAATCATTGAAATTAAGGATCCTGAATACGTATAAAATAAGGTCTATTATGCTTTTGAACTCATCCCGGAGCTGATCGGGTCTGCAAAAATGATGCGCATCATCCTGTGTAAAACTTCTTACTCTGGTGAGTCCGTGTAATTCACCACTCTGTTCATATCTGTAAACGGTTCCGAACTCAGCCATCCTGAGAGGCATATCTTTGTACGAGTGTGGTGTAGCATTGTAAATTTCACAGTGATGAGGGCAGTTCATTGGTTTGAGCATAAACTGCTCCCCTTCCTGAGGGGTTGAAATGGGTTGAAATGAGTCGGCCCCGTATTTTTCGAAATGGCCTGAGGTCTTATAAAGATTAACATTTCCGATATGTGGGGTAGTTACAATCTTGTAGCCTCTTTTTCTGAGAACCCCTGTGAGAAAAGTAATTAAGTTCTGCCTGATATCTGAACCTTTCGGCAGCCATAATGGAAGCCCCATTCCAACTTTTGGTGAGAATGTAAACAGTTCAAGCTCCTTTCCGATTCTCCGGTGATCTCTTCTTTTTGCCTCTTCAAGAAATACAAGATATTCATCAAGAAGCTTTTGTTTAGGGTACGTAATGCCGTAAATTCTCGTAAGCATTTTACGCTTCTCGTTTCCTCTCCAGTAAGCTCCGGCAACGCTTAAAAGCTTTATTGCCTTTACCGGTTCTGTTGATGGGAGATGGGGTCCCCTGCAGAGATCAGTAAAATTTCCCTGTGTATATAATGTAATTGTTCCGTCAACCAGGTCACTGATAAGCTCAGTTTTGTATTCATCACCTTTTTTTGAAAAGAGTTCCATTGCCTCTTCTTTGGAGACATCTCTTCTGCTGTAAGTCAGGTTCATAGCTGCAAGCTCCTTCATCCTGTTTTCAATTGTAAGAAGGTCTGCTTCGGTGATCACATTTCCTTCTCCCGGATCAACATCGTAATAAAAGCCATTTTCTATCGAGGGACCAATTCCAAACTTCATACCTGGGTATAACGACTGCAAAGCTTCTGCCATAAGATGAGCGGAAGAGTGCCAGAAGGCATGTTTTGCGGCATCATCTTCCCACTTGTGAAGCTTGAGAGTTGCATCTGTTTCAAGTGGTCTTGCCAGATCCATTATCTCACCGTTTACTGTTGCAGCGTACACCTCTTTTGCCAGCCTTGGACTTATCAGCTCTGCGATTTCGAGACTGCTGATTCCTTTCTTATACTCCCTTGCTGATCCGTCAGGAAAAGTTATCTTTATCATTCTGAGCGCTTCTTTTTATTGGAGTGCAAAGATAATTATAATTTTTAATTTTGTTGATCAAAAAAGGTTATCGATCAGTATCAAATGAATAATAGCCGGAAGTCAGGTCATTAGTTCGCGGGTCCTTTTCCATTTTTCGGATAATGGCTGAGTACCTTGAAGTTATCCTGATTTTATTATCATTTATTTGTAAAGATTGAGTTTAGTTAAAAAATGGCACGTATTTTGAAATTGTAATTACAGACAATTAATTCTGAAAAAAATGAAAAGGATATTTTACCTGATTCTTGCTCTTCCTCTGTTTATCAGCTCATGCGAGTCGACTCCCGAGTCATATTTTACTGCCGACACAATTGAACCTGAAGTCGGACAAAAGATCCTGTTTAACAATGAATCGCACAATGCCTCGAAATACGAATGGGATTTCGGTGACGGGTTTGTCTCCAACGAGGCAAATCCTGTCCATATTTATACCGGAACGGGAACCTACACAGTTGTTCTGATAGTAACCTCAAAGAACGGACAGGAAGATGAATCATCACTTACGGTTACGGTAATGATACCAACACTTCTTGAGATTGAGGTTCTGGAATGGGGGACATATAAAACCATTGCTGGTGCAAGCATAATTCTTTACCCGTCAATATCCAACTGGGAGGCTCAGACCAATAAGGCAGTCGAAGGTTTTACCGATAGTGATGGAGTGACAGTCTTTTCCGGACTCAATCCAATAGTCTATTACGTTGATGTCTGGGAAGCGACCCACGATAATTATCAACTTGCAAGTGAGGATGTAGGGTTTATCAGGACCCCGGAGATATTACCCCATAAGATAAACAGGTTTGTCGCCTGGGTGGATATTGTTCAGCATACCAAAGGAACAGCAAGAACAACCCGTGATGTTATTGTTAAAAAGATTGAAAGAAAAGCCATTGATATTGAACTACCTGTGATAAAAACAGATTCTGACAACTGGCAGGATCTATTAAACCGCAGCATTAAAATAAATTAATAAAAAGCAAAGATTCAGCTGTTTAAATAACTCTAAGGCTATTTTTTTTCCAGAACTTTATCCAATTCTTTCTTAATTAACTCACGCCATACAGCATACCCTTTTTCGGAAAGATGAAGCTTGTCGGCCCTGAAAAGCTCATCTATTGGCTTGCCGCTCTCATTGAGAAATGCATAATCTGTTTTTATAAAGTAGGTATCCTCGTGTTTTTCGCAGAAATTTTTAATAAGATCATTCCCTTTCATAACCTCCGGCCATACTTTCCACCGCGATACCGTTGGAGTTATTGCTATCCAGAAAACAGGAGTTTCCCTGTGAGTTCTGCGAATTGTCCGGTACACACTGCGGAACATTGCAGCCACCTCCTCCGGACTTTTATCCGTATCTCCTCCGGTAATATCATTGGCGATGAAGATTACTATTGCCTGGCAGGGGTGAGGGTCGAATATGCGACGGGCATAAACAACAAAATCACTTAGTTTTGCACCTCCGTAGCCACGATGTATTACAGAATATGGAGCCATATCCTGTGCAAGATTTGTCCATAACAGGATACTTGAGCTTCCTGCAAAAATAATTGCATCATCTGGATACTTCTCACTTTTATCCAGCTCTTCGAATTTCTGAATCACAGGTTCCCATGCCTGAACCTCAGGGACATTCTGATATTTTCTGATAGGAGAGCAGGAGAGTAGCAAACAGGAGACCAAAAGAAGTAAATACTTTCGCATATCGTATATTTTAGTTTAAGATTCAAAAATACATTTTACTTGAGGTTATTGTAATTTATTTTACAAAAAAAAAGTTACGTTTGTAATAATTATGCTTTAAAACCAACCTTCATACAAATCAAATGTTAAAAAGCCGGCTATTTGTCACAAAACCACTTCCTCAGTTATTCAGCGAATCAAAAGAAACGGGTGATCTGAAAAGAACTCTTACTCCTCTGAATCTGACAACTCTGGGTATAGGTGCTATTATTGGTGCAGGAATTTTTGTTCTTACCGGTCAGGCTGCTGCACAATATGCCGGACCAGGTATTGTTCTCTCCTTTATTATTTCCGGACTGGCCTGTGGCTTTGCAGGTTTATGTTATGCGGAATTTGCATCGATGATACCAATAGCGGGAAGCGCTTACACCTATTCATATGCTACTCTGGGTGAATTTCTGGCCTGGATAATCGGATGGGATCTTATACTCGAATACCTTTTTGCAGCTTCTACAGTGGCAGTGGGCTGGTCGGGCTATGTTGTAAGTTTTCTGAAAGATCTTAACATTTTCATACCCCCTCAGTTTACAGGTGCTACCGGCTCTGTGCTGGTGAATGTCCCCGATATGGGGTGGAAGCCTCTTACTGATGCATTTGCGCAGACACTTGCATCATCCGGAATTCAGGTTGACTCACTGGCTCATGTAACCTGCGTTCTGAATATCCCTGCCATGTTTATAGTGGCTCTCTTATCGACACTCCTGGTGATAGGAATAAGAGAATCGGCAAATTTCAATAACATAATGGTTATTACCAAAGTATCTGTAATCATCCTTTTTATAGCGATTGGTTTCATGTTTGTTAAATCAATAAACTGGCATCCTTTTATTCCTGTAAATAAAGTTGAAGCTGCACCGATATCGGATTATGGTTCATTCTGGGGCTGGCTGAAGGCTTACAGTCAGGAATTTGGCAAGTTTGGCATTAGTGGTGTCTTACGCGGGGCAGGTGTTATCTTTTTCGCATACATTGGGTTTGATGCTGTTTCCACAGCTGCCCAGGAAGCTAAAAATCCTCAGCGCGATATGCCTATAGGTATTCTTGGCTCTCTCGGTATCTCTACTGTTTTATATATTCTTGTTGCAATTGTTCTCACCGGTATCGTAAGCTATACTGCACTGAATGTTGCCGATCCGGTTGCTGTTGGCGTTGATGCGATGGGTAAAGGAATGTATTGGCTGAGACCTATTGTAAAAATTGCAGCAATTGCCGGACTTAGTTCGGTTATCCTGGTTATGCTTCTGGGACAGCCGCGGATCTTTTATTCGATGTCGAAAGACGGTTTATTGCCTCCTGTCTTCTCTAAGGTTCATCCAAAATTCAAAACTCCTTATATCAGTACGATAATAACCGGTTCAATTGCAATGATTATTGCAGGGGTACTGCCAATTGGCATACTCGGTGAACTGGTTTCAATAGGCACTCTTCTTGCTTTTATTATAGTTTGTATCAGTGTTATTGTGCTGAGAAAAAAGAAACCGGATATAGAACGTCCGTTTAGGACACCATGGGTTCCTCTGGTACCGATCCTGGGTGCATCGATCTGTTTCATTCAGATGGCAGCTCTTCCCCTTGATACGTGGCTCAGGCTTATTATCTGGATGGCTATCGGTTTTGCCATCTATTTCTTTTATGGGATAAAGCATAGCAAAATACAGCAGGACAAGACTGAAGAGTAGTCCTGAGCAGTGTTGCCTGAAAACTTAAAGTTTAAATTTCGTCAGAAAAAATAGCAGGAGCAAGGTCTCTGAGATTATATCTCGAGGCCATTGCTTCTCCATAAGCACCTGCCGACCGTATGGCAATAATATCACCCCGGCGGGTTTCAGGTAGTTCGATATACTTCGCAAAAGTATCAGACGATTCACATACAGGTCCGACAACATCATACCGGTAAATACTTCCATTTGATGAAAGGTTCTCAATTTTATGGTGAGCCTGATAAAGTGCGGGCCTTATGAGATCGGTCATTCCGGCATCTATTATTGCGAAAAGAGTATTGCTTCCATTTTTAATGAACAGTACTTTTGAAATAAGGCTTCCGCATTGCCCTGTTATGGCACGACCCGGCTCAATATGCAGCTTTTGTCCCGGTAACAGGTGTATGAACTCGTTCAGAAGCGAAAAATACTCACGGATAAGAGGGGCTTTTTCAGGATTCTCATAATCAATCCCAAGGCCGCCTCCGACATTAATAATCTCTAAATCAATACTTCGGGAGGTAAACCATTCCTGCAATTCATTTATACGGGAGCAAAGGCTTTTAAATACCGACATTCTGGTAATCTGCGAGCCGATATGAAAATGCATGCCGATGAGCTTTATGTTTTTAAGTGAAGATAATTTTTTTATCACTTCATCAAGTTCCCAGGTATTTATCCCGAATTTACTCTCCTCAATTCCGGTGGTAATATACTTATGTGTATGGGCTTCAATATATGGATTGATCCTTAAGGCAATCTTTGCCGTCTTATTTTGTATTGACGCTAAATGATCAATAACTTCCATTTCAGGTATTGATTCACAGTTGAAACAAAAAATATCTGCGTTTAAAGCTGCTGAAATATCCCTGTCGGTTTTTCCAACGCCGGCAAAAACAATCTCGGAAGGAGGGAACCCGGCAGTGATTGCAGCGGCTATCTCATTCCAGCTGACGCAATCTGCACCTAATCCATACGATGAAATGATTTTCAGGATTCGCGAATTATGATTGGCCTTTACAGCATAATGAACTTTAAACCCCGATTGTTTTGTCTCCTTTTTTACAATGTCAAGGGTAGCCTCTAATACATCAAGATCGTAGTAATAGAAAGGAGTTGGAATATCCCTGAACTTTTCCAGCGTATTTTTATCGATCATTTCACTGATTAAAAAGATGTTTGCTTAGTAATTTGAGAGCTTTAATTTTGTCTGTTGTATCAATCAGAAGAGAGAGACTGTTCGGACTCCCGCCATATGAAATCATCTTGAGCGGGATTGTATTCAGGGCCTCAAATATTTCAGGGGCTGAGCCGGTGCGCTGTGTACGGAAGTCTCCGACAACACAGACAATTGTCTGGTTCTCTTCAACTTCAACAGAACCAAGCTCTTTCAGGTCTTTGGCTATCTGATTAATATACTGGGAATTATCGATAGTAATAGAGACGGCAACTTCCGATGTGGTAATCATATCAATAGGTGTCCGGTAAGCTTCAAATATCTCGAATACCTTTCTCAGGAATCCATAAGCCATAAGCATTCTGTCTGATCTTATCCTGATAACCGATATTCCATCTTTTGCAGCAACAGCTTTATAATCCTGAAGCTCCGATTCAGAAGTAATAAGAGTTCCGATATCTTCAGGTTCCATAGTGTTCTTCAGACGAACCGGGATATTTTTTTCGCGGGCCGGATTAACACTTGAAGGGTGCAGGATCTTTGCTCCGAAATAGGCCAGTTCAGCAGCTTCATCGAAAGACAATTCGCGGATAACGTTTGTTTTGTCAACAAACCTCGGATCGTTATTATGGAAACCGTTTATGTCTGTCCAGATCTGAATTTCCGAAGCCTTTACAGCTGCACCTATTAATGATGCAGTAAAATCGCTGCCTCCGCGCTTCAGGTTATCAATTTCGCCGTAAGCATTCCGGCAAATAAACCCCTGTGTGATAATAATATTCTCGGAAACATATTTTTTGAGTTCTCTCCGGATGTTTTCCTTTATATAGAATGCATCAGGTTCTCCGTCTTTATCAATGCGCATGAAGCATAATGCCGGAAGTAGAACTGCTTTAATATTTTTCTCCTGAAGAAGAAGGTGGAATAATGATGTGGAAATAAGTTCTCCCTGTGCAAGGATTGCTTTTTCCTGAAGCTTTGTAAATACACTAAGCGTAAAATCCCTGATATACTCAAAATGTGAATCAATCAGTTCATGTCCGCTTTTCCTGAATGCCTCCGTAGCGAATAACTCATCAACAACCAGATGATATTTCGCCCTGAGTGCGTCATTCTTCTGCGATGCCTCATTTATATTGTCGGCATATAACAGTTCGGTAATCTCCACAAGACTGTTTGTTGTTCCCGACATAGCTGACAAGACTACAATTTTCCTTTCAGAGTCATTTATTAGAGGAATCAATGCTCTCATCCTGTCCGGATTTCCCACTGATGTCCCGCCGAATTTCATTATTTTCATATAATTTCAATTTAAAAAAAAACCTGCATCTTCCTGCAGGTCTGTTAAACTTTTATTGATTTCTGATAGTTCTAAAAAGTTATAGCAGGCCTGTAATACAGATGCTTAATACACAATAACAATTTTTTTATCTGCTTGTTCATCTCTTTATTATCAGGATGCAAAAATATACTTTTAATTAATATAGATGATTTATTTGGAATTTTTTTTTAAACATTTCAGATCTGAAAATTTACGCCGGTCACTTAAAAAGCAAAATATTGGGAAAACCGGGTAAAGGATAAAGTGTGAACGTCTAAATGGTTGATTAATTCAAGATTATAAGTTTATTCAGCTTTTTTTTAATAACCTCTGTTTTTTTGATTTTTTTATTTATTTTTGCAGCCGCTGTCAACAGCATTTTTACAGCAGGTTCTTTTTAAATAAACAGGCGAAACGGATAATGGTCTTATCTTTTTAACCTTATTAAGCCCAGATGGCGAAATTGGTAGACGCGCTAGTTTCAGGGACTAGTGTCAGCAATGATGTGCAGGTTCGAGTCCTGTTCTGGGCACAACCTTAAGGTGCAAAGTGAGGCATCTGTTGAGTTCTTTTTATTTTTTTTATTCGCCCAGATGGTGAAATTGGTAGACACGCCAGCTTGAGGGGCTGGTGCTCGCAAGGGTGTGCAAGTTCGAGTCTTGTTCTGGGCACAAAAAGAGAGTTAGAAATAGCTCTCTTTTTTATTTACAATCAATGGGTTACATCTGTTACTTTTCTATTGCCTGATTTCTCTGGCACGGCCTTTGGTTAGTCTTTAGGAGGTCTTTGAAATTTTTTGTACAGAACATTTTACAATTACGCCATAAAACGGTAATATCCATTTCCCGTTAATTCACCAGATGCTACAGATAATCATCAAATACCGCCCGTAAAATAATTTATATTTGGGATTGAAATAATATATTAACTTAACAGTAATTTTTCATACCGTTTGGGGACAATATTTTTTAGGATATCATTTGGGGATTTCAAAGTCAGCTTAATGAATAAGATACATAACTATAAAAAGAGCAATAATTATTGCTTCATGTATATTAATAATTTGTTGATGTAATAATCAGCTGATTGTTAATAAAATAACAATTGTAAATAAATCTAATTATGATTCAAAAAACTTATAAATCAGAAAAGAAATTTTCTTTATTCTGTATTTTACACTCCCGATGGCTCCCGATAGCTCCCGATAGCTATCGGGACGGGACGGGAGTACTTTGCTATTTGCTATTGGCATTTTTCATGTCGTCTACTATGTCTGCCCAAGCACCTCAGAAAATGAGTTATCAGGCTATTATCCGCAATGCAAGCAGTGCTTTGGTAGTAAGTACTCAGATAGGAATGAAAATCAGTATTCTCCAAGGTTCAGAAAGCGGTACCGTAGTGTACGTTGAAACTCAAGCTCCTACTACAAATGCTAATGGACTGGTGACTATTGAAATAGGTGCAGGTACAGTTGTTGCAGGTACTTTTGCTACGATTGATTGGTCCACTGGTACGTATTATATTAAAACCGAAACAGACCCTGCTGGTGGGACAAGTTATACAATAACAGGCACAAGTCAGTTGTTGAGTGTACCATATGCGTTATATGCCAAATCAGCAGGTACGAGCGATGCACTTCAAAACCAGATTAATATGTTAAAAATATCTTCAGCAGCAGGAGGAACTATAACAGATGTGGAAAATAATACATATAACACAGTAAAGATAGGCACACAGACATGGATGTCAGAGAACCTAAAAACCACTAAATACAATGATGGTACAACAATACCTAACGTTACAGATAATACTGCATGGGCAGCATTGACCACTGGTGCTTATAGCGATTACAGTAATACTCCGGCAAATTCAACAACTTATGGCAGACTATATAACTGGTATGCAGTAGATAATAATGCATCAACAAAGGCTGCAAGTAATGAAGGCAAAAATGTTTGTCCGACAGGCTGGCACGTACCAAGTGATGCTGAGTGGACAACACTAACAACATATCTCACAAACAACGGTTATGGTTATGGGGGAAGTGGAAACGATATAGTAAAATCCATGGCAGCAACATCGGGATGGACTACTAATGCCACAGCTGGCGCTGCTGGGAATGACCAGGCCAGCAACAACAGTAGTGGTTTTACAGCTCTTCCGGGAGGCTCCCGTAGCTACAGTGGACCGTACAGCACCATTGGAAACGACGGTTACTGGTGGAGTTCTACAGAGGACGCGACGGCG
>CAIJYD010000070.1 GCA_903824785.1 uncultured Bacteroidota bacterium
GATTCTACATATTAAGGTTTGAAAACATGGCCGTTTTGGGGTCAACATCACAGAATTATCCAACATGCAGGATAATGATACCCTCAAAAGTGAAAATTTATGCTTAATTTAAAGTTTAGGAATTAATCAGGTTAAGTTAATTGAGTAAAAAAGAGTTCTGAAACTTTTACTGTTTCCGATACTCATCTTGAATATGCTTAACCTTATTTTCTCATTTAAAACCAATAAATCAGAATTCCTTCTTCCAGATCAGCATCGTCCCCTTTCCATCGCCGAGATGAGAGGCTGTTTCATCCGGGGAGATGATCAGGTAACGGATCTTGCGGTTGATGATGGATTCTGTTTTATCAATCAGCCGGTGAAGGAAGTCTTTATCAATATTGTACCCTGTAAGAAGTATATCAATTGTTTTACCGTTTTTCCCAATCGCAAAGTCACCGGTTATATACGCCTCTTCAACATCGCCAAGCTTTGCTACCACTTCGTCAACAATCTGATCTATACCTATTGTTTTACTTATTATGCTGTGAATATCATTGTAGAGAGGATGTAACTGGTTGGCCTGATAGACCTTCTTATTGCCACTGGCCTCAGCTTTCAGCAACCCGGCCTGCTCAAAACGATTAAGCTCAATCCTTACAGCATTGCTGCTCTCATCAAATTCCTTTGATAACTCCTTCAGATAGGCTGAACTGCTCGGATTGAAGAAGAATCTGAGGATTAGTTTAAGACGGGTTTTTGAGGTTACTAGTGTATCTAACATCCTTTAATTGAGAGATTAATCTCTGGGAATAAGTACTGCGATTATATTTGATATTATAGCTGAATGTTGTGGTAATCAAATTTATAAGGGGCGTTGCCCCTTGCCCCAGTTACTTTTTTATCTTGATATAAAAAAGTAACCAAAAAACATCAAGGCTTCAGATAATTTTAGGGCTTCTGTTTCTCAGCTTGCCCACGCAATACAACTCGTCGTCCTTCGTCCTCCTCAAACAGTATTGCTTACTTCAGTCCTACGCAGCAAGCCTCAAAACAGTCGCTTTATCCTAAAATTTTCTGAGGCCGGGTGAAATCCTAAACGAAAGAGGCATCTTGAATCATTTTTACGCTTTCTCGCTTTTAGGAGACTTTTTTGCTGTTGTGCAATCATTTAAAGGGTTAAGGTCGTTTCAGGTTTTGCCATCCGCCTTCGTCAGCCGCCGTGAGTGGCGCAGTGCGCAGGGTTTATTCTGACAACCGTGAGGTTCGTCAGTGCTCAGTGTTTATGCTGACAACCGTGAGGTTCGTCAGTGCTCAGGGTTTATGCTGACAACCGTGAGGTTCGTCAGTGCTCAGTGTTTATGCTGACAACCGTGAGGTTCGTCAGTGCATAATGAGAAAAACAAGTTAAGAGGGTAATAAGCCAATTTTGCAGGATTAATTCAACAATTAAATACCGATATCAATAGCTTTTTCAATAAGATTATTTTTGATTTCTTCTTCAGAAACAGGAGGGCAAAGATATTCAACTGGTTCTGAATAATCGATATCTTTAAAATAGCTCAATTGGGCCCTGAAAAGCTTTTCTGAAAACATCTGATCAAAAAGTTCAATTGCTCTTTTTGAGA
Source organism: uncultured Bacteroidota bacterium (assembly GCA_903824785.1). Classification (GTDB taxonomy): domain Bacteria; phylum Bacteroidota; class Bacteroidia; order Bacteroidales; family VadinHA17; genus LD21. The sequence goes on from CAIJYD010000070.1 coordinate 1,608, forward strand.
TTTGGTCAATTGAATAATAACTTTTTATTATGAAATACAGATCCACGTAGTCTTTCCATTTTGATCTCCGTCCCAAAGCATACGCTTTCATTGCTGCTAAATCAATAAGTTCGGGCAATCGTAAAACATCCTCAAACCTGCAATCCGGATCAATCTTAAAAGGATATTGGTAAAAAGTAATTTTCACTTCGTTAATTGTCAGATTCATTTGTTCTGCAACTCTTCTGGTAATATGATACTGGTATTTAAAAGAAGAAATTTTTTTTAAATTATTTGAATGTTTTATAGTACTATATTTAAAAAGGTCAAAATCTATCGATCGTCTGTGTCCTATATGCAATGCAATAGCTGTTCCTCCAACAAGGTAATACTCACGAATAAACTGCTTTATAAGAGTTAAAAGTTCAACTTGTTTTATTGAAAGAATCTCCTTGTACATTTTTTATAAAGATGAGTTCAAAAAAATTATATATCTCAGGATAATAATTTAACTTTTTTCTCCCTGTGGCATTTAAAAAAACTTCAGCTACCTCTCTTGTTCCCATTAATTTACATAATGTTCTTATTGCACTAAGATCTCCATAATTCAGAATTGTCTCAACAAGAAATTCCGGTCCAATATCCTCTTTATTATCCTGTGGTGTGTACCAGAAAAGAGAGCTGTTTTCTTGTATAAATGCTTTTAACTCAGGACTGTTCATAGTTGAAGAATATTCTTGAATTTAGTGAATATTACTGAAATAGGCAAATTTTACAGGAGCTTTACTATAGGGTTTAAGTTTTTAAGACAAAAGGGTAAAAGCGCAGGGCTCAGGGTTTATGCTGACAACCGTGAGGTTCGTCAGTGCACAGAGCGAAAGGTTTAACACTTAGGGCAATTCTGAACATTCTTCAGCGTTTCGTATAGCGTTTAAGTGATTCAGTCTATTTCAATACTATCTTTAACAACCTCATCAATAAAACTATCGCCAGACTTGTAGTAATTAGTAGGATAAGGATGTGTTTCAATAATAGGATATTTAATATTAATTTTTGAATACAACTTTAAATTTTCAAAAACATTATCGCCAAATTGGTCAGAAATTAATAATAAATCAACATCAGACCACTCGTGCAATTTGCCTTTTGCAACTGAGCCAAAGATTATAACTTTATAAAAAGTCAATCCTGCCATTTTGCATTCCCCTACAAACGATTTTGCTGTATTTATGGCAATTTCTCTAGTAACCATGATCTTAGTTCATCTGTTAATTTAATCATTGATTTCGTAAACTGCTCATTGCAGATGCTGTGCATTTTGGCTAGATACTCTGGGTAACGGCCCTCCAAATGAAATCTGTTTAAAGTTAAAAGAAACTCACTCTTATCATCCGCCAATTCGACCGGAGTCGATGAAAGCAAATGAATCAGATTATGTGTTCTGGGCGGCACATTGTCTTCATTGTATTTAATCCACAAAGATTTGCACAATTTTTCAATCACAAGATGTGCAAAAAACAATGATTGAATATAGTTTTTCCCTTTGTAAAGGGTATCAACTTCATCCCAATCGTCCTCCGCCTGACTAATCCAAAAATTTATTTATTCAACTTTTGTTTTCATACATCCAAAAATAAATCATTTTCAGGAAATAATACACAAAAGCCCATTTTGTTAACCAGGTTTAGCTTGAAAGCCAGATTGCGAATGGGAAAAGAAGGTTTCAGGTTTTGCCAACCGCCTTCGTCAGCCGCCGTGAGTGGCGCAGTGGTTAGATAAAAAGGAGATAGGACCGGGATTAGTGTTTTAAGTATTTTGTCCTGAGTCAGGTAAAGTTTCCTGTAATCTTTTTCTAACATACTCATAATGTTTCCTGAGTGACTTTGGCCACAATGTCTCTATCACGTTATATGTAAGCATCTCCTTAATACTCTCGACAGGCATTAGCTGAATAATGGTAAACCAGGGTAATCCTGTCAGAATCTTTGCAAAAAACTTTTTGCGGGTATAATGGCCAGCTTTGTCAATTTTACCGGTTACAGCATGTTCATATCGGTAACCGATATTTTATAATCCCACATTACCAACTTTAAAGCTTTATTACGTTGCCTGGTGTCCATTAATTAAATAACAAATTGATATGTAACTTTGAACCTCTGAGACTCTGAACCGAGGACCGCTCTGGCGGGACGAGCCCGGCAACATTGTCAGACGAAGTCTCTGATGTAGTCTGAAGCCAAACATTCTTAGATTTTAGAGACAATTTTAGTAGCATCCTTACACTGCTTCGCCCCGTCAGTCACATTTTGAGAACTGAATAATTTACAAAAATAACTACCTCTGTTATGGTAAAATATTAATATCTCTTTTACAAATATACACTATTCGGGTAAATAACTTACCCGTTTATGATATTTTTATATGATTATTTTTATAATATTGAATTAATTTTCGGATCAGGAGACCACTTAAAATAGTTCATTTTCGGCTTATTCGTCCGGCGAAATAGAGGCATCTCAATATGAATGCAGGCATCATCTTGAGAATTCCAATAATTAATGTGAATAGATAGGAATAAAACTGAAAATTTAAAGATCTATTAATCCGGAACCTAGTTTTATATAATTCCAGCCATACTTTATACCCGATCGTCTATAATAGAACCGTTCATCTTTTCTGAACCTGAGGAGATATTCAGGGATATTTGCAAACCGCAAACCTGCCTTTAATGCTTTACCCCACAATACATTATCCTCCATCAAAACTGTATCAGTAGGGTAGAATCCTGCATTTTCAATAAGTTCCCGTCTGTACATTACTGAAGGATGGGCAAACGGAGACCTCGTGTAATACCTTTTCCGTAAATCTTCATGTTTTGAAGGCAGTCTCCTGAATGATTTGTGTTTTCCATATTCATCAATCTCCTCATACCAGCAACCAACTATAGCAACCTCTGCATTGGAATTCAAAAAATCCCGTTGCTTTTCCAATCTTGATGGCATCGAAATATCATCTGCATCCATTCTTGCAATAAACTTATAATCAGGATTTTTCATTACGAACCCGAGAAGATAATTGAGCGCTCCTGCCAACCCGCCATTTTTTTCAATTCTGAGGATTCTTACCCTTTCATCATTCAGAGTATCAAGATAATATTCAATCTCAGATATAACCGGGCCGTCAATGGCAATAAAGAAATCAAAATCAAAGAAGTACTGATCCAGAATACTATTAACTGATTCTCTGAGAAATTCCAGCTTATCATTTTTGTATACTGACATTATAACTGCAAGGTCAACCATTAAGCAACAATATAATTTAGGGGGATTGGAATAGGTTTCAGGGTTTCAAGATTTCAGGGTTAATTTCTTCGAAACTCTGGAACTCTGAGACTCTGAAACAATCTTTAGCGATTGGCTCAGCAGGTTCGTTAATCTGAGACTAAAACAAAATTAACAACATGAATGATAGAGCCTTAAATAGTTATCTGCCATTAACTTGCCGGTATAATTGTTCTGATACCTATTAAAAGCCGGTATTACTTTGGATGAACCGGTTTCACAAGCTTCTTCTAGTGCTTCAGCAAGCGAGCTGATATTTTCAAGCTCAAAGAATGTGACCTCTTCTATAGTAAACAACTCTCTAAATACTGCAATATCTGAACAGATAACAGGTACCTTCTGTTGAACAGCCTCAATTAAAGCCAGGCCAAACCCTTCTGATCTGGAAGGCATTATAAAAAAATCAAAATGTTTAATGTAGTTAGCGGCATTACTCCTGAATCCGCAAAAGAAACAACGATCGTGGATTCCAAGTTTTGTTGCAAGTGCTTTAAGATTTCCAAGTTCCTTCCCCTTCCCTATTATTATCAATGCCAGTTCTTTATTAATAGAAATCAGATTTAAGATCTGATCAAATCCTTTTCGTCTGGTTAAAATGCCAATAGAACCAATGACTTTTAATCCTATAGACCGGAATCCGGCAATTTTATCCATTATCTCATTATCCGGAATAATTGGATAATCATGTTCATCAATTCCATTAAAAATAACTTCCAACTTAGATCTCGAAAACCACCTTCCATAATAATTCTTCATAGCTGGTGAAAGGCAGACCAGTTTATCGGCACCTCTCCAGATTAATAACCATAAATTTCCAAATATGAAAGAAATTATTTTATTATATGAGAATAATAAATCCTCAAAAACAAAATTATGAATTGTTGAAATATGAAATTTGATTTTTTTTCGGTTTAAAAAAGCAAAAAGGTCAGGCCGGATTCCATTAGTGTGAATGATATCGAATTCATTAAAATCAAATGTTTTTTGATCAAGCTTTTCAACCGGGACCATAAGCTTCACCTGCGAATCAACCAGCTGATCGATGTAAAATACTTTAATCTGAATTTTATCATTTTCCGAGAGCGAATTTACAAGAGTCTGAATAACCTTAACAGGTCCGAGCTGATCTATTCGGGGAATAATAATTGCAACCTTCATTTACCACATAAAGTTACTTAACAACTTTTCTCATTAATAAATTTCGGATTTTCCCGGTATAAATTAAATGAAAAAACGGCGGGTAGACAAATAACATAAGAATGACATCAAGCCGGTTCAAAAAGTTCGAAAATATCATTAAAGAGACGGCGGTAACTAAAATAGAATAGGTTGAAACACTAAATGTATCACACTTTTTAAGCAGAAATAGACAAAGTAATATAATTGCAAACAAATAGATAAGCATTAAAGCCATTCCCAGCCATCCTAAGGTAAAAAATCCAATCAAAAAAAAGCTTCCTGCAATCAGATCTGGTATAATAAGAGAGCACTCAGGTGGTATTAACTTTAAAGTTTTTTCAAGTCTCAGAGTAAAACTTTGTGGAAGCAAACTATAAAAAAAGAAGGCCTTAAAATCCCTGTTGTTTAAAAACCCATTCCCATTGTCAACATTCTTCTGGAGGTTTGCCAAAGGAGAAGATAGATAGAGATAGGTTATATAATGATTATAGCTGATACCGGAGTGTTTGAACGATTCGCTTGCCCCAAGGTCATTAATTACATATGATTCGTTCAGATTGGACCGTTTATTTCCGTACAATCCAAAACAGTAAGATAGAACAGGAATACAAACTATCGCAGTTACCAGAATCAACAGTTTTATCTTTTGCTTCTGCAACAGATAAAGAAAAGAAGAGGATGTCAGTATCCATACCATTGTTGATCTTCTGAACAGGAGTATTTGAAAGAGGAGAATAAGAATTACATAAAGCAGAAATTTTTTCTTTTTACTTTTCAGGAATGAGTGAAAAAAAAATGCTGAGAAAAATATACTTAATGAGTTAAAAACCGGATCGAGCACCGGGACTCCAAATTTCCTGTAGTCGTTTAAAGGACTTAATATGGGCAGATATCCCATAAAGAAAACATTTACTGTTCCAAGAGTAATAATCAAGCTGAAGAAAAACTCGTTTATGTAGCCAAAGTCATTTCCCCTATTTTGATTAAATAATGTAAAGGCTGTTTTTCTGCCTGCAAAAATGAATAGAAGTGCAGAGAAAATAAGAAAAGAGAGGAGTCCGGCAGATAATTGAGGAAAAATAGAACTCCACCCCCACAAATAGACAAAAATTGCCAGAGAGAATGCGGCAGCAAATATATAGAATGGATTCACCAGGAATCCAAGATTAACACGTACTTTAAGCCAATTTACCATCAAAAACTGAAGCTAACCAATTATTCAATTCCAGAACTTTAATATAACCGGATACCGGAAAATGAAGTTTTTTCTTTATCCATTTAAAATCAAACTCTGGATTATTAACATCAATAATCTTAATCTGATCAGGATCATAGAAACTTTCTTCCTTAACATTTTTATTTGTAGTTATAATTTTCTTCCCCTCAGCCAGTGCCGATATAAATCGATGCGTATATCCGGTCTGACCTTCAAAGGGCAGGTCCAATACTACATTTGAGCATAATAACTTATGTTGCAAATCCACAGGACCAATAGCATCATGAATCAAAAAATCGCGATCCAATAATCCTTCCACAGCCTCATAGTTGAGCAAGTATTTCAAAACCCACTCCGAATTAAATGGTAATGTTTTTAATATCCGGTAAACAAACTGATTATGGCAACATATTTTATATGCAGGTAAGAGTTTAATAAAATATTTTATACCCTTGCTCTTTAGAAGGTCTACTATTTTGTCTAACAGCAATAATCTGTTACGACTGAATTTACCAACAAAAAACAGATCAATTTTATCACAATCTGAAAGTTGATCATCTTGCGCGAGATAGAAATTTGGTTTATATTCCAGATTATATCTTAATGAATCAGCAGGATCAAATGTCAGAACCCTGTTAAAATAGCGGAGCTCCCTTTTCCATGAAAACTTGGAAAAGGAGTCCCACAGATAAAGAATTGAATAGAGATGAGGGTTTTGCTTCTTCAGATATTTAAAAAGATATGGGCAGATTGCATGAGCATTTATTGAAAATAAAATGTCGAAGTGAGGATCCGATATATTTTTGAGTTGCTCTTTAAGATATCTTTTGGCCGGTGAAAAAAGAAGAAAATAGAACTTACGGAGGATTTTGAATTTTGAAGCTGTTCCGTGATAATCTAGTGGAAGAGTTTTATTTTCAATCCAGACAACTTGATAACCAGATTCTTCCAGAGCCACCCTGATCTTTTGTTCAATGCCATAAAAGACAGGTGTTATAAGTAATACTCTGCGTGGCATACGGGAGACAATTTAACAGAATCTTGAAAATATAATTATTGTGCCGGATGTTTAATCCCAGAGTGCCGGGTGGGTAAGAACTATAACCCTGTCGCCGGGCTTAAGTGAGTTCCAGTCAAACATAGTCATATTCCACCGTTTGTTATTAAAATAAAAAACATCTGCAAAAAAGTAGTTCTTTTTAAGAAGATCAGCTTCATACTTAAAACCAAAGTCAGAGAAATCAAATTTCTTAATCTTTTTATACACTCCATTTATCCCGACTGAGTCGAAATTTTGAAAAAGCCCCCAGCTTGGTCCAGTTTCAATATGATTACTGGCAGGTTTCCAGATATAAAAATTCAAATAATGGTAAATGTAACAAAACTCAGAACCATGGTAAGCAGAACCCTCCACTCGTATTCCGTTATTCCGCAGATAAGCTAATTCCTTAGTTAAATACTTTTCAACATCCACATTATAAACAATCTGCAACGTAACCAGATCATTATGCCATCCGATTTCATGTTTATATTCATTCTGGAGCTTATTCATATAATCCAGAACATATGGCTTTCTAATCTCGGTTGAGATTTTATTATCGCTGTAATATTCAGCAGTATTCAGAAAATAATAGGTAGCTCTGACTCCGTTTCTATACTCCCTCCTTGCCATCCTCATCGCTGAGGCAATATCATAATCAACATCGTGCCTCATTCCTATAACTATTTTATCAGAGGAATAGGTCTGATCAAACTCATTTAACGGGACAAAAATAAAACGGTCGGATTTATTAAGCGTTATTAAGAATTCTTCATATTTATCATAACTAAAAAGAGCGTTTCTGTTCTTTTTATGTTCCAGAATGATATTATTATAATTGATAAAAATAGAAGAATCTTCATCCTTGCCAATCTGATGCGGGCTTATCGATGATTCCAGAAATTCTATATTCTCCAATTCTGGTACCGGAGTTTTTGTACATGAAATTATTATTATGACAAAAAACAAAAGAGACAAATACCTCATAAAAACAACTGACAGTTAAAACATAAATAATATTGGTAAATATATTGAAAGGTTCCATAAAACAATACTTTATATGGGATATTTTTTGGTTGAAAGGGTTGAAGAAGTTGAAGAAGTTGAAACGTTGAAAGGGTTGAAGGGGTTGAAGGAGTTGAAACGTTGAAGGGGTTGAAGGGGTTGAAGGGGTTGAAAAGGTTGAAGAAGTTGAAATGTTGAAAGGGTTGAAGGGGTTGAAGGGGTTGAAGGGGTTGAAGGAGTTGAAGGGGTTGAAGAAGTTGAAAAATGGCTTGCGGCATATGAGTTTAGCATATGACCGGGTAATTTAAAGAGTATCGTAATTGGATCTGGAGATCCCTCGCTGGCGAGGAATCTCATAATCATTGTTTCGAAATTTTGTGATTTATTGCCCGATTCTCTCAAGCTAAATGGTTAAGGGATCTGGAGATCCTTCGCTGGCGCTCAGGATGACACGAATTGATTGTTGGTAAGGGGGGGAAAGAAGTGGCGATTCGAAGAAAAACTTCGGGCAGAACAAATAGTCTACGAATCGCCACTTCTTCCCCACCCCCCTATGAGACGAATTGTCATCCCGAATTCTTTCGCCACTCTCATTTTAAGTCAATCTCTATACCAAAATGGGCGAATGAATGAGGGATCTCCCTCTCTTATGACGACATTGATTAAAAGCTCATAATGTGTAAGTTATAAGATGTTGTTATTAGTATCGCTGGCGAGGAATCTCATAATCATTGTTTCGAAATTTTGTGCTTGATTGCCCGATTCTCTCAAGCTAAATGGTTAAGGGATCTGGAGATCCTTCGCTGGCGCTCAGGATGACACGAATTGATTGTTGGTAAGGGGGGGAAAGAA
>CAIJYD010000071.1 GCA_903824785.1 uncultured Bacteroidota bacterium
ATTATAACTACTACCATCCACATGATAGTTTAAGCAATTTGAGCCCAGTGCAATTTTTGAAAACAAAATATCAGAAAAAAATGTCCACTTTTACCCTGTAGGGAAAAGGGGGTACTTACAGAGGCTGAAGCATCGGTATTAGCATATTTATTATGCGTATTACCTGCAAGTAATGAACCCGTCTGAAACAGAAAATATAGAATAACACAATGTCTGATTGAATGATTCATACTCTTCATCTGGTTAACCGTTAAGTATTTTTTTATTTTAAACCTCATATCAAAAGGATGATACGAAGTTCTGCTAAGGTAATTAATAGTTTGGTACAGATTATATCAGGAGAAAGATTAAAAGAAAATTTTCATCTCTGTATCCCTGAAATTGGAGGAATTACTTTACTCACTGGATTATAAAAAAATAAAGGAATAGAGATAGACTTATATAGTTACCCAGATTTCAATCATTTGAAATATTAACAGTTTCAACTTCCAATTTTGCTATTGTTTTCTTCGCTATTGCCAATCGTATCTTTTTATTTTTCTCGACCAATTTAGCTGTAGCCCATTTTTCGACTCTGTGATGAAGTGGAATAAGAAATGCAGCTATACAAACCAATACCGCTAACATCAATACTGGGGTGTGATTGGTTATTCTCTCTAAAAAAGGATGCAATAATAAATTGAGAAATTCAAATACAATCAGTAATGCCATTACACCAAGAAATTCAATCAGCTTCGTATTAGTGGAAAAAACGGCAGCATATACCACTCTTTACCAGCACAGCCTGACCATCTCATTTAATTGATTAGAAATAGTATAAGGTGATCTCCCAAAACCGGTGGCTGGTGGTCTAGTGATCCGTTTTGTCCAATATGGGTGCGGAAGGCCCTCCTAATAGCTATGATATTAAGAATTCAGACGGAGCAGTAGGAGGAAATCTTGCTATTACCCCCTTCCTGCAAGGTCCTGTCAATCCAGCTGATCCAAATGAAAGAGGATGGAAAGATGTAATTAAAGCTTATCCGGGGGAAGTAACCACTTATATGGTAAGGTTTGCACCTACGGATTTGCCGTTACTAACTCCAAAGCTGATATCCCGTTTCAGCTTTGATCCAAGTATGGGACCAGGTTATGTTTGGCACTGCCATATTGTTGAACATGAAGACAACGATATGATGAGGCCTATTAGTGTTCAACCTAATCCTTCGAGGGGAATTGTCAAAGCCGTTCAATTGCTAACTGAAAACAATCCGCTTGCAGGATTTGCCCTTGAACAGAACGCTCCAAATCCGTTCAGCATTTCAACATCAATTGGGTTCAAAATTCCTTATGATTGTCATGTTTCATTAAAACTTTACAATTATATGGGAGTTGAAGTAAAAACACTGGTTAATGCAGATCTGACAGCAGGAACTCAATCAGTAGTATTAACTTCAGCTAATTTGCCAAAAGGCATCTACTTGTATCAAATGAGAGCAGGATTGTTTGTATCTACTAAAATATTGATTACTAAATAGATTCCGCATTATCACGGCTTATTGGCTGCGACTTACATTAAAGCCACCATTTTTTATAAGATGGTGGCTTTAAAATTCGATAATCCTGAATCATATTTTAATATATTACTGACGTAAAGTAAATTCTGAAAATATTCCTCCCCCTAAAAGAGCCTCATCTGCCATATAACTATAGGGAATATGATATTAATCAGTTAGTAGTTAACGTATTGAATAAAATCGTTAATTGTGGTTAACAAGTTTCAGATTAAACCAAATCGACTAATCATGAAGACAAGAAATTCATACAACTGGCTCAAGTAGATAGCCCGTATCCTCGGGACATTGATGATACTTTTCACGCTATTTATGTTTATCGTAGAAATTATGGAAGGTCAAAAAAGACACAGCGGATTTGCACCTGCTTCATTTACTCCGCTTTTGCTGATACTTTTCATCGTCTGGGGTATCGCTCTTGCTGGTCTTGTACTGGAAATATGGAAAGAAGGACTGGGAGTGACTAACAAATTAAAGTAGAATTTTCAAATCTTGCATTCCAACAATTGCCATTATCTCTACCATATTATCAATAATTCTGTAATATATAGTGTCAGAGCCACAAGGACATCTTCTATAGCCTTCTTTTATATAATCCACTGATTCAAAGGAAAAAGGCCTTTGAGAAATAATTTCAAAATAATCGAAAAATGTATCAAAGTATTTGTCAGCTTGAATAATTCCAAACTTTTCGAATCCAAAATGATGAATACGAATCAAGTCCTCCTTGACTGCATTACTTAGTCTGTATTCAGCCATTAAGTAATGACTTTGACTGTTCTAAAATTTGTTCTTTGGTTTCACCAGTAAATCCACTTCTTTCTGATTTTTCTAGTTTCGCCCTAATCCAGTCAATGTGAGCATTCTGTTTTCGAGCCTGCCTGATTAAATCGTTGACAAGTTCACTTTTAGAGGAATATTCCTCATTGTTAATTTGAGCTTTTAACCATTCATCATTTGGTTTCGAGAAAGATATACTTTGTCTTGGCATAGTCTTGTATTTATGATGTAAAATTACACCAAATTTGAATCACTTGCAACTTACTTAATATCAAACTCATCATTTATTGAAGAACCTGGCACCAAACAAAAAACACCTACACGGTTTAATGTGTAAGTGGTTGATTGTCTTTGTAGCGAGAGGGAGAATTGAACTCCCGACCTCATGATTATGAATCATGCGCTCTAACCAACTGAGCTATCTCGCCAAATATGCGCTCTAACCTCCCGATAGCTTCCCGATAGCTATCGGGAGGGATGAGCTATCTCGCCCTTTGACCTCAGAAGCCGCGGCGTAGGAGGTATTTGTCCACCATCCGCAACTAATGCTGTATGCAAAGGGGGTAAATTTATAAACTACTCCTTTTTGCGGGTGCAAATATAAACAGTTTGTTACTAATATGCAATAAGGTTTTTTAGTTTCATAATTTTTTATATATTGCAGAAATAGTTGCATGTCAAGAATTCTTATAAATCATGAGATCTAAGTACGAATTGGAATATACCCTGAACTGTTCATCAAAAGTGCTCTTTTCAAGGCTCAGTACACCCGAGGGATTAGGTGAATGGTTCGCTGAAAAGGTGAACGTAGACAGAGATCTCTTCTCGTTTTTCTGGAATAATACGGAATCAAAAGCCAGATTATCTGCACTTAAAGATAATAAACTGGTCAGGTTTGAATGGACCGGAATGGAAAATGACGAAACGAATTTCTTTGAGTTCAGAATAAATATCGATGAACTAACCGGCGATCTGGCCCTTATTATTATTGACTTCTCCGAACCCGATGAAAAAGACGATGCCACTGATATCTGGGATTCTCAGATCGCCAATCTGAAAAGATTACTGGGAATCTGAAGAAACCTTTGTCTGTATAGCTCGATTATGTCAATTAACAACATACTTCTGCCGGTCCGGAATCCCTATTATTCAATTATGCCGTAAAAAACCTGCCATCAAATTTATTTCAAAGCTGCAAAGAAACAGAGGTTAACAGACTTTTTCAGTTGTTTATGAAATACAACTCCTTATTATTACTCCTTTCTTTTTGCACAAAAAAAATGACAAAATAAAAAAATCAAGTAGTTTTGCAGTCAAAGATCAGATTATTGTGAAGAAGGTTGACAGTTTTGTATTAAAATCATTTATTGGTCCGCTGATATTCACATTTTTCATTGTGCTTATCATACTTATTTTACAATTCCTGTGGATGTATGTTGATGAGCTTGCGGGTAAAGGTCTTGATTTTAAAATACTTACTGAGCTTCTATACCATTTCGCCCTTACCTTTGTCCCAACGGCTCTCCCTCTCGCAATCCTCCTTGCTTCACTGATGACTTTCGGAAACATGGGAGAATTCTTCGAACTGGCTGCATTAAAATCGTCGGGAATTCCACTCCAGAGAATAATGCGTCCATTAATCGTGCTCGTCTCCATAATTTCTGTTGTCTCATTCTTCTTCTCAAATAATGTTCTCCCCTATTCAACTGCAAAAGCCCGCACCCTGCTCTACGATATCCGCAGAAAAAAACCTGACATCAATATTCAGGCCGGCACTTTCTATAATGGGGTACCTGATTTCAGCATCAAGATTACTACCAAAGAGCCTATTACCAACCGACTTGACAATCTTATTATTTACGACCATCGCGATAAGAAAGGAAATATTTCAGTTATTCTGGCCGACTCAGGTTATATGAAAGGAACACCTGACGGAACCGGTCTAATTATGGTTCTTTATAACGGATATTCATTCAATGAGATAGAGGAAAAAAACGCAAACCCTGCAACAAAGAAATATCCTTCAAGAAAGGACTATTTTAAAGAGCAGTCTATTGTTATCTCTCTAAGCGGATTTGACCTGGAAAGAAGCGAGGATGGGCTGTTCAAATCCAATTCAGCAATGTTAAATATTTCACAATTAACCTTTTACATTGATTCGCTCAATAAAAAATTTAATGAAAGACTATCTAATCAATTCCATGAATTTAACATTACAAAAATCTACAATAACAGAAATAACATGCCCTCCCGTGCATATCAGAATACCCCTGTTACTGACTCCATAAAAAAACCTGCCAGATTTGAACCAATAGCACTTTACGACTCTCTCACAATAAAAGAAAAAAGAGCTGTCCTGGCAAGAGCAATTACCAATATCAAGGACGGAAACAGTTTCATGGCACAGAAAAACGAATCGGTTTATTATGAGATAAAATCCATAAGGCGTTATGAAGTGGAATGGAACAAGAAACTTACAATGTCGTTCGCATGTCTGGTCTTCTTCTTCATAGGTGCTCCGCTAGGTGCCATAATCAGAAAAGGAGGGTTTGGCACTCCCGCTGTGATTTCAATATTCTTCTTTGTCATTTTCTATGTTATTTCCCTTTCGGGACAAAAAATGGTTGAAGAAAATGTTATAGGTACATTCGCCGGAATGTGGGCAGCCTCTTATATCCTTATGCCGATAGGAATATTCCTTACTTATAAAGCCACAACCGATTCTGTTATTATGAACATTGATACCTATCTCCTGTTCTTTAAAAAAACAAAGGACTATTTATACAGAATAAGCATGACCAGTGGAAACAAAAACTCCACAACAAACTAATTATCTCTTTTTACAATGAATGATATTAAACTGAATACAATAGAGGAAGCTATTGAAGATATTAAGAAAGGCAAACTATTAATTGTTGTTGATGATGAAGATCGTGAAAATGAAGGCGATTTCATCTGTTCTGCTGAATTGATAACTCCCGAAATAGTTAATTTCATGGCGAAACATGGCCGTGGATTAATCTGCGCCGCTTTGCCAGAAGAGAGATGTGAGGAGCTTAATCTCGATCTGATGGTCGGCATTAACACTTCACTGCATGAAACACAATTCACCGTTTCGGTCGACCTGCTGAACAATGAAACAAGTACAGGAGTATCAGCCAAAGACCGCGCTCTCACTATTAAAGCTCTTGTCGATCCTGCAACATTACCCACCGACCTTGGCCGCCCCGGACATATCTTTCCCTTGAAAGCAAAAGCAAAAGGGGTATTGAGAAGAGCCGGCCACACAGAGGCAGTTGTAGACCTCACCAGACTTGCCGGATTACGGGCCGGTGGTGCACTTGTAGAGATAATGAATGACGACGGTTCGATGGCCAGGTTAGAGGATTTATTTCATATCAGCCGGAAATTCGATATCAAAATAATTGCTATAAAGGACCTTATCACCTATACTCTTGAGCGGGATTCAATAATAGAAAAAGGAGAAAGGGTAAAACTGCCTACCGAAAAGGGTGACTTTGAATTCATTCCTTTCCGGCAGACAAGCAACGGACTTGAGCATGCCGCACTCGTAAAAGGCACATGGACAAAAGATGAACCCGTTCTCGTACGGCTTCATTCGTCGTGCTTCACAGGTGATATTTTCGGTTCACTGAGATGCGACTGTGGCCCTCAGCTGCAAAAGGCTATGGCAATGGTTGATGCCGCAGGCAAAGGTGTGGTTATCTATCTGAGCCAGGAGGGAAGAGGGATCGGCTTACTGAACAAAATAAAAACTTACAGGCTGCAGGATGAAGGGTTGGATACCGTTCAGGCAAACCTGAAACTTGGATTCGGTGAAGATGAAAGGGACTATGGAGTAGGTGCCAGCATTATGAGAGAGCTTGGACTGGGTAATGTACGGCTGATCTCGAATAACCCGGTGAAAAGGGCCGGACTGGAAGGTTACGGAATTAAAATTGTTGAAACAATCCCGTTGGTCATTGAATCAAATCCTCATAACCAATTCTATCTTGAGACAAAAGCCAATAAAATGGGGCACGACCTGACATGTTACAAACATATTGTTAAGGATTGATTTTTTTATTAGGTTTGTAAGAATTAAATCAGAATATGAAAAATCTCAGGATAGTATTTATGGGGACACCTGAGTTTGCAGTAGCAACGCTTGGTTCTCTCATAATGAATGGGTTTAATGTTGTTGGCGTGGTTACAGCCCCGGACAAACCTTCCGGAAGAGGAAGAAAGATAACACAGTCGGCCGTAAAAGAGTGTGCCGAATTCAATTCTCTTCCGATAATGCAACCAGCAAACCTTAAGGATCCTGGATTCATTTCAGAACTGAGTTTACTGAATGCAGACCTCTTTATTGTTGTGGCCTTCCGTATGCTTCCTGAAGCTGTATGGAAAATACCCGCAATCGGCACAATTAATCTGCATGCTTCACTCCTGCCCGACTATCGCGGAGCTGCTCCGATAAATCATGCCATAATAAACGGGGAGACCGTAACAGGAGTAACAACCTTCTTTATTGATGAAAAAATAGATACCGGCAAAATACTTCTCAGGGAAGAGGTGCCTATATTTCCTTTTGAAAATGCAGGAGATCTGCATGACCGACTTATGAAATATGGTACCCGACTTGTGATAAAAACAATTGCCGATATTGCTGAAGATAACATCAACCCTCTGCCTCAGGGACAATTAGCGGCAGGCCAGACATTGAAACAGGCTCCGAAAATTCACTCAGCCGACTGCATTATTGACTGGAATAACGATGCGGTTAAAATCCACAACTTAATCAGGGGCCTTGCTCCTCTCCCCTGCGCAAAATCTTTTTTCAAAAACAACTCCTCAAACCTCTCTTTCAAAATCTTTGAAAGCCATCCGGAATTTGAGAAACACACCTTTAAGCCGGGGCAGATGATCTCAGATGGAAAACATTTCATTAAAGTCGCCTGCAGAGATGGATTTATAAATATCGTAAACCTTCAGCTGGAAGGAAAAACCAGAATGAATACCGCTGAGTTTCTTAAAGGATTCCGGATAGCCGACTACTCCGTTACGGCAAGCTTACCGGCTTGATATTTCTCAGCCAGATTGTTTTCCCCGGTTCAGGCTCTGTTCCCTCTTCCAGTCTGTTTTTTTCGTAAAGACTCTTTAGTTTAATTCCGTATTTCTGTGAAATAAGATACATAGTCTCTCCTTCCAGAGCAATATGAGTCTCTTTACCCGGTTCAGCCTTTTCCCTCTTTGGCTGAAGGTATAAGATCTGACCCGGAACAAGTTTAAAATCGTCAGCCAGTTCATTATATCTGGCAATCTCCCACTTAAGCAACTGATGCTCCTGTTCAATTTTTTCTTTACTGTCTCCCTCTCTGACAACAATATACTGTATTCTGTTAGTTTCCATTATTCGTGAAACATGAGCCGCAACAGGACTAAAATCGTCTGAAACTGTTATTGCCGGTTCACTCTTTTCAGCTATCTGAATGGGAACAGGAATTGAATCTGTAACGGCAGTTGTTGTCTGCTGCGGAGAAGGGGAATCCTTCTTCCCGCTATCAAGATACCAGAGATTATTCTCTTCAATTTTCCTGATCAGCATATTGGCATAATCCGGATTGGTGGCATAGCCCGCTTTCTTTAGTCCACGGGCCCATCCTTTATAGTCTGTATGATCTATGCTGAAAAGAGAAGCATACCTTGATCCTGATTTCAGAAAATCGGAATGATCGGAATATGATTCCTCCGGATTACGGTATTTCCTGAAACATTCATTTCTTTTGTCATCATTGTGTCTTACGGTAGGCCCCTTCCAGTCATTGTGACATTTTATGCCAAAATGGTTATTTGCCTCACGGGCAAGAGTACTTCGCCCATAATCCGATTCAATTATTCCCTGAGCAAGAGTAATACTTGCAGGTATCCCTGTTCTCTTCATTTCACTGACAGCAAGACCTTTATACCTCTCTATATAATCCCCTTCTGACAATACGGCACCTGTTGTGGGAACAACAGGCTTATATGCCTTGCATGAAATGAGAGTTGCAAAGAACAGAAATCTGAAAATGAAATTTAATCTTTTTGGCATCCGGAACAGTTTGCGACAAAAGTAGAAAAAAAGTGCAGGTTATACTGTGCTGCCGAAAGTAAAAAACTTTAAAATCAGGCCAATCGCTTTCTCTGTTATCCGCCTTAACAATTTACATAGGGGGTACCTTTGAAAGGGCGAGCATTATAAATTTTGTATGCAATTATTGCTAACTTTGTAACCCATACTGAATAAGAGTGTTATGATAAGAACAAATAATATATCATTTTCATACAAAGAATTTGAGAATCAGGAAGAGTTAATATCTGATGACAGAGAGCTGATTGCTGCTGCACGCGAAACAGCATTAAATGCTTATGCCCCTTACTCAAAGTTCAGAGTCGGAGCAGCAGTACGACTGGAAAGCGGTATTATTATATGTGGGGCAAATGTTGAAAATGCAGCCTTCCCGTCAGGAATATGTGCTGAACGGAATGCCCTGGCAAATTCGGTTGCAAACCACAGAAATGATAAACCCGTGGCAATAGCAGTTGCGGCAATGAATGAAGATGGCCTTACTGAAGATCCTGTTGCCCCCTGCGGAAATTGCCGTCAGGTAATAGCAGAAGAGGAATCAAGATCAGGAAATCAGATAAGGATAATATTGTCAGGCAGGAACAGGTCAATAATTATTGAAACTATCAGCAGCCTGCTGCCTCTGCAGTTCAATAGCAGAAACCTTAAAATCAATCTTCCCTGATAATAAGCTGGAAGCCGGCTCCATGGATATTTTTTATTACCAGCCCGGGATCGTCCGCTAAAAACTTTCTGAGCTTTGTTATGTAAACATCCATACTTCTGGCAGTAAAATAATCATCGGATCCCCATATTTTTTTAAGGGCTACCTCCCTGCTGATCAATGCATTTGGATTAATCGCAAGCAATTCAAGAAGCTGTGCCTCTTTGGGAGAAAGTTTCTTTTCATCGTCCCCGATAGTAAGGGTTCTGAGCCGCGAATTAAAGAGATACTTACCAATCTCATAAAAATCCTTTGTGGCAGACTGAAAATCGCGTCTTGACAGAATCGCCCGAATCTTAGCCAGGAGAATATCGGTATCGAAGGGTTTGGTAATATAATCATCACCTCCCACCCCATAGCCTTTAAGGACATCGTCTTTCAGCTTTTTAGCCGTAAGGAATATTACAGGTACCTCATTGTTTATCTGCCTTATTTCGCTGGCAATTGTAAATCCATCAACATGCGGAAGCATAATGTCGAGAATACAGATATTGAAGACACCTTTCCTGAAATGATCGACTGCATATTTACCATCATCGACCCACTCAACAGCATAGTCATTTAGTTCAAGGTATGACTTTAACACAGAGCCAAAGCTCAGGTCATCCTCAACCAGAAAAATCTTAATAGTTTTGTTGCTCATTTTAGTTCTCCCAGTTAAATGGTAAAAATATTTCGAACCGGCTCCCTTTGCCTGGTTCGCTGAAAACATTCACGGTGCCCTTGTGGGCATCAATTATAGCTCTGGCATAGTTTAAGCCAAGTCCGAAACCTTTAATATTATGAACATCCCCTGAATTCTGACGGTAGAACCTCTCAAAAATCTTGCTCTGAACAGCTTTGGTCATACCTATTCCTTCATCTTCAAAAGTTAAGATTACTCCCTTTTCGTTATTAATTGTGGTTACAGTTATTTCAGGAGATTCAGGAGAATACTTCAGGGAATTATCGAGAAAATTATTTACCAGATTCGTAAGATGCTCACTATCACCATATATTACCGGCTCAGCAGCCTCCAGCTTCAGATTTATCTTCCCGTTTCTCTGCTGAACCTGTATTTCAATAGTTTCAATTGCATGTTCAATTATGGTATGCAATGACACATCATCATATCTGAATTCAATCTCCTTCTTGTCAAGAGATGCTATCTGAAGAATAGTCTCAACCTTTTTATTCATCCGGTTGTTCTCCTTTTTGATCATGCTTATAAAATGCCTGATGCTTGTTTCATCCTTAATCACTTTGGGATTTATTATTGTATCAGCTGCAAGAGAAATAGTAGCAATCGGGGTCTTAAACTCGTGAGTCATATTGTTAATGAAATCTGATTTCATTTCTGAAATCTTCTTCTGCCTGATAATAAAATAGAGACTAAGTGCAAATGTTGCAAGGATAAAAAGGGAAAAAAGCAACGAACCACCAAGCAGCCAGGCAATTGATCCGAGCACATAGTTTGCCCGCTCAGGAAAAATCACTGCAAGTGTAAGATCCTGCCTGATAATGTTGCCCGGAAATAACCTGACCATATAGTTACTTCTCAGGAAATCCTTCTTTGCTGACTTTTTAAATGTACCATCCTGAACTATCCCGTTTTTTATTATTGCAAACTCAAATGGCGTTTTTATTTCAGCGAATGAGAGTGTCTGCTGAAGGGTATATTCAATCTCTTTATTATCAAGCTCCAGGGTTTTCTCCCATTGATAAATCTCCGATATCACCTCGTCGCTCATATTCTGAAACTCTGTCGACCTCTTCCGCACCCAGTCGAGAAACTCATTTTGCCTCACATAAGCATCCCTCGAATAGGAGACAGAGGCTTCCCCTCTTTTTAAAATACTCATTTTCCGCGATTCGTCAGGGGCCGTGTATATTACAGTCACCGAATCGGAGACTATTGAACTGTCACCGGGATAATTAAAAGACTTTTTTACCGTGGTAAGTCTCCCTGAATCTCCCCTTCCTGAATACGACTGATTGGTTATGCTCATACTGATGTTGCTGTCAGCATCAGAAGAATAACTTCCTATGCTTAGATAACTGTTAACATCAGTCTGCATATTACTGTATGAAAAAGGGTTGATAACGTTGAAATTATTAAAATAATTCATCTTCCGGGAAGCCTCAATGGAATTTGCAGCATTATTAAGGCTGACAACTACTGCATGATTAAAAGTCTCATTCCTTATACTTATTGCATTGCTTATCCATACAATCTGAACCCAGATAATACCCAGAATTGAAAGCATCATCATTAAAATAAGGCCGGTGAATCTGATCTTGTTCATATTACAAAATTAAAACAATATGTTGTCATAAAGCAGTATTTAACTTTTCATTAACTCTTATTAACCGGGCATTAACCGGATATCATTGCCAATAAAGTACTTTTGACTTAAATATAAAACTATTAAGTCATGAAAAACATATTTAAGATTATCTCATTAACTCTTTTCATCGGTCTGCTTCCGGCCTTCATGGTTTCCGGACAGGGAAGAAAAACTGAGCAGAAGATAAAGATTATTGTTGTTGATGATTCAGGCAAGAAAACTGAAATTGACACACTGATCTCAGGCAGCTTTGTGGCAGACACATTAATTTTAAGAGACGGAAAAGCAATAATAGTAAAAAAATCTTCTGATGAAGAAGGAGTCAGACCAGACGGAGACTCAATGCCTATGACTGTTATCGTTTCATCAGACGATAATGAATCGGAAGGTAACAAAAACGTTAACTATCAAAAAACAATCATATTAAAGGATAAGAAATCGGTTAATGATGAAAGTGAGAAATCCTACACCTACACCATCAAAGCTGATACCAAAGAAAATGACGCCAGGGAAGCTGATAATGAGAAAACAAAATATGTGATCAACAAAGATGGTATAATAATAACTGTGGAGGGTGAAGATTATGAAAAAGTCAAAGAGATGGTAAAAAAGATTGAAGGAAGTATAGGTACCGGGAAAAAACCGGCCGGAAAGAGCAGGTAATGCGGAGATAGTATTCAGTCGGCTTTGCCAACCAAGTAACATACACATTAACAAATAGATACATTGACTAAGATTCTTTGAAGTCAATTTCAAGAGGTTTTTCCTTAAAACCTCTTGTTTTTAATATAAGGAAGATCACGCCTGCAACCAGCCATATTCCTCCAACCAGTTTTGCGGGTAAAGGGAGGCTGATCCAGATAATAAAACATACAACAAATCCAAGTAGCGGAAGAGCTGCATCTGTCAGTATATTCCGCTTTTCATTGGGTGGCCTGAGGAAATAGAATTGCCTGAGTGCTGCGAGGTTAACCCCCATAAAAGCAAGAAATGCTCCGAAATTCAATAATTCTGCAGCACCCTGATAACTTATAATCAATGAAATAACTAAAGTCAGGGCAGCAATAAACAGAATATTGAAATCAGGGGTTGATGTCTTTCCGCTCAGGTGTGAAAAAAACTTCTGAGGGAGCACACCGTCTCTTCCCATTGCATATAAAAGACGTGCTGCTCCTGCCTGACCGGCCAGGCCACTTCCAAGGCAGGCAACCGATAATATTATGGCTATGGCATTAAACAATAGTGTCCCGCCCACCCTTGCTGAGACATCAAAAAAAGCAGTCTCGGGATTTGTAAAGGAATTATAATCGGGCCATACCTGCTGTGCAAGATAAATCTGCAAACCACTGAAAATGCCTGTAAATAAACAGACAAGAACTGGTGCCAGCAGCATGTTCCGCCCGGGGTTTTTCACCTCTTCAGACAGAGTGGTAACTCCGTCAAATCCAATGTAAGTAAGTGCTGCAAATGATGTTGCAGTCATAATTGCTGAGAAATTGAATGTTTCCGGATTATAAAATGGTTTATATGAAAGAAGCCCGTCCCAGCCTTGTCCATGAAAAATATACCTGACAGCCATCACGATAAAGACCAGAATAACCACACACATTATAACCAGCAATAATTCGTTCGATCGTGCAGTTGACTTTATTCCACGGAGATTAAGATAGGTTATCACCGCGATGAACAAAACAACCCAAACAATAAAAGGGACAGCCGGAATAAGCCTGTTTAAAGTCAGGGCACCATAAACAGTATTGATTACAGGAATAATAAGATAGTCAAGGAACATTACCCATCCTGCCATGAACCCGAGGTGTATATTCAGCCCTTTTCCAACATATGTATAAGCTGACCCTGCTGATGGAAACAGTGAGGCCATCCTTCCATAACTTAATGCGGTCAGCATCATACCCGACATGGCAATAAGTAAAGTTGTAACCATATGGCCACGCGATACCACGGAAGCTATTCCGAATAATCCTATTGCAGCAATCGGCTGTATAAGCACAACACCATAAAAGATAAGATCCCACAACCCCAGTACACGTTTCAGTTGTGGAATAACCTGTACTTTTTTCCCGGGGATGGTGTCATTGCCGGTTATCATCCTGTTAAATATTTTCTGCCTATTTAAACTTTAGTATTCCAAAAAACCGGGGCATATGAAAATTAGGCTTGTCGTTTTCAACAACTGACCATGTTATATAATGAGGGTTGGAGCTGTTTTCGGCTATCTTGTAGAGATTAGCTCTCCACTCAACACCTTTTCCCGGACGCGTTACATTTGAAAATTTCTCCAGCATGGCAAAAGGTATCCGGTACTCAAGAGTCCAGGTAACAGGATCACTCATTTCCGGATCGATTATCTGCGGAAGCGAATGTGCAAGCTCAATCTTCTGAAGATCTTCATTCTCAACCTTTTTAGATTCTTTTCTGGGAACCGTATTATAATGCATCAGAGGTGTGCCTCCGCAATTGGTTTCAAGGTTGAAATATTTTCCCTTGAAGGCTGAGTCGGGGGCAAAGAAGAATTCGACAGCAGAATCTTTCCAGACAGGTCCGTTGAATTCTTTTGTAAGGCATCGGACATAACGGTCTTTTACCTGAAATATAACGTACAGATTATCATCATCGTACAATAGTTTTGCCTGTGCACCCGGACGAAATCCGGGAATTGCTCCCATATAATTGGCAATATCAGCAGCTTCAACCTTTTTCCATTGAGGCTTGTCCCAGTTTCCATCAATCTTCATGGGTTTTTTCAGCCTGGCAACATTATAAACAGAGCTCTTGTTATCACCAGGTCTCTTTAATCCGGTGGTTATAATAAATATTAAAACAATTAAGCCCAGAGAGATATACCTTGAGAAGAATCTTGCCACTTTTCTGTAGTTTGTCATTTTGTTAAGTTTTATTTTGAATAAGCCAATATTACTTTTCTCAGTGCATCACCAATCTGTTCACAATTCTCGGCGGTATAGGTTGGGTAGGCAAAACAGGTGAAGGTATGCTCTTCATGCCACCTGGCATTTGGCACATCAACATTTGTATAATCTGCACTTGCAGGATTGGTGTACTCTTTTGATTTAAAAGGAAATCCGCTTAATCCGAAGGCATTATGTTTCTGAAATGCCTGTTCGACATGACACTGCGGCCAGAAAACCTTCCAGACCACCGCTCCTTCTGCTACTGCTGCATCGGCAAATTGCTTTATATCGCATGTCATCCTTTCAATATCAAGCGAAAATGCAAGGACAAACCAGCCGTTCTGTCGCTCTTCAGTATCAACCGGCATATTAAGAATCTGAGGAAGATCCTTTACCTTATCCATTATTATATGAGCATTTCTTTTGCGGGCAGGCATATTCCAGGAATCCATCCGTTCAAGTTCCATAAGTCCGATTGCTGACTGCATCTCAGTCATTCTGTAATTCCACCCAACCATATTATGAATGTATGGCAGTTTTTGTTCAAGTTCGAGTAAGCTAAGGCGTTGTTTTACATCATAGCCATGATCTCTGAAACTGCGCGCAGTCCATGCATATTCTTCATTATCAGTAGTAACCATCCCTCCTTCGCCACCTGTAGTGAAAGTTTTATTCTGACAGAAGCTGCATCCGGCAATATCACTCAGTGTGCCGGTCTTCTTTCCCTTATAATAGCCACCGAAAGCTTCAGCATTATCTTCAATAACGAGCAGTTTATGCTTTCTCGCGAACGCATTTATCTTCGACATATCGCATACATTGCCATAGAGATGCACCGGCATAATCGCTTTTGTCCTTTCATTAACCAGTTTCTCAGCCGATTCGATACTAATACAATGATCGTCGAGGTTTACATCTGCAAAACGGGGAATTGCACCTGCCTGGATTACCGAAAAACTTGAAGCAATGAAGGTATAACTCGGCACAATGACCTCATCGCCCGGACCAATACCCATGGCAGTCAGTCCAACATGCAAGGCAGCTGTACCTGTTGCCACAGAAACAGCATATTTACTTCCCTGCCATTCTGCAAATTTTTTCTCAAATTCCATTCCTTTGGGTCCGGTCCAGTAATTCACTTTCCCTGAACGCAATACATCCTCAACAGCCTTAATGGTTTTTTCATCAAAATTCGGCCATCCTGTTTTCTGGCTGGTAACAGTTTTTGGGCCACCGTTTATTGCTAGTTTTTCTGACATAATCTGTTTAAATGAATTGATAATATACTGATTAAATGCTCTGTAATAATTACTTAAAATATCCTGTTCAATTGATTAACAGCCGATTCTGCAAGTTTTTCACCCGACCCTATTTCATATAATGTTGAACCCGGAGTGGTTTCGTAACCGGTAATCATTGGGGTAAAACCGCTTAACCCCTGAGTAAATGATACGGCTGTGGGGAAATAAGCTCTTTCGTCGTTGGTGAGCCCTGTAACAATAGTGTTCCTGCATGGTGATTTTGCTTTGATATCCCTGCCGAATTCATTGAACATCTCTCCGGGCAAACCGGCAAAAGCAACATCTCCGATGCGGATAACCATAACTTCGACACTATCTGTAACATTCTGATTTTTACGCATCTCAATCCAGTCTTTTGCATACTGGGCATCCGGGATTCCATCGGCCTGAATGGGTGGCATCCCTTCCTTTTCAACTTTTTTCATTATTGCGTTAGCCCAGGCCAGCTGTTCGTCTGTAATATCAATCCTGCTTAGCGGTACCATCTCCCTTGAAACAGCAATTTCATTCCCGGTAACAACTTTTTCGTTCTGCATTGCTTCGAGGGCAGAAACTCCAAGCAGATATCCTATCCTCTGACACTCCTGATATGTATCCGGAAAACCGATACGGTAATCGACCTGTGTCACATTTCCACAGCATCCATTACAAAAAAGTGAAACAAAATCTTTTCCCCTGACTCTTTTAACTGCTTCAGCAAGATATCCCGGGTAGTCGGCAGTATAGAGCCAGTTATTTCCTGTCATAGTTGTTGCATGACAACCAAAGTTAACAAGAACTCCTGTTTGTTTACCCTCCTGTTCAAAAGACATTGTTATAACCTCCGGATCTATTGAGCCCCATGGTTCAAGCACAAAGCCGGGTTCAAATTTCTCCCAGCACATATGGGTGGAACCATCCTTGCATTTAAGTCTCCTATTGTGTGAAATTCTATCTTCCTTGCTGCGGCCTACTGCAAGAACAGTGGGTTTCAAACGGTTATTTGCCAAAATTACGGCGCCTGCTGCGCGGGCAAGATATTCTTTTGCCTTCGGATCGTCCAGTCCGGCCGGTGGTCCGCTATGAGAATGTGTAGCCATAATCATCACATTTTCAGGTTTAATGTCGGTCTGCGATGAGATACAGGAACGCATAAACTCAACAGATTCAGCTGGGATCAGACAAATATCAATGGTAAGCACTGCAACCTTTTGGCCCTTTCCGTCAGAGGCAACCAATGCTTTGGCATACAAAGAGTCGTGCACTCCGCGTGAAGCATAATCATCACCGCGGTAATTACCAACAAGCTTAAGCCCTATGGCCGGAGTGTAATTTACTTCAGCAATGCCTATTTCAAGTGAATTACCTGATTTGGCCTTTCCACCTCCGGTGCATGCTGACATTAAAAATGCTGAGACAATAATTCCTAGTGACCACATTATCAAGATCCTGGTACAGGATGCAGTTTTACGAGTTTTATTTTCTATCTTCATTATTCTATGGCTTTAAGTTTATTGATCATTTACCCCGAATGGCTGGATGTTTAAGGATTTTAAGCAGTTGAGTGTAAAAATTGAATCATGGCAATTTAAACTTATTTATATCACAGCAGGCAGGAATAAAAACTAACTCTATTGTCAATAACTCAATACGAATATATGGAATTATGCCATTAATATGAAAATAACTGAAATTATTTGTTGAACTAAATGGTGACCGCAGCCGGGATTTAGTGAATCCTGTGCCGAATTATTGAAAACAGAATACAACTAACTGTCTCACTGACAATTAACTTTGATCACTTAATACGGACTTCAGGAAGCCGTCCCAGAAATGGATATTGATGACTTAATTAATAGAATCCATGAAAACCGACCAGATATCGCCCTCCGGACAATGAGCAATAATCGTTACCGGTTCCTTTTTAACAGGGTGGATAAATTCAAGCTTACGGGCAAGAAGACTTATGCTTCCATCTTCATTGGAACGTGGAAAGCCATACTTCAGATCACCTTTTATGGGGCAACCTATTTTTGCCAGCTGGGCACGGATCTGATGGTGCCTTCCAGAATGAAGCTCAACTTCAAGCAGATAATATTTTTCTGATCGCCCTTTTAATCTGTATGTAAGGCTCGCCTCTTTTGATCCCTTTACTTCGGTGTCGTAAACATAGCTTTTATTCTGAAGCTCATTTTTCTTAAGGTAATGGGTAATTGTCGCCTCCTCTTCCGGAGGCCGCTCTTTCACAATTGCCAGGTAGTACTTTTTGATCTGCTTTGTGCGGAACATCTCATTCAGCCTCTCAAGGGCCTTGGATGTGCGGGCATATAATATAACGCCGCTAACGGGACGGTCGAGCCTGTGAACAACTCCCAGAAAAACTTCCCCCGGTTTTTTGTACTTCTCCCCCAGATATTTTTTTACTTCAGTATCGAGGGAGACATCCCCGGTTTTATCTCCCTGTGCCAGGTCTGAAGATTTTTTGTAAACAGCAATAATATGATTGTCCTCGTAAATAATCTCTGTCATTATGGTTGAATTAGTACTGTTCCTTTTCGTTTGGAAAGTCCTGCGACCTGACATCTGCAATGTAAGACTGAACAGCACCTTTTATTTCTGCGTGGAGGTTATGATATCTTCTGAGGAAGCGCGGAGAGAACTCCTGGGTAATACCAAGCATGTCGTGAAGAACAAGTACCTGTCCGTCAGTCTTTCCGCCTGCACCAATTCCAATTAGCGGAATTTTCAGACTTTTTGTAACCTGCTCTGCCAGCAAGGCCGGGATTTTCTCAAGGACAATGGCAAAACATCCGGTCTGTTCCAGCAGCCTGGCATCCTCCAGAAGCCGTTGAGCCTCCTCATCTTCCTTTGCTCTTACAATATAGGTTCCGAACTTATGAATGGCCTGTGGCGTTAGTCCCAGATGCCCCATAACAGGAATACCAGCCGATAAAATTCTCTCAATAGACTCAACAACCTGGTAACCTCCTTCAAGTTTAACAGCATGAGCACCTGTCTCTTTCATTATACGTATCGATGAAGCAAGAGCCTCTTTTGAATTACCCTGATAAGTGCCAAAAGGAAGATCAACCACCACAAGGGCTCTGGTGACAGCCCGTACAACAGATGCAGCATGATAAATCATATTATCAAGTGTTATAGGCAGCGTGGTTTCAAATCCGGCCATCACATTTGAGGCAGAATCTCCAACAAGTATCACATCTATTTCCGCTTCATCCAGAATTTTTGCTATAGAATAATCATAGGCCGTAAGCATGGCAATCTTTTCGCCTTTATGCTTCATCTCATTGAGAACATGAGTCGTAACCCTTTTAACTGATTTATGTATTGACATAATTATAATTGGTTAATCCGAATTGGCAAAGTTACTGAATTGTATCGGATGAATCCTCCTCATTACTATTTCTTTTTAGTTTGTCAGCCTCAATAAGCCGGTCTGTCGTTTTGTCAGAAGGAAGATTTTACAAAAATAGCCCCTGGCCACAGCATAGCTTTACCCTGTTTCTGCTAAGTGAATGATGTTCTATATTACTTCTTAATAAGCTGATATAATGGCGCTTATTCTGCAATCCCGGACACATGGAAAAAGATGGTTTTTATAACGGGGAGTGTTCTGAAATGAGAAGAAAAGCAATTCTCGTCAAAAACATACGATGCCATATTTACCTGAATAAGGTCAATAACTCTTATGGCATAATCATTGCTTAATCCTAAAAGCAAACAGAAATTTTTTAAATTATAATAAAATGGGAAAAATAATTGGTATAGATCTGGGAACAACAAATTCATGTGTAGCAGTAATGGAAGGTAATGAGCCTGTTGTAATCCCTAACAGTGAAGGTAAAAGAACCACTCCTTCTATTGTGGCTTTTGTTGAGAACGGTGAACGTAAAATAGGCGATCCTGCAAAAAGGCAGGCAATAACCAATGCGAAGAAAACTGTATTTTCTATTAAAAGGTTTATGGGTGAAACCTATGATAAGGTTACTAAAGAGATAAAAAGAGTCTCCTATACAGTTGTAAAAGGTGATAATAATACTCCACGGGTAAAAATTGATGATCGTAACTATTCTCCTCAGGAGATCTCTGCAATGGTTCTTCAGAAAATGAAGAAAACTGCTGAAGAATATCTCGGGCAGGAAGTTACTGAAGCAGTGATTACTGTTCCTGCATATTTCAGCGATTCACAGCGCCAGGCTACAAAAGAGGCTGGTGAAATTGCCGGTCTGACAGTTAAAAGGATCATCAACGAACCTACTGCTGCAGCGCTGGCTTATGGTCTAGATAAAAAATCAAAAGATCTGAAGATAGCAGTATTTGACCTGGGAGGAGGAACATTCGATATTTCAATTCTTGAGCTCGGAGAAGGTGTGTTTGAAGTTAAATCTACCAACGGCGATACGCATCTCGGAGGGGACGATTTCGACCATATGATCATTGACTGGATGGCTGATGAATTTCTTAAGGAAGAGCGTATTGATCTCAGAAAAGACCCGATGGCATTACAGCGTCTTAAAGAAGCTGCTGAAAAAGCCAAGATTGAACTTTCCAGTTCAACAACCACTGAGATTAATCTTCCATACATTATGCCGGTTGATGGAATTCCAAAGCATCTTGTAAAAACGCTTACCCGTGCCAACTTTGAAAAAATCTGCGACAAACTCATTCAGTCATGTATTGATCCTTGCAAAATTGCCCTTAAGGATTCAGGCCTTGCAGTCACTGAAATAGATGAAGTACTTCTCGTCGGAGGTTCTACCCGTATACCTGCAATTCAGCAGCTGGTTGAAAAATTCTTTGGAAGGGTTCCTTCAAAAGGAGTTAACCCAGATGAAGTTGTTGCAGTAGGAGCAGCAATACAGGGTGGTGTGCTTACAGGTGAAGTAAAAGACGTTCTTCTGCTTGACGTTACTCCTTTGTCGCTGGGAATCGAAACAATGGGTGGGGTAATGACCCGGCTTATTGAGTCAAATACAACCATTCCTACCAAGAAAACAGAAGTTTTTACCACAGCAGCCGACAGCCAGCCATCTGTAGAGATACATGTTCTCCAGGGTGAAAGACCAATGGCCACAGGTAACAAAACAATCGGACGTTTCCATCTCGATGGCTTACCTCCTGCTCCAAGAGGCGTTCCTCAGATTGAAGTGAGCTTCGACATAGATGCTAACGGAATCTTACATGCTTCAGCAAAAGACAGAGGCACAGGTAAAGAACAGAGAATCAGGATTGAAGCTTCATCTGGTCTGAGCGATGAAGAGATAAGAAGAATGCGCGATGAGGCTAAAGCCAATGCAGAAGCTGACAGCAAAGCGAAAGAGAAAGTTGAGAAGATCAATACTGCCGACAGCATGATCTTTACAACGGAAAAACAGCTGAAGGAATTTGGTGATAAACTGCCTGCTGATAAGAAACCGGCTATCGAAGAAGCTCTCGGAAAACTCAAAGAGGCTCATAAATCACAGGATGTGGAAGCTATTGATATAGCTCTTGCTGAATTGAATGCAGTCTGGCAATCAGCTTCGGAAGAGATGTACAAAACTGCTCAGAATACTAGTCAGCCCGATTCACAGCCAGGTGCCGAACAACCCGGAAACAACAACACAAAGGCAGGAAATGATGAGGTAACTGATGTTGACTTTGAAGAGGTGAAATAGTAATTTCCTTAAATAATATCTTAAAAGAGGCCGGTCATAGATCGACCTCTTTTTTTTATCTTTTCCCTGCTCCAATCAGCACCCATGGGGTAACTGTTCCTTACATCAGCACCCACACTTTTCACCGCCTGCAACAACAGCTTCTCTACTTTTTTTACCCGGGAATTATTTACCACATTAAAACCGGTTGTCCATCTGTTTTGCTTTGTTCAGTCCACTTTGATCGTTTAATCATACTCCAGATTTTACATTTACTCTTTTATGAAAATTTGTGTCATTCAACGACTTAAAGTGGGAAAATAATCGGGTAAAATATATTTTGCACTCTTATAGTGCTTTTTTTGTCTATATATGCACTTATCTAGTGCATATTGATTATTTTTACAGAAATTAAACCGCCATGGATGAATTATTTAAGCAGTTTCAGAAGCTACTGAGTGAGACAGATACCTCATTCTTCCGCTACATTTATGCTGAAATGAACTGGAAAAGTCGTATGATTGGACTTACCGGCCCACGTGGAGTTGGGAAAACCACTCTGGTTTTACAGCATATTAAAAAGAATCTGAATCCTGCTGAGACGCTTTATGTTACTGCAGAGGATTTCTATTTTGCCGACAACAGACTGATTGATTTAGCTGGAGATTTTGTAAAGCGAGGCGGGAAAAACCTGTTTATCGATGAAATTCATAAATACAAAGAGTGGGCTAAGGAACTAAAACTGATATATGATTATCATCCGGAACTGAATGTGGTATTTACCGGTTCATCTGTTCTGGATATCAAAAAAGGAGCCTCGGATTTAAGTCGCAGAGCTATAATGTACAATATGCAGGGTTTGTCCTTCAGAGAGTATTTGCAACTGTTTCATCAAATAGCTGTCCGGGTCTATTCCCTGGAAGAAATTCTGGGTCATAAAGCTGTACTTCCAGGGGTAAAACATCCATTGCCTTTTTTTGAAGATTATCTGAAAAGAGGGTATTACCCTTTTGCATTGGAGGAAGACTTTGAGCTGAGGGTGAAACAGATTGTTAATCAGACTCTGGAAACAGATATTCCTTTGTATGCCGGCATGAATGTGTCAACCGGCCGGAAATTAAAGCAATTGCTGGCCATTATTGCTAAAAGCATGCCTTTTAAGCCCAACATGACAAGTATTGCAACTGCCCTTTCCGCCAGCCGGAATAACATTGCTGATTATTGCCTGCTTATTGAAGAAGCCGGAATGATAGCACAGCTGCGGAATTCTACCGGAGGAATAAAGGGATTGGGGAAGGTGGATAAAATTTATCTTGACAATACTAATCTGGTTTACAGCCTGGCCAACAATGACTCAAACAAAGGAAACATAAGAGAAACGTTTTTTCTGAACCAGCTCAGAGTTAGGTATGACGTTATAGTATCCCCTGTCGCTGATTTTCTGGTTGGTGATTACACGTTTGAAGTAGGCGGAAAAAATAAAGGATTGAAACAAATCCAGGGTATTGATAAAGGATTTATTGTAAAAGATGACATTGAACTGGGATATTTAAACACTATACCACTCTGGCAGTTTGGCTTAACCTACTGATTTTGAAAAACGTCAAAATAAAGTATTGTCTGTCTCTGAAGAGGTAAAATAATAATATCCTTAAATAATATCTTAAAAGAGGCCGGTCATAGATCGACCTCTTTTTTTTTATCTTTTCCCGGCTCCCGAATCTCTTATCTGATAAATTCATTTCTGTTTAAAATCACCCCCGATTATTTGTACTTTTGTATTAAATATTGTATTCCAAAAATATGAATCTGAAAACTCTTATAATCGTTTTTTTACTAACTATTCCGACCTATGCCTTCAGTCAGTCCGCAGAAGAGATAAACAAAACCGATCAGCAGGGTCGAAAACAGGGGCATTGGATAAAAAAATATCCCAATGGAAAAATTCTGTACGATGGATTCTTTAAAGACGACCATCCTGCAGGCGAGCTTAAAAGATTCTATGAAGACCAGAAACTGAAATCTCTTCTCACCTATAGTGACGATGGTAAAGAAGCTGTTGCAACTACCTATCATGCAAACGGAAACATAGCCTCAAAAGGAAAATATATTAACCAGTTAAAGGAGGGAAAATGGCAGTTTTTTTCCGCCTCAGAAAGCGGATATATGTTTTCCGAGGAACACTTTTCCCGAAACATCAGAAATGGTGCCTCAGTAAAGTATTATCCCGATAGTACAGTAGCCGAAAGAGTTACATATTTAAATGATATCAGACAGGGGGAATGGATACAGTACTATCCTAACGATACCATCTGCCTCAGATCAAATTATCTTAACGGTAAAATCAACGGACAGTTTAAGGTGTGGTTTGAAAACGGGAAAATTGAATACTCCGGACAGTATAAAAATGACCTGCGTGACGGCTCTTGGGTTATCTTCAATTCTGACGGAACTATCAGGTATAAACTGGAATATGTTGACGGAGTTACAGGGGAGAATCAAATGGATATTGATGTATCTGATTATCTTGACACTCTTGAAAGAAACAAGGGAAAAATTGCCGATCCTGAAAAAACCGGTGCTGCATGGTAATGTCAATTCCGAATATTAAGACAAACTGTTGTGTGAAAATTATTTTTACACTGCTTTTAGTTTTTTTATCGTTTTATGCTCACGGACAAGGGTCAACTTATACCTCTTTCTACAGGGTTTACCTGAAAGATAAGGGTGCCAATGAAACACATAAATATACTCCGGAAGATCTTCTGTCAAAGAAAGCTCTGGCGAGGCGACAAAAAGCAGGAATTACGGTTCCTGATTTCAGGGATATACCCGTTTTCAGCGAGTACCTTAACCAGATTACCGAAAAAGGATTTACCCTTCATTGTACATCAAAATGGATGAACACGGCTTTGTTTAAAACAAAATCCCGGGTTGACCCGGCTATACTTAAGAGCCTGCCATTTGTAAATGATGTTAAAATAGTAAAGAGCTCACCAGGAAAAAGCAATAAGAATAACAAACTTGATTTTCAGACATATCAGTCCGACGTGATCCCATATGACCGGCCGATTACAATGGTAAATGGTTATTCTCTGCACCATTCCGGTTTCAATGGTAAAAATGTTTTAATTGCCGTACTTGACGGAGGATTTACCAATGCTGAAAATATCTCCTCCTTATACCAACTTCGAAACAGAAAAGGGATAAAAGCCATTTATGACTTTATAAACAACAGTAACGAAATATATGATTCAAGTACTCACGGGACTGCCGTTCTCTCAATACTTGCCGGAATAATACCAGGGCAAATTGAAGGAACAGCACAGGGAGCCGACTATTTACTGCTTCAGACAGAAGATGTTACCACTGAATTTCCGTGTGAGGAAGATTTCTGGGCTGCTGGTGCGGAATTTGCAGACAGCTCCGGAGCCGATATAATCACATCATCATTAGGATATTACATTTTTGATGACCCTGCTCTTAACTATAAACCATCTGAGCTCGATGGAAATAGTGCTTTTGTGACCAGGGTAGCAGATATTGCAGCATCAAAAGGGATCCTTGTGGTTAACAGCGCCGGAAATGAGAGAACAAATGTCTGGAAGCGAATAATCTTCCCTTCAGATGGGGATAGTGTTCTTGCTATCGGAGCCGTTGACGGTAATAATCTTATTTCAACATTCTCATCTGCCGGTCCGGCATCCGATGGCAGAATTAAGCCTGATATCTGCACCATGGGAGTTAATGTTACAGTACAGGTAGCAACAAGTACTACAGCCAGGTCTAACGGCACATCCTTCTCCTGTCCTGTTCTCAGCGGTATGGCAGCTTGCCTTATGCAGGCAGTTCCATCAGCTCTCAACACCGACATCATTACAGCTCTTCACGCAAGTGCTGACAGATTCAACTCCCCTGACTCCCTTTATGGCTATGGGATTCCGGATATGACTATTGCCCTGACAAAACTTCAGGATGCTCTTGTTAAAGTACCTGAGGAAGAATCCATCGCCGGACCGAATCCTACCAGCGGCGATTTTGAGATCACTTTTCAGGAACCGCCCGGATCACTTTCAATTGAAATAGTAACTATGGCCGGAAAAGTGATCCTCCGGAAAGATATCAATGATTATGCCGGCCGTACACTCCGGATTACCGAGCTGAACAACAGGGAACAGGGAATTTACTTCATCAGATTAATTAAGCCTTCCGGAATAAATGTGCATAAGATTATTAAGCTAAGAAACTGATATGACGGAAAAACTGTCGCTAACGGAACTTCAGCAGGTCATAAGGGATTCATTATATATGGCATTACCTGACTTCTATTGGGTAGTTGCAGAGATTTCAGAGATTAAGGAGAATCAGTCGGGCCACTGTTACCTTGAACTTATTGAAAAAAACAGTGATGAAAAAAATGTCAGTGCACGTATTAAGGCAATAATCTGGAGTAAACGCTACCGATTTCTGAAATCATTTTTTGAAAACATTACCGGAGAATCACTCTGCGAAGGGTTGAAGATTCTTGTAAAAACAAAGATTGAATATCACGAGTTATATGGATTGAGTCTGATAATATCAGATATCGATCCTGCCTTTACTATCGGGGAGATGGCAATGAAGCGACTGGCAATCATTAAAAAACTTGAACAGGAAGGTGTCTTTTCAATGAATAAGGAACTTGCCTTTCCTGTTGTTCCACAACGTATTGCTGTTATCTCTTCAAAAAATGCAGCCGGCTATTCAGATTTTATTAACCAGCTGAACGATAATAGTTTCGGATATGTTTTTCATACTTTTTTGATTGACAGCATAATGCAGGGGACTGAAACGGAACAGAGTATAATAAGTGCACTTGATAAAATTGCAAACAATACACACTTATTCGATCTGGTTGCAATAATCAGAGGCGGAGGCTCCCAGTCTGATCTCAGCTGGTTCGACAGTTATAATATTGCATACCATATTACCCAGTTTCCACTGCCGGTTATTACAGGAATAGGGCACGATAAAGACAGCTCAGTTACCGACCTGGTTGCTAATACCTCCTTAAAAACACCCACAGCAGTGGCTGATTTTCTTATAAATAGCATGGCTTCTGCTGAAAACCTCCTGATGGAAATGAGTGCTGAAATAAAGGATAACTCGCGGATAATTATTGAAATGAACCGGACACGGATTGAAACATCAGGTATAAAACTACCACCCCTGACCCGCATTCTGATCTCTGTGAACAGGGATATACTTTCAGGAAAAATTTTAGAGATAACAAATATAGGCAAGGAGTTTATTTTCAGAGCAGGCCGCATTCCTTCCACCCAGGAGTCAAGATTATTTTCGTCGGTAAAATCTTTTTCTGCAGAAAAAGAGGCAAGGGTTGTACGTGCCAGGCAAAACCTGATTGCAGTAACAACCAATGCCTTCAGGAGTTATGGCCAGCGAATAGGTGTTCTTGATAATAATCTGAGTATCCTTAAGCCTGAAAATGTACTCCGGAGAGGCTACACAATTACTTCATTAAATGGAAGGATAGTGAAAAAAAGCGACCTGTTGAAAACAGATGATCAGATAGAAACACAATTCAGTGACGGAGTTGTAAAAAGCAGGGTTTTGGGAAAACCCAAAAACATATGAGATTCAGAAAAGTTACCGGAATATAAACCTGAAAAAAAACGATATGACAAAAAAAGAATTTTCATTCAATGAAGCGGTTATTGAGATAGAGGATATACTGAAGAATATTGAAAGCGGTGAACTGGATGTCGATAAACTGTCGGTTGAGGTAAAACGTGCTTCCGAACTGATAAGGCAATGTCAGAAAAAGCTCAGATCAACTGAGGATGAGATTAATAGTATATTTAAGGATATGAGCTAAAAGTAAATCAGGACAATTGTCCTGATTTACAGTGTTACTACCCTAAACCTAAATCCATGAAAAAATTTGCCAGAAGTTGTATAACCACCTTGCGAATAGTTAAACGTAAAGTAAGGCGTAAATGTTTCAATTAACGGCATTTTAATAGTAATAAAAAAGAGCTTTTTGACGAACAGCCTATTTTTCTACACCAAGCACATCTTTTAATGCTTTAACGAATGTTTCCTTAGGTAATGCCCCCATTGCCATCTGTGGCTGACCTTCCGCAGGAACAAATAAAAAAGAGGGAATACTTCTTATTCCAAAGGCTGATGCAAGTTCCTGCTCCTCCTCCGTATTCACTTTAAATACATTTATCTTCCCGTCAAAATCTTTTGCAAGTTCCTCAAGGACAGGCGCAACAGTTTTGCATGGACCGCACCAGTCAGCATAAAAATCAATTACACAAGGCTTGTCACCTTCAAATTTCCATTCTTTGTTTAGTTCGTAGTTGAATACTTTATTCAAAAACGTCTCCTTTGTTAAATGTTCTACCATTGAATTATTATATATTAAAAATTATGTAATTACAGCTTCTTTTCTATTGTGACAAGGTTTATACCAATATCCCTGAAACATCAAAATTTACTGAAAATTGAGTAATAATTGTAACTTTGTCATGATTATTTAATAAATTGTCATATCTATATATGAATATATGTCTTAATGACAAAATTTTCGAGACACTTTCTGCTGTTGTTACATCCGAGAATGTAGAAGCATATGTTATAGGAGGATGGGTAAGGGATTGCATTCTCAAAAGGGATCACCCGGATAAAGATATTGATATTGTGGTTATCGGCAGCGGCATTGAGATAGCCCGCAAGGCCGCAAGAAAAATAGACCCTAAGATAAAAGTAACCATTTTTAAAAATTTCGGAACTGCAATGTTCAGAAATAATGAGTATGAGGTGGAATTCGTAGGGGCCAGGAAAGAGTCGTATGACAGGGGTTCCAGAAAACCTGTTGTAGAAGACGGAACGCTGGAAGATGACCAGAATAGAAGGGATTTCACTATAAATGCTCTGGCAATAAGCATTAACAAAGAAACATTCGGAAAATTTATTGATCCCTTCGATGGTATCAATGACCTCCGGAACAAAATTATAAGGACACCTCTGGACCCCGACCAAACATTTTCGGATGATCCTTTAAGAATGATGAGGGCTATCAGATTTGCCACACAACTTAATTTCACCATTGAAGAGCGGACCTTCAATTCAATAAAAGAGAATACTGAAAGGATCAGAATTGTCTCTCAGGAGAGAATTGTTACGGAACTGAATAAAATAATAATGTGCGAACATCCTTCAAAAGGTTTCATTCTTCTGGAAAAAGCCGGTCTTCTGAGAATCATCCTTCCTGAACTTGATAATATGAAAGGGGTGGAAACAAAAGAGGGGAAAGCACACAAAGACAATTTTCACCATTCAATAAAAGTCCTTGACAATATCAGCAGAAATACTGATAATATCTGGCTCAGATGGGCTGCCCTGCTTCACGATATTGCCAAGCCGGTAACTAAAAAATATTCTGCGGATACGGGCTGGTCGTTCCATGGCCATGAATTTGTCGGCTCTAAAATGATCCCCGGTATTTTCAGAAAACTAAAGCTTCCCCTGAATGAAAAAATGAAATATGTTCAGAAGATTGTTGATCTCCACCTCAGACCGATAGTACTGTCACAGGAGATAGTTACTGATTCAGCAATAAGAAGACTATTGTTTGAAGCAGGCGACGATATTGATGATCTCATGATATTGTGTGAAGCCGACATTACTTCAAAGAACGAAGCGAAAAAAACACTGCATCTTGAAAATTTCAAACTTGTAAGAAGCAAACTTAAAGAGATCGAAGAAAAAGATGCAATACGAAATTTCCAGCCTCCAATTGATGGAAGCGAAATCATTCAGACTTTCGGTATAAAACCAGGAAAAGAAGTTGGTATTATTAAAAATGCCATCAGGGAAGCTATTCTGGATGGAATAATACCAAATGAGCATGACGCTGCACGAATGCTTATGCTGGAAAAAGGAAGAGAGATCGGACTCACCGTTGCTGATAAGGCTACCTGATCTTCAGGTCAAGCAATACAGGCAGATGATCGCTGAAGCCTCCCTGATACCTGTATCCCCGATATGTTGAAAATGGCATGAACCCCGGATATTTAGGATCTTTTTTTAATAGAAAATCCGGTTTGAAAACCGTCAGCATATTACCCCCTGTAAACAGCCCTTTGCTGCTGTCCAGGAGGCGCCCCGATACTATAACCTGATCAATCATCTCCCAGGTTCCCATATAACGATAAGTTCCGGTCCCCTCAACAGCCTGCTTTTCTGAAAGATTCACAACTGAAACATCTGAACCCTGTGAACTGGTAAGTGTTTTCATCTCCTGATCATCAGGTGTGCAGTTAAAATCACCGGCAATAATGACCTTTGAACCAAAAGTGGTCAGCCGGTTTATTGAATCAACTTTCTCCCTAACCATTTCTGCAATTTTCTGCCTCAGCCATTCTCCTGCAAGAACCCCTCCCCTTCTCGAAGGCCAATGATTTACAAAAAGATGAAGTGTATCTTTACTAATTACCAATTTAGTATAAAGAATACTTCTGGAAGTAAAATCCGCCACATTCATCCCTGATGGAATCCAATACCTGGAACTAAGCACATCCACACAATCTTTCCGGTAGATTAGACAAACATCAATGCCTCTCTGATCGGGAGATTCTTTATGAATAATACCATAATTGAATTTCGACAGATACGTTTCATAAACCAGATCTTCAAGTACATTCCTGTTTTCCACCTCGCAAAAAGCTACAACAGCAGGTGGGTCCCACTCTCCGGCTGCTACTATTGTTTTGTACAGGGAATTGATCTTCCTGTTGTACCTTGTATAATTCCATCGCATTAAGCCTCCCGGAAGAAAATCCTCATCATTCTTTAATGTATCGTGGTGTGTATCGAACAGATTTTCAACATTATAAAACATTAGCCGTACAGGCTGGAGGCTGGCATCCTGCGAATATCCTCTGGCTGTTAAAAGGGTCAGCAAAAGAAGAGTACCGGAAAATCCGGAAACAATAGCTTTATTCATTTATTACGAAACAAGTTCAGCGAGAACCAAATTTCCCTTTCAGGAACTATTTATAGCCGGTAAAAGTTATGTTTCCCGGAGCCGTTAAAACAGAGTTATGAAAAAACGAAATATAAAAACGAATTTCTTAATAGGCGTTTATCCAGCGATATCTTCTGGCACTTTCACCAAACTTAACAGCAAATGTAATCTCATGTGTGCCAAAACTTTGCTTCCGGATATCGGTTAAGGTAAAATCAAAGGCATAAGCGAAATAAAATCTGTCGTACCTTAATCCTGCCATGAGTATAAGGGCATCACTTGTACGTAACGATAATCCAGCCCAATAGTCATCTTTATAATAAGCTCTTCCTGTGAGATCAATCTGAACTGACTTAAAAAACATGTCGGATGATTTAATCAGGACTGATGGCTCAATTTTCCAGTCACTGTTAATAGGAATTTTCATTCCTCCTGTAAGAAAATAATGGCCAATTTCACTCCTTTTATAACTTGATGTATCCGAAAATAATAATGAGCCTCTGAGCAGATTCGTCATTGAAAAGCCAGCATAATATTGAGATGTTGTGAAACTTGCCCCAAAGTTAAAATCAGGAATAAAAACAGAACGGTCGTATGAATTCAATAATGGATCGTCCGGATCATAAATCAAACCTTCAGTATTTATCATAAACTGATATGCAGTCAATGCCAGACCTAAGGAAAGGTTATTAGGTAACCCGCCAGATTGCCCAAGTGAAATATGATAGGCATAGGCAGCCTGGATACCAGTACGCTTCATTATACCATTATTATCATTGAAGACATACCCGCCCAGACCTATCTTACTTCCTTTCGTTGGTTTAGTAAGTTTTTTCCGGACGGCTGTTGATTTTGAGATATAACTGTTTCTTAAAAGACGCGTCTGAAAGCTCGCAGCATAAGTACTTGGAGCCCCGGCCATTCCCACCCATTGTTCCCTGACCGTAAGGTTAACCGTAGTATAGCCATCTCGTCCTGCAAATGAAGGGTTTACCAGAAAACCATTCATTATATACTGGCTGTACATCGGAACCTGCTGCGCCATAGTTACTCTGAAAAAGAGACTAATAACTACTGCTGGTAATATAAACCGGATGTACCTCATAAACTTTATCTTCAAAATATAATAATTATTATCTTATTATGCTTATTACGCCTGATAGTGGTTCAGATCCATCATTAAGGTGAAGCATATAATGATAAGAATCTGTTGGTAAAATTTTTCCCTTAAATGTGCCGTCCCATTCATTTGCTGATATGTTTTTGGTATTAAAGACAAGTTTTCCCCACCTGCTGAATACAAAGACTTCAGCATTCGGGAACAAATCAATATTCTTTATCTTCCAGGTGTCATTAAAACCATCATCATTCGGAGTTATAATCTGTTGTATTTCAAGACAATTCCCTGAACCAACAATACTAATAATAACATCAAGAGATGCGGTACATCCTTTACTGTCTGTAACAACCACGCTATAAGTCCCTGCCGCGATATTTGATCTGTCAGCCGTCGGAATTC
The DNA here is from genome assembly GCA_903824785.1 of uncultured Bacteroidota bacterium. GTDB lineage: Bacteria > Bacteroidota > Bacteroidia > Bacteroidales > VadinHA17 > LD21. The sequence goes on from CAIJYD010000071.1 coordinate 31,914, forward strand.
CATCCTCCCAGTTTGCACTGTAGGGGGAAGTACCTCCGGCAATTGTCAGAACAATACTGCCATCTGTGGCACCAGGACAAGAGCTATCTTCCTTTTCAGAGGTAATGGAAAGTACCGCAGGCTCAGTAACAGTTGCAGGGACATTTATGGTACATGAGTTTGCATCCCTTACAGTAATGGTATATGTTGCTGCTGCCAGCCCGTTAAATACCCCTGAAGACTGATAAGCCCCTCCGTTTAAACTGAACTCATAAGGGGCTGTTCCTCCCATTGCAGCTATAGTGACTGATCCGTTTGATGAACCGAAACATGAAGCATTAGTATGTGCAAGAACACTTCCTGTGAATGCTAATGCCGGTTGGGATATGGTCACCGATACATCAAATGTACAAAGATTTGCATCCTGTACGGTAACAGCATAAACTCCTGCCGCTAAAGTTCCGAAAGTACCTGAAACCTGATATGAACTGGTCCCGAGCTTATAATGATAGGGAGATATCCCTCCGGTACCGTCAACCGAAACAGTTCCTGAACTGGTTCCGAAACAGAGGACATTGGTCTGAGATGTTATAAATCCGCCTAATGCCACAGCAGGCTGGGCAATTGTAACAACCACATCAAATGTAGTCAGCGCTGCATCTCTTACAACTACAGTATAAATACCTGCAGTCAGAGTACCAAATGTTCCTGACGACTGGTATGATCCCCCGGCAATCTTATATTCATATGGAGTAGTTCCTCCTGACCCTTCTACCGTTACACTACCTGTATTTCCGCCAAAACACAATACATCTGTCTGAGATTTAATGCTCCCTGAGAGTAGTGCCGACGGCTGTGTAATAGTTACAGGAACGTCAATTGTACAAAGGCTGGCATCCTGAACAGTAACAATGTATGAGCCTGCAGATAAAGTTCCGAAAGTACCTGAGACCTGATAAACACCTGATCCAAGCTTAAACAAATAAGGTGCTGTGCCTCCTGCCCCGGCAACTGTGACGGCTCCATCATTACCTCCTGTAATTAAAACATTTGTCTGAGATGTGATATTGCCTGTTAATGCAGAAGCAGGTTCAGTTATAGTAATATTGCCTGTCACAGAACAAAGGACTGCATCGGTAACTATAACAGAATAAGAACCCGCTGCCAGACCGGTCTGATCCTCAGCAATAACTGAAACACCCGCTCCAGTCCATGAATAAGTGTATGGGCCTATTCCTCCCGCAGCAGTAATATCGATTGCCCCGGAAAATGCTCCGAAACATAAAACATCTGTTTGTGTACTGGTAACCGTAGGAGCTACGTTAACAGCTACAGTTACAGATTTAATATCATAACATCCTGAGCCATCAGTCCCTTTAATATAATAGACACCTAATGGTGCTGCCGCAGGAGTAAGTAATGCAACAGAAGCAACTGCATCGGTCCAGTAGGTGAATGTTAATCCTGCTGTTGAACCGGCGGTTACTGCAGGTAAAGTAAGATCAGCAGTACCTGATGAACAGCTGGATGGAGGATCTGTTATCGTTACCACAGGCAAAGGATTGACAGTTACATCATGGTTAGCCGTGGCAGGCCCGTTACAACCCGCTGCACTTGCTGTAATTGTTGTTGTTCCACTCCAGAGAGCAATGAAAGTCACCTCGCCTGTAACGGCGTCTATGGAGTTTCCTCCGGCTATGGAGCCTGCATCAAGCGTGTAAGTTATTCCGGTACTGTTTGTAGCAGCAGCTGTATAAGTTACCAATCCTCCGCCCTGGCAACGGATAGATGTCGCCCCAAGTGTAAAGACAGGAATATCTGCTGAAGGAGTAACGGTCATGGTTCCCGTAGCTGTTACTGCACCGCAACCTCCTGTAAGCGTTACGGTATAGGTAAACGGACCAGATACAGTCGGTGTGCCGCTGATAGTTACCGTGCCTGCAGCCCAGAGGCCTGTTACTCCGGCAGGTAAGCCGCCGAAGGTAGCATCTGTAGCGCCGGTAGTGGTATAGGTGATGTTGGTGATGGCAGTATTAATACATTTTGTCTGCGCGTCAGTGCCCGCTGCAGAGCTGAGTACTACTGTGTTATCAGGTGTCACATTAATAGTTCCCGTTGTC
>CAIJYD010000072.1 GCA_903824785.1 uncultured Bacteroidota bacterium
TGTAACTAGCAAATAAAAAACCACCAATTTTTCGCAATTAATAATCACCAGTTTAAAAAGAGATTATTTTGATTGTAATAATCAGAGCGGTGTTTTATCCCGGAGCTTTAGCGGAGGGATAAAACACCGCTCTGATTGCTTTTTTTTACTCGGGGGTAAATATATTTTTACGATTCTCCATTCGATAGCTTTGACCTTCCAGTTTTACTACTTCACACCTATATAATATCCTGTCTAATAATGCGGTTGCTAGCACTTCATCGTCCATAGATTCAGCCCATTGCTTAGGTGATTTATTGGTTGTAATTATCAGCGAGCACTGTTCGTGCAAATGATTAATAAGATTAAATAACGCAACAGCTTCGTTCTTTTTGATTGGAAAAAGCATAATATCATCAATAGCAATTAAGTGTGCTTTTAAATAACGATTGTATGAAGAAAGAGCATTGGCTGTTATTTCTTTCATTCTTAGGATGTTTATTAAATCTTCCATGGTGGTAAAATACGCTTTATAGCCTTTTGCTACACCCTCATTGACTAATCCTGCTGCGATAAACGATTTGCCAGTTCCACTTGGTCCCATAAGAACCAGATTATAAACCTGTTCAACCCACAGCATTTGACGAAGTTCCTTCATTTGTTTTTCGGATATACTGTTAGATACTTTGTAATCGTAGTTTGCCAAATCATTATGACGGGGCAAACGAGCCAGTTTCATGCGCCGTTCCAGGTCTGACCGTTTTCGCTGCTGAACCTCCTGTTCTAATAAATTGTGCGTGTAATCCAAATAGCTTGGTTTGTCTATCTGGGCGGTATGGATAATACCTTCAGCCTGATTACGGATTAAAGATAGACGCAGGTAATCGGCATTCTGTTTAATTTGTTTTATATGATCAATCATTGCATTATTGTTTGATAGGTGTTTATTTTACTGGTTTGAGGCTCATAATCTGACTCAATAGATATTGTGTTTTTTATGTCTATCTGTGGCATTACAATGGTTTTAATAGCCTGGCTTTGTTTATGATAATGAACTGCCGTTTGTATCAGTGTATTTGCATTAAACATCGAGTTTTCAAGGCAGAATTGAACTGCTCTTTCAAGAAATGGTATCTCAATTCCAACGCTTTTGGTTTTTAGATGTTGTAAATTATCCCGTAAATAGCGTTGCTTTTCACTGGAAAGATTATCTATAAATAACTTAAATCCTGAGATATTACCCAACAACTCTGTTACCTCTGATTGTAAGGTTGTCAGACTTTGGCTTTTGTCCCGACGGTGATCCGTATTGCGGATGGTGCAACCGCGCTCGTTGCAGAACTTGTGTGTGGTCAAAAGGGTTTTATCACTTGCATAAAGATAAATGGTTTCATTTTCCATACTCAAAAATACGGTTGTATCGGTCCCCTGATATGTATTTAAAGGTAAAGTGTAAAAATTGCTTTTGTAACTTATCGTGTTGTCTTTACGTACTTTATAGGGCAATAAATTATCTTTTATTACCGATTCTTTATAATATGGGTGCAGGTAATCCCGTTCAACAAGCCATTCACGGTACGGTATCTTTTGTATACCTGCGTGTACTTTGCCGTTCCCGGTGCGTGTGAGCCATTCGAGAGCTGATTCATTGATTGCCTGTGCATTGGTATATGTACGACCTCTAAGAAAATTTTTCTTTACATATCCTACTACATTTTCTACTTTTCCTTTACTTTCAGGGTCGGCTTTTCGACAGAAAACGGGTGTAAATGTCATTTGAGAACTGTAAAGTTGAAACTCACGGGTTAATATCAAATCTCCAAGATTTTCATCTACCATTAAAACTCTATCCTGATCATAAACTATTTTATCGGGCTGACCTTCAAAATACTCAAATGCATGATTGTGTGCTTCAATGGTTGTTTGACTAGTAAAAGGCCTATCCTGGAAATATATAAACTTCTGACGGGAACGACTCAGTATCATAACGAAAAAGTGCACTTTACGACGGCCACCATCTTTACTGAGCATATGAAAACTGCCAAAATCTGCCTGAGCTTGATCACCATAGGCTGTCTCTGGCAACTTTTCATATTGGCGTGGGAGTGTTATTGATGTTTTGGGGATAGCAAATTGTTTGCGTATCTGCTCCACAAAATTATAGACCGTTTTGCTGTGAACACACGGCAAATCTGGATAATGTTCTTTCAACCAGTCTTCTACCTGAGAGGCCGACAAATAAGGATGTCTTTCCAAAATCGCTTTTACAAATTGACCATATTCCTTCAACTTCTTTGGACGATGTTGAACTACTGAAATCCATTCTAAAAACGACTGCTCATCAATCGATAAATACTTACGAACTGTTGAACGATCCAAGGACAATTCAACTGAAATTTGACTCTTATTGAGCCCTTTTGAATTTAATTCTTTAACTTTGTACCACATAAATGCCTTTTTAAGGTGTTGTTTTGGAGTCTTCATTATTTAATCGTTTTGGTAACGTAAATATGGAGACTCTTTTTTTATTATTATACATTTAGTGGTGATTTTTAATTGCGAAAATTTGAGGAAACAAAATTACTAATTACA
>CAIJYD010000073.1 GCA_903824785.1 uncultured Bacteroidota bacterium
TTAAAATACTAAAGCCACGTTTGCACGTGGCTTTTTGTTTTCGTTTGCGGTGCGGACGGGACTCGAACCCGCGACCCACGGCGTGACAGGCCGTTATTCTAACCAACTGAACTACCGCACCAATTGTAAAACGAGTTGCAAAATTAACCTAATTTTTAACTCCGCAAAATATTTTCTGCAAATATTAATCGTAATTAATTATTTGTCCATACCTGACCGGGAAAATCATACCCCATTTCACCAATGAACCACCGCACTTTAACACTGCAAAACTATTGAACAGTAATGCCATAGAGCAGTACCGTAATATGGTTAGAATGATAAAATATTTTATTTCAATTCTTCCGGTGATTCACCTGCCTGAGTAACGGAAACTGGTGGTTTGAAAAAACTGAAATTCACTCCTCCGTAATTACGGTGCTCAAAAAAAAGTTTATGACCTGCGAAACTTATTCCCCTGGGATGTTCCAGAACAAAAAAACCTTCATCCTTTATTACTCCTGCTCCAGTAACCAGATCAGGCAGTTCCTTAAGCCACGAAAGTTCGTAGGGCGGATCGGCAAAGACTATGTCGTATTTAATTGAACAGGCTCGTAAATATGTCTTTACATCAATATGAATGGGTTTAATGTTTTCGAGATCCAGCTCTTTTATTATCCGCCTGATTCCAGATATGTGCCTCGGATCTTTTTCAACCAGGTGTACAGCCAATACTCCCCTTGAGGCAAATTCATAACTCATGCTGCCTGTTCCCGAAAACAAGTCAAGAACAGTGACTTTCTCAAAGTCAACTCTGTTATTCAGTATATTGAACAATCCTTCCCGCGCAAAGTCGGTAGTAGGCCTTGCTTTGAAGTTGCCGGGAGGAACGATCCTCCTGCCTTTATATTTGCCTCCTATTATTCGCAACTTACTATACTGAAAAGGTTAATAAACCGATGACGTTCCATCTCATTGAATACATAGCTGAACGTGAAATTACCTGCAGGCCCGGCAAATTTTATATTCCGTATATATATCGAAAATGCGGATGAAAGGTCATCATACTTTTCTGTAAGGCCGCTGAAATAAATTGTCTCTTCCTGTTTGATATTCAGATTTTTAAAAACATTCAAAACATAATAAAGTATATCATTAATGTTTCTGTGATTAAATGAGTTACAGAACTTCAGAAGGTTGTGGTTAAAAATGACAAGGTTAAAGAATTCCTTTTCAATATGAATATGTATATAGTTCCCGTTTACACTTTTTCTGTTATGCGAAATCTGATCGAATAATGGAACCAGATGATGACATGGTTGTACAGATGGGTAGAAATATTTTATCATTTCATAAACCGGCTTTGACAGAGCTGAAATGAGAAATGCATCGGGATCTTTTAGTTTATTAACGATAATTATTGTGTTTGGCCCTGCTATGTGGTTGAAGCTGAAGTATTCATCTTTTTTTGATGGGTCAAAAAGCTGAGCCGGAACAATAGTGGATTTTGAGGAAGGCATCACTATACTGACTTTTTTGAACCGCTTCAGGAGAAAATCATCTTTCGTTACCAGCTCATTTATCTTATCCGCATTGAAATATTTATTCTCTTCAGGATCAGATGACCTTATCAGTACAAACTTATTTCTGATCGTATCGAGAAGGCAAAAGGCTAATCCTTCTGGAGATGCCTGAAGAGATAGCTCATAACTTTCAGTAGAGTTTATGTCGAGTGATTCATCAAAAAGTTCCAGAAAAGGCATAAATTTTAAATTTGTTAAACGAACTAAAGTTAAACAATCTCTTTTCAACTCTGCATAACTTATGGATCAATGTGAAACAAATTATACCTTATACTGTGAGGTGACGAGAATTGGCAGAGAGTCATATAGTTATTAAAAAAATATTAGGTTGATTAATATGTTTTGCCTGTTTAAATAATAATAAGTTTGATTAAGTTTACAAACAAAATTAAAAAAAATATCCATTCAGCAATTTAAGGTGGCTGTAAACAGCAATGCGCGATACCATTATATATAATCAGTTATGCAAGAATCTTGGGAATATTCCCACTGATGATCAGTCTGCGGCATTGAAGAAAATTGCCGGTTACATCTGCGATAATAATAATGATGTTATTTTTCTGATGACCGGTTATGCAGGAACAGGCAAGACAAGTGTAATAAGCTCGGTAGTTAAAACTCTCGATTTGTTAAGAATGCGTTCAGTGCTTCTTGCCCCCACCGGGCGGGCTGCAAAAGTACTGGCATCCTATTCGGGCCGGCCTGCTTTTACCATTCACAAAAAGATTTACAGACAGAAATCCTCCAAAGACGGGCTTGGTAGTTTTGCTCTCGACAGAAATCTTCATAAGGATACTTTTTTTATTATTGATGAAGCATCAATGGTCTCAAACAGTTCAGGCGATTCCTCCCTGTTCGGCAGCGGACGAGTGCTTGACGATCTGATTGAGTACGTCTATTCCGGAACAGAATGCAAGTTGATAATTGTTGGCGATACTGCTCAGCTTCCACCGGTAGGGTCGGCCGTTAGCCCTGCACTCGATATCTCCGCCCTGGGTGGGTACGGATTTGGTCTCATCTCCTGCGAACTTCGTCAGGTGGTGCGGCAGAGCGAGTCATCAGGTGTATTGATGAACGCAACCCGTGTCAGGTTGCAGGTTGCCGGAAACGATCTTGCCCGCCCTTCACTTGATTGCATTAATTATAATGATACTATAAGAATAACAGGGGAGGAGCTTATTGATGAAATATCAACAGCCTACGGGAGTTGCGGAATGGAAGGAACTATTATTGTTGTTAATTCAAATAAACTGGCAAACCGCTACAATCAGGGAATACGTAACCGGATCTTTTTCAGGGAAGAAGAGATAAGTGCAGGTGATCTGGTTATGGTAGTGAAAAATAACTATTTTATTCTTGATGAGGAGGAGGACGGAGCCGGATTCATAGCTAATGGTGATATTGCCGAGGTGAAAAAGATCAGAAAATACGAAGAGAAATACGGATTCCGTTTTGCAGAAATGGTACTTAGGTTCTCTGACTATAATCTGGAGGTGGAGGCAAAGGTGATGTTGGATGTTCTTCATCTGGATACACCTGCATTGCCTTCAGATAAAAACAAGGAACTTTATCAGAATATTCTGGCTGATTATCTTCATGTTAAGTCGAGGAGAAAGCAATTTGATTCTGTAAAAAAGGACCCCTATTTCAATGCACTTCAGATAAAATTTGCTTATGCTGTAACCTGCCATAAAGCCCAGGGCGGACAGTGGGAGAGAGTGTTTATCGATCAGGGTATGTTCAACAGGAATGAGATTACCATTGATTACCTGCGTTGGTTCTATACAGCGCTGACGCGATCGACAGATAAAGTTTTTCTTGTTAATTTTGCAGAGAGCTTTTTTGAAGCCGGTTAATCTTGTGGAATCACTGGGAGAACATCCTTCGGAAGTAATCATCTTAAAAAACAGAATATGAAGTCGTTTAGAAAAGAATTATGGTTTGAAACATCCACTCGCCGTTCTTTCCAGAATATCACGGGAGAGGTTGAAAAATGTCTGTATGAAAGTGGTATAAATGAAGGATTAATCCTCGTAAATGCGATGCACATCACGTCAAGCATTTTTATCAATGATGATGAATCGGGCCTGCATCACGATTTCGAAGTGTGGCTGGAAAAGCTTGCTCCGGAAAAGCCATATGCACAATACAGGCATAATGGCTATGAGGATAATGCAGATGCTCATATCAAACGTACTCTGATGGGCAGGGAAGTGGTTGTTGCCGTTACAGGGGGACGACTCGACTTCGGCCCCTGGGAGCAAATCTTTTACGGGGAATTTGACGGTAAAAGACGAAAAAGGGTTCTTGTAAAAATAATTGGTGAATAGAAACAATCAGGTTTTACGCCAATTTCATATCGTGGATAATATCACTAATCCGCTTATCAAGTGTTTTTTCTGTCTCTTCAAATTTATCCGGAGATTCCAGTTTTGCATTCACACTGAAATATAGTTTTATTTTAGGTTCAGTGCCGGATGGCCTTACTGAAATCTTCGATCCATCTTCAAGAAAAAACTGAAGGACATCCGATTTTGTAAGGTCAATTGTTGATTCTGAACATTTGAGAATATCATAGGAGATTTGCTTCTGGTAGTCATTAATTTTAATTACCCTGCTATTGTTGATCTTTTCCGGAGGGTTATTTCTGTAGGCGTTCATCATGGCTTTTATCTCATCTGCTCCCTCTTTTCCTTTGCGTACAATATTGATAAGTTTTTCTTTATAAAAACCATACTGCACATAGATATCAAGCAGAAGCTCGAATAGTGATTTCCCTTTGCTTTTTGACCAGGCTGCTGCTTCAGCTGCAAGTGCACAGGAAGCAACTGCATCTTTGTCCCTCACATATTCTCCGGGAAGGAAACCATAACTCTCTTCTCCGCCGCCGATATATTTTTTCTTCCCTTCGTTTTTCCGGATCAGTTCAGCAAAAAACTTAAAACCTGTTAATACGTTGAAAAACTCAACATTATATCCTTCAGCAATTTTCTCAATCAAATCAGAAGTAACAATTGTCTTAATGATATATTCATTTCCGGCGTACATATTATTCTCTTTGAACTGCGAAAGGATGTACCATACGAGTATCACCCCGGTCTGGTTACCGTTAAGCAGGATGAATTCACCTTGCTTGTTTTTAACTGCTATGCCAAGTCTGTCGGCATCAGGATCGGTAGCCATCACCAGTTCTGCTCCGGTTTCAACAGCTTTTTGAATTGCCATTCTCAGTGCATCAGGTTCTTCAGGGTTTGGAGATTTAACGGTTGGGAAATTACCATCGATAATATCCTGTTCAGGTACACTGATAATGTTTTTAAACCCATACATTTTCAAAGCCGGCGGTACCATGGTTATCCCTGTTCCATGAATAGGAGTGTATACAATGCCGATGTCACTGCACTTTTTAATAGCTTCAGGATTCAGACTCATTTTATAAACCTCTCTGAGGAACAGATCATCAGTCTCTTTTCCGAGAATTTTTATTTTATCTTTCTTTCCATCGAATCTGATTTCGGCAACTGATTTAATTTTCCTGACTTCATCAATTATTCCGTCATCATGCGGAGCTACAACCTGGCCACCGTCGTTCCAGTACGCTTTATACCCGTTATATTCCGGCGGATTATGGGATGCTGTGATGACGACACCACTCTGACATTTATAATGCCGTATAGCGAATGATAATTCAGGTGTGGGCCTTAAGGATTCAAACAAAAAAACCTCAAATCCGTTGGCAGAGAATATGTTGGCAGTTGTTTCTGCAAAGTATTTGCTGTTGTTCCGGCAATCGTAGGCGATAGCCACTCTTATTCCGGAGTTACCGCACTGTTTAATAATATAATTCGATAAACCCTGGGTTGCCATGCCAAGAGTATAAATATTCATTCTGTTGGTTCCTGCACCCATAATACCTCTTAGTCCGCCGGTTCCAAATTCAAGGTCCTGGTAAAAAGCATCAATAAGCTTTTTTTCATCGTTGTCAATCATTTCACGGACCTCATTACGGGTTGCTTCATTGAACCCTTCACTCAGCCATTCTGCGGCTTTTTCTCTGATCACATCAATCGATAACATATTCATTGTATTAATTCAACAGTTTGATACATTTAATTAAGCTACTCCTCCAATGCGGGATTGAAAGATTATAATTATCTTTAATTTTGCTCTTATCCATAACGGAATATGCAGGCCTTTGTGCTGCCATCTGGTAATCCTTTGTCAGTACAGGATCTATCCTGCATGACAGCCCGGCTTCCTTTACAATTTCAACAGCAAAGTCATACCACGAACAGGTACCCTCGTTTGAATAATTATAAATACCGGCATTCAGTGCAATCTGGTTTCTTATCACTCCGGAGATAATACTCATTATGGCTCCTGCAAGGTCGGCGGCATAGGTCGGAGTACCGGTCTGGTCAAAGACAACTCTTAGCGACTCCTTCTCCTTTCCATGTTTAAGAATAGTTTTTACAAAATTATTTCCAAAAGAGGAATAGAGCCACGATGTTCTTATAATCATTGAGCCCTGATGCACAAGAGCCTGTTTTTCTCCTGCCAGCTTTGACCGGCCGTAAGCCGATAAAGGGTTTGTTAAAGAATATTCATTATAAGGAACATTCGATTCGCCATTGTAAACATAGTCAGATGAGATATGTATAAACTTGCATTCAGTACCCTGAATCACTTCTGTTATATTCTTAACAGCAGTACTGTTGATCAGCATTGCCATTTCAGGTTCAGTTTCAGCTTTATCGACAAGATTATAAGCTGCACAATTTATTATCCAGTCGGGTTTTGATTTTTTAATAAATTCTGAAGCTTGTTCCTGGCTGGTTAAGTCGAGAGTATCTATATCGGTAAAAATGAAATCATATCCGTAGAAATTTTTTGACACAACTTTCAGTTCATTTCCGAGCTGACCGTTTGCTCCTGTGATCAAGATTATTGCCATAATATATCTGCGATATTAAAAGTTGTATTCAGCGTCCTTAAAACAGGGTTGTTTTAAATCCTTTTCACTTATGAGCTGTTCTGCAGAACCTGTTTTCCAGTTAATATCAAGCTCCGGGTCCATTAAGAATATTCCTCTTTCGTATTTTGTATTGTAAACATTATCACATTTGTACTGAATAATTGCAATATTGCTCAGTACTGAAAATCCGTGAGCAAAACCTCGTGGTATTAAAACCTGATCTTTCGTTTCAGAGTCGAGCTCAATTCCAAACCATTTTCCAAATGTCAGAGAGTCCTTTCGTATATCCAGAGCCACATCAAAGATCTTTCCTTCAACAACTCTGATCAGTTTGGCCTGATCAAAAGGTTTCAACTGGTAATGCAGACCTCTTATAACTCCTTTTGATGATTTTGATTCATTATCCTGAACCGGAGAATAAGAAATTCCGGCATTATTGAAGGCTGTCTGGTTAAAACTTTCAAAAAAATACCCTCTGCTGTCGGGATAAATAGCCGGTTTTATTACAATTAGCCCTTTGAATCCTGTTTCAATTATTTTCATCTTATTCGAAAGTTACTTTGGTTATTCAAAAATATTTATCTCTTCAGATGCAATCCTTAAAAGATATTTTCCATACTGGCTTTTGCTGATAGGAGCAGCAATTGCCAGGAGCTGGTTTTTATTGATGAAACCTCTTTTATAAGCAATTTCTTCAATGCACGAAGCTTTCAGTCCCTGCCTCTGCTCAAGTGTTGCAATGAAGTTAGCAGCCTGTAATAAGCTGTCATAAGTTCCTGTGTCGAGCCATGCCATTCCTCTTCCCATAAGTTTTATTTCGAGTGTACCCTCTTCAAGGTAAACTCTGTTGAGATCGGTGATCTCAAGTTCGCCGCGAGGTGATGGCTTTAGGGATTTTGCTTTACTTACAACAGTATTGTCGTAAAAATAGAGACCGGTAACAGCATAATTTGATTTTGGATTTGCAGGTTTCTCCTCTAAACTTATTACCTTTTTCCTGCTATCGAACTCAACAACCCCATAACGCTCGGGGTCTGTTACATAATAACCAAAAACACAGGCTCCACTGGTCAGTTGTGCAGTTTTTAAAAGGGTTTCTCCAAAGCCATGTCCGTAAAAAATATTGTCACCAAGGATCATGCAGACAGAATCACTGCCAATAAATTCATCGCCAAGAATAAATGCCTGAGCGAGTCCATCAGGTGACGGCTGTTCGATATAACTGAATTTTAATCCCAGGGATGTGCCGTCTCCGAGCAGGTCACGGAATCCGGGCAAATCGCGAGGTGTGGATATTATTAAGATCTCCCTTATTCCTGCAAGCATAAGCACCGACAGAGGATAGTAAATCATCGGTTTGTCGTAAACAGGAAGCATCTGTTTTGAAATCGAACTTGTAATAGGATAAAGTCTTGTTCCTGAACCTCCTGCGAGAATAATTCCTTTCATCTTGTTCCTTTTTTTGTATCGTATTTCGTTTTGTGCTTCATGCTCCTTAAAACCTGAACATTACACAGCGATTATCATAAATTCTCTGATAGTTAATCTAAAAAGTCAAATCGCTGCACAAAGATAATATAACAAGTTAAATACGGAAATAATTAAAGAGCGTCTGAGCCTGTCTTAGTTATTGTTGCGGAAACAGTTACTCTTCCCGGCTTCAGCTTGTTATTCGTGATGAATTTACACCTTATTATTATGGCACAATTAAAAAATATTCTATCTTTGCAACCGATTTTTGAAACAATATAATGTCTAACTTATTAATTATTAGTTCTTTTAATTTAAAATTATGACTGAAAGCAAGAAAAAAACAACCAAAAAGGAGGTTGTTGAACAAAGTGAAGCCCCGGTAAAACCGGTAAAAAAGGCAAAAGCAAAAGAGACAAATGTAAACCAGTATTTTGAGAATGAAATATTGGAAACTGATGAGATTACATCAGATGTGGACGTTGTTGCGGAAACTGTTGAAGATGTTGCTGAACCTGTAACCGCAGAAGCTTACGGGCTTGATTCGGATGTAAAAAAGTCAAAGAGATCAGAAAATGCTGATGATGATTCAGAGATTGGGTACAGAATTAAAGCTGAAACCAGAAGCTCTTCTTCAGCTGAAGATTTTGACTGGGATAAATTTGAAAGTGAAGAATTGAGAAACTCTCCAAAGTATAAGGAGTATGAATCCCTTTATGATGAGACACTTTCAACTGTTGCAGTTGATGAGGTAGTGATTGGTACAGTTATTCAGATGACACTTCGTGAGGTTGTAATCAATATCGGTTATAAATCAGAGGGTGTAGTCAGCTTAAACGAATTCAGGTATAATCCAAACCTTAAAGTTGGAGATAAAGTTGAAGTTTATGTTGAGAGCCAGGAAGACAAAAAAGGTCAGCTGCTGCTTTCTCATAAAAAAGCACGCGCTATTAATTCATGGGACAGAGTTAATGCATCACTCGAAAAGGATGAAATTATTACCGGCTACATCAAGTGCCGTACCAAAGGTGGTATGATTGTAGATGTATTTGGTATTGAGGCATTCCTTCCGGGATCGCAGATCGATGTCAAACCTATTCGCGATTATGACGTGTTTGTTGGTAAAACAATGGAATTCAAGGTTGTAAAAATCAATCAGGAGTTCAAAAACGTTGTCGTTTCCCATAAAGCTCTTATTGAAGCTGAACTTGAACAGCAGAAGAAAGAGATCATTGCCAAACTTGAAAAAGGACAGGTTCTTGAAGGAACCGTTAAAAATATTACATCGTATGGTGTGTTCATCGACCTTGGTGGTGTTGATGGCCTTATTCACATTACCGATCTTTCATGGGGCAGAGTGAATCACCCCGAAGAGATTGTTAAACTCGACCAGAAACTTAATGTTGTTATTCTCGATTTCGACGATGATAAAAAGAGAATTGCCCTGGGTCTGAAACAGTTGACTTCACATCCTTGGGATTCTGTAGATCCTAATATGAATATCGGTGATAAAGTAAAAGGAAAAGTGGTTGTTATGGCTGACTATGGTGCTTTCGTTGAAATCGCACCCGGTGTTGAAGGTCTTATTCATGTATCCGAAATGTCATGGTCGCAGCATTTACGCAGCGCTCAGGAGTTTCTGAAAGTAAGCGACGAGATTGAAGCTGTTATTCTTACTCTCGACAGGAACGAAAGAAAGATGTCTCTCGGTATCAAACAACTGAAATCAGATCCATGGCAGAACATCGACGAGAAATATTCAGTTGGTGCAAAACATACTGCCAAAGTAAGAAACTTTACAAACTTCGGTGTATTTGTTGAGATTGAAGAAGGTGTTGACGGACTGATACATATCTCCGATTTATCGTGGACAAAGAAAATCAAACATCCGGCAGAATTCACTGCTATTGATGCAGAAATTGAAGTAGTTGTCCTTGAGATCGATAAGGAAAACAGACGACTCAGCCTTGGTCATAAGCAGCTTGAAGAGAATCCATGGGATGTCTTTGAGAATCTTTTCATTATCGACTCAATTCATGAAGGAACAGTTGTTGAAGTATTCGATAAAGGTGCTGTAATAGCACTTCCTTATGGTGTTGAAGGTTTTGTTACTCCAAAACATCTTGTTAAAGAGGATGGAATGATGGCAAAAGTTGAAGAGAAACTTATGTTCAAGGTAATTGAATTCAGTAAATCTTCAAAGAAAATCATTGTTTCACACAGCAGGGTATTTGAAGACGAAAAGAAAGTTGTTGAAGTTCCGGTGAAGAAAGCTGATGCGGGTGCTCCTAAGAAAACAGCACGTAAACCCAAATCAAGTTCTGAGAAAACCACTCTGGGCGATATATCTCAGCTTGCAGCTCTAAAAGAAGAAATGGAAGAAAAAGAGAATAAAGCTTCGAAGAAATAGAAAAATTTACTAAATTTAGGCTACCAAAAACTATCATTATGGATTTCAACATTGAAAGCCGGAATAACAGTACAGTTATTCAGATACAGTCGGAAAAGCTTGACACCCACATTGCTCCTGCACTTAAGTCGGAGCTTGTGCTTGTTTCAGGGAAAGGAGAAAAGAACATCATCCTTGATCTGGAAAAATGTCAGTATTGCGATTCTTCTGGTCTGAGTGCTATACTGGTAGCCAATAGGTTATGTAAAAATGCAGGTGGTACATTCGTTCTATGCGGTCTTAATGAGGCAGTTGAACGTCTTATCACCATTTCTCAGCTCGATACCGTACTTACAATAACAGGTTCGGTTGTTGATGCTGAAAAAATGATATCTTAAAACAGATCGCTTTGCAGAGCGCGATGATACTTACCGTTCTTGGTACGAGTTCTGCATTGCCGACATCAGAAAGATTTCCCAGCGCTCATGTGCTCAATGCACATGAGCGCTTATTTTTAATAGACTGTGGAGAAGGTACTCAGATGCAGCTGAGAAAAAACCGGATCAGATTCGGAAAGATAAACCATATATTTATCAGCCATCTTCATGGCGACCATGTTTTCGGACTATACGGATTATTGTCAACCTTCAGCCTTCTCGGAAGAAAAGATCCCCTTCACCTTTATGCACCCGAAAATTACAACAATATACTGCAGTCACATCTGAACGATTTTGATATTCATCTCAGCTTTGAAATTGATTTTACTCCCCTTTCAGGAAAAAAACCTGTTCAGATTCTCGATGATAAATATTTAACAGTAACCTCATTTCCCCTCCAGCACAGAGTACCTGCATTTGGCTTCCTTTTCAGGGAAAAACTGGCAGAAAGGAATATCATAAAAGAGCGTATAGAAGAATATAATATTCCGACAGTTCGGATAGCGGCTATCAAAAAAGGGGCAGACTTTGTTACTCAGGATGGGACAGTTATTAAAAATGAGGAATTAACGCTTCCTCCATCCGAACCTTTATCCTATGCTTACTGCAGCGATACCAGATATTTCAAACGGCTGGCATCGTTTGTAAAAGGGGTGAACCTTCTTTACCATGAAGCTACTTTTGATAAAAGCAAAGATGACCTGGCTATGACTACTGGCCACTCAACAACTCTCGATGCTGCCCGAACTGCACTTAATGCCGGAGCAGGAAGATTGCTGATTGGTCATTTCTCAGGCAGATACAGAGATATCTCCTTCCTCGTGGATGAGGCAAGGACAATATTCCCTAATACTTACGCCGCAATTGATGGTAAGAGTTTTAAGGCAGGCGATAATAATACTCCTTAATAAAAGTTTATCTATCTTTGGAAAATTCCAAAATAAAAATAGAAAATCTTGCAGGAAAAAATATTAATACTAGATTTCGGCTCTCAATATACTCAGTTGATAGCCAGAAGAATAAGAGAGGTTAATGTCTATTGTGAAATACATCCTTTTAACCATTTTCCTGTTCCGGATAATAGTGTGAAAGGGGTAATTCTTTCAGGAAGCCCGGCTTCCGTCCGTGACAAAGAGGCTCCTGTTCCGGATCTGTCTGCAATAAAGGGTAAGATTCCTTTACTTGGTGTTTGTTATGGTGCTCAGCATCTTGTTCATAATTATGGCGGTGAGGTGCTTCCTTCAAACCTCCGGGAATATGGAAGGGCAAATCTCGTTTCAGTAAATAGCAGCGATCCTCTTTTTGCAGGTGTCACTCCCGGAACACAGGTATGGATGTCGCACGCAGATACAATTGCACGGATCCCTGATAACTTCGAAATTACCGGTTCAACTGCCGATGTAAAAGCTGGGGCATTTCATATAAAAGGTGAGGATACCTGGGGAATACAGTTCCACCCCGAAGTGTATCATACCGACGAAGGAACATTGATCCTGAAAAATTTTATTATTGGCATTTGCGGATGTTCCTGTAACTGGACTCCTGATTCCTTCGCTGAAACCACTATCGGAAGCCTGAAAAAGCAGTTAGGTGACGACAAGGTTATTCTGGGCCTTTCGGGTGGTGTGGACTCTTCTGTTGCTGCCTATCTTCTTCACAAAGCAATAGGTAAAAACCTTACCTGTATCTTCGTCGATAATGGATTACTCAGGAAAAATGAGTTCCAAAAGGTCCTTGATTCCTATATTGGACTTGGTCTGAACGTTATTGGCGTCAATTCATCTGACAGATTTCTCGACCAGCTTGAAGGTGTGAGTGATCCGGAAACAAAACGCAAGATTATCGGTCGTGTCTTTATTGAGGTTTTTGATGAGGAAGCCGGCAAGGTCAGGGATGTTAAATGGCTCGCACAGGGAACAATTTATCCCGATGTAATTGAATCTGTTTCAGTAAACGGACCATCCGCTACAATTAAATCTCATCATAATGTCGGTGGACTTCCTGATAAAATGAACCTTAAAATTGTTGAACCCCTCCGGCTTCTTTTTAAGGATGAGGTCCGGAAAGTGGGTCATGCTCTGGATATCCCCGATTTTATTCTTAAACGACATCCTTTTCCCGGTCCGGGTCTGGCGATACGTTTACTCGGCAAGATGACCAGGGAAAAACTTGAAATACTTAAAGAGGCAGATGATATCTTTATCGAAGGGTTGAAAAAACACGGGTTGTATGATTCTGTCTGGCAGGCAGCTGTAATATTGCTTCCTGTTCAATCGGTAGGAGTGATGGGTGATGAGAGAACTTATGAAAATGCTGTTGTTCTGCGGGCTGTTGGTTCTACTGATGGCATGACAGCCGACTGGTCGCACCTTCCTTATGAGTTTCTCGGTATAATTTCAAATGAGATAATAAATAAGGTGAAAGGAATCAACAGGGTAGTTTATGATATAAGCTCAAAACCGCCGTCTACTATTGAATGGGAATAATCTGACGGTTTCAGATTCAGCTGACAGAACTATATGTGATTTGAATTGTTGAAATACTAAATAGAATAGAATACAAAATGATAAAAAGAAATTTCACGATAAGGGCAGTACTGGTACTGACTTTATTTATTGTTAAATTGTCAGCCTTCTCACAGGTCTTTAACGAAGGGACTTTTAAAATAGGACGAACTTTAAGTCTGATAGATGCATATTATGTAGATACAGCTAATATTGACATCCTGACTGAAAAAGCAATAACTGAAGTACTCAAAAGTCTTGACCCGCATTCGACCTACATCTCGGCAAAAGATGTAAAGGATATGAATGAGCCTTTAAATGGTAATTTTGAAGGAATAGGGATTCACTTTAATCTGCTGCGCGACTCTATAATAATTATTGAACCTGTTGCCGGAGGACCATCAGAAAAAGTTGGACTGAGAACCGGAGACCGGATTCTTACTATCGCCAAGGAGAAGGTAACAGGAATAAACCTGTCGACAAATGGGGTCAGAACAAGGCTGATGGGGCCCAAAGGAACTAAAGTAGATATTACAGTTTTCAGAAAAGGAGAAAAAGATATTCTTGATTTTACAATAATACGTGATAAGATTCCAATTTACAGTCTTGATGCCTCATACATGCTTGATAAGGAAACAGGATATATTAAACTGAATAAATTTGCTGCAACAACCGAGAAGGAATTTTCTGATGCAGTTGCTCTTCTGAGAAAAAACAATATGCAGAATCTAGTTCTTGACCTTAGAGGAAACGGTGGCGGCTATATGCTGGCAGCTACTGCCCTGGCCGATAAATTCTTTAATGATCAGAAGCTGCTGGTTTATCTTCTTGGACGAAAAAATCCGAGGCAGGATTATAAATCTGCAGGTTCAGGAAGTCTGGCAGACGCAAGAGTTGTGGTTCTCACCGATGAGCAGTCAGCTTCAGCCAGTGAGATTTTTGCGGGAGCAATTCAGGATTGGGACAGGGGCGTTGTGATTGGAAGAAGATCTTTTGGAAAAGGACTTGTACAGAACGGCTTTTACCTTACCGACGGTTCAATGATAAGACTTACCATAGCAAGATATTATACTCCGTCGGGCAGGTCAATTCAGAGTTCATATAAAGAGGGCTATGAAAAGTATATGGAGAATTTCTTCAAAAGATACAGTGATGGCGAATTGATGTCAGCTGACAGTACTCATTTTCCTGATTCATTGAAATATAAAACATTGGTTAATAAAAGGGTAGTATATGGAGGCGGAGGAATCATGCCTGATGTTTTCGTTTCTGCAGATACTTCATATAATTCTCAGTATTTTAACAGGTTATATGCAAAAAATGTTCTTAATACATTTGTCCTCGATTATTATGATAAAAACAGGGGACTTCTTAATTCCAGGTATAAATCATTTGATGAATTCAAAAAGAAGTTTCAATTCAGTCCTGTGGAAATTCAAGCCCTGATTGCTAAAGGAGAAACTGAAGGAGTTAAATATAATGAAGAGCAGTTCAATGTTTCAAAAGAAGAAATTCTGCTTGTTCTGAAGGGCCTTATCGCAACCAATCTTTATCAGACAAGTGAATATTTTCAGATAATAAATGAAAATGATAAAGTAATTGAAAAAGCCCTTTCAGTAATTTCTGATAAAAAGAGCTATAATAAGTTAATCGGAAATCAGTAATCCTGAGGATAAGTTATAATAATGAAATTTGTTGCAAAAACTCTTTACGGTCTGGAAAAAGTACTTGCTGAAGAGCTCGTTGACCTTGGCGCTGCTGATGTGCAGGCAGTAAACCGTGCTGTGCTTTTTACCGGTGATAAAGAACTTTTATACAAGGTAAACTACTGTTCAAGAACCGCCTTATCGATACTTATGCCGGTTGCTGATTTCAGAATCAGATCAAAAGATGACCTCTATAAAGGGGGCTTGAAGATTAAGTGGGACAGCTACTTTGAAGTTGATGATACTTTCTCAATTGTTCCTGTGGTCAATTCATCACATTTCGGACATACAGGCTATGCCGGACTTATACTCAAAGATTCCATTGCCGATTATTTCAGGGAAAAAACTGGCAGGCGACCTTCTGTTGATACTGTTGATCCCAGGATTCTTATTAATCTGCATATTAGTAACGATCTGGTTACTATATCAATAGATTCATCAGTAATACCTTTGTTTAAACGGGGATACAGACAGGAGCAGTCAGTGGCTCCGCTTAATGAGGTGCTTGCGGCAGGAATTCTTCTTTTATCTGGCTGGAATGGATCGGCAACTCTGACAGATCCGATGTGCGGTTCGGGGACTATTCCAATTGAGGCAGGATTAATTGCCTGTAAGGTTCCACCGGGAAAATTCCGGAAATATTTCGGATTTCAGCGCTGGAAAGATTTTGATGAGGAGTTGTTTAAAAAGGTCAAACTAAGGGCTGACAGCCTTATTATTCCTTCTCCTGTAAAGATATTTGGAAGCGATATCTCGGAACAGGCAGTACAGCAGGCAAAAGTTAATGTTTCAAATGCCGGACTGAATGAAGCAATTTCTCTTCAAGTGTCAGATTTTAAAACTATTAAGACAGTTGATGAAGAGAGTTTTGTATTTCTTAATCCGCCATACGGACAAAGACTTCAACCTGATGAGATTGACCAGCTTTACAATATGATAGGAACAACACTGAAACACAACTTCCCGGGAACAACAGCATGGTTGATTACCTCAAACAAAGAATCGGTGAAGAATATCGGGCTTAAACCACGGGAAAAACACACTCTTTTCAACGGTGCACTGGAATGTATCCTTCTGAAATACGAGATGTATCAGGGAACGAGGAAAAAGGAGAAAATTTAAAGTCATCATAAATTCTCCATTCATCCTTGTTATTTGATACTTTTATCAAAAAAATATGCTAAATTTAAAAAACCGGAAAGAGGATATGTTATAATTTGGTAACTTCATATTTTTATTATATTTGTTATCGGAAAAACATGACCTTATCTAAAGGGAGCTTCAATGAGCTTTAAGATAGAGAATTATATTTCAAATCAGCCTTCGGGGAACGTGATCCTTTTTTATAAGGGTAATGTTGACTCGGATGTTATCAATAATGTGCTTGATACAGTTGAGGAGAAGATGGTGGAGGTGAATGAACAATCGAAACTTAGAAAAAAAGTATATAATGTTCTTGTTGAAAGCCTTCAGAATCTTTACCATCATGTTGACAGGGTGCCTGAAGACTTTGAAGATCAGACCGCTGAGAGATATGGATTGCTGGTAGTGGAGAAAGTTGAAGGAGGGTACAGGATAATTACGGGTAATTTTGTTCATGCCGAAAACATTGAAAAGCTGGAAGAAAAGATTAAGCGGATCAACAGATCAAGTCATGAGGAGATAAAAGAATTATATAAATTTATTCTGAATCATCAGAGGATTTCTGCAAAAGGAGGAGGTGGACTTGGCCTTGTGGATATTGCAAGAAAAACAGGAAATAAGCTGGAATATGAGTTTAGAAAATATAATGATAAGTATTCTTTCTTCTATCTTGATATTTTAGTAACTGAAGATATTTAAACAACTATTAAATCTGATAAATATGGAACCGATCATCATCGAAGGAACCCCAAAAACTCCTACAGTTAAATTTGACTCTGCAGAAGGTGTATTTGAAATCAAAGGACGTTCAATTCCCGAAAACTCAGTTGAATTTTACAAGCCTTTGGTAGACTGGCTCGACAGTTATAAAGAGGCTCCGCTTATTAAAACAGTTGTAAATATTCGTCTTGAGTATTTCAACACCAGTTCTTCAAAGTGTATTCTGGACGTTTTTAAAAAGCTGGAAGCAATACATAAAGCCAAAAATGAAGTTGAAGTAAACTGGTATTACGAAGAGGACGATGAGGATATGCTGGAAGCCGGAGAGGATTATGAATCCATAATCAGAGTGCCTTTCAAGATGATTGAGATCGTTGAATAGCCTTCTTTTTTTGTTCTTCTGAATAAGTTCTGGTATCCTTAAAATATAGAGGCTGTCTCTTCTGAGGCAGCCTCTTATATGTGCGCCCGGCATGGGCGATGACTCTAGGGTGAAAGTCCCGAATGCGCCTTGACAGTAGGAAGCATTAGCCAAAGGCAAGGGTGTCCATCGCGAGGTGGAATCTGAAGGAAGCCGGAGGCAAAATCTTGGTCTGACGAAAAGAAACTTCATAAAAGGCTTAAGGTTACCGGATGAGTTTGCATAACAAAACGAAGTCCGATTCTGTCCGGGGTAACCAAAGTAAATGAAGCAGATAGATGGGATGAAAGTCATTGTTCTTACCCGGGGAGGTCTCACGGACATGATGAAACGGAGTATGAATCATGTCCGAGATAAGGTTTACCGTGAGAAGTCAGCCGAGGCCATAGTACCACATAACTACTCAATGTGGGAAGGGCTGAACCTTAATGAGTGAGTAGTAAATGAATGTTACCAGCTTGAAG
Source organism: uncultured Bacteroidota bacterium (assembly GCA_903824785.1). GTDB lineage: Bacteria > Bacteroidota > Bacteroidia > Bacteroidales > VadinHA17 > LD21. The sequence continues at coordinate 17,792 of CAIJYD010000073.1, forward strand.
GAAAGAAAGCAGAAAATCTTTGAGTAATCAAAGACCTACCCACAGTCGGAAAATAAAATAGGAGGAAACTATTTTATTTTCCTCCTACTCGATTGTATATCATCGAATCTAATCGAACACTTTCGTCTTTTTCCCAAAAAGAAGCTCTCCTGAATCGAGTAGTCTCTTTAACAGTCTGAAATAAAGAGCAAGGTATAGAGCGATAGTCATTACCCACAGAACCATAACATTAACTATATATGTGTCAATGAAAAAGCCGAATATTTGCTTCCTGGGCGAGTAAAAATGTGCTTTGATAAAACTGTATTTGGGATCCATAAAGATTGGTTCAAGCTTTTGAACAAGCTCCCCACGATATTCAATGGTTTTGTTGGTTTCATTTTTGTCTGTTACAAACTCTTCAAGTGATTTATTAAAATAACGGGCCTGTAATTCGAGAAATCCTCGATTGTTTTCATTTTGAAGCTTGTTTATTATGGCATCCTTCTGGTTATTGGCATTATTGTAATAAACGATATAGTATTTTCTTACTTGTTCAACATAATCAAGTGCCGCCACGGCAATTTCGGGTGTTATTTTTTCCGGAGTAAGAAAGTCGGCATAGGCAAACTTTAAATCGGGAAGGTCAACTACCTCCTTTTTTATCTCATTCGAAACAAGAGTCAGATTATCAAAGAATTCATCACTTCTGACCGGTTTTTTCAGGTCATTGATTATATTATCAAGTTTTCCTTTTATTTCAACATACCAGTAATTCTTCTTATAATTTCCCTTGCTCTTGGCTTTGTCGTATTTATAGAATTGCTCTTCATATTTATTATTGATGAACTGTTTAACTGCAAGTGCTTCATAGCCCCATCGGGCAGTGATGAACTCGCCATAAACCGGGATGGAAACAGGGGAGGAGAGATTTGGATTTAGTTTTTCAAACTTTACCATGATGCCGCTCAAGATAATCTGTGGAATCACCAGGAATGGAATCAGTATGTATATGGTTACTACTGCTTTAAAACTGTCGGAGATTAACAGACCCAGCATATTTGCCCCAGCCCAGCAGGAGAAGAGAACCAGCCAGTATTCAGCCATCATTCCCCTGATTCCAATAATCCCGTTGCCTATTAAAACAAAAGTCAAAGCCTGAATCGCAGATATAGCAAACTGGACACTAACTTTTGACATGAGATAACTGTTCCAGCTCAGGTTCAGGAATGCCTCCCTTTTGAGAATTTTTCTGTCTTTTATTATCTCTTCAGCACTCACTGTCAGTCCCATGAAGATCGCTATAATAACTGACATGAATATATAAACAGGAAGGTTGCTGTTGTCGTAAAGTGTGTAATGTGGATCTTTATTGCTTTCATCAAAATACCTGATCAGGAAGGCAAGGGCAAATGCCAGCACCGGTGCTTCGAGAAGGGTAATAAGAAGATACTGGGTGTCGGCAATCTTTGAAAGCACATCACGTTTGGTAAAAACAACAAACTGCTTAAGTTTATTAGGTGTTTTGAAGTTTATTTCCGGAATTGAATTTCCCGGTTCCCTTTTATCTTCCTTCTGCTCACTTTGGTAATGGTTACTCCAGTCGGCAGGTGAGATTCTTCGTGTGTCGGTTGGCTTTCCGCTTTCAGTAAATACTTTGGTTTCTACAATATTGAAGATCTGTTCAGGATTCACATTGCCACAGACGTAACATTCACTCTCATTGTAGTTTGCCTGTTCTATTGTTCTTTTGAAATACTCTATTGAATCAACTGGATTGCCATTATATATAAGGTATCCTCCGGTGTCGAGAATAATAAGCTTATCGAACATCTTGAATATCTCGGAAGATGGCTGGTGAATTACTATGAAAAGAAGTTTTCCTTTTCTGGCCAGCTCCTTTAAAAGGTCAAGAATATTTTCCGAGTCACGTGATGAAAGCCCCGACGTAGGTTCATCAAGAAACATAATAGCCGGCTCACGTATAAGTTCAAGAGAGATATTAAGTCTTTTTCTTTGCCCTCCGCTTATCTTTTTATTAAGAGGGCTGCCTACCTGGATATCTCTTATTTCGTTTAGCCCAAGGTTTTTCAGAGCGTTGTCAACTCTTGAGATGATCTCAGCTTCTGGTAAATTGTCAAAGCAAAGTTTTGCATTATAATAGAGGTTCTCGAAAACGGTAAGTTCTTCAATAAGAAGATCATCCTGTGAAACATAACCGATGAGGCCCTTTATTTTATCTTTTTCTTTATGTATGCTGGCACCGTTAATAAGTACCTCACCGTCGTAAGGGGAGTTTGATCCGTTAAGGACACTCAGAAGAGTTGATTTTCCGGCTCCGCTGGCTCCCATAATGCCAACCATTCTGCCAGACTCTTCTTTGAAACTCATATGATGAATTCCAACCTTCCCGCTTTTGAACCTGTATTCAAGATTATTAACCTCATAGACGACCCGTGATGACTTAAACTCCTCTTTAAGGAATTGCATTGTTACATCCCAGTAATAGATAGGAGTTATTTTGTAACCCTTTATTGATGAACCCTGGCTGAATGGATAGATTTTATCTTCCTGAAGTAACTGGCCATTCATTGAAAGCTCACCTGAACCAGTAAACCTAACAAAATACATCTTGACTGAGGGAACAAAGAGTATCCAGATATGCCCCTTTAGAAGATCCTTGACAACATGCTTGGCTTCATTAGGATTAAAACCCTTAATACTATTAATTATCAGTAGGTTAGAAGTAGCAGGAATGCTGGTAAAGGGATTCAGAACAAATCTTTCAATAAAATCATATTCTGTAGTTGTAATATTTAACCCTTCAGCAAGTGTGCTTATGAAGCCCAGTTCCAGCTGGCTCACCTCCTGACCTCCTGATTTACAGAATTCAAGTACCTGAATTACAACTACTATTCTCTGTTCCTGATCGAGCTGACCCTGTTCATTAATCTCTTTGCAAAGTTTCCTTATTCTGATTGCAATTGCTCCTTCACGTCTTTCTGCGCTGCTTTTCTCAAGCTTTTTCCGTGCTTCATCATACTCTTTATCGTAAGTGGAAAGATATTTCTGCGCCATTTCCTGATTGAGCATGCGTTTGAGGAAAACTTCGACGACACTTCTCCTTTCGCTGTCATTGCTCTGAGGTTTGGCGATTATTGCAAACAGCTGCATCAGGGTTTCTAATATCTTCTCACTCATAGTTTATTACTGTTTAATTCCGGGTTTGAAGGTATGAAATTAGTTGTTTGATACAAAAAATCCTAATAATAGTTTTTAGTTTTAATGACGGCAATTCCTCTTTATCTTTCGTTTTATCAGCTTTTTCTCTTTTTTGTAAATTCTTCCCTGCGATCTTTTCCTTTCTTCTCAACAGAATAGCCGAATTTGCCAATCATCGGTCCGGTTTCATAATATTTTCCATGGGAGTAACATATAGGTTCAGAGTCATTTAGCCTGAACAGTCCTGATTTTTCATCAATGTATTTTTCGTCGGCGTTAACAGCAACCACTTCTGAGATGAACATGTGATGCGACCCCAGCTCCTTTATCTCTTTCACAATGCATTCAATATTTACAGGCGACTCATTGATAAGCGGGGCTTTTACCTTTGAAGCAGGAACGGGAGTAAGACCCATCTCAGTAAATTTGTTATGATCCTTACCTGATTTTATGCCACACCAGTCTGTTGCAAATGCAAGAGATTTTGTCGTAATATTGATCACAAAATCCCCATTTTTTTTAATGATATTATAGGAATGGCGTCCGGGGCGGACAGAAATATAGCACATCGCCGGATCAGTACATATTGTGCCTGTCCACGATATTGTTATGATATTATATTCTTCCGGATCAGACCCGCAGCTTACCATAACTGCAGGCAGCGGATATACCATTGTGCCCGGTTTCCATAAGAGTTTACCCATTTGATATCAATTTGAACCAAAGATACTTCTTAATCCTCTTATCCCAAATCATTTTACGAAAACAGCTCCTTTATTTCAGAGACAATATTGAACTCACCCCGAACGGGCAGGGCTGATAACTGGAATCAATACAAAGGCTGGTTCGCAAAAAAAAGAATTGCAGGAAAAGAGAACGGAAGGACTATTTGAACGATCTTCTGCAAACATCAATATCATCGAATATCTGAAAGACTGTGTCAAGCCGGAGAGTTTCAAACAGCTGCATTACCCTTGGCTCCGGATTAGCGAATTTCAGAATGCCGTAATTGCTTTTTGAAGCTCTCATTAAGGAGAGGAAACAGCCAAAACCTGAGCTGTCGATATAATCAATACCCTTCAGGTCAATGATGATTTTTGTATTCTGGTTATTTATGATGGTTAGGATTCTGTCTCTGATCTCATCAGATATCAGAGCATTAATGTTATTGACAGAAAAGGTTATGACAACGATATTGTCATTTTTTTCAATATTGATCATTTATTTAACCTTTAACCTGATGTTGACCAAATCTTCAAGTTCAGCAATGGCTGAATCTGTATCTTCCTTAAATCTGGTAATATAGGATTGATACAATCCAGGCTCCTTGCCATCCCGGGCCTGAACTTCAAATGTTTTGAGCATCAGGGCGAGTTCCTCCATTCCCATTATTGCTGCTGACGATTTTGCTTTGTGGGCAAGCGATCCAAGTAAAGCATAATTATTTTTTGAAAAACCTGCAGCCATTTCATTATATATTTCAGTAGTCTGCTCTTTAAAAAGAGATAATATTTCATTGAATATTTCAGGATCTCCTCCGGATACAGAATCAAGGTAATCAGGGTTTATAAGCTTGTAATCCATAATAATAGAAGGAATGAAATTTATGCAACAATACAACGATTCTAAAACAAATATAGCATTATTTTATTCAAAAGAAGAAATGGATTCCATCTTAATAATCTTACCGGAGTTTTTAATAAAGGAAATAAATGCTACTTTTATGGGGATAAAAACCGTATGCTATGCGATCTTGTTTTTACTGTCTAATTGCTGTGATCCTTTTGCATTCTTCAGTTGCAAGAGCACAAACTGATATTTCAATCAGCAGGAAAAGTTTTAAAACGGATAAGCCAGGGTTTAAAGAGGCCTGGGAGTGTATCGGGAAAGGCGATTCATATTATGTTGCCGGAGGGATCTGGTATGCAAAAGCTTTTGATGAATATCTTCAGGCAATAGTCTATAACCCTTCAAATCCGGAACTTAATTATAAGACTGGCGTTTCAGCTCTTTTCTCCGATAGGAAGGAAGAGGCTGCAGGATTTCTTCTAAAAGCATTGGAAGTGAAAAATAATGTCACCCCTGATATCCTTCTTTTAACCGGGCGGGCACTGCAGTATGCCGGGAGGTATTCTGAGGCAATAGAGAAATTTGAAGGTTACCTTAACTCGGCCGGAAAAAAATCTGAAGATGATATAGCTGTGACCAAAAGATGCATCGGAGAATGCAACTCAGCCCTTCTTGTTACAAAAGACACTATGAAAATAGAGATCACAAATCTCGGAGGCAGTATAAATACCTCTGCTGATGAATATTCTTTAGTCATCTCCTCCGACGGAAATACACTCTATTTTGCTTCAAGAAGAGAGTTGCCAAAATCCAGCAACTTTTATCCTGACAGCAAATTCGACGAGAATATCTTTATTTCCAGATATGTCAACGGTTCATGGGAAATGGCAGCTATAGCAGGAAAAGCCCTTGTAACGCCATATTGCGAAACGCCTCTTTTTTTAAATTCAACCGGCGACATTCTTTATGTTTATTCTGGTTTTCAGCAGGGAGGAGATATTAAAATGTCACAGTTCAAAAAAGGGGAATGGAAAACTCCCGAAGATATCCCTTTCGGAATAAATAGCGGAGGGTCGGAAACATCATTTACCATAACTCCTTCCGGATCAGAGATATATTATGTAACCGACGATGGCAGGAAAAGTATCGGAGGGAAAGATATTTATTTTATAAAAAAATTATCTGATCGTAAGTGGTCAAAACCCCAGAATGCAGGCACTGTAATAAATACTCTTCTTGATGAGGAGTCAGTGCGGTTTTCAAAATCCGGAGATACCCTCTGGTTCAGTTCAAAAGGACATAATTCAATCGGTGGTTATGATGTTTTTTACTCCATCAGGAATGCAGAAGGTGTTTGGGATTCAGTGAAAAATTGTGGTTATCCGGTCAATACACCATGGGATGATATGTTTTATGCCCCCTCACCGGTTGACCGCAGCCTGTTTTATTTTGTCTCAAACCGAAACGGAGGACTCGGCAGACTTGATCTCTACCAGGGACGCATTATTCCTGCCGATCCGGTTTTATTTGCCGAACCATCTGTTCTTCCTGCTGCTGATACTTTAATGGTAAGGGATACCATCTCTGTGGAAAAAGAGATTATTGCTCCTCCTTCTGAGATTATCGCTGTTCCGGACAGTACTGCCCTGCCAGGATCAACAAAAGAGAACAATACCGGGCTTAAGATTCCATAAATCTGTTAATCGTCAGATTTATAAATAATAAATTTTGCTTGATTTGAGAAAAATATCATGCTGTTCATGGTAAATTTATATTTTAAATATAGTCAATGAAAAATACTCCTTTTACTAAATTTCATCAGGTGGCTGGTGCCAGGATGGTTCCTTTTGCCGGGTATAATATGCCTGTAGAGTTTTCAGGAATCAACGATGAACATATTACCGTGAGGGAACGGGCAGGTGTTTTCGATGTTTCTCATATGGGTGAGTTTAATGTAACAGGCCCGGCTTCGCTCGGATTTCTGCAATACATTACTTCAAATGATGTGTCAGCCCTGGTTGACAGAAAGATTCAGTATTCCTGTTTCCCGAACGGAAAAGGAGGCATTGTTGACGATCTTCTGGTTTACAGATATAATAAGGAAAAGTACCTCCTGATTGTAAATGCCGCTAATATTGATAAAGACTGGAACTGGTGTGTTAAGAATGCGGCAAAATTCGGAGTGGTGCCAGGTAAAGATCTGATCAATGCATCAGATGGTATTGCTCAGCTTGCTGTACAGGGGCCGCTGGCTCTGAAGGCTATGCAAAAGCTCACAACCACTCCTGTTGAGAATATGGAATATTATACTTTCAAAATTCTCGAATTTGCCGGGATCAGCAATGTTATATTCTCAACAACAGGTTATACCGGGGCCGGAGGTTGCGAAATATATGTCAATAATGAAGACGGCCCAAAGCTTTGGAATGCAGTCTTTGAAGCCGGCAAGGAGTTTGATATCAAGCCTATAGGACTTGGGGCGAGAGATACACTGCGTCTTGAAATGGGCTTCTGTCTTTACGGGAACGATATCAATGATGAAACATCTCCCATTGAAGCCGGACTCGGTTGGATTACGAAATTTGCCGATGGTAAGGATTTCATAGATAAAGATTTATTGCTGAAACAGAAAGAGATGGGAGTTGAAAGGCGGCTGAAAGGTTTTGTAATGATCGACAGAGGAATTCCGCGGCAGCATTATGAGGTTGTTAATGACAAAGGAGAAGTCATAGGAGAGGTAACTTCAGGCACAATGTCACCTATGTTGAAACAGGGCATTGGCCTGGCCTATCTAAGTAAAGATTACTGGAATGCTGATACTGAAATATTTATCAGAATCAGAAACAAAGATCTTATGGCAAAAGTTGTTAACCTGCCAATCTATAATAAACCATTATAATAAGCCGGTTTCATTCTGTGAAAACTCTTATTACATTATCATAAAAAAGTGGCACTTCCGCTTTTGAACCAATAATTTTGAGGATAAAAAGTTATGGAGAAATAAACTGTTATGGCGAAAAGAAAACTTGAGACATGCTTTTCCCCTGCTCTGTATCAGTCTGAGGAGCAGAGTAATTCAATCGTGATCATCATAGATATCCTCCGGGCTTCTTCAGCCATCTGTACTGCATTTGCCAATGGTGTTTCTGCAATTATTCCGGTTGGAGAAATCTCAGAAGCAAAAGAGTACAAAGCACGAGGTTTTCTTGTTGCTGCAGAACGCGACGGGTTTGTTCTGGATTTTGCAGATTTTGGAAACTCTCCCTTTAATTTTACTAAAGATAAGGTTGAGGGGAAAATTATAGTTTACAGTACCACAAACGGAACAGGTATAATAAATCTGGCTTCATCGGCCTATAAAGTTGCAATCGGATCATTTCTTAATATAGGAGCCCTAGCAAAATGGATATTAAGTCAGGATAGGGATGTCCTTTTGTTTTGCGCCGGTTGGAAAAATAAATTCAATATTGAAGATACAGTCTGTGCCGGAGCAATTGCCGAAAGACTTATGGAAAGTAATTTGTATTCAACTATATGTGATTCTACACTTGCTGCCATTGATCTATGGTCTATAGCAAATCCAGATCTAAGAGGCTATATCGAAAAGGCTGCCCAGCGAAATCGGTTAAGAGAGAAAAAGCTTGATGACTGTATCGATTTTTGTCTTACATCAGAATTCACTGAAAAAGTTCCTGTAATAAAAAATGGTATTCTTGTTGATAATTTGTTATAAATTGAATATTTTAGTGTTAATTATTTAACAACAGAGTCAATTATTTTTATATTTTTGCAGTAGAGCAATGTAGAATTACCTAATAATAACTTAAATATTTTCATTATGAAAAAACACAATTTTTATGCAGGGCCTTCCATTCTTCCTCAATATACTATTGATAAGTCTATTGAAGGAATAAAAGATTTTGCGGGTTCAGGGTTATCAATTCTGGAGATCTCTCATCGTAGCAAAGAGTTTATTGCTTGCATGAATGATACCATAGCCCTTTTTAAAGAACTGCTTGAAATACCTGCCGGTTATCAGGTTCTTCTCCTTGGCGGCGGAGCCAGTCTCCAGTTCGCAATGGTTCCTATGAACATGATGAATAAAAAAGCAGCCTATCTGAATACAGGAGAATGGGCAAGCAAAGCACTCAAAGAGGCAAAATTATTTGGAGAGGTTGTTGAGGTAGCATCATCCAAAGAAAAATTATTTAATTATATCCCAAAGAATTATACTATTCCTTCCGACGCAGAATATTTCCACATAACTACCAATAACACAATTTACGGAACTGAATTAAAGAGTGATCCTGATGTTAATATTCCGCTTGTTGCTGATATGTCGTCAGATATTTTCAGCAGGCCAATAGATATTTCGAAATATTCAATCATATATGGTGGCGCTCAGAAGAATCTGGCTCCGGCCGGAGTTGCTTTCGTTATTGTAAAAGAGGATGTTCTTGGAAAAGTAACACGCCCTATTCCTTCAATGCTCGATTACAGAGTGCATATAAAAGCCGAATCGATGTTCAATACCCCTCCCGTATTTTCTGTTTTTGCAGCACAGCAGACACTTACATGGCTCAAACAGCTCGGTGGTGTAAAAGCTATACAGAAAAAGAATATTGAAAAAGCAAAAATCCTCTATGATGAGATTGACAGAAACAGGCTGTTTGTACCTACAATAGCTGATCCGGAAGACAGGTCGCTGATGAATATCTGTTTTGTAATGACCGAGCAGTATAAGGAACTTGAAAAACCATTTGGTGAGTTTGCAAAATCAAAAGGGTTGATTGGCATCGAAGGACATCGGTCGGTAGGCGGATTCCGTGCTTCTACATATAATGCTCTTCCAACAGAGAGCGTGGAAGCCCTTGTTGCTGCAATGAAAGAATTTGAATTAAAGAATTAATTATATCCGGTAATATGAAAATACTTGTTGCTACAGATAAAGCTTTTGCCCCGGTTGCTGTTGCGGAGATCCGTAAAGTAACAGAGGCTGCAGGTTATGAACTTGCTTTACTTGAGAATTATAAGAGTGTCCAGGAACTGCTTACGGCAGTTTCTGATGCTGATGGCATGATAGTCAGAAGTGATCTGGTAACTTCTGAAGTCCTCGATGCTGCTAAAAAGCTGAAGATAGTTGTAAGGGCAGGAGCCGGTTATGATAACCTTGACCTGGCTGCATGTACTGCTCATAACGTGGTGGCTATGAATACTCCCGGGCAGAACTCAAATGCAGTTGCGGAACTGGCTTTCGAGATGATGCTTTTTCAGGCTCGCAGTGGGTTTAGCGGCAAATCGGGCAGTGAGCTCAGAGGCAAAACCATTGGAATACATGCATTTGGGAATGTAGGAAAATATGTTGCAGAAATAGCCAAAGGATTCGGAATGGATGTTTATGCTTTCGATCCCTTTGTTGCTGAAGCAGATATTGCGAAATGCGGTGTTAAAGCATGTAAAAATGTTGAAGAATTATATTCGACCTGCCAGTATATTTCCCTGCATATGCCAGCTAACGATAAAACGAAAAAATCTATCGGGTATGATCTTTTGAATAAGATGCCGAAAGATGCAGTTATTGTCAATACGGCCAGAAAAGAGGTGATAGATGAGGAAGGCCTTCTGAAGATTTTTGTTGATCGTCCCGACTTTAAGTATCTATCTGATGTAGAACCTGACAGCAAAGCCATTTTTGAGGAGAAGTATAAGGGAAGATTTATTTTTACTGCTAAAAAAATGGGAGCACAGACCGAAGAGGCAAATATAAATGCCGGGGCTGCCGCTGCAAGACAGATTGTTGGATATTTCACTACCGGAAGCGAAAAGTTTAAAGTTAATAAATAGTACTTACTTAATCGGAAAAGATGGCAGTTGTTAAACCTTTCAGGGGGTTAAGGCCCCCTTGTGCTATTGCAAAAGATCTGGCATGTCTGCCATATGATGTGATGAACACTGCTGAAGCCCTTAAAATGGCAAAGGGAAAAGAGTGTTCACTGCTTCATGTAACACGGTCAGAAATTGATCTTCCCGCTGATACGGATACTCATTCAGAAGAGGTCTATAACAAGTCGGTTGAGAACTTCAGTAAATGGCAAAAAAACGGGTGGCTGGTAAAAGATAAGAAGCCAGGTTTTTATATTTATGCACAGACAATGAAGGGACGGACCCAGTATGGAATTGCCGGATGCGCTTCAGTTGATGATTATCTTAATGGTGTTATTAAAAAACATGAACTTACCCGGCCTGATAAAGAGCATGACCGTATGATTCATGTTCGGGTTAATAACGCAAATATTGAACCGGTATTTTTCACATATCAGGCTGTTAAAGAGATAGATGATATAGTTAATGAAATTGTAGATAATGAGAATCCAGAATATGATTTTATTTCTGAAGATGGTTTTGGTCATCATTTCTGGATTGTAAAAAACGGTGAAACAAACAAGCAGATTGAAAAACTCTTTGCTGAAAAGGTTCCTTATACCTATGTTGCCGACGGCCATCACCGTACGGCTGCAGCAGCTCTGGTTGGAAAAGAAAAGAGGGATAATAACCCTTCTCATGACGGCACAGAAGAGTACAACTTCTTTCTTGCTGTCCATTTTCCGGATAATCAGCTCAGGATTATCGATTATAACCGTACAATAAAAGATCTTAACGGACTCACCCCGCAGCAGCTTCTTGCCAGGCTTGAAAATGGTTTTCATATTGAAGAAAAGGGGACAAGGACATACAAACCAAAAAAGCTTCATAACTTTTCAATGTACCTCGAAGGTTTATGGTACAGCCTTACAGCTAAAGAAGGTACTTACAACGATAATGACCCTATTGGCGTTCTTGATGTTACAATCCTTACAAATCAGATACTGAGCCCAATACTCGATATTCAGGATCTGCGGCGATCGAAACGGATTGATTTTATCGGAGGAATCCGCGGCCTTGGCGAACTTAAAAAGAGGGTTGATAAAGGCGATATGAAAATTGCGTTTGCACTATATCCTGTTTCAATGGAACAGCTTATTACTATTGCCGATTCAGGTAATATAATGCCTCCGAAGACAACATGGTTCGAACCAAAGCTGCGAAGCGGTTTGGTTATTCACCTTTTATCAGATGACTGATATTGAAGAAAACTTAAGCTTTTTAAAAAAGAATATCCCTGAATCTGTCAGGCTGGTTGCCGTTTCAAAAACGCGACCAGCCGGAGATATTCTGGATGCTTATAATTTCGGGCAGAGAGAATTCGGGGAAAACAGGGTGCAGGAACTGCTTAATAAAAAAGATCTGCTCCCAAATGATATTATCTGGCACCTGATCGGACATCTCCAGAGTAATAAAGTTAAATATATTGTGCCATTTATAGGTATGGTGCAATCTGTCGATTCCTTTAAACTGCTGGCAACCATTAATTCAGAAGCTTCTAAAATACCCAGAGTGGTTGATTGCCTGCTTCAGATACATATTGCTCAGGAAGAGACTAAATTCGGATTCAGCATGGAAGAGTTGTGTGAAATGGTTGAATCGGAACTTTATAAAAATATGAGACATGCAGAAATATGCGGTGTTATGGGAATGGCAACTTTTACTTCTGATCTGGATCAGGTTAGCAAGGAATTCAGCTATCTCAAAGAGTGTTTTAATACTCTTAAATCCAGATATTTTTCAGATAATTCCAGGTTTAAGGAGATCTCAATGGGTATGTCCGGCGATTATGATATTGCAATAAAGAAGGGAAGTACAATGGTCAGAATAGGAAGCAATATTTTCGGAAAGAGATAAAAATCGATAATAAACAGTATTAGAAAGCCTTCCTTTTAAGATTATTCAGTTATCTGGCATTGATAATAAATAGATAGCTTTGTTTTAAAGAATGCCTTTCGAAGAGGATTTTATTTTTTTAGTATTGATAATAATTCCATTGTAAGTTCTCTTTTCTCATTGGCATGGAATCCCGGTTTTTCATTAATTATTCCTATTATTTCATCTTTTTTCTCCCTCGTTAGATTATTACTTGTCTCCTCAATAACAGTAAGGCATTCTATTGCTGTTATATAATCTCCTTTCAGAAATACTTCTGCAAGATCGGCAGCGTAAAGAGAATAGTCGAGGCCAGATTGCCAGCACGAAGAAACTAACATGCTGATTGTGTCTGGATTCCATTGTTTTCTGATCTCATTTATTACCTCCGGAGCTGCAGAGGGATTCTTCAGATCATTCATAAAGACCTCAATGGCTTTTCTTACAGGAAGCTCTTCTGTTTTATCATAAAATGAAGTAAGAAGGCCAATAGCGCCTTCAAAAGGCTGCTCTTCCCTGAGTAATTCTATCGCCGGTACTAAAGCTTCATTATTGCCCTTCTTAAGTAATGAAGCGAGTTCTTTGAGCCTGTTTTCAGTTACAGTCATATTCAATTTATTTGAAACAAAGTTAGAAATACATCAATTACATAAAGCTGTTTTTGAAAAATAAAAATTTTATACTAATTTAGTCCGGAATTAAGTTTGAAACTTAAATATTTAAATCATGAATAAAAAGTATGGAGTAAGTCAAGTAATTCTGGTGGTCGTTTTTCTGTTAAGCACTATTCTTATCGGCTGTGGGTCTGGTGGTACAAAAGAAACCAAAGAAGTTGTACCTGTAAATGTTCCTAAAGATAATACGGCTGTTTATGATGATATAAAGCAGGCAGAAAAAATATTTAATGCTCTTCCTTCTCCGCTTGAATCAGCTATGCTTATCAAGTCAGCCGGTGCCAGGTTTGACGATGCGTTACTGAATCCGGTCGGGAATGTAAATAATTATGTTACAAATAAGAACATGGCTCTCAATCTTGGGATCTATACCTGCGACTTAAGCTTTGCCAGCTTATATGAACAGACACAGCTTATTATTGATTATATGAATGCCGCCAAGAAAATGGCCGACGGACTAGGTATTCTTAAAGCAATTGAGCAATCAACCATTGACCGTCTTGAGGAGAATATCAATAACACTGAGGTTATTATGGAGATCGTCAGTGAGACTTTTATGAACTCAAACTCATACCTCGAAGATAATGGCCAGCCTGCAATAGCAGCTATGGTACTTGTAGGAGGGTGGTTTGAAGGTTTGTACATCTCGACTCAGCTTGTTGATATGAAAGATTTTAATGGGAATAAACTTGTTGGCAGAATAATTGATCAGAAACTATCTATTGGAATTTTGCTCAGTCTTCTTGAAAGCAGCAAAGGTAATCCTTCAGTCGATGAGCTGATGGTTCAGGTTAATAAACTGAAAGTAGTTTTCGACAAAATTTCAATCACAACATCACCAATCAGACCGGAGTTTGACAAAACCTCAAATACAACAATCCTCAAGTCAGAAGTTAAGACTGATATGACACCTGCAGTTTTTCAGGAACTGGCCACAACAGTCGCAGAGATTAGAAATACATTCGTAAAATAAAATTAGCTATGAGAATATTTAAAATAATTCCGATCCTTGTTTTGTTACTTCTGGCAACTTCTGTTAATGCCGGTGCTCAATGCAAGGCATTCGCCAAAAAGGTTTGCTTGCCTGAATTAGGAGTATATACTCACGATGGAAACTACCATGCTGCCGTTCTTGTTGAAGGAGAAGAGGCGGAATTGTATAAAACATTTTATTCCGATATGGATTACAGAGTCGCAATTTGCGGTGAAGATAAACTTCCGAAAGTTGAGTTTAAGATTCTCGATTCAAATAAAAATGTGCTCTATTCAAATAAGGATGCAAATTATGCCCGGACATGGGATTTCAAACTTCAATCAAGTCAGCAGCTGAAACTGGTTATAAAAGTTTCTTCGTTAAGTCAGCCTGGCGATACCCCTTCCAGCGGCTGTGTTTCAATAATGTTCGGATTCAAGATGAAAAAATAGAACTCTGAAGTTCTGATACTTATGAGGGGACCTGTTTCGGCATGTCCCTTTTTTTATTTCAGTTTAGGCAAAAGATATTTTCCGGTATAAGATTCTTTACATTTTGCAAGCTCCTCAGGCCGGCCTTCAAAAACAATCCTGCCTCCATCTTCACCACCTTCCGGGCCAAGATCAATTACCCAGTCTGAACTCTTTATTACCTCCTGGTTGTGTTCTATAAGTATCACAGAATGACCATGATCAACAAGCGCGTTTATTGATTTCAGCAGTTTGTTAATGTCATGAAAATGCAAGCCTGTGGTTGGTTCATCAAAAATGAAAAGTATATTTCCGCTACCACGCTCCTGGCTAAGGAAATAGGCCAGTTTAACTCTCTGGCTTTCGCCTCCCGACAGAGTACTTGACGACTGCCCCATTTTAATATATCCAAGTCCTACATCTGACAGAGGTTGAAGCTTCTCTATTATTTTCTTCTCGCCCTTTCCGGGATGAGAATTGAAAAATGATATAGCCTCTTCAATTGTCATCTCAAGCATATCGTAAATATTTTTCCCGTGATATCTTACATCAAGTATATCTTTCCGGAACCTCATTCCTTTACAGTTTTCGCAGGTCAGCTCCACATCGGCCATGAACTGCATCTCAACTCTGATAATGCCTTCCCCCTGACATTCCTCACATCTTCCGCCTTCCACGTTGAAGGAGAAATGCGATGGCTTATAGTTATTCTGAACCGAGGCCTGAAGCTCGGAATAAAGCTTTCTTATCTCATCATAAGCTTTCAGATAAGTTACAGGATTCGACCTGCTTGACTTTCCTATCGGATTCTGATCTACAAGTTCAACCCCTGTTAATGTTGAAATATCTCCGGAGATCTCTCTGTACTGGCCCGGCTTAAGATTATTTCCGTTAATCCTGTTCGACAGGACTTTAAATAAAATATCAGATACCAGGCTTGATTTGCCTGACCCGCTTACTCCGGTAACTGCAGTTATTATATGCAGAGGAAATTTAACATCAAATCCTTTGAGATTATTCTCCCTTGCACCTTTTATTTCAATATAACTATGCCATTTTCTTCGTGAAACTGGTACAGGCACTATTAACCTGCCACTGAGATAACCTGCTGTAAGCGATTTATTTGCGGTACTTACATCAAGTCCTCCCTGGTAAACAACTTCGCCTCCGAGACGCCCTGCTTCAGGGCCCATGTCAATAATCTCATCGGCTGCTCTCATTATCTCTTCTTCATGTTCAACAACAAGCACTGAGTTTCCAAGATCCCGGAGTTCTTTAAGTACCTTTATCAGCAGATTGGTATCGCGGGGATGAAGGCCGATGCTTGGTTCATCGAGAATATACATTGAGCCTACCAGGTTGCTGCCCAGCGAAGTAGAAAGGTTTATTCTCTGAGATTCTCCTCCTGATAATGTAGAAGAGAGCCTGTCGAGTGTGAGATATGGAAGTCCTACATCAATCAGAAATTTCAACCGTACTGAGATCTCAATTATCAATCTCTCTGCAATCCGGGTATCTTCATCATTCAGCTTCATTTCCGAGATTATCTTATAGAGCTTCCCGACAGGTATTGATACAAGGTCCTGGATTGAATAGCCGCCCACCTTTACATAGCCTGCCTCTTTTTTTAATCTCGACCCTTTGCATTCCGGACAGGTAGTTTTCCCTCTATACCGACTCAGCAGCACCCTGTACTGGATCTTGAATTTTTTCTCTTCCAGATGAAGGAAGAAGCGGTCGATTCCGTAAAAATATTTATTCCCTTTCCATAGGAGCTGCTTCTGCTCTTCCGTAAGCTGATATATTGGTTTGTGTATCGGAAAATCAAAGGATGCGGCATTGGCAATAAGACGCTCTTTCCACTTTTTCATTGTTTCACCTTTCCAGCATACAATTGCATCTTCATATACGGATAGGTTCTGATTCGGGATGACAAGATTTTCGTCTATACCTATAATCTTACTGTATCCCTCACAAACGGGACATGCGCCAATAGGATTATTAAAGCTGAAGAGATATTCAGTAGGCTCCTCAAAGAGGATTCCGTCTTCCTCAAATTTGTTTGAAAAACTCTCCCTGGTAATAATGTCACCATCAGTAACCACTGCCTGGCAATAACCTTTTCCAGTATGAAATGCTGTTTGGGCAGAGTCGGCAGCCCTGCTGAAACTGTCAGCAGAATGGTTTATAACAAGTCTGTCGATAACAATATTTACCTGTTGTCCTGATTTATATTTATCGAAAGATTTCAGTTCATCAATCTTAATCAGCTCTCCGTCAGACTCTATTCGATTGAATCCTTGTTTATTAAGAAAAGAAAAATATTCCGAAGCTTTTATGTTTTCAGGGATCTCACCACAGGAGGTAATAATCACTTTGGTCTCTTCAGGAAGAGATGCCAGGTAATCAACAATATCATCTGCACTGTGTTTTTTTACCTCTTTCCCTGAGAGAGGTGAATATGTCCTGCCTGCTCTGGCAAACAGCAACCGCATATAGTCGTAAATTTCAGTTGATGTTCCAACTGTGGAACGGGGATTACGTGAATTAACTTTTTGCTCGATAGCAATGGCAGGAGGGATTCCGTTTATAAAATCAACTTCCGGTTTATTCATCCTTCCCAGAAACTGACGGGCATAAGAGGAGAGGCTTTCAACATACCTTCTCTGCCCTTCGGCATAAATTGTATCAAAGGCCAGTGAGGATTTCCCTGAGCCTGAAACACCGGTTATCACAACAAGTTTATTTCTTGGGATGTTTAGACTTACATTTTTCAGATTATGTACCCGTGCCCCCTTTATTTCAATGATACCCTGCATTTCTGACCCATTTGTTGTGTTAAATTCAAATAAACTCCAAAAGTAATACTTTCAAATTAAAAAAAATTCTTTTCTTTGTAGTGCGAATTCAATAAACCAAAGGAGGACTGCCTATAGAATATCTCTACTCTTGTTAATTAAAAGAGTGAGTTATGAGTAAAATGATTTCTGATTATGAACTGATTATTAAGTTCATAAATGGTGAGCAGTCGTGCTTTGAACAAATAATCTACCGACATAAGAATAAAGTTTTTGCCTATATAAGTCTTTATATTCGCGATCAGGCACTTGCTGAAGATATCTTCCAGGATACCTTCCTTAAAGTTATTCAATCGGTTAAAGCCGGAAAATATGTTGATAACGGAAAGTTTCTTTCATGGGTTATGCGTATAGCTCACAACCTCATTATTGATCATTTCCGGAGGATAAAGCAGATGAATACCATTTCCAATGACAATTATGAATCTGATATTTTCAATTCCAAAAACTTTGCAGGTGACAGTGTTGAAGATACTATTATTAAGCGTCAGATACATCATGATATCAGGAAAATAATAACTTATCTGCCTGACGATCAGAGAGAAGTGATCATTCTCCGGCACTATGCAGATCTGAGTTTTAAAGAGATTGCTGAAATAACAGGGGTAAGTATCAATACAGCTCTCGGTCGAATGAGATATGCACTTATAAACCTGAGAAAAATAATGGAGGAGAAGAAGATCAGTCTTACTCTTAATTGAGCCCTGTTACCTGTTGGAAAGTAATATCTTTTTTTGGGATCGGAATATTTTAAAAGAATAGTTAAGATCTGATACAATAATAATTCTTCCGGGTTCGTTTTCTCTGAAACTGACAAAATGAAGCCTATGGAATTAATTTCTACACCTTTTATTTCATATCACAATATCAAAGTTAAAAATGTGGATCTTATTGAAGATGCCTGGGGTTTTAACTCGGAATTCAGTGATGTGATTTTTCTTCTCAGACAGATTAATGTTGTTCCGGGAAGAAGATTAACCAAAAGATTGCTCGAAAAAATCAGGAAACAATCTTAACGTTCTGTTTAACAGTTAGATATCAGATAGAGGCAGGTGCTGAAATCCGATGAAACTGGTTTACTGGTTTATAAAGTAAATGGAATGGCAGGCAGCAACGCCTGCTGTTTCTGTTCTTAAACGGCTGCGACCCAGATGAACCGGGATGAAACTGTTTTTAGTCGCAAATTCAATCTCCTCCTCAGAAAAATCGCCTTCCGGACCTATAAGGATTATTGCGTTTTCCCCTTTTGTGTATACTTGTGATATCTTACTCCTTATGAGTGAATCGTTGCAATGAGCTATCATACAGTATCCGGTATGATTCTTATTAACAAAATCATTGAAATTGCAAGGGTCGTTTAATAATGTTATTGTTGCTTTGAGCGATTGCTTCATGGCTGAAACAATCAGGTTATTGATTCTGTCTCTCTTAATTCCGGGCTTTTCGGTGTTCCTGCAGATCAAAGGGGTTATCTCATCAATACCTAATTCGACACTCTTTTCAATAAACCATTCAAAACGCTCAGGATTTTTTAATGGGGAGATTGCAATATGAAGTCTGTAATTGCGTTTTTCGAAATCGCGGGTAATTCCTGTGATTTCTATCAAACATTTTTTTGAGTCGGGATCACTTATTAGACCCTCATACAGATTTCCTTTTCCATCTATTAACCTGACAGTGGTTCCTTTTGTCATTCTAAGAACTCTTATGCAGTGTTTCGACTCTTGTTCACCGAGCGTGTAAGAATCCGCAGTTATATCAGGAGCATAGAATATTTGCATCACAATTGTTTTGTGCAAAATTAAATAATTTGCGGCATCCATAGTAAGACTTTCTGAAATCCTTTATGTTACTTAGTGTTTAATTTTTCCCCGGTTATTATCATTAAAAGAGAATCAGAACTCTGACTAAGTAAGTTATGAAGATAGGAGTAATCTCAGATACACATGGATGGATTCATCCCAGACTTTTTGTCCATTTTGCCGATTGCGATGAGATATGGCACGCAGGAGACATAGGGAATATTGCAACTGCCGATACACTTGCTGCCTTCAGACCGCTCAGAGCCGTATATGGAAATATTGACGATGCTGTTGTAAGAAGAGCATATCCTGAAAACCTGATATTTAAAGCGGATGATGTAAATGTCTGGATAACTCACATTGGAGGCAGCCCCGGATATTATGATCATAGAGTACGCTCAGGATTCTCTGAACACCATCCGGATATCTTTATTTGCGGCCATTCACATATTGCAAAAATTATGTACGATAAGAAAGCCGGATTCCTCTATTTAAATCCTGGTGCAGCAGGTTATAACGGATTTCATCAGTTTATGACGGCGGTGAGGTTTCAGATTGACGGAAAGGATATACACGATATGGAGGTTATCGAACTTGGAGAAAGAGGAAAGACGATTATCAGTTGACAGGTTCATCTCCCTCATTGGTAGTGTTCATTCGTCTGAGGAACCTCGTGAGCCGGTCTTCGACAGCAATCATATATGTATAAGGTACTCTTACTGTTGACTCTGGATGTTTTCTGTCACTCAGTTTTATTCCCGTAAGGATGGTGTTAAAGCTGTTATTTCCGGCCTGCGCCATCATGACGCCTCTGATATAGGAGAAATAATACCATGTTGATTCATCTGCTTTAAGATAGACATCGATCATATCTCCCGACCTTCTTCGCTGAATCTCAATAAAGCCATCAACATAGACGTTTATTGGCTGTTCTCCTATGAAGCCTATGCCTATTTTTCCGTTCGATCTGAACGATGAAGACGATTCATTCCAATAAAGTTTCACGCTGTTAAGCAGAAGCTCATAGTTGTACTCTTTCGGCAGGCTGCGCATCGTACCGAACAGGCCTATCTCATCTTTCATCTGGGCTGCTGCATCATTTCCCAGCAGATCTTTCATTCCCTTGTTATTAAGCTCACTGTTTGTGTTTACCGGCTTTAGTGTTGGCATCATTCGTATTTCGTCGGCCATTACATTCAGAGCTTCTTTGGAGAAGTGAAAGTCGAGGGCCATAAGTAATTCAATATCAATTTTATTTGAGTCAATTGAATGAATCATTTTTCCGGCACTGGCAAGCTTTACAAGGTCGTACTTTGCTCCGAAATTTATCTTTCCTTCTCCGGAAAGGATACAAAAGTTTTTGTCAAATGCCAGCATATCTCCTGGAAGAGTATGGTCGGCAATTTTCTGTTGTGATGAGATCAGGTATCTTCCTTTGTTTTTTTCATAATAGAGGAACCCTTCTGAATTTACGAGTGCAACATCGTTCCACGATTCCTGAGCTGAAAGAAAGGCCGGGTAGATATGAATTGAATCAGTATTGATGAATGATCCTGAAAAAACAAGGTTGTCATTCTGATCTCTTGGTTTATCACTTACCGGTATCAAGATATTTTTTGGATCGATTGGTCCCTTGAATTTGATGGAGAAACTTTTTATTGTACTGCAGTTATGGGAAATACCTGCAGATCCTGTAAAAGAGAGAAGCTCAGCTCTGGCAGAAAGTTTTACATCACCTGCATATGTAAAGGCAGGACTTAGCATGAAATTCTGAGTTACAGGGATATTTCCAAGTGCTGTTGTTGTTAGTGTATCAACAGAGAGCTCAGGAAATTTAATCTGCTGGATATCTTTGTTCTCATCAACATAATCGTAAACTGCGTTGCCGGTATAACGTTTGGTTGATTCGATATCAATATTGGCAGAGTGGAGAATATGCCTGTTATTCAAAGCAATTAAAGAATTCTGCATCTGCTTTATCTTCGCCCTTCTGTTTATGATTATTTTCCCGTTTTCAGGCTGAATAAGTGCATCAGCAACATGAATGTAATTAATGTTTTCTGCTTCAATATATTCCTGATCAAGGTGATAACTACCCTTCCAGGATGAGAATGCGATAGTGTCTCTCAAATCATTTGTTGCAAAAAATGTAGGTTTGTCGAGATGTGCAAAATCGAGACGTAGAAGTTTGTCGGCTGGTAAAAGTGGCGTGTTCGATTTACCTTTTTGTTCCATGCTTAAGACCCGGTTCTCTATGTTGTAAGTAAAATCTGTCATAGTACAGATATATTGTATTTCGGGAAATTTTACCATTGAAGAGTCGGTATTGAGCCTGAAATTAGTCATCTTCAGGTCGAAATTGACATCAGTATTGGCATTTTGGGCAATAAATGAATATCCGCTTGTAGTTAATGATTTCAGGTTATAATCTGAAGTATCTGCTTTAATAGCATTTGATGCGAAACTGAAAAAATCTGAAGTGATTCTGGAGTCGGTCATGTTTACAACCCCTTTCCCTTTCAGTTTGTCGGGTGTAAGAATCAATGTGCCATCAAGTGTGGTTGCATTTCCGAACATATCAAAACTCTTTCCGGTTGTGTTGGTTGCCCGCCATTCATCTTTTGTTGTTAACCATCTTACTGAAACATCCTTGCTGTCGAGGCTGGGGAATATTCCGGCAGGGTCTTTTTCAATGTTGAATGTTGATGCCTGTGTGGTCATTGAATCCGGAAAGAATCTAAAATCCTCTGATTTGGTTGTTGAAGTCAGATAGTTTATGGTACCGCTTCCGGTCAATCCATTATTACTCATGGTTAGTGAATTATAAAGCCGACCTTTGCCTCCATAGACTTCAATTCCCTCTTCAGGTATGGTCATGTTAAAACCAAGAGAATAGTTTTCCTGTATCGAAAGGGTCTGCTTCATAGCCCTGACAATATTTCCTCCGACAAATTCTCCCGACAGATTCATATCTTCATTTGTGTAATGATCAATATTCTCAAATGTAAACGGATCAACTTTGAAGTAATATTCTTTCTGTTTGTAAGCACCTCTCAGACCCGGGATCTGATCATAGAAAATATAAGAGGAGGTCAGTGTATTAATTATGGGATATTGCCTGAGGCTTTTTAATCCTGATTTGTTGTCGGGTTTATCGATATAAAGGTCAGCCGTTCCAAGTTGAATAAGGTTATCAACATCAACTACAATTGGATTACCAAATATATCCTTTTCGTCAGATTCCACGGCAATTTTAATCGAATCGATATTTTGAAGTCTTAGTTTAAATGTGTCGTAATTGAATGAGAACTGTTTGCCATATACTGTAAAAAGTCCGGCTTCAACCATGCCATTGAATGAAAGATTTCTGTTTTTTCCTATTAAGAGTTGCTTATTGTAAGGGTAGATTGAAACTCTCTGGGAATCGCTCAGGAATACACCGGATACTCCATTTATGGTCATCATGAAGTCTTTCAGATTAAGAACTGCATTGTCTGCAGGTGCCTTTGTTTCACTTGAGATGGTTAAGATATCATAATCCTTTCTCTTGGCGTATGCATCAAGAAAATCCCTGGTTTTCTTTTTTATTGTAATTTCATTATTAATTCTGTCATAGAACACAAATCCCTTGTTGGCCATATCTATACAAAGCCCTGTAACTGCTTCTGCAGACTTGTTAAGCCATTTTGCAAATTCCGCAACAGGGAATGTTTCGGAGTAATAGAATTCAGAAAACCTTATGAGCCTATTAAGCGGATGGTAATCGTCGAGCCCCATGAGCTTTAAAAAATAGTCTGAATTGAAGTAGGAGGAGGATTCAAACTGAGCCTGCCCAAGTGCTGATCCCCTGGCACGCGAAAGAATGATTCTTGATTCATTCATGTTCCACGACAGGTATTCAAAATACATATCAAGTTTATGATATGAGTTGAAATAGGGACTTTTTGATATCGGATTATTTGTCCGGTAAAGGTTAACCTGTTTTGATTCATTTATGTATGAAAATCCAAGGTTGGAATGGTAGATTGAGTCTTTGTCAAGATATAATGATATGGATGTCTCCTGACTGTTTAAACCAATCTTTGTGAACAGGAACTCCTTTGAGCTGATTTTAAGGAAAAGAGTATCATTTCTTGAGAGAGTGATTATTGCAGGATTATAATTTTCACCTGTCCCTTTAACATTTGCACCTTCAAATGAGAGGCCTCCTTCATAGTTTACACCTTTAAAAAGATCGTTTATCCGGAATTGTTTCGTGTAAGTGGTAAAACGGGGATAATTGGCCCTGTCTTTATTGGAAAAGCTGACTGCCTGATCGGTAAGAGTACCTGTGACCGGGCTTTTAAAATAGGTTGAATGGCTGAACCTTACAGAATCTATTGTGAAATTTCGTTTGGTAAGGTCAATCTTATATTCGGGGAGTTCAGCCAGAACATCTTCTCTTGAAAAACCGGCTTTTTCCCATGTAATTATGCCTTTATTACCTACAAATAGCATAATGTCAGGATAATATGATCCTGAGACATTGTAAATTTCAGTGCTGTCTCTCTGCGAATAACATGTAAGTGTTGCATTCGAAACAGCAGCATAAAAGGCAGTATCATATAAAAACTTAAGAGTACTGTTTTTAACCTTCCACTTCACACTTCCCGACTCAAACAGGACATTCCCTTTTATCATTGAGCCAGTATTTACCAGGTACTTGTCGATATTATCATTTGTATAATTTGGGTTAAATGCTATTTCGCTGAGCCCTGAAAGCCAGTTATTAAAAAATGCTTCATCACTTATGCTTCTTGTGAAGGAGTTGATTGCTTTGAAGTAATTAATAAAGTGGGGAACCGGCCTCATCAGCCTGGCTGAAAGCTGACTTGAGACGTCTATTATTCTGGTCATGTTCTCTTTGGAGAAGGAAGCACTATCCCATCTAACTGTAAAAGTATTAAGATTGATTTTTTGTTCATCATTAAGGTTTGGCCCCATAAAAGTCAGGAGCTCCGCCTTGAAAAGTGAAATGTCTCCTGAAAAAGCTGATCTTGTCTGCGACAGTAAGATACAGGGTGATAACAGTAACAAAAAACCAGTCAGAATTATCAGCTTTTTTGACATAGAAAATCAATTAATCAACTTTTCCTGATCCTAAAACCGTATTATAAAACGCTTTTGCCCTATTTTATTTCGCCTGAACAGCTGTTTAGTAGGCTGTTCAGGCGAATTCTTTGGGTTATTCGAATGCTTCAACTATTGCAGTAAAATCTTCTTTTTTAAGAGCAGCACCACCAATCAGGCCGCCATCAACATCTGGTTTTGAAAAGATCTCGACAGCGTTTGATGGTTTGCAGCTTCCACCATAAAGTATCGGAAGTTTTTTCGCACAGTTGTTTCCATATTTCTCCTTAACAAGATCGCGGATATATTTGTGCATCTCCTGTGCCTGATCAGGTGTTGCAGTGAGGCCGGTTCCTATTGCCCAAACAGGTTCGTAAGCAAGAACAATCATATCCATCTGCTCTTCTGTAAGGCTGAAGAGACCCTCTTCAAGCTGACGCCTTACTATCAGAAAATGTTTCCCTGCCTCTCTCTCATTTAATACCTCACCACAACAGAATATCACTTTCAGGCCGCTGTTAATTGCGAGCAATGCTTTCTTATTAATCAGTTTATCATCTTCATTATAATAGCTCCTTCTTTCAGAATGGCCCAGTATAACATATTCAGCTCCAGTGCTTTTAACCATCCATGCTGATATTTCTCCGGTATAGGCTCCGGAAGCTTCCGATGCGCAGTTCTGAGCCCCAAGGGCAACTTTACCATGTTTAAGAATCTCATTGGCACCACTCAGATGAATAAATGGAGTACATAAAATAACCAATGCCTTACCTGAAGGTTTTTCTTTAAAGTATTTATCAATTGATCCTACAAATTTCAAACCTTCTGCCAGATCCATATTCATTTTCCAGTTGCCGGCAACAATTTTCTTTCTCATAAATTAATTTTTAAAAAGTATAATATTTAAAGTTACAAATCATTTAATATTTTCAGGTGATAAAGGAACTAAAGTTTGAACTTCCAGCCTGCCGAACCACTCCTTTTCAGGAACATTTGCCCATGACCATTTACCGGCTATCGTACCATTTTTCAGAAGGATATATCCCGGGTTTGCCCTTATCATGGTTTTTAATGTTGTTTCATCCGCAAAACAAAACCAGCTCTGGTTTTCATAGTTTTTCAATTCCTCTGTCCCGGAAGCTGTAAGTACGTAAAATTCAATTCCATTGCTCCTGCAGTATTCCCCAAGTTCAAAGCCATTAAATAATTGACTTTTATCAGCCTCCGGAAGTTTTTTAGAGACCATCAGTAGGGAATATCCGGGGGAGGATAATATTTTTTCAGTCAGATCTTCTCCATTAACGGCTTTTATACTGAAATCGTGTATTGGAGGCTGATAACCTTTTTTTAGGAGAATCGATTTCTGATCAATAAACCTCCAGGTGGTATCATTTGCCGGATAATCATTAAGAGTGAACTCCTTTTTTACATTATCTTTCTCATAGATAAATGTTGTCTGATATTCATCAATGGGAGCTCCTTCCGGGATAACCATCTTATCGGCAATTTTCACACTGGTTTCATAAGGTAAAAAGTCGATAACCGGCAGATACTTCAGGTTGAATAAGGAAAAAAGAATGAACATAATGGCTGCAATTGTAATTATGATCCATTCAGTGGACGTTTTAAAAATGTTTTTTATCTCTTTTCTTCCTATATAAAGCATTGCTGCAATGATGATAAGTACAATATTTTTTCCAAAGGTCTCCCAGTTGGTGAGATGTATAGCATCGCCAAAGCAACCGCAGTCTGATACGGGGTTTGTAAGTGCAAGAATAAATGTAAGCGGAGTGAAGATAATCATCAGCAGCATTACTACCATGATGCCGGTTTTCTGCCTCATTCCTGTAAGTACTGAAAAGCCGGCAATGAATTCGGCAGTGCATAATAAAATTGCAAGGGAAAGGGAGAGTTTATTGAGAAAACCAATATTGAAAGCCTGAAAATAGTCATGAAATTTATAAGCTGAACCTAAAGGATCAATCGCTTTTACCAGGCCTGAGAATATAAAAACGATGCCGGTAATAATTCTGCCTGCAGATTTCAATATCTTCATTTTATATAAGTTTTTTTTCTGTCAGTATTTTTATTATCAGGCTGAAAATCTCATCAGGTTGCAGCATTGCTCCATTACTGCTGCTGCAATCAACTACTGAAAGCCTGTTGTCGTGTATTGCCACTTTAAGATAAAGATCCCGTACCATTTTCTGGAAATCAAGGCTCTCCTCGTGGATATCCCTTGTTCCTTTGAGATAGCTGCGGTCGTCGCCTGTTCTCGCACTCAGTAATTTTTTTTCGGTGAATGCAAACGGTACGTCCAGGAAAATATTGAGGTCGGGCCGTGGAATTGCAAAATGGCTGAATTCAAGCGACAGGATCCATCTCATAAGCTCATCCTGTGCTGCCGAATCCTGAAGTTTTGCACACTGATAAGCAATGTTTGAATAGGTATATCTGTCGAGAAGTACTATTTTTTCCTCTTTTAACCATCTTCTGATAAGATCGGAAGCATCCTTTCTGTCACCTGCATAAAGCATTGCAACGAGGTATGGGTTGACTTCGCTCAGCGAACCAAATTCGCCTCTTAGAAACCGGGCAATAAGTTCGCCGAAATAGGGAGCTTCAGTCCTTGGAAAATGCAGATACTCACAGTTGTATCCCTTCTCTGATAAATAATCTCTCAGGAGTTTAATCTGTGTTGATTTTCCTGCACCATCAACTCCTTCAATGACAAAAAGCTTCATCCTTAAATTATTTTATAATTGTACAAATGTAATAACCGCACAGCAAAGATAAAAGGAGATAAGCTGTTTAATTGCAGAAATGAATCTGCCGCATCTTTACGATTATAGAAGAGATGGAATTTAAGCTGAACTCAGAGGGTAACTGTAAGCAAAATAGCATAATAAGTTCAACACGCAAAATCTCTTTGTCTCTGCTTACGGAAAAGTTAGTTGGGTTTGTAACAAAAATAACTAAATTCGGCTGTTCAAATTAAATTGTTTTGAAAGGAAATCCAAGATATATTAACACAGGGAGCGATCTTCTTGACCTTGCAGTTCCAAAGGTGATGGGGATATTGAATGTTACCCCTGACTCATTCTATAAAGGAAGCCGTTACAATACCGATGAAGAGATACTGAAGGCTGCAGGGAAAATGATCGATGAGGGTGCTGATATTCTTGATGTGGGAGGTTATTCCTCTCGTCCGGGAGCTGCAGATATAACTAAGGAAGAGGAGGGAGGCAGGGTTTTGAAAGCCATTAAGCTGATAAGCAGAGAACTGCCGAAGGCCATAATTTCGGTTGATACCTTCAGGGCGAATATTGCAATGGAGGCTGTTGCTGAATGCGGTGCCCGCATGATTAACGATATTTCCGGTGGCGAAGCTGATGCAGATATGTTTTCAGTAGTAGAAAAGCTGAATGTCCCCTATATTATGATGCACATGAAAGGTAATCCGCGCACCATGCAGGAAAATCCTGTCTATGACGACATTGTAGCCGATATTCTCAAATGGTTCAGTGGAAAGATATTCAGACTGAGGTCAGCCGGTGTAAAGGATATCATAATTGATCCCGGATTCGGGTTTGGAAAATCAGCCGATCATAATTTTGAACTTCTCAGAAGGCTGGGTGATTTCTCTGTAGCCGGATTGCCGTTGATGGTTGGACTATCCCGAAAATCAATGATCTGGAAGACACTTGGAATAACAGCTGAAGAGGCACTTAACGGAACTACTGCTCTTAATGCTGTGGCTCTTGCCAATGGTGCTGATATTCTGCGTGTTCATGATGTAAAGGAAGCTGTTCAGGCCATACAGCTTTTAAAGCGTATTAAACCTTCCTGATATGATTACAGAACAAGCCCGATCACTGGATTTAGGATTAATAAATGAAGATTAGAAATTTACTATTTTTGACAGTAATTATTATAAATTTATGCCATTCCACATAACAATCCTTGATTTTATTGACATATTTCTTGTGGCCCTGATATTTTTTCAGCTATACAAGCTGATCAGAGGAACTGCAGCATTCAGCATTTTTATCGGGATATTTTTTATTTACGTCTCCTGGCTAATTGCAAAAGCCCTCAACATGGAGCTGATAAGTATTTTGCTCGGACATGTTATTGGCGTTGGAGTAATAGCTCTGATAATTGTGTTTCAGCAGGAGGTGAGAAGATTTTTGCTCGTTCTGGGAAACAGGTATATCTCCAGCAGCAGGTTTTCTCTGGGAAGGTTTTTTTCTTCGGTAAGCGAGGATACGGGAAGCCCGGGAGAAGCTGAAGAGATTGCAAAGTCATGCGAGGCAATGGCTCTTAAAAAAACAGGAGCTCTTATCGTTATTGCCCGGAAAAGCAGCCTTGATATGTTTTCAGAGGGTGGAGAGATCCTTAAGGCACAGATTAGCGCCGGCCTGCTGGAAACAATTTTTTTTAAGAATTCACCACTTCACGATGGTGCTGTATTAATTGAGAGGGGACTCATTCTTGCAGCGCGATGCACCTTACCCATTACCGATCAGCTAACTTTAGCTCCAAGGTTTGGGATGCGCCACCGGGCAGCTATTGGAATGTCAGAACATACCGATGCTCTTATTGTAGTGGTCTCAGAAGAATCGGGTTTTATAACAGTTGTGGAAACAGGTGAGATCAGGGAAAATATAACTCCAATGGAGTTGAGAAATATCCTTCTGATGGAGAAAAAATGGTAATCCCGGAAGAATAAAAAAGTGGTGTCACAGATTTGAGCCGATGAATTTGAAAGCACTGAAAATTTTACTTGAAAATTAATTTCTAAATGATTAACATTGTCAAAATAGTTAAATTCTGATAATCAATATCCGGCAACTATAATAAAAGCTAAGCTATGAAAAACTTATTCCTGAAAATCATTGTATTGACAAGTTTACTCGGTTTTATCGGGTGCAAATCTTCCAGCGATCCAGCAACATGGAGCTCTGAAAAAGTAGATCAGTGGTTCCTGAAAGGCGAGTGGAAAAACGGGTGGTCAGCTGAACCTGATGCTTCAATAAACAGAAAAGAGTTCGCAGTGGCATATTTCAAAAATAAAGAGCGGTGGGATAAAGCCTTTGCTTTCCTGAAAAACAGCGATCTTACCAAAATGGAGGTAAAACGTTATGATATTGACGGAGATAATCTCTTTGCTCCCATTACGGAGTACCTTACAAAAAACGAGGAGGATGCCAAGTTTGAGGCGCATCGTAAATATATTGATATTCAGTATGTTATAAGTGGAATTGAACAGATTGATATTACTCCTATGGCGATGAAAAAAGATATACTTACCCCTTATGATGAAGTTAAGGATCTTGAATTTCTTACGGTTACCCAAAGTTCCGTTAATAAAGCAACTCCCGACAGATTTTTCATCTTTTTTCCATCAGATATTCATCGACCTGGTTTAAAAGCTGAACAAAATTCACCGGTAAGAAAAGTAGTGGTAAAGGTGAAAATCGATTGAAGCCATTAAACATTCTTACGTATTTTTGGTTATTCTCCTGTATTGATTTAATCAGATGACAACATTATATGATCTCAAAGAGGGAGAAGAGGGGATAATTCTGAAGATTAAGGGAAGAGGACAGTTTCGGCAACGGCTTTCAGAAATGGGGTTTGTTGTGGGGAAAAAGGTATCGGTAATTAAGAAGGCACCTCTCAGGGATCCAATTGAATACATGATAATGGGTTATCATATCTCGCTGAGAAACAGCGAGGCTCAGCTTATTGAAGTTGTCAGGGGAGGAAAATCTGAAGAGTTTAATTCCAATAGCGGAGTCCTGATAAGTGAAGATGAAAACAGTTCCTGGCTGGAAAAAATAAAACATATTCAGATTGCTCTGGTAGGAAATCCCAATTCAGGTAAAACAACTCTTTTCAATTTCGCATCAGGATCAAAGGAAAAAGTCGGGAACTATGCCGGGGTTACAGTCGATTCAAAAGAGGCATCATACAGGCAGGGAGGCTACACTTTTTCAATTGTCGATCTTCCGGGTACCTATTCGATAAAAAGTTATTCACCTGAGGAGATATACCTGAGAAATTATATTTTCGATAACAAACCTGATATTGTAGTTAATATTACAGATGCCTCAAACCTTGAAAGGAACCTGTATCTTACAACTCAGCTGATCGATATGGGCGTTCAGATAGTGATTGCCCTGAATATGTATGACGAACTGGAGAAGAAAGGAGATCTTCTCGATTATCTCTCTCTCGGCAAATTACTCGGTGTCCCAATAGTTCCTACTGTAAGTTCAAAAGGAAAAGGGATAAAAAATCTTTTTGACAAGATCATTGAGGTTTATGAGAACAGGGAACCGGTTGTCCGCCATATTCATATAAATTATGGTACGGAGATCGAAGATTCAATTAGTGTTATACAGGAAAAGATAAAGATTGAAGAAAACAGGCCATTCACAAACATTATTTCAGCACGGTATCTCGCAATTGAACTGCTGGAAAATGACAAGGAGTTTTCCAGGAGCATTACCCGCTGCGTTAACTCACCTGAAATAATACTGACAGCAAAGAAAGAATACCTTAAGTTGGAGAAGTTATTTTCCGATCCGGTAGAAACAGTTATTACAGACCTCCGTTATGGGTTTATTTCAGGAGCTTTGAAGGAGACTCTGAAAATAAGCAAGGTTGAACGGTTGCGAAAAACCCAGATCATCGATAACTATCTGACAAATAAATATCTGGGTATCCCTATTTTTATTTTTTTCATGTGGCTCACTTTCTTTACAACTTTCAGACTTGGAGGTTATCCTAAACACTGGATGGAGGAAGGAACCGGCAAACTGGCTGAACTGACCTCGGTTGCTTTGTCTCCGGGTATAATACGTGATTTTTTTGTTGAAGCTATTATTGGCGGGGTAGGCGGGGTGCTTGTTTTTATTCCCAATATTATTATCCTCTTTATTTTTATCTCCTTCATGGAAGATACTGGTTATATGGCCCGTGCTGTATTTATTATGGATAAACTGATGCATAAGATCGGGCTGCATGGGAAGTCATTTATTCCACTTTTCATGGGATTTGGGTGTAATGTTCCTGCAATTATGGCGACCCGGATCATAGAGAGCCGGAGAGACCGTCTGATAACAATGCTTATTACACCGTTTATGTCGTGCAGCGCAAGACTGCCTGTTTATATACTGTTTATCAGTGCCTTTTTTGCAAAAAACCAGGGGTCGGTACTATTTTTTCTTTATATGCTTGGCGTTATTTTTGCGATATTGTCTGCTCTGTTTCTTAAACGTGTTTTTTTCAAAACGGAAGATATTCCCTTTGTTATGGAACTTCCTCCCTACAGAGTGCCTACCGTAAGAAGTGTTATAAAACATGTTTTATTCAGAACCGGGTTATACCTGAAAAAAATTGGAGGAGTAATTCTTCTGGCATCCATAATTGTCTGGATACTTGGAAGTTTTCCGAGGAGAGTTAATTATTCCAGAGATTATGCAGGTGAGATTGCCTCGGTGGAAAAGTCACAGATGGAAGTTAAAATAAAGGATGAGTTGATAAACCGGTTAATTCTGGAACAAAAGAGTGAGAAGCAGAGTAACTCTTATTTGGGAATTATTGGCCACTCAATTGAACCGGTAATGAAACCACTGGGGTTCGACTGGAGGCTGAGCGTTAGTATTTTGTCGGGATTAGCGGCAAAAGAGGTCGTAGTAAGTACGCTTGGTGTTTTGTTTCAGGCAGATGACAATACCGGAAAATCATCCCTTGTTGAAAAGATACAGACTCAGCATGACTCTTCGGGAAAGATTCTTTTCACTCCGCTTATAGCTTTCTCTTTTATGCTGTTTATCCTTACCTACTTTCCATGTATAGGAGTTGTTGCCGCAATAAGGCGTGAATCGGGAAGCTGGAAATGGGCTTCTTTTGTCGTAGTTTATACAACAGGAATAGCGTGGCTCCTCTCATTTACTGTATATCAGCTGGGAAGTTTGTTTTTGTCTTAATTCCCACATCATTAAAAAAAACTACTGTTTAAGAATGACTAATTTGAGTATTCAATATTCATATTATAATTCCATTTATCGAAATAAAGGTTTCCACCCCTCCATTCAACTTCCCCACGCTGGAAGTCGTATGGTTCACTTCTCATAAATTGCTTTGCAGGGTGGAGCGGTCCTGAAATACCTTCATTTATTATAAGTCTGTATGAATCGATTCCGGAAAGAAAAAACTCCCTGATGGAACTTACTTCTGATTTCTGGAGATCGTATGAGACATCCGCAGGTACCCATCCGGCTCCTTCATAAAAAACTTCGCACCAGTCGTGAAGGTTTTTGCCCTGAGGAGGAACCATCCATCCGCTCTGCCACCTTACCGGAACTCCCTTGTATCTTAACATTGAGATAAAAAGGAAGGTCTGCATACCACAATCACCTCTTCTGTTCTCATAAACATATTCAGGAATACTGGGCATAATGGAATATTCAAGAGCTCCTGTCCAGGGAATGTTCTCTTTGAACCAGTAATATATTTTGCGTACAATTACCTCAGCATCTTTATCTTGCCCTGTAATACTGTCAGCCAGTCTCTTAATGTTTTCTGTAAAACAGATCTGTGGAGGCTGCTCAGAAGTGTATTTCTTATACTCAGCAGTTGATTTTTCATAAGGAAGGATCTTAATAGCTGGCAGATTAAAATTCTGAGCGCTTGACTGATAGGTAAAAGAGATCTGAAACACAGTCGGAACTGATTTTTTTGCCACCTCTTCCATATATATTGTACTGTGGATTGCAGTATCTGGTGCAATTATATAATTCTGAACAGAGGTACCTGTCAGTTCTGTTTTTTGCTGCCGGGGAAGGTTGTTTTTTGGCCATGGCAGCCAGCAGCGTATTATCTCCCCTTCTGGTACTGCGTCTGGTTTAACAGTTATGGTATAGTTTATTTTCATGGTTACCGGTACAACAGGATTGCTCTTATTACCGGCTGCTTTGTAAACTGCTTCAGTATGGCTGAGGCGTAGTGCCATATCAGGATCTTCTGCTATCTGGCGTAGTCTTTCCTCTTTTTGTTCATAGAATTTTTTGATAAGGATAAGGTTGGAAGATGCTCTTTGAAAATACATCTTTTTCCCGTCAATCAGTCTCCATTCGAGCCATCCTTTCCTTTCCCATTCCGACTTCTCCTCAGGTGTAAACGACCCCAACAGCTTTTCAATCTGGGCGTAAATCTGCTCTTCACCGACCGGGAAATCGATCAGGATCCTCTCTGCAATCTGTGCCAGGGAATCAGCCTTGAATTGAAGAGATTCATTATCCTTACATATGGTTTTCAAGGAGTCAGTTAGCTGTTTTACCCTACTGAAGTTTCCGGCGTCAAACTCTTTTTTTGTATTTTCCATTATCACTCTGCAGTCGGGTGAAGTAGCGCAGCCTGTAATTACTAAAAGTAGAACTGCTGACAGTATTAAATTATTGGTTTTCATCTTTGAAGAATTTTATAGAGTAAATCAACTGTTTTATTACAATAATGTGGAGCTGAATTTGTATTTCCCTGAACCTGTTTTGTAAACAGCATATCCATTCTCCATTCGCTGAAAAACTATTTCATTGGATATTTTTATTGTCTTTCCGTTTTCCAGAACATTTTCGGCATTGGCCGCCGGAACATATACTGTTGATGAACAACCGACGGGTACGTCAATCTCAATTCTGATAGTTTCCTTCTCTATTTTCCAGGCTATCCTTGCAATGCCGTAGGGAGTCAGATTTGAATATGATGCAGAGGTAATGTCGCCGGCAGGCTGTGGCCGGAAGATAATATTTTTGTAACCGGGTTTTTCAGGATCTGCATTCATGCCGGCGAGCTTGCGGTAAAACCATGTTATCCCTCCTCCAAACATCGGATGATTGCGCGACCCTTTTCCGCTCCATTCTTCCCAGGTGGTTGTTGCTCCCTGTTCGATCCACCAGCCGTAACCAGGTTGTGTGCGCTGGTTCATCACTGTAAAGGCAAGCTCCTGAAGCCCATTTTCGGAAAGCACTTCAAAGAAGAACTGGGTGCCGAATATGCCGGTATCCAGATGATCACCATTTGCATGAATTTCTGCTTTCAGGGCATCTGTTACCCGATTCTTTTGGTTATCAGGAAGATCCATTTTCAGGGCAAAGATATTTCCGCCATTTGGGCCGTATGATCCTTTTACATTATCGAAATATTTATTCTGAAACGCCTTTCGGGTTTTTTCGGCTAGGAGGGCAAAGTATTTTTCATCATCAGTTTTTCCCAGAGCTCTTGCAGCTTTTGAAGTAAGATCGGCGCAGCGCCACAAGTAGAAGGTGTGTACCATTTCATCCGGAGGAAGCTTACCGGGTGCAACCCAGTCCCCGAGGTTAATCCACTGATTAGGCTCTGTTTTTACCGGTGCCTGTGAAAACATAATCCCCTGGTCATTTGTCCATGTCAGCATATATTTGATATAACCTTTCATTCCTTCATAGTTATTCTTTAATAGGCCGGCATCTCCATAATGCAGATAATATTCCCAGGGCATTATGTTCATGGCTGCACCCCAGGCCACTCCTCCTCCGCATCCCGGCTGCCAGGGAGCACCATTAGGGACATACCCTGTTTCAGGATTTTGTGCACCCAGAATGTCCTGAATCCATTTGGTGTAAAATGTCCGGCTATCAAAGTTATGCATTACCGTTACACACGACACCTGACCATCGCCGGTATACGGAGAGCGCTCGCGGTGAGGACAATCGCTTGCAATCCCGCCATGCATATTGTCTGTCTGGCTCCGCCACCAGATTTGGTTTATTTTGTTAAACAGGGGATTGGAACATTCAAATTTCCCGGTTGTTGTTACATCTGAATAGACAGCTTCTGCCCTGAGCTGTTCCGGTTTGAGCTCTCCCGGCCAGTTTGTAATCTCCACTTCTCTGAAGACGAACCAGGTGAAACGTGCTGCATATGATTCCGGATCTCCTCCTTTCATTGTATAGGAATTATCGCCCACTGGCGATTCGCAGATATATTTTATGCCGATTTTTCTTCCGGCTTCACCTGATACATTCATAAGGTGCAGCCAGCCGGAAATCTCCTCTCCGAAATCTACTTTGTAATGACCTTCTCCGATACGCTCTGTTTTCAATGGAGCAAGACTTTCCATTACCTTGTCCGTAGGAGACATCTGAGCTTTTAAGAAGCCTGCAGGAGCTTTTCTCAGAATGGCCTGTTCCCATTTTGAATCGTCAAAAGCGGGGGTGTTCCATCCCGGTTGTTCCAGACGGGCATCATAATGTTCACCATCGTAAATAAGGTCCATTACAATCGGACTTTTTGACGATTTCCAGCTCTGATCG
The DNA here is from genome assembly GCA_903824785.1 of uncultured Bacteroidota bacterium. Classification (GTDB taxonomy): domain Bacteria; phylum Bacteroidota; class Bacteroidia; order Bacteroidales; family VadinHA17; genus LD21. The sequence goes on from CAIJYD010000073.1 coordinate 53,608, forward strand.
CTTACTATGACCTGTTCTGTTCCATCGGTGTAAGTAATATGGATCTGTGCCAGAAACCTTGGTGTACCATAACCTGCTGTCCAGAAACATGCCGGATTATAAAACCCGTTACCCAGTATGGCACCGGCTGTATTGGCACCTGTTTTAAGAAGGTTTTTAATATCGTAAGAGAGGTACATTACCCTGTACTCCCTGAAGTTATCTTTTATCATAATGCCGATTGGTCCCAGATCCGGACGTTTGTCATAAAGGGTCAGGTTAGGGCTAAGTACATCTTTACTAACCTTTTCACCATTTACATAAAGTTCAAAATAGCCAAGACCGGTAACATAAGCGCGGGCCGATTCAACTGTTTTATTTACAGAAAAATTTTTCCGTAACAGAGGCGCGTTTGGAGGTAGTTTATCTGCAGGCGTATTCAAGGGCGAGGCAGCAGGGCCATTTCCCCTTGGTGAACGGGGTTTGGGCAAGGGAGATTCGTCCTGCCATGGTGCTCCTATCCATTGAGCTTTCCATTCACCCGGATTCAGAAAACCCATACTCCAGAATGCAGGTTCGCTCCAAACCGAAATTTTACCTTTATTGTCCCAGACTCTTACCTGCCACCAGCAGTCGAGGCGGGAGGACAATGGCTTGCCACCATATTCAATATTTATCGATTCAGATGAAATCATCTTTCCACTGTTCCACAGATCCGGCTTGCCACTTAAAAGCTTATCTTTTGAGCCGGCAACTCTTATCTCCCAGGCAGTCTGCATCTCTCCGCGTTCATCGTCAGAAGCTCTGTTTATCCATGAAAGTCGCGGTTTAAGAACGTCAACTGCCATTGGATCGTTAAGGTTTTCACAGGTTAACCTGCCGGGAATGATTGTTGCATTTATCAATCCGCTTATCAATACCAGACAGAAACTTAAGAGTATTTGCTTTTTCATTTTATTTTGCGAATTAATTAAAGGAGCTTAATCAAACTTTCTGAACCATTCATAATGATATCAGAATTTTGACTTTCTTTATGAGATAAAGTTAAATAAATTCACCTTTTATTTTTATAAATTGATTGATTTGACCAGTATATGTTATCTGAAATATTATTATCCGGTAAATTATTATAATTATTACTATGTTTTGCTGACACAATAAGGATTGTGGCTCCTGCAAACAAATCAAAATTCAATGGCCATGAAAAAAAATATCTGCTTATTAATAACTTCAGTCTCCCTGCTGCTTTGCTCCTGCGCTCAAAGAGAGGGTGATCCGGTTGATTTTGTTAATCCTTACATTGGTGGTATCAGTCCTCTGCTCGAGACCACTGTTCCTCTGGTTAATCTTCCAAACAGCATGATGCGGATTCATAAGCTTCCCGGAAATTATCAGGCTGAGAAGATTAACGGATTCCCATTCATCCTTGGCGGGCATCGTAATGGTACAGCAGGATTGCTGATGCCTGCCGCAGGCAATATTTCTTTTGACCGGAAGGAGTGGGCAAGTTATTACGATCATGATTATGAGGTGTGTAAGCCCTATTATTATTCAGTATGGCTTGAAGACCCTGACATTAATCTTGAACTGACTGTAGCGGAAAAGTCATCATTCTATAGGATCGCATGGAATAAGAGAGATCAGAAGCACCTGATGCTGGCTCTAAATAACATCGGTTCAATTAATGTTATCGATAATAATACTCTGGAAGGTTATGAACTCTACAGAAATGAGGTAAAGATTTTCTTTTATATTAAGACCGAAAAGAGCTTTTCGGCTGATTTCATGCCTGAGACAAATGGAAACTCTGCACAGGGTATTGCTGGTGCTGAAAAAGAAAAGCCTGCTGTCAGGCTAACCTTTAATATAGGTGAAAAAGAAAAAACAGCCATTAAGATGGGAATCTCTTTTGTTGATGCCGGGCAGGCAAAAAGAAATCTTGAAAATGATATCCCTGACTGGAATTTTGAATCGATAATGGCAAAAGGAAGGGAAAAATGGAACAATGCTCTCGGGAAGATTGAAGTGAAAGGCGGGACAACAGACCAGAAATTTGCTTTTTATACGGCACTATACCGGACTTACGAACGGATGGTTAATATTTCAGAAGAGGGACGTTATTATAGCGGATATGATAAATCCATACATAATGATAATGATACGCTTTTTTTTGCAGATGACTGGATGTGGGATACTTACCGTGCCGCACATCCTCTGCAAGCAATGCTGAACCCCGGTCTTGAGAGTCTGAAAATTCAATCTTATGTACGGATGTATGAACAGAGCGGATGGATGCCCTCTTTTCCGATTTTAACCGGCGATGTACCATGTATGAATGGTCATCATTCCGCTGCAATAATCGCGGATGCTTACTTTAAAGGGATCCGAGGTTTTGATATTGAAAAAGCATATGAAGGCCTCAGGAAGAATGCAATGGAGGCAACCATGCTGCCATGGCGTAATGGACCGATGTGTTCGCTCGACACCTTTTATCTTGAAAAAGGATATTACCCTGCATTGAATATAGGAGAAAAAGAGACAGTTGCAATGGTTCATCCCTTTGAGAAAAGGCAGGCAGTGGCAATCACCCTTGGACATAGCTATGATGACTGGTGTCTGGCACAGCTTGCAAAAGCACTGAACAAAAATGAAGATTATGAATATTTCCTTAAGAGGTCGCATAATTTCTATAATCTTTTTAATAAGGAAACAGGCTTCTTTGAACCCCGAAATACTGAAGGCAGCTGGGTGAAGGATTTTGACCCGAAGTTTTCCGGAGGATTGGGGAACCGCGATTATTACGATGAAAACAATGGGTGGACCTATCTCTGGGATGTACAGCATGATATTGCTGGTCTTGTGGATTTGCTTGGCGGAAAAGAGAAGTTCGTGAAAAAACTTGATCAGCTATTTATTGAAGAGCTTGGAAAATGGAAGCCGGATTACCTTCAGCAGATGCCTGATGCTACCGGTCAGGTTGGCCAGTTTGTGATGGGTAACGAGCCAAGTCTGCATATACCGTATCTGTACAATTATGCCGGAGCACCATGGAAAACACAGAAACGCATCAGGATGCTCCTTGATACATGGTTTCCAAATACTCCATTCGGTATTCCCGGCGATGAAGATGGGGGAGGGTTATCCGGATTTGTCGTATTCTCAAGCATGGGATTTTATCCGGTAACACCCGGAATTCCTGCCTTTAATATTGGAAGCCCTCTCTTTAAAGAAGTCTCGGTTAAGCTTCAGAACAATAAAATTTTCAGGATAGTTGCCAAAGAGAGCAACCGGCAAAACAAATATATTCAGAAAGCTTTTCTCAATGGCAAAGAATGGAATAAACCATGGTTTAGCTGGGATGATATAAAAGATGGCGGCGAGCTGGTTCTTGATATGGGTTCGCGACCAAATTATACCTGGGGTTCCGACCCTGCTGATTCCCCACCATCCAGACTGAATAACTGATAAAAAATCATTATTCAGCCGGAGGGTATGGTTTCGGTTAAGCTTTTTTAATAGATATCAAAGAGCGATCTTTATAAGACCGGCTTTGCTTCCTCCATAAGTACGCTGTAAAAATAGCCGTAGCCAAAATCTTTGTCAAGTGCTATTTTTCCCTCAAAGGTAATTACATCACCAACAGATACTTCTTTGTCTGTGGTAACCGTAAGGTCATATAAACCCTCTGATTCTGTGCCATCCTGCAGATGAACCCAGTTTTTTCCCATAATCTGAGGATTAAACTTTGTTACCTGTCCTTTTACTTTTATGGACTTGCCTGAAAATGACTGTTTGCTTTCGAAAAGTTTTGATATTGTTATACATCCATCGCATGGTTCAATGGAAACAGTAATTTTCTCCGTCTGAACAGGAGCTTTATGACTTTGGCTCTCCATGCCCTGACTCTTGTTCTCTTTTGTAAACGATTCCTTTACTAAAGGACCTGATCCGGGACCTTTGCAAAATGTGAAGGATAATAAAATTGTGAGTAAAATGAGTAGCTTCTTCATAAAAATGGTTTTATTTTATTGACTGCAAAAATAATAAAATTATCAACAAAACCGGATTGTGAAATCCGGCTTGTCAGCCATAATTCTGTTTCTCATTTTCTGAAGCCGGATTCCTGTCATAAATCTAGCTCCAGAATTGGAGTAACATGCAGAAATTAAACCTGTTTAATTATTTATTTCCATTAATCATACCCGAAACAATCCCTTTGGATTTACCGTTATCAGCCAAAATAACATTGAATAAATGGAATAGTACGAACGCATAAACTACATACTGGTCAAAGCTGTGGACTCTTTTCAGCATTCTGTGTATTTTCCCGAGGAATGCGACCTCATGGCCAAGAGCAAGGCCAACTCCGGTAAGTACCAATACCAGAAGAAATCCATAAAATAGAAGGTACAACCGTTTCACCATCAGGTAGTGATAGTACTCAGCCTTGTTTTTATCGTTTAGTTTATATAATCCTGTGACTTTTCTGAATCTGGCCTTCAGCTTTTCCTCTCCCGGTTGTGTTAATTCAATCAAAATCCTTGATATCAGCAATATAGTTAGACCCATTCCAAGAATTTTATGTATCCCCCAGGTCTTTTCCGTATATTCGCGTGAGACTGCAATGGCCTGCTCCTGAGTAATAATGACTCCCTTTTCTTTCAATTTATCCTGTACCATTAAACTGTTTTTCCGGGCATTCAGCAAGGTTGAATTAAGCAAAACGGTAATCATAAGTGCCGATATAACTAAGAAAGTAAGCCAATGCCAGATCCTTATTGCTGTAGAATGATCCTGCAAAAATGGAGAAGAATAGCTGCCTTCCTGATTAATGTTTTGAGCCATAACCTGATAAATTAATTAGTTTAGAAATAAATAATTGTCCCTGGATGAATTAACTGCTGCAAATAATAGAAAAATAGGTTTCATGCTTATATTTTATAATAAATAGCATGAAAAAAATATTAAGTACTTAACCTGATTAATTACTGAACTTTAAATTAAGCATAATTTTTCACTGATCTCTCCTTTTAATATTCAGGATTCCTTATTAATCCTTATCCGCAGATGGTAATATTATTGAAAATGGCGTAGATTTGTTAGGAATGCAGTAATATGCTAAGAACTAAATCTGAAAATATGAAGAGATTATTATCCGTTTTGTTTTTTTCTGCCATGTTGTCTTGCCTCTACTCACAGGAATTGAAGACCATTTCTCTTAATCCTCCCGATAAATTGAGAGGATTGCCGGTAATGCAGGCACTGGAGAAAAGAGCTTCAGCTAATGAATTTGGCGGAAGAAAACTAACTAAAAGTGATCTGTCTGACCTTTTATGGGCTTCAAATGGCATTAACCGGCCGGAAATAAAGAAGCGGACAGCTCCTTCAGCTATGAATTCTCAGGACGTTGATGTTTACGCATTTATGGAAGAGGGCATTTACCTTTATAATGCGGCAGGGAATGAATTAAAACCTGTAACTGAAGGTGATCATCGTAATTTAATTGCCGGAAATCAGTCAGGAGTTGCCGATGCTCCGGTTATATTGTTACTTGTGTCGGATATATCAAGGTTTTCGTCAGGAACAGATTCACTTAAATTAACCTGGGCCGCAATGGATGCCGGAATAGTTTCACAGAATATAGCTATTTTCTGTGCCTCTGCAGGGCTTAATACGCGACCAAGAGTGGGGATGGATGTTGGCAGCCTGAGAAAGATTATGAATCTTACTTCTACTCAGTACCCGCTTTTGAATAATCCTGTCAGCTATCCTGTAAAATAAGATTTCGGGTATTTTAATTAATGTATAAACAGGATTTCTGATCCTGCAGCAAAATCTCTTTTAAGCCGGACCAGTACTGTTGCAATTCATCTGTTTTGAAAACATCAGGCGTGGGGAATATTCCACATTTCAGCTGACAGCATTCCCATTTTTCATTATCTCAAATTTTACTACTTTTGTGCCCTCCTGTTAAAGATGAAACTTGTTCTGCAGGAGAAAGTTTATGGATCTAAAAAGTGAAATTAAAAAGAGAAGGACATTTGCCATCATCAGTCACCCTGATGCCGGTAAAACAACCCTGACAGAGAAATTGCTTCTGTTTGGCGGAGCCATTCAGACTGCAGGAGCAGTAAGAAGCAATAAGATCAGAAAAACAACCACTTCTGATTTTATGGAGATAGAAAAACAGAGGGGGATCTCAGTCTCAACATCAGTAATGGCATTCGATTACAACAATATCAGGGTTAATATTCTGGATACCCCCGGACATAAAGACTTTGCTGAAGATACTTATCGTACACTTTCGGCTGTTGATAGTGTGATTCTTGTGGTTGACTGTGTGAAAGGAGTGGAGGAGCAAACCAGGAAACTGATGGAAGTGTGCAGGATGAGAAACACACCTGTAATGATCTTTATCAATAAGATGGACAGGGAAGGTATTCATCCCTATGATCTGCTTGATGAACTGGAGAGCGAGTTAAAAATTGCAGTATGTCCCTATACCTGGCCAATCGGAAACGGGAAACAGTTCAAAGGGGTCTATAATCTTTTTAAAGAAGAGGTGCAGATCTACTCTCCTGAAAAAACCAGTGTTTCAGAAAGCCTTATCAGTACAAAGGATATTAAGGATCCAAAACTGAGGGATTATGTAGGGATTGAAAATATAAACAGACTATGGGAAGAGATTGACTTTGTGGGCAGTATGTTCGAATCTTTTAATATGCCACTTTACCGCGAAGGTTACCTTGCCCCATTGTTTTTCGGAAGTGCACTTAATAATTTCGGAGTGCTTGAATTGCTGGAAACCTTTCTTGAGATAGCGCCATGCCCTGGAGTAATTCAAGGTTCAGAGCGATTGGTAGAGCCTGATGAAGAGCAGCTTACTGGATTTGTGTTTAAAATTCATGCCAACCTCGACCCTAACCACCGCGACAGGATTGCTTTTATGCGAATCTGTTCAGGTAGATTTGAGAGAAACAAGTTCTATTTTCATACGCGGTTAGAAAAAAAGATAAGGTTTTCGTCACCGACAAGTTTTATGGCAAATAACAAAAGCATTGTTGACGAGGCTTTTCCGGGAGATGTTGTCGGCCTTTATGATAGTGGTAATTTTAAGATTGGAGATACTCTTTCCGAAGGCGAACTGATACATTTTAAAGGGGTTCCAAGTTTCTCGCCTGAAATATTGAGGGAAGTTGTTAACCGCGATCCTTTAAAAACCAAACAGCTCGATAAAGGAGTAAGGCAAATGACTGATGAGGGCGTTGCTCAGTTATTTATGCAGCAACCTGGGAACAGGAAGATTATCGGTACTGTCGGAGAGCTTCAGTATGAGGTTATTAAGTTCAGACTTGAACACGAATATGGTGCCAAATGCACCTTTTCACCCCTCCCTTTTATTAAGGCCTGCTGGGTAACCACTGATGATAAAAAAGAGCTGGATAAATTTATTGCCAGAAAATCTGGTGCAATTGCCTACGATAAAGAGAATAATCCGGTGTTTTTTGCTGAAAGCGAATGGATGTTGAAACTGGCCAGGGAAAATTTTCCGGCTATTACTTTTCATGAAACATCAGATTTCAAAATCAAAGCCCTCGAAAAATAGCATTTTCTGTTTTTTCCTGCCTTATTTCCGCACATGTGTGCGAAAATTTAATCTGTTTTTGCTTAAACTTTCTCTCTGTTTTCAGATTGAATTCATCTCTGAAAAATCTTTATTTTTTTTCAAGTTCATTTCCAGATATTTACAATACAGGATAATTGTTTTTCATTTTTGGCTGATATTTTGGCCTGTTCTTTGTTTATTATCTGTTGAAAGAGGGTTGCCTCCCTCCGAAAAGGCTTTGTGTTGATTTGATTTCAAAGGCGCTTCAATGTTTTCTGACATTAATCTTTTAACCAGTTAAATTCATGGATATGTTAGACAAAAGAGTTGTGCAAGAGTCACTTAGACGAATTTGTGAGATGGATCTCATTCCAGGAAGAACTCCAGGTAACAAGGAATCTAATCAGGATAATTTAACCTCATTGCTGATTCATGATATTTTTGGCGGTGAGATCCTGAAAACCCGAAAGAAATCAGGATGGCATTTCTATAACAGGGTCGATGGCGAACGTCTCGATTTTACGAGTTCTGAAATTTGTAATCTGCCAGCAGAGATTTGTTTTGAAGACCTGCCTTCATCTCCTGAAGAGACATGTAATTCTTTCGAAAAGGAAGATTATTCGACCTTCTTTATGAGATTTGTATTTGTATTTGAAGAGACTATTGGACTGACAAGAAACCGGCCCGGATTTATCATCTGAAGTTCCTATTGTAATCGTGTCTCTTAATTATTCTCTCCCGGTTATATTTATTAGTTATCCGGGGTGTTATTCCGGTTTAGGCATGAACGTTCTGACAGGATATAAATAAATTTTTGACAAAAGACCCGACTCCTCAGGTTTCTTATCTGAAGCATCATAAGGCTGATAACGGATATTGACAAAATTAATTTCATTATAATTTTTCCAGACCACACCCTCCTTGTCAAGCTGAATGATCTTGTTTAATGAAAGGTTTGTTACCTCAATCTCAATAGTGTTTTTTTTCTTAATTATTCCTTTTGGAATGTACAGGTAATCAGGTAAACACCAGACTAATCCTGATTCATTTCCATTTATTCTGACACGGGCAGTTTCGCGTACAACTCCCAGATCAAGCAGAAATCCGTCTGATTTTTCAAGTTCCGCAGGAATCTCAAAAATGTTTGAGTATTTGGCTTTCCCGCTGAATGTCTCAAATTTACCTCCAAGTTCTGTCCATGAACCCGTATGTTCTATAATAACAGGAGCAGGAGTTTCTGAGCCGGGATAGCCTGATGGAGTCAGCAGCCAATTGCCTTTTATTTCGTATTTTCTGATCTCATCGGGTTTATAATATTCCCAGGCGGGGCCCTCACTTTTTTTATTGGTGCAGATCAGGATTAATGACTGACCGGGAAGTATCCGGAGATAGATCGCTGTGCCGCCAACTCTTTTTGCCACAGGCGCTATTCCATGCTTGTCACCTGCAGGATCTAGTATTTCTATACATCTTGCTTTAGCTGTAAGGTCAACCCATCCTTCACTAAACTTATCCGACAGGTTTGTAATGAAATAGACTGTACTGTCGCCTGATTGTTTGCGGATAAAGCTAAGCCCTTTCTGAGCAAGCTCTTCAGGGTATATTTTTATTTCTGATAAACCTTCCTGAATAGAGGTTTTTACGGAGACATCTGAAGTAAGTGCTGCCATTTCTTGCCCGATACTATTGGCTTCGATCTTCCTTTTTTCATAGTTATTAAGGCCGGGAATGTCTGCAGGGATCTGGTTCTCAAAAATAATTTTTGCACCCTTCAGAGCCAGATCGCGTAACATCGACAATGTTTTCAGGGGAATGGTTTCAATAGACGGAACAACCAACACCTTATATCTGGTTTTCCCCGAATAAATATTTCCTTCTGTAACCGTCAGCCCCTCGATCATTTTGTCGGAGATATAGTCGAAAGTATAGCCATTACTCTGGAAGAGGCCGGCCAGTCTGCCGAAACTGGAATTTCCAAGCCAGTAGCTCGATTTGTGTACGTCAAGTAGCTGAATATAGTTATTGGTTTTTTGTTTTTTCCATATTTCGTGAACGGGAAAATACAACAGAATATCGTTATCAGGTTTTGTGTTTTGTAATATTGTCTGGCATTTGGCAATATAGCTTGTGAGGGCTGGCAATTCATTAAAAAAATGGCTGTTCTGATTATAATTTGTAGAAGCATAAAACAGTCTGCCCGGAAATGGTTTTTCAATTGGCGAATAAGTTGTTCCATGGAAAAAGAGATGATTAATACCGGCGATAAACAACTCATCAACCTGAGGTTTTATCTGAGAAAGAGATACCTTAAAATGGTCGCCCAGCCATGTAGTCGATTCGGAGCTGACCAGCTTGCGTCCGGTTATGTTAGCGGCAGATGAGGCGAACTTCATTGTCAGAGGGTTGGGCCTTCCAAAACGCTCCTCCTCATAATCAGGATCCTGCCGCAGGCCGGGTATTCTGAAAGCACTGGCTCCAAAAGATTCTGTTTCCGGAATATCCGATAAGGCGTAAAGATCGAGAAGGTTACCAGGGGAACCATGTGCCTGAAAACGTGTTATCATGCCCATCTCATGACTCTTGCCGATCCAGTTTGCAGTAAAGTGATCAATAATTAAATCTGAAATAGTTTCACAATAATCGGTTATGACACGTTGACGGATCTTATTGTTTAACGTAGTGTCAGCCAGGTAATTAATATAAGGAAGAAGGTCGTATCCTCTTCTCTTAAGGAATTCAGGTAGAAAATCGCCGGTCCAGTTTGCTCCGTAAACCTCATACGAATCATTATAGAATGAACGTACTTTTCCCTTCAGAATGCCAGCATTTTTAAACGCTTTTTCGAACCGTTCCATGTAATTTATTATGGAATTGCGGCTGAAATAGTCGAGAACAAATCCATCACCACCGGGAGCTGACCGTTTTACTTTTTGTTTTGTCGGGCACTGAAAAAGAGCATAAATCTTATCAACAGGCTGGTTTTGTATTAGTTCAATTATGCCATCAGTATTTAATTGCGAAGTGAGGTCAGAGTAGTTTCCTTTATTATCAAATGCTGCTATTGAGACCAGAGTTCCCGTTTCATTTGCATTCAGACACTCTTTTATATTGCGGCTGCCGCTGATATTTACAGGACGTATCAGAAGAAATTTTGCAGCATCTTCTGTTTTTACTTCAGGGCCACCAAAGGGCCAGCCTGTTCCGGTAGTCATATCTACCCCCATTCCAAGATTTTCCGCTTCGTCAGCAGTAAACCTCAGGATCTCCATCCATTCGGGTGAGAGATAATCAATATAATTTTTCTCATCCCCCTTTTCACCATAAATGGGAATAATATGAACACCACCTATTCCGGCTCTCTTCATTGCCTGAAGGTTGCCGGATATTCCCTCGCGGGTTACCGAACTACCCATCCACCACCAGTAGGTCCATGGTCTGGATACTGAAGAATAGTCAGGTTGTGCAAGTAAAGCAAGCGGATCAGAGAGGATGAGAAGCAGAAAAACAGCTACTGACCGGAGCATCATAGTTATTTTTTGGCATCCCATCCGTAATCGACATATCTCCACCGGAAATCATCGGGTCCGAAAGTCAGGAACATGAATCCTTCCTCAAAGCCCTGATTCGGCCCTTTCCACCATGCGGCTGATATGGCACCGCCTGTGATAAAGTGAATGCCATTGATATCAATATCCTCGATGGTATGCAGATGTCCCTGCAGAACGAGTTTAAGGTTATACCCTTTAAATAGCTGGAGAACCTCTTTCGAGTTATAAACAACTGTGCCTGAGTCGTTGGGGACAGTCGACCCTGCATTCATTTGTGTTAATGCTGTTATAAAAGGAATATGTGTACTTAATACAATAGGAGTGGCGGGATCGGTTTTTTTCAGTTCGCTCCTGATCCATTCAATCTGAACTGAGTCTACCTTACCGACATAATGTTCCTTTTTTGTATCCTCAATTGAATTAATTATTATGAATTTCCATCCTTTGTTTTCAACAGCATAGTAAGATTTACCAATTCTTTTTTCAAACATCCTTTCGCCATATTCCTGATTGGAAGGGTCAGCACCGCTTTTACTTCTGACAATGCCATAAATCTCGTGATTTCCCATCGTATTATAAACCGGAATTCCGGTATTTTTTATAACCTGCTGATAGAGATTGTAAAGTGAGTCGGCGCGGCCGTATGACTGACCTAGGGCATCCATTATCAGATCACCGCCGGTAATAATAAAATCAGGATTCAAGCGGTTAACCGAATCGAGAGCCTGTTTGAATCCTTCTACTGCATTATTTTCAGTAGTAAGGTGAATATCAGTAAGGAATGCTATGCTGAAAGATTCTTTCGGCTCTTTCACCTCTTTGCAGCTGAAAGATGTGAATATCATGCACAGAATAATTGTTCTGGCAGCCATGGAGTAAATTCCGGGGTTTTTCATATGAGTTGATTTTATCGTTATATCTTCAAAGATAGCAGGAACTTCGTCTTCAGGTAAAATTTAAGTAACTATAATTTATTTTTTATGAGTATCACCTCACATTGAAAACTCAATGAGTTTATGCGGATTATCCTGGATTCTTATAAAAAAATAAATGCGTTGACTCTGCTTCGATAATCAGAATTTAGGGTTCTTGCCAATATTTGCGTACTTTTGCAGGCTTGTATTTATTTTTATTTAATATCAGATAATCCATTAGATGATTACAGTATCAAATCTTAGTATTCAGTTTGGAAAACGTATTTTATTTCAGGATGTTAACCTGGTTTTTACGCCGGGAAACTGTTATGGCATAATCGGAGCCAACGGTTCAGGGAAGTCAACATTTCTGAAGATGCTTTACGGAGAAGTTGAGAACCGGACAGGTTCAGTGTCGTTTGGTCAGGGTGAGCGTTTGTCGGTACTGAAACAGGATCACTTTGAGTTTGATGAATGTGTTGTTCTCGACACAGTTATGATGGGGCATTCTCGTTTATGGAGTATTATTAAGGAGAAGGAAGCACTATATTCAAAAACCGATTTTTCTGATAAAGATGGCCTGAGAGCATCTGAACTGGAAGAAAAATTCACAGAGCTTGACGGATGGAATGCCGACAGTGATGCAGCCAGTCTGCTTAGCGGCCTTGGCATAAAAGAGGAACAGCACCAGAAACTATTAAAGGAACTCACCGGCAAGGAGAAGGTAAAAGTGCTGCTGGCGCAGGCGCTCTTCGGGAAGCCCGATAACCTTTTACTTGATGAACCTACCAATGACCTTGATCTGGATACCGTGAACTGGCTTGAAAATTATCTTTCTGAATTTGAGAATACAGTTCTTGTAGTATCGCACGACCGCCATTTTCTTGATTCAATTTGCACACACATAATAGATATTGATTTTAGCAGAGTACAGCAATTCTCAGGTAATTATAGTTTCTGGTACGAGTCGAGTCAGCTGGCACTCAGACAGCAGCTTACGCAGAATAAGAAGGCGGAGGAGAAGAAAAAAGAGCTTCTGGAATTCATTGCCCGTTTCAGGGCTAATGTAAAAAAATCAAAGCAGACAACCAGCAGGAAGAAAATGATTGAGAAGCTGAATATTGAAGAGATAAAGCCCTCTACACGCAAATACCCCGGCATCATTTTTACCCCCGGCCGCGAGCCCGGAAACAGCATCCTGTCGGTGAAGGGTCTTTCAAAAACTGTGGAAGGGACGAAATTGTTCAAAGATCTTAATTTTACAATAAATAAGAACGACAAAATAGTATTTCTGTCAAGAGACGCCCGGGCAATGACCATGCTTTTTGAAATCCTGAAAGGACATGAAAAGCCTGATAATGGCACCTTTGAATGGGGTCAAACAATTATTAAAGCTTATCTTCCTTTGGAGAATGAAAAATTCTTTGAAAAAGATATTACTCTGGTTGACTGGCTGGCCTACTATTCGGAAGATACCAGTGAATTGTATCTGAGAGGTTATCTTGGCAAGATGCTTTTTTCAGGAGAGGATATCTATAAGAAAGTTAATGTTCTTTCAGGAGGGGAGAAGGTGCGGTGCATGATTGCGCGTATGATGATCCGTAATGCCAATGTTATGCTGTTAGACACACCTACCAACCATCTTGACCTTGAGTCTATTCAGGCATTTAATAATACACTTATCAAATTCAAAGGAAATATTCTGATGTCGTCTCACGATCATGAGTTTATACAGACAGTTTGTAACCGGGTTATTGAAATAGGTCCCAAAGGCATGATTGACAAGCAGATGGAGTATGATGATTATAAATCGGATGAGAATCTGAATGAGAAGAGAAACAGTCTGTATTAAGTAAGAATATCAAAATTTTATGATGAGGGATCTCACATCCGGTGGAAAATCAGGGAGATTATGGCCATTCTTCCGGATCCTCATTAAAATTTAAATAGGATTCATCTGCAAATAATAGGAAATAAGTTATGAAATCAGAAAATAAATAATACTTTTGCGCTTCGATTTCGGGGTGTGGCGCAGTTGGTAGCGTATCTGGTTTGGGACCAGAGGGTCGTCAGTTCGAGCCTGGCCACCCCGACAGAAGGAAAATCCATTTATCATTAAAACTGATAGATGGGTTTTTTGTTTTCCCCCCATTGCACCATATGTTTGCAAGGTCTAATTAAATAACCTTCCCCATAATCTGAACAGAAAAAATGAAGAAACAATTGCCAACATCGCCAAAATAGAAGCATAGAGATGGTTTCCATACAGTAATTGTCCGATGGAAAACAATATGCTGTATATTGCCACACATCCGAGGCTCATACAGACCAGCCCTATTGGTACATTCCAGTCTTTTTCCCTTTCTGCGGCAGGAATATTGGATTTAGCAGCTATACTCTTCCACCCTGGTCCACCAGGACGGATCTCCTCATAAAACTTAATCAATACCCTCTCATCAGATGGTTTTGTAACAAATGTTACAATCAGCCAGACACCTGTATTTAGAAAAACTATTGAAACGAACTTAATTGAATCCCATAAGGCGGGTGCGAGTTTCATCCCGAATATCTGTACTGTGTCTTTGTCAATGTGTATAAGGTATATATGCTCAATAACAATAATGATTAAGGAAAAAACTATAGCTCCGGCCATTGCTGATAATTCTGACCACTCATTAATCCTCCACCAGAACCATCGTAATAAATATATCAGTCCTGTGCCTGCACCTATCATAATAAGGTATTGAAATATCTGAAGGGCACTCTCCAATACCAGTGCCAGAATTGTAGAGCAGATCATAAGTGCTAAGGTCCACATTCTGCCAACAAACACTTTTCTTGCTTCTGATGCCTCTTTATCAATGAACCTGACATGAAAATCATTTACCATGTAAGATGCACCCCAGTTAAGCTGAGTGGATACTGTGGACATAAAGGCAGCATATAAGGATGCAAGAACCAAACCTAATATCCCACTCGGCAGGAATTCCCTGAGCATTATAGGATAAGCAATATCATTCTGAATATATTTGGCAGGTACATCCTTGTAACTTGCTGCCATTGAAGAAATATCAGGGAATATTATGAGTGAACTTAATCCGACGATTATCCATGGCCATGGTCTGGCTGCATAATGTAGCAGATTAAAAAGGAGAGCAGCTCCAACTGAATGTTTTTCAGATTTTGCAGAAAGCATTCTTTGTGCTACAAAACCGCCACCGCCCGGCTCAGCTCCCGGATACCAGGCCGCCCACCATTGAATGGTAAGGGGGATGATAAAGATTGTAATCAGCATTACCGGATTTGAAAAGTCCGGCAGAAGACTTATTTTATCCCGTAATACTTCGCTATGGATAAGCTTTGACATACCTCCCACTCTGGGAGAATTTAATATGAAGATAACCGGAATAACCGCACCAACGATAGCTAAAAGGAACTGAAAAAAATCAGTCCAGATAATTGATTTCAATCCCCCCAATGAACTGTAAAATACAGTAATTATGGAAACAACTATTAATATTATCAAGGGATTAATGTTGGTCATTATGGCAGTAACCTTTAGGAAAGCTAAAGATGTACTTGCTAAGGCTAAGCAATTGAAAAAGAATCCCAGATAGATAGCCCTGAATCCTCTCAATATTGCAGCAACCTTACCACTATAGCGGATTTCATAGAATTCCAGGTCAGTCATTATCTTTGAGCGGCTCCAAAGTTTAGCATACACAAAAACAGTAAGCATCCCTGATAAAAGGAATGAAAACCATAACCAGTTGTTGGCGACACCACCTGTCCGAACCATGTCAGTTATAAGATTCGGCGTCGAAATTGAAAAAGTGGTTGCAACCATGGAAAAGCCAAGCAGCCACCAGGGCATATTACGTTTTGAAAGGAAATAACTTTCAGAGTCCTTCCCTCCGCTTTTGCTTGATACAATTCCAATGATAGCCATAACAAGCAGGTAAACAATGATAATGATCCCGTCAATACTGAATATGGACATAATGAATTAGTTATTAAAATGATTGTCAGATTACCATCCCTGACTCTTATTTAAACTCATCGGAATGCTCCCGGTTTTTATGTAATGTTTGAAATTCACCACAAATTGCTCCATTTTTCTCTGTTGCAATGTTTCACAATATCCCGCACAATGTGGTGTTATAAGAAGGTTTGGCTCGTCCCAGAGTGGACTTTCGGGAGGACAAGGTTCCTTTCGTCAATATTGCCATACAAGACCTCAATATCTTCCACATAATTCTCCAGTGTTTCATTCTCCCCAAGAAACCTGATCTCAGCATAAGGTTCAATTTCAGAAAGAACCTTGTCGACCACCGGTGAGGATCTGATTACTGTGATTAATGTTTTTACCTTCTTACTCATTATTTGATCTGACTTTTTTCCACTGTTTACCAGTAACTGAAACAGATTTAATTTCCTTAATTGGCAAGGATACTTTTAGCCTGGGAAATAATACCGGAACAATCGCTGGCCAAGCCAATCCAGTTTACGCCTCGCTGCTTCCAAAGTTCAAAGGGTCCGCCGGCAGTACCTAAAATGATTCCTGCTTCACATACTCTTTTACAAACTTCATCTATCACCCTGTTTACTTCCGGGTCTTCAAGCTGGTTCAATTTTCCCATTGAACCTGACAAATCAACAGGTCCGATGCAGATACTGCCTATTCCCGGAACCTTTAATATCTCATCCAGGTTTTTTACAGCTTCCATAGTCTCTATCTGAATAATTACCATAGGTTCGGATTCGGAAATTTTAAGGTAATCGGCAAAAGGTGTCTGTCCATATCTGTTTGCACGTCTGACTCCACAACCGCGGATCCCCATCAATGGATAACGGCATGCCTGAACAGCAGCCCTTGCTTCCTCAGCAGTATTGACCATTGGAATTATAATTCCTGCCGGAGCCAGATCCAGTATAGGTTTGATAATTTCAGCCCTATTCCATGGCACTCTTACCAAAGGGGCACAATCAGTACCTTTTAATGCAATGATATGCTGCAGAGCTGATTCTATGGTAAGAGGGGCATGTTCCATGTCTATCCATGTAAAATCGTATCCTAATTCTCCAGCAAGTTCACTTACCGTGAAATCATTCAAGGTAATAACCAGACCTTTGCAAATTTTGCCGGCTTTGATACTGGCGATAAATTTGTTGTAATTGCTTATGCTCATGATTTAATTTATATCTTTTTATAAAATTCGCTTATTTTTATATATGATTGACACAATTATTAGGAATATTCCCACCTAAAACCAGCAAAACTTCATCAATGACCTCCTGGTGTAAATTAACTATCGATTCTTCAGTATACCAGGCTACGTGTGGTGTCAGAAGTACATTGTTCATTGTCAAAAGCTCATTACCATGATCAAGTGGCTCATTCTCAAAAACGTCAAGACCTGCTCCGGCTATCAGACCTGATCTCAAAGCATCCACCAGATCAGGCTGATTTATTAATCCGCCTCTGCTCGTATTGATTAATGTTGCCCTTTTCCTCATTTTACGGAACACACTCATATTAAATAAATGTCGTGTCGCATTATTCAGCGGAGCATGAATTGATATATGATCTGAATCAGCTATCAATTCTTCAAAAGCTACCGACTTTGAAAAATATTTTCCCGAAATCGCTGCATCAACAAATGGATCATTTATTATTACTTTCATGTCAAATGCAATGGCCATTCTGCTGACATGCCGTCCAATATTTCCAAATCCCATAATTCCCAGAGTCTTAAAGCGTAAACTGTGAACAGGAGCCACATTTTCTATTCCCCAAATATTATTTCTTACATTATGATCAAACAGGTTAAGCTTACGATTAAGGCCCAGCAACAATCCAAAGGCATGTTCTGCAACTGCGAAGGTTCCGTAATTCGGAGTATTACAAACATAAATGCCTTTTTCAGAGGCTGCCCGGATATCAACATTCTCAAGTCCGACCCCATACCTGACCAGCAGTTTACATTTTGTTAACTGATCAATAATTTTCCCGGAGAATTCAGAATAGGTAAAAATAATGACAAAAGCATCTCTGACAGCTGTAATAAGCTCATCTTTATTCTTGCAATTGCAGATAACAAGCTCTTCACTAATGGATGCAAAAGCTTTCTTCTCCATCTCATAACCCTCATCCCTATGGTCTACAATAACTATTTTTCTTTTCATCTGTATTCATGGGGTTAAAATGAATTGATAATAAACAGCAACCATACCTCATGTTTCTGATATCATGTTAGAACGCTTGCTGCAAAAAAAAATGGTGCTTCTGACTTCTGACTCCCTGCTAATCCCGCAAACAACGAACAGACATGCCCGCTGGCTTATTGAAGTAGTAGTTGTACACATCGGTGGCATTGTGGAATATGTAACTGTACTTGGCTTCCCAATCTGAGGTCGCGGTAGAACTCCACCAGTAACCGAAAGATCCAATCTCGTAGTACGTACCATCGACGACACGGCTGCCGCCCGGCAGGGCTGTAAACCCATTTTCGTTTGATGTGCCCATATTCGGGGTCTTCCAATGTGTTGTGCCTGTTTCTTTAAGTTTACCGCCTGCAACAGTTCCGCCTCCCAAATAGGTAATCAGAGTTGTCCACTCAGTATCTGTAGGTACGTGCCAGCCTGTTGGGCAAATGTTTTTGCCTCCGTTGCTTGCTACCTTTGTTGATGCATTATTGTCCACTGCATACCAGTTGTACATTGCTCCATAAGTTTCTTTATACGTAGTTTCATCATTATTATACCAAACAAAAGCACCAGTGGTCAAAGCTGTCCATGCAGCATTACCTGTTACGTTTGTTATTGCCGTTCCATCGTTGTATTTGGTGGTTTTAAGGTTCTCTGACATCCAGTACTGTGTGCCTATCTTAACTGTATTATATACATTATTGTCAGCATCCGTTATAGTTCCTCCTGCTGCTGAAGATTTTCTGAACATATCTATCAGGTTTTGCAGTTCATCACTTGTCCCTGCTGATTTGGCATATAACGCATACGGCACACTCATTAGCTGACTTGTTGCCTCAATTGTATAAGTTGTTAATGGTGCTGCCACAGCAGTTTCGGTTTTAATATTATATGTTCCTGTTGACCAGTCAATACTTGCGAAGGTATTAGTTACAGGTGTTCCTCCACCAATCTCAATTGTTGCCAAACCATTGGCATCGGTTGTTGGGGTATGGGTTTCAATGTAAACTGGTGAAGCATCTTTCAGAATGCTTATTTTCATTCCGATCTGAGTACTTACCACTAAACCGTTGCTTACATTGCGTATTACGGCCTGGTAACTCAACTTCTGAGGTTGGGAGCAGGCGTCAGGCGACAGGAAAAATACAAATAACAAAATGCTCCCGATAGCAACCGGTAGCCAACTGGAATGCAATAAGAAGAAAATTTCTTGGGCGATGAATTTTGGAACTGTTTTCATTGGTTCAAATTGTTTTGGTGTTATGTGTTTAATGTTTAATGCTAATCCCGCAAACAACGAACAGAAAAGCCATCTTGCTTATCGCCGAAGTCTCCGACTACATTGGTGCTATTGTAGCCCATGTCCCTGTACCAGGCGTATGTAGTTGAGTACTCTGTAGAACTCCACCAGCCACCTCTACCTCCAACGTAGACGTACGCCCCATAGCTGAGACGGTAGCCTCCCGGAAGAGCTGTGAAACCACTACTGTTGTTGCTGGCCTGGTCGTTGCCAGCAGCGCCAGCTGTGGCAGTAGTAGTCCATCCCGATGTTGCTGCCATGGATTTTACTATATCGTTTCCACTTCCCCCATAACCATAACCGTTGTTTGTTAGATATGTTGTTAGTGTTGTCCACTCAGCTTCACTTGGTACATGCCAGCCTGTTGGGCAAATGTTTTTGCCTCCGTTGCTTGCTGCCTTTGTTGATGCATTATTGTCCACTGCATACCAGTTATATAGTCTGCCATAAGTTGTTGAATTACCTGGAGTATTACTGTAATCGCTATATGCACCTGTTGTTAATGCTGCCCATGTTGCATCAGCTGTTACGTTGGGTATTGATGAGCCATCATTGTATTTTGTGGTTTTCAGGTTTTCTTTCATCCAGACCTGTGTACCAATGGTTACAGAATTGTAAACATTACCGTCTATATCAGAAAGCTGCCCTGCCTGAAGTGTTGTAAAACTAACCTCTGTACCATAAGCTGTGCCAAAACTGTTTGTTGCATAAGCTCTTACATAATAAGTTGTTGTTGCTGTCAAACCTGTTATTGAACTGGTAAACGACCCGGTGGTTCCGCTATCGGTTGTTTTGGAAGATGCTGTTGTTGGTCCTGTTGTTGTGCCCCAGCAAACTCCACGGGCGGTTATGGTTGCACCTCCATCGGAAGTTACATTACCTCCACTTGTGGCTGTGGTGCTTGTTCTTTCAGATGCTGCTTTTGTTGCTGCAAGAGTGGGTTTAACCCGGATTTCTCCCTGAACACAACGAACAGAAAAGCCACTCATCGTGGAATTTAGGTTTCTTAGGACATTGCTGATATCGTAGCTAATGTACCGATAGAAGGCATTCGGGGTTTGTTCTACTGAACTCCACCAGGAACCTTCGCTCCCAATGTTGCTGTATGTACCAGTGTTGTTACGGTAGCCCCCTGGGAGGGCTGAAAAACCGCTGCTGTTGTTGCTCGCCTTGTCGTTGCCTGCACTGCCTGCTGTTGGGTCTGCAGCCCAACCCGATGTACTTGCCATCGATTTTGCTATGTCGCTTCCACTGCCCTGATAACCATAACCATTGTTTGTAAGATAATCTGTTAATACTAACCACTCTCCATTAGTAGGCACGTGCCAGCCTGCAGGACATACGCTTTTGCTGCCATTGCTTGCTGCATCAATTGTATACCAGTTATAAAGCCTCCCATAGGTAGTTGAATTACCCGGAGTATTACTGTAATCGCAATAAGCACCTGAGGTTAAAGCTGCCCATTCAGTATTACCGGTAACATTGGGAATTGCAGTGCCATCGTCATACTTGGTGGTTTTAAGGTTCTCTGCCATCCATACCTGTGTGCCTATTTTAACTGTGTTATATACATTACTGTTAACATCCGTTACAGTTCCACCTGCAGCAGAAGAAATTTTCAACATTTTTATCTGAATTTTGAGTGCATCACTTGTACCTGCTGATTTTGCATACAAAGCATAAGGCACACTCAATAACTGGCTTTTTCCTGTAATCGTATAACTTGTACCACCTGCAGGATCCGTTTCTGTTTTAAGATAGTATGTTCCTGTTGTCCAGTCAATTGTAGCAAAAGTTCCTGAACCAACTGTCCCACTGCCAATTTCAATAGTTACCAAACCGTTGGCATTTGTTGTTGGTGTATGTGTCTCTTCATACACTGCCGTGCCACTTTCTGAACCTTGAAGAATGCTGATTTTTATTCCAACAGCATGACTGGTAACAAGAGTATTGCCTGCATTTCTGATTACAGCCTGATAACTCATCTTCTGAGGTTGTGCAACCAAAACAGTACTTAATAATGCAGTTGCTAATAATGCATAAACCTTTTTCATTTCAATGTAATTCATTAGTATTTTACCGCTAAATATATTTATAATCCCCCAAGGTTAATTCCAAAAAAAAATATCCCCAAATCGGCATGAAAAATTTCCGTTAAGATAAAAAAACTATTTCAAATCACAAGAAAAAATAGCGAGCGGCATTTCATAATGAACGACAGGTATTTGCCGGATTATCTGACTATAAATGATATATTATTATTTTTCAGCTTAAAGTATGGGAGTGTTATATTGGTTTGATTAAGTGGTTTGAATTGAAATTTTCGCACACTTGTGCGAAAATTTCAAAATAAACATCATAAAATCGCCATTCTTAAATTCCGGGATTCTCAGGCGGCAAAATATTATTTTGTGTTAATCAACACATTATCTGATTTTTACCTTTATATAATCAGTCTGGTTTAGATTTTCCGATATTTATGGCACTCCTTTTGGTTAGATATTCTATGTTCTTTGAAAATATTTAAGCAATACATTTTATAATTACGTTTTAATCGACAAACTTAATTTTCATTTAACTAAACAGATACATGCATTCATAATATAAAACCACAGGTAAAATATTTCTCTTGGTGATTAAAAAAGTTTTTTTATCTTGACGCTAATTTTCAGGCAGTTTGGGGAACAGTATCTTTTGGAAACAATTAGAAAGAAATATGAACCTTCAGGATAACTAAAAACTGATTGATGTAATGATGCATTGATGTGGTGATTAGCTGATATGGAAATGTGATAATCAGTAAAATAAAATGTCAACCGTAAAAAAATAATTATGATACGGAAACCTTACAAATTCCTAAGAAAAGTAATCATCCTCCTGATGCCTGCAGCCTTCCTGATAGCTATCGGAAGCCTGTCGACTGACGCCTACTCCCAACCTCAGAAGATGAGTTATCAGGCCGTTGTACGCAATGCGAGCAATGCTTTAATTGTAAGTACTCAGATTGGAATGAAAATAAGTGTTTTGCAAGGTACTGCCTCAGGCACCCTGATATATGCTGAAACACAGACGCCTACAACCAATGGTAATGGGTTAGCTACGGTTGAAATTGGTAGTGGAAATGCAGTTACTGGAACGTTTGCTTCAATTGACTGGTCAACAGGTGTATATTTCATTAAGACTGAAACAGACCCAGCCGGAGGGACCAATTATAGTATAACCGGGATAAGTCAGTTATTGAGCGTGCCATATGCCTTATTCGCTAAATCGGCAGAAAATGGTGTTAAACTTTCCGGGAACAATGCCGGAGATATGCTTTATTGGAATGGCACTGCATGGATAAATGTAACCGCAGGAACATCAGGTCAGATTTTATCCATGAGTTCAGGCAATGCTCCTGTCTGGCAAAATAGTTCTCTGTTTTTTAATCCGATCGCCCCGGCAGCAACTGTATCAGAGGCAACCAGTGTTCTCATGAATTCGGCTACTCTGAATGGAAGTGTAAACGCAAACAATTACAGCACAACAGTTGATTTTAAATATGGCTTAACAACAGATTACGGGAGTACCAGTACTGCAACTCAAAGTCCGGTAACAGGAAGCACCGGTACAACTGTAAGTAAATCAGTAAGTTCTTTATTGGCAAATACTACCTATCATTTCAGAGTACAGGCAAGTAATGCTGTTGGGGTTACAAATTCCAGTGATATGACATTTCTGACTTCCGGAGCAGCACCAACAGCTTCAACAGTTGAAGCGTCAAATACATCAACAACGGGAGCAACCCTGAATGGAACTGTTAATGCCAATGGTTTCAGTTCAACTGTGACATTTGAATATGGCTTAACAACTGGTTATGGCACTACTGAAACAGCTTATCAGAGTCCTGTTACAGGGAATTCCAATATAAGTGTCAGCGTAAATCTTTCCGGTTTGGCAAGCGGTACAACCTATCATTTCAGATTAAAAGCAGTCAATTCAATTGGAACTTCAAATGGAACCGATATGACATTTTCAACATTTGGAGAAGTACCAGCAGCAACTACCAATGCAGCAGTAAGCATCGTATCTGATGGTTCAACTTTAAACGGTACCGTGAATCCACATTATCTTTCAACTTCAGTAAGTTTTGAATATGGATTAACTACTGATTATGGCAGTACTGCAACAGCAGCTCAAAGTCCTGTAACGGGGATCTACGGTACCAGTGTAAGTGCAGCTATAACCGGTTTATCGGCAGCAGCTACTTACCATTACAGGGTAAAAGCAACCAATTCACTTGGAAGTACTTATGGAAGTGATCTGACATTTACAACTCTCGGAGAACTCCCCGCAGCAACTACTAATACAGCAATAAGTATCGCTGTTGATGGTTCAACTTTAAAAGGTGATGTTAATGCAAATTACCTGTCAACCACTGTTAGTTTTGAATATGGATTAACAAATGCTTATGGTAATACAGCAACAGCGGCTCAGAGTCCGGTTACAGGGAATTCAAATACAAGTGTCAGCGCAATTCTTTCCGGTTTATCGGGTGGTACTGCCTATCACTACAGAGTAAAAGCGATTAATTCGCTCGGAACTACAAATGGCAGTGATATGACCTTTACTACTTTAGGAGCAGCACCTGAAGCAACAACTGCTGCTATCACAGCTATAACAACAACAGGTGTTACATTAGCCGGTACTGTAAATGCTAACTTATTAACCACATCAGTTAGTTTTAATTATGGATTAACGACTGATTATGGCAGTAATGTAACAGCAACTCCGGGTACAGTTACCGGTAACAGCAGCACAAGCGTAAGTGCATCTGTAACAGGTTTATCAGTTGGTACAACTTATCACTACAGAGTAAGTGGAATTAATTCAGTTAGTACCACAAATGGTAGTGATATGACCTTTAAAACCGCTCCGGCAACAGTAAATGACACAGAGGGAAATGTTTATAATGTTGTTGCAATCGGAGCACAGGTATGGATGGCAGAAAACCTTAAAACAACAAAATACAGTAATGGTTTGGTGATAGGTACAACTTCTCCTGCAACATTGAATGTGTCAGGTGAAAGCACCCCAAAATACCAATGGGCATTTAATGGCAATGAGAGCAATGTAACGACTTATGGCAGATTATACACCTGGTTTGCGGTAAATGATAATCGTAATGTATGTCCTACCGGGTGGCATGTGCCGAGTGATGCCGAGTGGACTATCTTAACAACCTTCATGGGAGGAGAAAGCGTGGCTGGAGGCAAACTTAAGGAAACTGGCACAACCCATTGGACAACACCTAATTCTGAAGCTACAAATGTAAATGGTTTTACAGCACTTCCTGGTGGATTCAAGGACTCTAATGGAGGCAACTTCTTCGGGTTTGGAACCAACGGTTACTGGTGGTGTTCAACTGAGTCTTCTACGACAGATGCCCTCTATCGCACTATTGGCTACGATGCCTTTAATACAGGCAGATACGGCGGCAGTAAATTTTATGGCTATTCGATTCGTTGTTTGCAGGACTAGATGCGGGAAATATGTCATTATTACATATTACCCCTTACCTTGATTACAATTCCGCTTCCGGATGTTTTTCCTTTGGTATTTAATGACACAGGTGTTGTAATCTCTTTTTTATCGGAATAGATATGAATGTAGTATAATCCTTCTCTGGAAAACTGAAGCGGTATTTTATATGAAGTACCCGATTTGTATCCTGCCAGATCCCATGCTGCCGTTTCCTGATAAGTCTCGTCGGTATAATCCTCATAACTGCCTTTCCTTTTTATCTGGGCAGGGGTCATGGTTTCAGGAAAGTTCTCCCTGTAGATAATGAGATAATATAAGAAATTTTCGCGGTCAGTCTGAACTGTTATACTGCATGGCTCATTAACTTTTACTTCAGACGGAATATCCGAGAACTCGAAATACCGGTCAATAAACTCTTCATAATATCTGAACTGCTTGCCTGAAAGATAAAAACCGATTCCTGCAAAATTGTGAGCTTTTTCTATTACGGTTTTTTTATGTCCGTCATGCGGGGCCTTCTCAGCCATGAATGTTTCATGCCCCTTCCTCATCATGGATATGATATTTGAAGAGGAAACGGTATAATTCTCAGACGACCATTCTCCAAACGCGTTCTCAGAAACATGATCATGTCCGCCGGCAAATGCATACCTGTGATAAGGCTTTTCTCCTGCCATGTTCCAGTGCCCTAAGAAATTGTTTTCAGCAGCTTCCCGGCACATCTTATTTGCTACCCGCGAAGCGAGAATGTCGAGTTTTACCGGTGCGGCTTTGTACTTTTTTCTGCTGGCGTTAATTATATCGAGCTGCATCAGCTTCATTTTCAGCGCATCCTCATTATCCTTAAACTCCATAAGCCTCGTCTCACCCTCATTCTGCTTAAGGTAGCTTTCAAGATCAGTCAGCTCCGATTCTGAATTATGATTTGGGAGTATGGAACGAGGCAGACAAATAATCACTACGATTATTATCAGAAATATTTTTAACGTTTTCCAGGTCTTTCTGAACATATCTCTTTAAAGATTGTTTTAATGGTGTAAATTAACCAATAATATATGAAACGCACCAGACTTTATCTCGCCTTTTTTTTATTCTCTTTATCACTTGCCGGATTTGCCCAGTCATCGGGGTTTTATGATTTTAAAGTTAAAACACTCGAGGGTGGAAGCTTTGATTTCAGCTCTCTGAGAGGTAAGAAAGTAATGATAGTCAACACTGCTTCAAAATGTGGATTTACACCTCAGTATAAGGAGCTTGAAGAGGTATTTGAGAAATATGGCGACGATCTGGTAATAGTCGCATTCCCTGCAAATAATTTTTTAAACCAGGAACCGGGTTCTCCGGCAGATATCCGGAAATTCTGTACTGAAAACTACGGAGTTACCTTTCCTGTTATGGAGAAAATTTCTGTTAAAGGCGCTGATATGCACCCGCTTTACAAGTGGCTTACATCAAAAGATAAAAACGGTGTTATGGATTCGGAGGTGAAATGGAATTTTCAAAAATACCTTATCGATGAAAAAGGAAACCTGGTAGATGTAATTTATTCAAGAGAGAAACCTTCATCAGATAAGGTTATTGCCTGGATCTCATCAAAATAGAATTTGTTTGTTTTTGTTTAGGATTATTTAACCTGATTAATTCATAAACTTTAAATTAAGCATAATTTTTCACTTTTGTGGGTATCATTATCCTGCATGTTGGATATTTCAGTGATGTTGACCCTCCAAAACGGCTATGGTTTCAAA
>CAIJYD010000074.1 GCA_903824785.1 uncultured Bacteroidota bacterium
GCATATAATTTATTATTTTTGTTATAATTTATATTTAAAGACTTATAATGAAAAGATTAGCAGAATTTGTAAAAGACCGAAGAAAAGAAGTTAAGCTGACTCAGGAAGAATTTGCTGAAAGAACAGGAGTGGCATTAACAGTGATAAGGAAAATTGAACAGGGTAAAACAAATCTAAATATGGATAAAATAAACCTGGTATTAAAAATGTTTGGACATGAATTAGCTCCTGTTAATAGTAAAGAACTCGCTGAATGAGAAAAGGAAAAGTATATTATAATGCCAACTTAGCTGGGATTATTACAGAAACCAATGAGGGTGAGTATGTTTATCAATATGATAAAGATTTTGTAAAAGCACATCCCAAAGAATTTATCACATTTACTATGCCAGTTACAGATAAACCATATGTTGATAAACGACTATTCTCTTTTTTTGAAGGATTGATTCCGGAAGGGTGGTTGTTGGATATTGCTTCAAAAAACTGGAAAATTAATCGAAATGATCGCATGGGGCTGCTTCTAGCATGCTGTCAAAATTGTATTGGAGCTGTCAGTGTTATACCAATTCCTGAAGATAATGGAGAATAAATGTTTATACTGCTATGAAACTCTGAATGAGGATACGGATTTTCATAAAAAATGTTCCCAAGTTTTTTTTGGAAGTTCTACGCCTCCAAAAATTCCGTATTCACTAGATCAGATGGCTGAATTAGCTTTAAATGTAATAGAACGAAGCGTGGCAGTTCCTGGTGTACAGGCTAAATTATCTATGTCGTTGATTAAGGAAACAAGAGAAAACTCAGACACTCGTCTAACTGTAGTTGGAGCTCTTGGTGGAAATTATATTTTTAAACCTCCTTCCGAAAAATACCCCGAAATGCCACAAAATGAGCATCTAACTATGCGCATAGCGGAAGCTTTTGATATACAGGTTGTCCCATCTAGTTTGATCCGATTATTATCAGGAGAATTGTCATATATTACTAAGAGAATTGACAGAATTGATAATGGTGAAAAGATCCATATGCTTGATATGTTTCAAATTACAGAGGCTTTCGATAAATACAAAAGTTCGATGGAAAAAGTAGGCAAAGCATTACACAGTTTCTCGGAAAATACATTACTGGATAAAATATTCTTTTTTGAATTGTCTATATTTTGTTTCTTGACAGGGAATAATGATATGCATCTCAAGAATTTCTCAATGATTAAAAGTTCAACAGGTTGGGTTTTAGCTCCTGCATATGACTTACTAAATGTTTCTATTATTTTACCAGAAGATACCGATGAGATAGCCTTAACACTCGAAGGGAAGAGAAAAAAACTTAAAAAAGAGCATTTTCTTAATTTGGGTAAAGGTTTGGATTTAACAGATAGGCAAATAGATATTGCCTTTAATCGAATGATAAAGAATAAATCCAAAGCTGTTGAATTGATTGATAAGTCTTTTTTATCAGACAAAATGAAAATTGCTTACAAGGAAATTCTAGAATCCAGATATACCCGATTATCACTTACCTAGTTTTAAGAGAGCGTTCTTAAGTCTAGGTTAAGAGTGCGAGAAGTTTTAATTTAAGATCTAACAAAATCGGCATGCCAAATAAGATCAAGACAATTGAAGAATTGAGTTGTATGTTTCGCGAAGTAAATCACCACAATAGAAGTCAATTAAAATAAATATTTTGGCAAGAAAGCCTGGTATAAGCCCCAACAAGACTATCATGATTTTAAATGATGAAAACCACAGAGAAATAATTGAATCCTATAGTGAGCAGGATTGGAAACCTTTATTTGATTTGATTCCAGAAATCGAAAAGACTTCAAATTTTGGCGAAATAGTGGAAGGAGAGAGAGGGACCACTGGTATAATTCAAATGCCATATTATAAAGAATCTTCAATAATCACTCTATTTCTTAAAATTGCATATGAGCTACCTTTTATTATAAGTTTTGATTGGGGTTCCTGGGATGAAGGCCGAAATATTGCACAAAACGAGGATTTTGATTTTGACACTATTGATATACCAACTAAATGTAAGTTGATAACCGCAATCGTTCGTAATGATAGGTTTTGTGAAGGTACTTTAATTTCAGCATTTAATTCAGGGTTAATCCTAAAAATTATAAGATCAATAAGAAATAGCATTAAAAGAGATAACAAACCACAAAGGTAACAAATATCACTCTCTTAATTGACATTTATCACGACCATAATAAATATCTATCAACATTCTATATCGCATATAGCAGGTGTGCTGTTAAAAAGATAACAGAGGATTTTCATAGCTTGCACATGAATATTAAACCTAAAAACTACTATATGAATAACCTAATCAGACTACTATCAATGCTTACTGTTGCAGGCTTCATTCTGACCTCCTGCGAAGGACCGATGGGCCCTGCCGGGAAAGATGCAAATGAAAGTTGCACAACTTGCCATAACAGCGAAGTTGTTGAGGCGAAAGTTATTGAGTACGATCATTCTTTACATTTTTCAGGTGAGGCTTTTGAAGAGGGAACCAGGAATAACTGTGCTCCATGCCATTCACACCAGGGATTTCTGAATGTTATTGAAAAAAAGACTCCTGTAACTTTTACACCAAATCCGGCTGACGCAACAAAGTTCATTAATAATTATGTTGCTGAAGCATCAGCTCTTAATCTACCTGGCCGTATCACATGCTTTACATGCCATGATTCACTTCACACAAGCTACACTCAGGAAGATTTCATGCCTCTTTCAACAGTTGCAGAGGTTCCAATGACAATGTGGGGAGGAAGCAAAAAAATCAACTTTGCAAAAACATCTTCTAACCTTTGTGCAAAATGTCACCAGCCAAGACCGGTTACAGCTGCTTCAGGTAATGTAATTGACTATTCCAAGCTTGTTTCAGCTCCTACAACAACTTATAACCTTTCATCAATAAGTTACAGAACCGGTATTCACTACGGATCCCACGGAGCTATAGCTGCGGGTGTTGGTGCGATTGAATTTGGTACAGGCTATACCAATTCTGTACACGTTACATCAGCCTCATGTGCATTATGCCATATGTCAGCTCCAAGCGGGCTTGCAGGCGGACATTCATTCAATGCAGCAGGAAGCTTTACAGGTTGCAATGTATCTGGTTGCCACTCAACTATGAGTGCAACAAATACTACCTATACTGTAGCAGTAGCTGATGTAAAAGCAAAACTTACAGCACTTGCAACCAAAATCAATGCCATCGGAGCTGGTAAAGATATTTTGCAGAAAGATCCAACTGACAATCAGTACAATGGTTATTTCGATATCTTCGATGCCAGTGCAAACCCAACAGGTTACTGGAAAAATCCAAGCCAGGGCAACGTAGCATTCCCTGCTCTTACCAACGCGCAGTTCGGAGCAATCCTGAACTACCAGCTTGTTTTTAGAGATGCAAGTAAAGGCATACACAACTACCCATATGTTAAGAAGCTTCTTGAAAACACAATAGCAGCTATCTAATAGACCTGATCGATAATTAAGAAAGAGGCTGTCTCAAATGGGACAGCCTTCTTTTTAAATAAGCAGAGCTGCCCGTGTTGGCAGCTCCTCAGTCCAATCAATCGTACTCTTCTAGTTTACTAATGATCGTCTGAAATATTGTTATCTTCTTTCTGGCAGATCGTGTTATCTGACGGTACATGCTTTTGCTTAATACCGGATTCATATCTTATATTCTTCTTTAGCTTTCCGTTTTGCGTCAATATTGATTCTTACAAGGCTTATGATAGCAAAAAGATCATGGCCCCATACTCCTGCCAAAAGGATAGACAACTCCAAAGTACAAAAGGCATCTTTCTGCATAGTATAAAGAACAGTAATTATCTTATGCTTATAAGTGAAAACAAACTGTTGAAAATATATATTAATGGCCAAAATGTCTTTCCGAAATTTTTTTATAAAAAAAATGCGAAAATTTGCAACAAACTTCTTTTATGTAATTGATATATAGATCACAGCAAAGTATTTCCTCATATGATTCCAATCATTACAAAGTCCAGAAGATGATGGAAAAGTTTGTGGCAGATTTTGGCGGATTTTGTGGCAGATTCTGTGGCAGAAAGCTCAAAACCCCTTGATTATCAAGGGGTTTTGAGGGTGTAAGGGCGGTGCGGACGGGATTGATCTCCCTTCGGTCGATCGGACCCTTTCCTCCACGGGTTACCTTGCGAACGAAAACAAAAATGCTGCACAGGCAGCATTTTACGTATTTTAAACCATCCGCTTTTGCC
>CAIJYD010000075.1 GCA_903824785.1 uncultured Bacteroidota bacterium
AAGAACATTCTTGCCAGCCTCATGCTCCTTCAGGGCTCCGGTTATCTGGCTCTCGGTAAATCTCGTCTTTTTCATATACAAGTTTAAAGTTAGACACTTTTGTCCAATTTTAACTTGTAGGATTTTTAGGGATACTTACATAGTTTAATCACCCCTTTTGCATTTTCTCCTTCTATAAAAATTACATTTATCTGTCTCATTTTGTCAATTATGATTAATTTTATTTGTCGGCTATTTGAGAGATATTTAATGCAAAGCGATACTGTAAATCAGATTATTCAATGAAATTAGAAGAGCTTGGCTATAACAGCGAACTTGAGAAGTTCATAACAGACAATAACCTCAGCAGCTTTGAGACAGGAAGGGTTATTGCTGAACATAAGGAAAGATATATCGTAAGAACAGCTAATGGTGAGTACGACGCTGAGATTAGCGGGAACTTGCGCTTTTCGGCAAAAAGCCGTGAGGATTTTCCTGCTGTAGGGGACTGGGTAGCCATTTCCGTTTTTGACTCCGACTTTTCAATAATACATAAAATCCTACCGCGTTTATCTGTTATTAAAAGGGAGGCGGTCGGTCAGTATGGTGAGATCCAGATTATTGCAACTAACATCGATTATGCTCTGTTAGTCCAGGCTGTCGACCGCGATTTTAATATCAACAGACTGGAAAGATACCTGACCATCTGCTATTCATCGAAAGTAAAACCTGTTATAGTGCTGAGCAAAACCGATTTAATATCACCGGATCAGATTTCTGATATACTGGAAAAGATAAAAACCCGGATAAATAATGTTTCTGTCATTGCCATTAGCAACGAAACTCACGATGGATATGAAGCTATAAACAGTATCATCGAAAAGGGAAAAACATATTGCATGCTCGGCTCTTCAGGTGCCGGGAAATCTACACTCCTAAATAATCTCTCGGGAAAAGAGATAATGAGAACCGATACCATCAGCTCCAGCACTAACAGGGGAAGACATATTACAAGTCACAGAGAATTGATTGTTCTTGAAAATGGCGGGATATTAGTTGACAACCCTGGAATGAGAGAGGTAGGTATCGCTGATTCAACCGGCGGATTGGAAATTACTTTCGATAAAATTACGGCCCTTTCCCAATATTGCAGGTTCAGGGATTGCACCCACAGCAATGAATCGGGTTGTTCAGTTATTGAAGCTGTCGAAAACGGTCTGATAGAAAAAGCCTCCTATGAAAACTACCTGAAGATGGAAAAAGAAAAGGCCCATTTTGAATCAACTGTTGAGGAGAGAAGGAAAAAAGATAAAGCCTTTGGAAAGGTCTTAAAGAATTATAAAAAGAATATGAAGGATAATAAGTTTTGAGATATTTTGTAAGTTATTTCACCTCACCATAACAGATGTTTCCGTCAGGCATATTATTGTTGAGCCTGGTCGACACAATAGTCTCAAATATTCTTTTTGCAGCCTCAGTGGAATTACTGTAAGGACAAACCTCTTTGCCACTTTCTGTTAACATGAGATGCAGGTGAGGGTATCCAAGGTCGCCGATAAGCAGATCGGTAATAACATCACCGGTACTTACGTCCTGACCGACTTTCACCTTAATTGCCTCTCTCTGAGCATTTTTAAGGTCTGTATTGATTGTTGATGGCTCAAGTACGAGGCTCACGCTCCATTTGAGATTAATGGAAATCTCAACCGTCATTAATAACTGGTTGATTGGAGTTGAATAAGGGTTTTCCGCTACTTTAATGGCTGTTATCTTGCCATTAACAGGCGAAACTATCTGCGTCTTTACAAGTGATTGTTTAACAACCAGATCTATGCCATTATGTGGTTCCGTTCCACTCCAGTAGTGCTGGCAGAAAAACACAAAACAATGCTTTCAACGTAAACCTTATGTTCTTCATAGAATTCTGTTCTGAAGTTTAAAATACACCCTGCAGCCAAGAGGCCACAGGGTGAAGTATTTCTTATCTGAATTTCTTATAAACTTGCCCTCAGCTGAATCAGAATATCGACAATTGAAGGGTCAGCAAGGGTAGATGTATCTCCAAGATTCTCAATATCATTTGAAGCAATTTTCCGAAGAATACGCCGCATAATTTTCCCTGAACGTGTTTTTGGAAGCCCCGGTGCAATAAGGATCTGATCGGGAGTTGCAAAAGCCCCGATATGACGCCTTACCTCATTCCTTAATTCTCCAACCAGCTCCTCATCAACTTCATAACCATCCTTCAGGATAACATAAGCAAATATCCCTTCACCTTTAACTGCATGCGGGAATCCTACTACAGCTGCCTCTGAACAATAAGTATGTGATACCAGAGCACTCTCTATTTCAGCAGAACCAATCCTGTGGCCCGATACATTCATCACGTCGTCTACTCGTCCGGTCAGCCAGTAATATCCATCTGCATCGCGTGTAGCACCGTCACCGGTTAAATAATATCCCCTGAATTCCTTAAGGTAGGTTTCATAAAAACGCATATGATCGCCCTGAATGGTACGAGCCATGCTTGGCCATGGACCTTTTATTGCCAGAAGTCCTGAAGCCTCTGTCTCTTTAATTTCTTCTCCCGCCGGATTCAGAAGAACCGGCTCAATACCAAAAAAAGGTAAAGTAGCCGAACCTGGCTTGGTTGGGGTAGCACCCGGAAGCGGTGAGATAAGTATTCCGCCTGTCTCTGTCTGCCACCAGGTATCGACAATCGAACATCGACCCTCACCTACCACATCGTAATACCACTGCCAGGTGTCAGGATTTATCGGTTCTCCAACTGTGCCAAGTACGCGAAGGGAAGATTTGTCATACTTCTTAACAAAACTATCGCCTTCCCTTTGAATTGCTCGTAAAGCTGTAGGAGCCGTATAAAACTGATTAATCTTTAACCTTTCAACCATCTCCCAGTATCTGCCGGCATCGGGGTAATTTGGGACACTCTCAAAAAGCACTGTGGTGGCACCATTTAATAATGGACCATAAACAACATAAGAGTGTCCTGTAATCCACCCAATATCAGCCACGCAGGCATATACTTCTCCTTCTCTGTAATCAAATACATATTTATGGGTCAAAGCTGTGTACAAAAGATAACCGGCAGTTGTATGGGAAACTCCTTTGGGTTTACCTGTACTTCCGGATGTATAAAGCAGAAACAAAGTATCTTCCGAATCCATATGCTCTATAGGACAATAGGGACGTTCTCCCTCCATCGCTTCATCAAGCCATATATCGCGTGGCGGATAAAATGGGATTTTAACATTGGTACGTCTGGCTATGAATACATGTTCAATGCTCGGGCAGGCCATAACAGCTTCATCTGTCATTCGCTTAAGCGGAATGATTTTCTTACCACGTACAATTTCATCAGCCGTTATCACAGCTTTGCATTTAGCATCATTTATTCTGTCACGAAGCGATTCAGCGCTAAACCCTGCAAAAACAACCGAATGCACAGCACCGATCCGTGCACAGGCAAGCATGGCATATACAGCTTCCGGAATCATTGGCATATATATAGCCACACGATCTCGCTTACGTATACCATTATGCCTCAGTACGTTGGCCAGACGAGAAACTTTGCGTTGCAGCTCCCTGTAGGTGATCCTCTGCTCATTCCCCGGTTCGTCAGGTTCCCAGATAATCGCAACCTGATCACCCCTGTCCTTAACATGCCTGTCCACACAATTCTCACAGGCATTGAGTTTTCCTCCAAGAAACCACGAAACTAATCCCTCCGTAAAATCGCAATCGCTTACCAGCTGAAAATCATGCTGCCAGTGTAACATCTCATGGGCTTTCTTTTCCCAGAATTCTGAATTATTTGTTATGCTGTCTGCATACATTTCCTTGTATTCTTCAAGAGAGGAGACATAAGAATCCTTAAAAAGAACCTTATTCGGCAGGTTTGATCCGGAATTATTTTTCGCCATGATGGTAAATTTTATTAATTTCTGAGTCTAAATATACGAGAGTTGATATGTAGCGTTACCAAAATATGATATATATGCAATTAAATTGCCATTTTTCCTTGATATATTTAATTTTTCCACAGATAACTTCAGTCATAATCCTGAATCTGATCAGACTTCCGTAAGATACTGGGATGAAACAAGAATAAAAAAGAGACAAAGTATTACAATTAAATTACAGTTTTTTCATACATTGGCAGATACCCTGTCCAAATCCTAAATGGTTGATTTAAATGAATATGAAACAAAAATATAACGGAGTAAATATTATATACAACCCATGAAACAATTATTATCTATACTGAGCGCATGTATGATCTTAACTGCATGCCGTACCGAAAAATCTCCGGGAAATGAACCTATCCCTGAAGAGCCTCATTCACTGGCCGGTGAATTAAAGGCTTTGTATGACATCAGTTCTCTTCCCCGCTACTTAACCAATACAGAGAATGCCCAGATATCAAGTTACGACACTACCGGAAAAAACGATGACGGTTTTAATGGTTTATATTCATTCATAAGAAGAAACAGCGATAGCAGTCTGGTCTTACTCGATCTCAAAGGGGGTGGCGTCATCAACAGAATCTGGACAGCAACACCCACAATGGATACTCTCGATTTTTTCATTGATGATGATAACAAAATCTCCTTCTCAATCTGCTTCAGCGACCTCTTTTCAGGCAAAATATTCCCTTTTACACCACCTTTATGCGGAAATCAGCTCGGAGGATCATATTGTTACTTGCCTGTCCCGTTTGAGAAAAGCTGCAAGATAGTATTCCGGGGAAAAAAGATCCAGTTTCACCAGATTCAATACAGGATGTACGAAGAGGGGGCAAAGATAAAATCCTTCTCGCCTCTCCTTAATCAGGAAGAAAAAAATGCAATAGCCGGAATTTCAACACTCTGGAATAAAAAGAAGAGGTCAGTAACTGATTTCTCTTCCTCCATTCTCACCAAATCTTCAAGTCAGGTTAAACTTGAACCCGGAAAAACAATAACTGTTTTCAAAACTAATAAAGGAGGCCGCATTGCAGCCATTGAGATCTCTCCGGCAAATGCCTTCGAAGGGTTAATAAAAGACACCGATATTAGAATTACCTGGGATGGAGAGGCAAATCCTTCCGTATTTTGTCCGGTGGCTGATTTTTTCGGCTATGCTTTCGGAACAGCCTCTATGCAGAGCTTACTGCTGGGAAGCAAGGATAACGTGAACTATTGCTATTTCCCGATGCCATTTGATAACTCTGCAAAAATTGAACTGATCCGCAGACAGACTGAATCAGGCTCACAGAACCCGGCCGACATTACAGTACAGGTATGGTATTCATCAGAAAAAAGAGTTACTGAAGAGGAGGGAAAATTTTCCGTTTACTGGAATAAGAATTTGAAATCGCTGACCGGCAAGCCTCATATTTTTTCAGACATCAGAGGAAAAGGGCATTATGTTGGTACTATACTTCAGGCACAGGGAATGATGGCAGGCATGACTCAATTTTTTGAAGGAGATGATTCTGCATCTATTGATGGAATATTTCGCCTTCACGGAACCGGTTCAGAAGACTATTTCAATGGCGGATGGTATGCTTTGCTGGACAGGTGGGATGGCAG
The DNA here is from genome assembly GCA_903824785.1 of uncultured Bacteroidota bacterium. Classification (GTDB taxonomy): domain Bacteria; phylum Bacteroidota; class Bacteroidia; order Bacteroidales; family VadinHA17; genus LD21. Next base: position 5,574 of record CAIJYD010000075.1, read on the forward strand.
AATGAGTCTGCCCCTCCATGGGTCGCTCGGCTATTCCCTCCCCTACTGCCGGACCGGAGGCTACAGGCTCTATATCTCTGATAAACTGTCCTTTGAAAAAAGCTTCTTTAACAGTATTGAACACGGTCCTGTCGGCAACAGATTTCCGGTTGACTACACCTCAGTCGGACTTTACTATTCCGATTCTCCACCTGAAAGAATTGCTGAACCAACCGGGGAATTGTGTAAAGTGTTTATCCCCGATACTTTGATAATATATCCTCAGTTAGTTGATTACAACATGTTCGGGAACATGAATGTAGTTACTTCATGGAAATACCGAACCGGAGGAGAGAGCTACCTATTTACACCGGGTATTAATTCATTGCTGAGAATTTCATTAAAGGAAATTCCCAGGGGAGAGTATGAACTGTTTTTTGATATTATGAAAGAACCTTCAGGCTGCGATTTTTCAATCTGGCAGCGGCAAAAACCTGTGTCAGACTGGATCTCAGGTTACAATAGTACTGAAGAGAGAGCAAAAAATATTTATATATGCAATATTTCCCTTTCAGAATCTGAAGAAACGATAACTATTCGTTTTAAGACCGACAAACAAAAGAATAGTCTTCTCTTAAACAGGATGATCCTGATCAAAGCAAAGTCGCAACCTCCTCCCTCTGGTTTATGATCCGAAGTCCGGATAAAAACCTAAGGAGAAAAGGAAAAAAGCAGACAGAGCTAAAAAGAATGCGATGATTATTCCGGAATTTTCAAAAGAATAATTAATTTTAATTACACAAAATTAACCATTATGAAGAACAGCAAAATTGATCGACGTGTATTTATCAGAAATACTACCATGGCTGCCACAGCTATGGCATTAACAGGAAACAGTGCATTTACATCAAGCCCGTTTCCGCCTAAAAACAAATTACCCCGTTGGAAAGGGTTTAACCTGCTCGATTTCTTTACACCTTCTATTCCGGAGAAAAACAGATCATCCAATACCACCGAGGATGATTTCAAATGGATGGCTGCATGGGGTTTCGATTTTGTAAGAATTCCTATGGCCTATCCCCGTTATCTTTCTTTTGACCGTTCGAAAAACATAACCGTGGAAGAGGTATATAAAACTGACCCAAAGGCTCTTGAAGAGGTTGATCAGTTGATATATCTGGCCCATAAACATGGATTGCATGTCAGCCTTAATCTTCACAGAGGTCCGGGATATTGTATTAATGCCGGGTTCCACGAACCATTTAATCTGTGGAAAGACAAGGAAGCTCAGGATGCTTTTAATTTTCATTGGGGTATGTGGGCTGAACGATATAAGACAATTTCTTCTGAAAAATTAAGTTTCGACCTGCTTAATGAACCTGCCTACATTGAAGATATGAACGACCAGTTCGCCAAAAAAGGCCCCGTTCCGGGGGATACATACCGTAAGGTTGCTGAAGGTGCTTCAAAAGCGATAAGAGCAGCAAGTCCAGACAGGCTTATTGTTGCAGACGGGAACAGCGGCGGAAACAATGTCATTCCTGAGCTTGTTGATCTGAATATTGCACAGAGTTGCCGTGGGTACTGGCCGGGAACTATATCTCACTACCAGGCTCCATGGGTATGGAAAGACCCGTCAAAAGCTCCAACCCCGGTATGGCCCGGAACCATTGACGGAAAGTATTACAGCAGGGAATCACTCGAGGAGTTCTACAAACCGTGGATCGCTCTTGTGGAAAAAGGAGTCGGGGTTCATTGCGGAGAATGCGGATGCTGGAGAAATACCCCTCATGAAGTATTTCTGGCATGGTTCGGCGATGTTATTGACATTCTTACCAAAAATAATATTGGCTATGCTCTCTGGAACTTCAGAGGTGATTTTGGCATTCTCGATTCAGGACGTGCCGATGTAAAATACACAGACTGGTATGGTCATAAGCTCGACAGCAAATTGCTTGAGATGCTGAAAAAATACTAATGACGCATTAAAAAACCAAGGGCTGGAAATCTTTTACCGCATCTGACAACCTTCTGAAAAAGGTGATCAACGAAAGATTTCCAACCCTTTTTAATTTGCATGATAATAATTCCCTGATAATGACCAGAGGATCATATAATACATGCCATTCTTAGGTCTTCTACACGCAGGCCATCACGCCTTTGAAATATCCTATTGATTCGCAGATGCCCGGAAGCGGATCACTCATATCCTTCTCAAATTCAAGACTGCATTTCCCGCTGTATTTAATTTTGCGAAGAGTGGCAATAACCTTAGGAATATCTATCATCCCACGACCAATCTCTACCGTTTTACCCTCCTTCAAAGGTTTGTCAACATCCTTTATATGCAGATCGAATATACGCTTGCTGTATCTTTTAATATCAACAGAAGGATCTTCCCCATCTCTTGTAGTATGTCCGATATCGATACAGATCCCAATTCGTGGATCAAGGTCTTTTACATGATCCCAAATATCTGTAGCATTGGGATACAATGGGTTATCCGGACCATGGTTATGTATCGCCAGCTTGATGTCGTATGTTTTTATTTTCTTTTCCACATAGGGCAGAAGTTTGTATTCAGGTGCCCCGACAATCATTTTAACCCCTGCCATTTTTGCATATTCAAAAGCCTGATCAACTGATTCCTCGGTTTTCATATAAACCACACCTACAGTATAAACATTTATTCCGGCAGCCTTAAACTTATTCAGAACTGAATTGATCTGCTCCTGAGTGCTGTTCATGGGCATATGGAAATCTTTTATCGAGAGATTGGTGACATTAATCTTTTTCATCATTTCAATGGACTTCTCAACAGTAACTTCCTTAAAAGTATAACCTGCTATTCCAAGTGTGAAAAGATCTTCTGATTTCCGGGCAACTGCGGAAATTCCGGATGATGCATAAACAGAGGAGACACCGGCTGCCAGGATGCCTGTACCTGCTAACTTAAAAAACTGACGACGTGACTTCATAATCTCATTTTAATTTTATAAAACATTTGTTAATAAACATTTATCCCGTAAACCTCAGCTTCATAAGCGAAAGGGCTCATGCCGACTGTGAAAAAATTCAGTTAAACATAATTGATAAAGAATTTAAGAGGCTCCTTTCAAAGATAAGAAATGTTTTAACCTGACAGCCATATCTATTTCTGTTTTCCAGCAACCATATTATTATCGATGAGCCGGCCGTTATATGTCTGAATTATCGCTTTCAGCTTTTCTTCCATAAGCGACTGCAGTTCAGGACTTTTGCCAATAAGGCTCTTTTCCAGATATGTATCATTCTTATAGTCAAATAATCCGAAAGACTTATTATCAATCATTTCCAGAATATGATCTTTCATATAAAGGTGATAGTTACTGCCTGAGGTATTGAATGCAAATGATTCAACGGAATCCTCCAGCAGGTTGTTCCCAAAGGCAATATATTCTTCATCAAAATTCAGATAACTCAAAACAGTTGGCATAATATCAATCTGTTGTGCAATTCTCTTCTTAATACCTTTTAAATCGCTACCCGGTTTATAAAACACGACAGGAATGCAGTACGAGCCAAAATTATTCTGAAATTCCGCATGTATCGACTCATTTGTATGGTCGGCGGTAATTACAAAAAGTGTGTTGCTAAACCATGGGCTCCTGGATATTTCGGTGAACATCTCCCTAAGGGCAAAATCTGTATAACCAACAACCTCAACGATTGGAGCCGGACCTTTTTTAAACTTCCCTGCATATTTCTTTGGAACTTCAAATGGATGGTGTGATGAAACTGAAAAGATGGAGGCAAGAAATGGTTGCTTAAAAGTATTTAGTTGATTTGCAAAGAAATGGAAAAAAGGCTCGTCCCAGACACCCCACATTCCATCGAAATCGTTTTTGTCAGGATACTGGTCAAGGCCAAAATAGTCATCAAATCCGGCAATCTTAGCAAATGAATCAAATCCCATTGAGCCATTTGGTGCACCATGAAAAAAAGCGGTATAGTAACCTTTCCTTTTAAGAAGTTCGGGAAGTCCGTTGATCTTATTATTGGCATAATGCGAAATGGTATATGGTGTTTCGAGAGAAGGAACCGATGCCAGAATTGATGGCATAGCATCAATTGATTTCTTCCCGTTCGCAATCGATACGTCGAATGTCAGGCTTACACTGATCAGCGAATCAATGAAAGGGGTATAACCCTTATAAGTTCCTCCCTCGAGGTTTGGGTTTAATGCACCAATATATTCCCTCGCGAAACTCTCAAGAATAATAATAACAACGTTCTGTTTTGAAAAAGGACCGGTTGGTTTTGGAATAATGTGAGGATTATATATCTCATTAAGCTTCTTGCTGTCAAAGAATTCATATTTCACGAGCGCTTTTTTGTCGAAAGTACGGAAGAAACTGAATGGGGTATTTAGAACGATAGCAACGTCGCGCGGAGTTTCAACATAACGCGCAGCATTACTGATAGTTATTGGGCGTGTTGAATGTTTATAACCCCCTCTTGCAGCACCGATAACAAGGGCAATAACCAATGGAATCATTAATACATTTACTCCATAATAGAGAATTCTGCCTGAAGTCTCAGGTTTTTTAGGCACCAGCTTTCCGTAGAGGTAAACCATTAAAAACCAAGCGAAAAGGGTGAAGAGTGTTGCAGGCCAGTAATCGAACAAAAACCTGAAGAATAATCTCACCATATTGGTTTCATGTTCAAATGTCTTAAAAACATCGGCAGTTGCTCTTTTATCTACAAACCTGTAATAAACAAAGTCCATCCCGTTCATTGCAATAGCAATTCCGTTTGTAACAAAATACACATATTTAACAACGGACTGATAAACTGCATTATACCTGATATCAAAAGGTATAATACTCAACAATATAAAAAGCATGTTGATATAGACTATCGCTGAAATATCAAATGCAAGACCGCCTTTAAGAATGATAAAAAACTGATCAGGAGTTACTCCCGGGAACATTTTATAATTAAAAATAAAAAAACCAATCCTGCACAGGGAAAAGAGCAGCATGATAAGTAAAATCCTGTAGACCAGAACTACAAATATATTTCGGGAAAACAACCAGTTCTTCATTCGTTTATAATATGTTTTTAAAAGTATGTTTAACCCCGGAGGGCTAACTGTATATGTTAAAAAATAAAATAGCCATTATCTGACACACTTGTCAGCTATAATAGTGAAGGTTCAAAACTATTAAAACTACTTCTGAGTTGCAAGCTTAATCTTCTTTATCCACAAAAGTACCTCCTTATAATCAGACGGACCCTTTGCCGGACCATACTCGATGCCCAGGGTAAAAGGCATTGCTCCGCCACCCTCTTTAGAGTTCCTTAACGGCAGTTTGGCAACCGGCATAACCAGTTTATAGTTTAGAATATTATCCTTTCCGAATTTTAAGAGACCTCTGAAATTATCTGCATTATCTGCAGGAAAACGTCTCTCTTCCTCGCTTGTAAAGCCAACAAGTTCAATTGTATTCGGAAGAAAATGCGGGTCAGTAATTATAATATTCTGATTGGTTTTATTGCCTGACCGGCCTGATTTATCTCCGCCTGCCTGATTCTTTGAAGCCGTTGGAAAGCGAACTCCCATCTCCCGAGCTAACCGGCTATCCATATTGATCCAGACGGTAAGCCCTTGTGTAAGTATTCTTTCCTGTACACTACGGTCTTCCACCAGCAGGTTGACATAGACATTACTATTGTCATTTGAGATAGTATAGAAGAGTTTTCCTTTATTGAAAAAATGATACTTCCCGGCAGGAAGTTCTCCCTCTGCATATCCTTTCTCATGCCATGGACTCTGGAAAAGCTTGCCATCCTGCGAAAAAATGTTCACAAAAAAAAAGAGTAAAATACCTGATAAAATTGCTTTCATAATCTTAATAAAAAAAGCCAGGTCCGGTTAATTTGGATTCGTCGGAACCTGGCGGAATAATATTCTGTATGTTTATCTACTTATTCTCCATATCTTTAAGAAGCTCCTTCATGTCAGACTTATTAAACTCGTTCATGAACTGATTAGCTTTTCTCTTTGCACCCAGACCTATCAGAGAAAAAAGCACAATAATTGCGATAAGTATGTACAGAACGATCTTGGAAGTCTCCGGCTTTGCTTTAAGTGTTTCAACAAGAGCATTATACAGCAGCCATAGGCTAAATACATTTACTAAGAGACCTACTGCAACGCCCAGATAAATATTCAGGCCGGCAGCAAATCCAAGTGCAGCACTGATAGGCAGAACTACCATTAAAGTAGCAGTAACCCTTACGTTAGCTTCGAAATCGGTATTTCCTTTACAGATCGAAGAGATGATCAGTACAAACACAGCACCAATGAATAACCCTATAACAGAGGTAAAGATGTATCCGACAAAAACCATTATTCCTGCAGCACCACCAAGCAAACCGCCTGTCACTGCACCTATTTTCAGAAGGCTCCACAGGAATGCAAAAACACCTGCAATTGCACCATAAATTACTGCCTTTATCAAAGGTTCCGACATTCCTCCGGTAGTTTTCAGTGTGGAGAAGTAAGATTTCGGATTTTTAAGGACATCTGTTGACTCCTTAATAAACTCATTAAGATCAAAGGTTCCGTTGCTCATAGTCTAAATGTTTAATTAGGATTATTAATAATAAATACTTGATAATTTGTATTTTATGCATTTTCTCAGGAAACTGCCAATAAGAATCTGATTACAATAAATTCAATATTTCCAAATAGTTCAATCAGCGAAATCTATTATTCAAAATGCAATTCTGAATATCCGGATGTAAATTGAATTAGCTATTTAAAACCGGAATCCGGGAATTAAAACTCCAAGTTAGAAAAATATTTCTTTCAATTGCCAAATAATGATAAAAAAGAGCTGTATTTGATTTATTCCAGGTAAGTATAACCATATAAGCCCGAACGATAATTGGAAAGAAACTCCTTTCCTTCCTCAAGGGTTATTATCCCTGCCTTAACAGATGATGTAACCCACGATTCAACCGTCCTCACCATCTTCTTGGAATTATACTGCACATAATCAAGCACTTCAGCCACTGTCTCTCCATCAATTATCTGGTCTATTTTATAACCATCGCCATCTATTGATACATGTACCGCATTTGTATCTCCAAACAGATTATGAAGATCACCAAGGATCTCCTGGTATGCACCTACCAGAAATACACCAAGATAATAAGGCTCTTTCCCTTTCAGAGAATGAACAGGAAGATGGTGTGATGAATTGCGGGTTGAAATAAAGTTATCTATCTTTCCATCTGAATCGCATGTCATATCCTGAATTGTGGCTGTCCGCAAAGGTTCTTCATTCAGTCTGTGAATAGGCATTATCGGAAAGATCTGATCGATGGCCCATGCATCGGGAAGCGACTGAAAAAGAGAAAAGTTACAGAAATATTTGTCGGAAAGTATCCTTGAAATCTGACGCAACTCTTCAGGGACATGTTTGGTTATATTGGCCATCAGGTAAACTTTTCTTGCAATAGACCAGAACAACCTCTCGATCTGAGCCCTGGTTTTCAGGTCAACAAGCCCGAAACTGAACCTGTCGAGAGCCTCTTCCCTGATCTGCTGGGCATCGTGCCATGTCTCAAGCATTCTGGACTGGTTAATATTATCCCATAACAGGTAGAGTTCCTTCACAAGTTCATGATCCTGTTCATTGATAAGGTCTTCGGTATCCCACGAAGGAAGGGTGGTTGTTTCAAGAACCTCAAATATCAGCAGAGAATGATGTGCGGTAAGCGACCTGCCTGATTCGGTAATAATATTCGGATGCGGAATATTATTCTTGTTACTGGCATCAACAAAAGTACTTATTGAATCATTTACATACTCCTGTATTGTATAGTTAACGCTACTTTCGCTATTTGATGATCCGGTTCCGTCATAATCAACACCCAGTCCACCTCCAATATCTACAAAATCGACATTAAAGCCGAGGTTCCTGAGCTGTACATAAAACTGTGAAGCTTCGCGCAATGCAATTTTAATACGCCTGATCTTTGTAACCTGGCTCCCTATATGAAAATGGATAAGCTTGAGGCAATCCCTCATCTTGCTTTTCTCAATAAAATCGATTGCTTCAAGCAACTCGCTCGAGGTAAGTCCGAATTTGCTTATATCACCACCCGAATCCTCCCATTTCCCGCTGCCGACACTTGCAAGCTTAATGCGAATTCCGAGATTAGGCTTAACCTTCAGTCGTTTTGCAATAGTAGTGATCAGCTTCAGCTCATTAAGTTTTTCAACTACCAGAAATATTCTTTTACCCATCTTCTGGGCCAGAAGTGCAAGCTCTATGTAATCTTCATCCTTGTACCCGTTACATATAATAAGCGATTCAGGGTCGGTGTTGATTGCTATAACAGCATGAAGTTCAGGCTTTGATCCGGCTTCCAGACCAATATTGAATTTTTTACCGTGGCTCACAATCTCCTCCACCACCGGTCGCATCTGATTAACTTTTATGGGATAGATAATAAAATTCTGAGCTTTGTACCCATACTCCTCCGAAGCCGATTTGAAACAATTCGAGATACTTATTATACGGTCATCAAGGATATCAGGAAACCTTACCAGAACCGGGGCGGAAACATCCGACAATATAAGTTCATCAAGCAGATCCTTAAGATCGACAGATACTCCGTTCCTTTGAGGCGTAACAATAACATTTCCCTTTTCATTTATGGAAAAGTAATCAACTCCCCAACCGTTTATGTTGTATAATTCAGCAGAATCTTCAACTCTCCATTTTCTCATGCTCAGATTTTTCCGTGGTTAATCAGACTGCAAATGTCAGAATAAATTGTATTTTTTACAATGTTATCAAAATATCATCAATTCATATTACTAAAAATGAATAAATGTTGGAAATTGAAGCCCTGATTTACTCCAGTCACGTTCTGAATGAAATAAAATGCGAAGAAAATCAATTAAATATCAGTTTATTATAAAATAATTTAGATTATTTGAAATTTAATTCATATCTTGCGACCTTAATTTTAAAAAATAGAATAAAATGAACAAAGGAACAGTAAAATTTTTTAATGTGTCAAAAGGATTTGGATTCATTAAAGACGCAGATTCGGATAATGAATATTTTGTACATGTATCTGGTCTGAAAGATCAGATTAAAGAGAATGATGAAGTTACATTTGAACTTCAGGAAGGCAAAAAAGGAATTAATGCAGTAGACGTAAGGCTAGCTTAGCTTATCTATACAAAGATTTATTATTCAAAGTCCCGCTTCCGGCGGGACTTTTTTTATTATTCGTATTCTCTCTTTTGAAAGATATTCAGACATTCAAACTTTAAAAAAATCAGTCTACTGTCTTTTCTTTTCTTCTTTTTTGGCTTTTTTTGCAGCCCGTTTTTCTTTCAGATTTTTTGTCGGCTCTTTCTTGGTGTTATTCTGTTCTTTAGCTTTTTCGTGTGACATGGCTGTTTATTTTTAAGTTAATAAATAGGTATTTCAAATATAGATAAAATCATCCAATTCAATATCTCTTTTCAGATCATGATAATTCATACTCTTTTATAATAACATTGCCGCCTCTTCATCGATATACCAATATAGCATACCGTGCTCAGGAACAATATAATATGAAGGAAACCCGACTGCTTCCGGGCGTTTATTGATTATTTTTTCAATAATGTCCGCCTTTTTTTTACCTGTAATAAGAAAAATAACAGACCCTGCATTATTAATAACTCTGCCCGTAAGGGTTATTCTTTTCTGAAAAGTCACCGGATGGAATGCAACCCCGCACACATTATCAGAGTATAAAAGCTCCTTCTGGTCTGGAAAAACTGAGGCAGTATGCCCATCTTCGCCCAGTCCGAGAATTATCATATCAAACAGTGGCAGGCCATTCTTCCCGGCTGTAAAATAAGCTATTTCCTCTGCATACCGGTAAGCCTCCTTCTCGGGATCATCTTCACCATGGATCCTGTGAATGTTAACTTCCGGGATAATGATCTTATCAAGAAATTTACGCTTTGCCGTTCCATAATTACTATCCTGGCTTGTAACAGGAACGCATCGCTCATCGCCCCAGAAAAAATGTGCATATTCCCATGGAGCCGATTTAGAAAAATGGTCGCCCAGTACCGAGAAGAGTAATTCGGGTGTTGACCCGCCCGATAATGCTACAGTAAAAGGTTCATTTTTTTCAGCCGAATCAGTTATCCGGCGAACAAGCTCCTCAGCAAATTTCTCCGCAAGTTCATACGGTGAACGGAATATTTTTACAGAACTATTCAATTTATTGTTAATATTTTAGTTACTACATTCGTAATACATACTCTGAAAGGTGTTCCCTGCTTTCATCCTGTTATTTAACAGCTATAAAAAGCACATTATAACTCACAATAAAGCTCATCATCAGCCAGGTTCTTGCATGGATAACGCCAGGTATATCCCTCCCCCTCAATAAGATCGTTGGCATGTTCCGGCCCCCAGGTGCCTGCCGGGTATCCGAATATTTTTATTTCCGGATTATTTGCCCAGGCTTTTTGAATCGGTTCGAGAAATTTCCAGGCAGTTTCAACCTCATCATCCCTTGAAAAGAGGGTGGAATCGCCCAGCATTACGTCGTGTAATAGTCTTTCGTAGGCTGATGGAACTCTTATATTGGCAAGATCTTTATAATGGAAATCCATATTTACATTCTTAACATTGAATCCTGCGCCGGGTTCTTTCATATCAAACTTAACCAAAATTCCCTCATCAGGCTGAATACGTATTATCAGCTGGTTTGCTGGCATCTTACCTGCTTCCCGCTGAAACAGGTGATGCGGTGTCGGTTTGAAATGGATGACAATTTCTGTCACTCTCGTTGGAAGGCGTTTCCCGGTACGGATATAAAACGGTACCCCTCCCCATCTCCAGTTATTTATGAAAAACTTAACAGCAACATAAGTTTCTGTTCTTGAATCAACTGCAACTCCTTTTTCATTCCTGTAACCTGTAACACATTCACCGCGTATGAGGGAACCTGTATATTGCCCTCTGATTACCTGTTTCGCAACATCCTCCTCTTTTATAGGCTGCAGCGACTGAAATACTTTTAATACTTCATTCCTTATAGCGTCTGCATCGAGTGATGAAGGTGGTTCCATTGCAGTCAATCCGACCATCTGAAGAAGGTGGTTCTGAACCATGTCCCGCAGGGCACCGGAAGAATCATAATAACCACCCCTCTCCTCAACGCCGATACTTTCAGCAGAAGTTATTTCAACCCTGTGTATATAATTTCTGTTCCATAGTGGCTCAAAAATACCATTTGAAAATCGCGTAACAAGCAGATTCTGAACTGTTTCCTTGCCAAGGTAATGATCAATACGATAAATCTGATCTTCACTGATAAGTTCATGCAGCCTGGCATTCAGCTTACGCCCCGATTCAAGATCATAACCGAATGGCTTCTCAATAATGACCCTTCTGAATCCCTTTTGCTGATCGCTTAATCCTGCTGCTGCAAGATTAACTGATATAACCTCATACATACTTGGTGGTGTGGCCAGATAGAAAATATAGTTACCACCTATCCCGTATTTGTCATCCGTCTCATGCAAAAAGGTTTTCAACTCATCATATCCGCCGGCAGCGGAGTTATCCATTGAATGATAATAAAGATCTTCAGAAAATGATGTTATCAAAGTTTTGTCAGTTTCTTTTTCCTCAGAAAAAGCGACAATTGACTCACTCATCTTCGTTCTGAAATCAGAGGTGGAAATTTTCGTTCTGCCAACACCTATAATAGCATATTTTTCAGGCATCAGCTTTTGAGATTTCAGCGAAAAAATTGCCGGTATCAGCTTGCGTGAGGCAAGATCTCCTGATGCTCCAAAAATAACAATGATAAGGTTCTTAGGATTTTCCATAACAACGTGCTCAAAAAATACAGATTAACAGCGATGTAAAGAGTTACAAGGTAACAATAAAAAAAACATATTGTTTCAGAACAATGCAGATTATTGAAACATGAAAAATGATTTTAAAGAACAGGTATATATTTTTGTACTGCTCCAATGACATTTTAATGCCTTTTATTAATATAATTATCATTCTTTGTAAATTTTTTAAAGAATAAGTAATATATTTGTCAGCAAATGTTAGCATTCAATGAAAAATTATAAATCCATATTATCATTACGCCTCATTAAAAGGTTGTTGGGAACTTAATGAGAATGGTATTTGGTATCGGATTAAAGATGACCGTTCTCTGGAAAAACAGAGAACGGTTTTTTTGTGTAAAAGAAGTTTAAGAAAGTAAGATAACTATTATGAAGACAGAACGGCCACAACAGCAGGGATTATACAGGCAGGAGTTTGAACATGAGAATTGCGGAATAGGATTTGTTGCACACCTCAAAGGGAAAAAATCTCATTCAATTATAAAACAAGGCCTCGACATCCTGTCCAACATGACTCACCGAGGTGCGGAAGGAGCCGACAGCAAAACAGGCGATGGAGCCGGTGTTCTTATTCAGGTACCCCGCGATTTTTATCTTATCCAGGGATATGCTCTTCCTCCTGAAGGTCAGTTTGGAACAGGACTTGTGTTTTTTCCGCAGGATAGCTCTGATGCCGGAAAGTGCCGCGAGATATTTCTTAATATAATCTCGGAAGAAGGTGTAAATCTTATCGGTTTCCGTGATGTGCCTCGCAATAACTCCGTAATAGGAGAAATTGCACGCGCTGCTGAACCGGATATTACACAGATTCTTCTGGGTGCCGATGTCTCTCAGGAAGATCTTGAGCGCAAACTGTATATCATTAGAAAACGTACCGAAAACTCCATCCGCAATTCTGACATTAATCAGAAAAATCTGTTCTACCTTCCCAGCCTTTCAACAAAAGTCCTTATATATAAAGGTATGCTTACCTCCATGCAGCTCGGGGAATACTTCCTCGATCTGAATGATGAACGTTTACAAAGTGCTATAGCTCTGGTACATTCACGGTTCAGTACCAATACGTTCCCCAGCTGGGATCTTGCCCAGCCCTTCAGAATGCTCGGACATAACGGTGAGATAAACACAATAAAAGGTAATCGCTTCTGGATGGAGGCTCGGGAGTCGATACTTAAATCCGAAAAGCTTGGCGATCTTTCGAGATTATATCCGATAATTGAACCTGATAAAAGTGACTCAGCCTCACTCGATAATGTTCTGGAATTTCTCATTATGAGCGGAAAGTCTCTTCCTTATGCCATGTCAGTTCTTATTCCCGAATCAATAAATAGCAAAAATCCTATCTCCCCGGAACTTAAGGCCTTCTATCATTATCACTCCACATTTCTGGAACCATGGGACGGCCCTGCTTCACTTATATTTTCCGATGGCCGTTATATTGGCGGAATGCTCGACAGAAACGGTTTGAGACCATCGAGGTATCTGATAACTACCAACGACCTCATCGTTATGGGATCGGAAGCCGGTGTACAGACCTTTCCTCCTGAAGAGATCAGAAAAAAAGGCCGTTTGAAACCTGGTAAAATGCTACTTGTTGATACTGAAGCCGGCAAAATTTTCTATGATAAGGAGCTGAAAGCCAAACTGGCTGCAGAATATCCTTACGGCCAATGGATACAGCAAAATATGGTCAACCTTGAAGAGATTGAAACCGGTCACGTGGAGTCTCCGGAGATGGGTGATCAGTATAACAAATATCTGACCTCCTTCAATTATTCCCTTGAAGATACCGACAGGATCATTAAAGAGATGGCTGCCTCCGGAAAAGAACCAATCGGTTCAATGGGCAATGATGTTCCGGTTGCCGTTCTCTCAATAAAACCATACAGGTTATTCAACTATTTCAAACAATTATTCGCCCAGGTAACAAACCCTCCGATAGATCCTATCAGGGAGGAACTCGTTATGACTTTATCTGGCTTCCTCGGATCTCTTCAGCAGAACCTCCTTGAGACTTCACCCGACCATGTTAAGATGGTCCGGTTCAGAAATCCTGTAATATCCAATACCTATTTTCAGGTTGTTAAAAACCTGAGATACAAAGGTTTCTCAGCTGCAAACCTCTCTTTGCTCTTTGATACCGATAAGGGCGCTGAAGGTCTGCAAAAAGCTGTGGAACAATTATGTATAGATTCCGAGCAAGCTGTCGATTCAGGCAAAAACTATATCATTCTTTCCGATCGTGGAATTACTGAAAACAGAGCACCGGTACCATCTCTTATGGCTGTTTCTGCCGTTCACCATCACCTCATCAAGACTCGCAAAAGGATGCAGATAGATATCGTGGTTGAATCGGCCGAACCACGTGAAGTAATGCATTTTGCCCTGCTCTTCGGTTATGGAGCCAGTATAATAAATCCTTATATGGCTTTCGCAGTAATAGATAAACTGGTAAAAGAAAAGGCTATTCAGCTCGACTATCAGAGAGCCGAAGAAAACTATGTCAATTCAGTCAACAAAGGGATCCTCAAGATAATGTCTAAAATGGGGATCAGCACACTCAGAAGCTACAGATCATCTCAGATTTTTGAAGCTATCGGAATTCATACTGACGTAATTAACAGGTACTTTGCCGGAACAATATCACGAATTGGCGGCATAGGAATGAGTGAAATTGCTGAAGAGGTTCTAATTCCTCACAGAAAAGCCTTTAAAGAGGAGTTACAACCCGGGATGCTTACAGAAGGGGTATATTCCTACAGAAAACATGGAGAACATCATGCCTGGAATCCCGAAACAATATCACTGCTTCAATGGAGCACAAAAACAGGTGATTACAATAAGTTCAAAGAATACAGCAAATGTATAAATGACGATACCGCCAGACCCGGATTCATCAGGGGGTTATTGAGAATTAAAACAAATCCGATTCCTATTGAGGAGGTTGAACCTGTTGAAAATATTATGAAGCGTTTTGTAACAGGTGCTATGTCGTATGGGTCCATAAGCCGCGAGGCTCATGAAACACTGGCCATTGCGATGAACCGCATCGGAGGCCGAAGTAATACGGGTGAAGGTGGAGAAGACCCGACGCGTTTCTTACCGCTTGAAAACGGAGACAGTGCCAGAAGTGCCATAAAACAGGTTGCCAGCGGACGTTTTGGAGTTACTACCGATTATCTGGTAAATGCCGATGAGATACAGATCAAAATTGCACAGGGAGCAAAACCGGGTGAAGGAGGTCAGCTTCCCGGTCATAAAGTTGATAAGATAATTGCAAAAACGAGGTACTCAATACCGGGAATCACACTTATATCACCTCCGCCCCATCACGATATCTACTCAATTGAAGATCTGTCACAGCTAATCTTCGACCTTAAAAATGTCAACCCAAAGGCAAAGATAAGTGTGAAACTTGTCTCAGAAAGCGGTGTTGGAACAATTGCTGCGGGTGTTACAAAAGCCGGCGCCGACCTGATAACCATCAGCGGCTACGAAGGCGGAACCGGCGCCAGCCCTTCATCATCAATCAAACACGCTGGTCTTCCTCTTGAGCTGGGACTGGCAGAATCGCAGCAGACTCTCGTAATGAACAACCTGCGCAGAAAAGTTATTCTTCAGGCCGACGGGCAGCTTAAAAGCGGCAAGGATATTATAATGACAGCATTAATGGGTGCCGAGGAATTTGGTTTTGCAACCTCCGCGCTTGTTGTTCTGGGCTGCGTTATGATGCGCAAATGTCACCTTAATACATGCCCCGTAGGTGTTGCCACCCAAAATGCCGAACTGAGAAAACGGTTTATGGGGAAAGCCGACCATCTTGTTACTTTTTTCCGCTTCCTGGCAGAAGAGGTGCGCGAACATCTTGCCGAACTTGGTTACACTAAAATGGATGATATTATTGGCCGGTTCGATCTCCTTGAAAGAAACCCGGAGGTTGATCACTGGAAAATCAAAAACATTGATCTTAGCGGACTGCTATTCATGCCTTTGGAATCAAAAGTAAATGCGATTCACTGCGTTGATATACAGGACCATAAAATTGATCACATTCTCGACATCCAGTTGATTGCAGAGGCAGAACAAGCCCTTGCCCGTAAGCAGCCTGTTGAAATACAAAAGATGATTCACAATACCGACCGCACAACCGGCGCAATGCTCTCAGGAAAAATTGCCACTCTTTATGGATCAGAAGGGTTACCCGACGGAACTATTAAATGCAGATTCTCAGGATCGGCAGGACAGAGCTTTGGGGCCTTCCTGTCACCGGGGGTAGAGCTGCATCTGGAAGGTGATTCAAATGATTATCTGGGAAAAGGCCTCTCCGGTGGCCGGATTATTGTTGTTCCTCCGGTAGGTTCAACATTTAAACCCGACGAAAATATAATCATTGGTAATACGGTTCTTTATGGAGCAACCAGAGGCGAAATCTTCATTTCAGGTGTTGCCGGTGAACGTTTCGGGGTACGAAACAGCGGAGCAAATGCTGTCGTTGAAGGTGTTGGTAATCATTGCTGTGAATATATGACCGGGGGCCGGGTGGTTGTTCTGGGTAAAACCGGAAGCAACTTTGCTGCCGGAATGAGCGGTGGAATTGCTTATGTATTCAACGAAAACGGCGATTTTGACTATTACTGTAACATGGGAATGGTTGAGTTATCACTTGTTGAGGACTATGGAGATGTTAATGAACTTACAAATCTCATTATGCGCCACTTTCAGTTCACCGGAAGTAAAAAAGCAAAAATGATTCTTGAGGACCCTAAGAAATATCTCTCAATGTTTATTAAGGTAATACCTTATGATTACAAGAAAGTGCTTCAGGAACAGAAACTCGAAGAGATCAGAAAGAAGATAGCTGATGTTGAACTGGACCTTGAGATAAGCGCAAGCTAATGGGCTCAGGGCACAGTGCAGAGGGCGCAGGGCACAGGGGAACTAAATGCAGTGGTGAATCCCAAATTTGGGTCTTAACATAAAAAATTACACAATACAGGAAACGATTAACGATTTTATAAAAAGATATTATGGCTGATATTAACGGATTTTTAAAGATAAAAAGGAAAGAAGCCGGAAACAGGCCGTTGAACGAAAGGATTCGCGACCATAGTGAAGTGGAACAGGTGCTTAACAGCGAAGACAGAATGCTCCAGGCATCGAGATGCATGGATTGTGGTATTCCATTCTGTCACTGGAGTTGTCCGGTTGATAATTTAATACCTGAATGGAACGAACTGCTTTATAAGGGCGACTGGAAAGGAGCATACTCACGGCTCTCTTCCACAAATAACTTCCCGGAATTTACAGGAAGGATCTGTCCTGCAAGCTGTGAACATGCCTGTGTTCTGAATATTAATCAGGAACCGGTTACTATTCGCGAAAATGAGGTCGCCATAGTTGAAAAAGCATTTTCCGAAGGCTACATCAAACCTGCTCCTCCAAAAAGCAGCACCGGTAAAAAAGTGGCTGTTATAGGAAGTGGTCCTTCAGGAATGGCCGCTGCCGATCTCCTGAATAAAGCAGGTCACCTTGTAACCCTTTTTGAAAAAAACAATGAAGCCGGTGGATTATTAAGATACGGCATCCCCGATTTTAAACTGAGCAAAGCTATCATCGACCGCCGACTCGACCTGATGATGAAGGAAGGTCTTATTATTAAAACAGGTGTGAATATTGGAAAAGATATTTCCGGAAAAGAGATTCTGGAACAATTCGATGCTATCTGCATAGCTATTGGTTCTACTCATCCGCGCGACCTTAATGCCGACGGCAGGGACCTTACAGGAATTCATTTTGCAATGGATTTTCTCTCCCTGCAGAACCGTGTTAATTCAGGTCAGATCAATTCATTGGAAAACACAATAAATGCTGAAGGCAAAAAAGTGGTTGTAATAGGAGGCGGCGATACAGGTTCCGATTGTGTTGGAACATCGATAAGGCAGAGAGCTGAGAAAGTAACACAGATTGAGATACTTCCCAAGCCACCTTTAACCCGTGCCGATAATAATCCGTGGCCCTACTGGGGTAAAATTCTGAAAACATCAACATCCCACGAGGAGGGTTGCGAAAGATACTGGAATCTCTCAACCGTTAAGTTTACAGGTGCTGACAAAAAGGTAACAGGTGTTGAAGTGGAAGAGGTTGAATGGAAAATCAGTGACGGACGGTACAATATGAGCGTTGTTCCCGGAACAAAAAAAATAATTGAAGCTGACCTCGTTCTGCTTGCTATGGGATTCGTCCATCCGGCTTGGGATGGATTACTTACTGAGCTTGAACTGGAGCCGGATCAGAGAAAAAACATCAGGGTAAACACCAGCCAGCTGACCAGCTGTCAGAAAGTATTTGCTGCAGGCGACTCAATAATGGGAGCCAGCCTGGTAGTGAATGCAATTGCATCTGGAAGAAGGGTAGCAAAAGAGATCGACAGGTTCCTTCGGGAATCCTGATCTTTTTCTCACCTTTTTTTCAGGACAGATAGAATATCAATATAAGAATTAAGAAGGTTGGATGAATCAACTCCGCAAAGGAGAAAGGTACATCCGTCATTCAGTTCCGATAACATTGGTTCAGCTTTCATGCCGAATATTCCATAAGGCAAACCTGCTTTACGGCATTTGTCCTTAATAATTTTAATGGTCGATACTACATCAGGATGGGAAAGCTGTCCGGTAAGTCCCATGCTTGCTGAAAGATCATAAGGCCCGATAAAAATTGAATCAATACCTTTTACCTCCAGGATGGCATCGATGTTCCTTACCCCTTCAATATTTTCAATCTGGATCATAATCACAAGGTTCTTATTGGCACCCTCAAGATAATCGGTGAATCCGGGACCGAATTTGTGCGCCCGTGCAAGCCCCACACTCCTTTTCCCTTCCAGCGGATACTTTGAAGACTGAACCACCCTCCTTGCCTCTTCAGCAGTGTTAACCATCGGAACAAGAATTCCGTCACATCCCGTATCAAGAACCCGTTTGATCCATATTTCATCATTCCCCGGAACTCTTACTATTCTCAGCAGTTTTTCGCCGGTAACCTGAAGGGCATTCTCTACATTCTCAAGAGATAATGAGGAATGTTCCATGTCAATCATTACCCAGTCAAACCCGGTTATCGAAATAATCTCAGCTACCTGAGGGGAAGCCATCGAAATAATAGTACCAATAAGAGGTTTACTGAAAGGTTTTTCTGCTTTCATAATGAAAAAATTAAAGTGTTAAAATCCGGTAACTGTAAAAATATCTCAAAGGAAAAAACTTATAATCACTCAATACCAACTAAAAATCTAAGATAACTATTTTAACCACGATCCATTCTTTTCCCGGAATTATTCAATTATAATATCATACTTATTCAAAAGTCCCTCTATGCCCGCATGGGAAAACCTTGCTTTTCTGATATTATTTACTTCCGGATCAATAGAATAATAAGAAGCTGCCGTAAAATCTGCCTCTTTAAGAATTGTCTTATTGAAAACAGTATTGGTTAAATCAGAATGTGAAAATATTGATCCCGTTAAGTCAGCCTCTGTGAAATCAACATTTTTCACCGATGAATTAATAAACATGGTCTTTTTTAACTTTTTCCCGGCAAACGAACAATAGTCAAGCTGGCAACCGTTGAATTTAACTTTGAAAAAAGAGTCGGAAGAATCGCTGAAATTTACCCCAAGCAGTTTACAGTCATTAAAAACAATATTGTTGATCAGGCAGTTATTCAGCTTTACAAGAGCAAGGTTACAACCTGTAAAAACACAATCAATAAGTTTTGTATATGCCAGCATTCCGTTTGAAAAATCACAGTTAAGAAATGAGCAGCCCTCAAACTCAGCATCTCTGGTCTCCGCTTCCTCAAATCTTAAGTTTTCAAAAACTCTCTCTTCCATTACTTCACAAGCTGATTTATTACATCCTCTATCGACCTGCTGCAGACTTTACAGAATACCAGATGCCTTGTGTACATGATACAGTCAACCTGAGGACGATATAATCCCTTTGCCAGATAACCGGCTCCTTCAAAAGCACCCACTTTATCCC
The DNA here is from genome assembly GCA_903824785.1 of uncultured Bacteroidota bacterium. Lineage (GTDB taxonomy): Bacteria > Bacteroidota > Bacteroidia > Bacteroidales > VadinHA17 > LD21. Next base: position 25,542 of record CAIJYD010000075.1, read on the forward strand.
TGAATTTTTCTTTTGCAAACGACTCATTCTCCTGATTCATCTGCCTTGTAAAAAGCTCTTCCATAACTGCTTCCGGCACCATTGCTTTCCGCAGGCTATCACGCTCTTTCTGTATGGCATAACCTGCCTTATCAAATTCAGCTTTATTCCATTCGGTGGGCAGCGGTGTTCCTGACTCCACCAGATCTTTCCATTTAAGATTGTTTTTATCGAACAATGCCGTTATGTTTGATTCCCATGGTTCAATTTTAACTTCCGGCACTTCATAGGAGACTGCCGAGGTATAATACTCATCGGCAAGGGCCGCAATATGATGTCCCATCTCATGGATCATAATGTATTCTGAAAATTTATTGTCAGCAGCAACGGTAGTGTACAGATTATATATACCACCTCCCCCATAAGTTCTTTCATTAACCATAATAACCATCAGGTCGTAAGGAACTTCGGAGGCAATGTCACGTATTGTTCTGTTATCGTACGAAAGTGCATACCGCTCCGAGTCGAAGCTGCTGTAATGAACCGTCAGCGGGGTGCGCCTGAATACTCCATGGTGTGGCTTATTCACTCCGGATAACTCAGCAGGGGTCTCTATTGCCCTGATATTAAAATCTTTACTATGCGATTTAAATGGCTCAGCATTCATAAGATATCCCGCCAGTCTTGTTGCATCATTTCTGAACTTTTCCATCTCCGTTTCGGAATAACCATCGCCAAGAATAACAAGATCTGCCTTCTGATCTGCCGGTCCGTTCTCTGCAATAACATCAACTTTATTTGTATGAATAAGATCCGCAGGGTTTACTGCCCTTGAATCAGGATCAATATCTGACGTCCATATTGTACTGAAATTATTTAAAGCATCCCTCTTTTTCAATATTACAGTTACAGGTTTAATAGGCCAGGGAAACCTCAGCGATTCCTGGAATGTACCCCATTTTTCATTCGCTTCAGGTATAGTCTGCCATTCACCGAAAATGCTCGCAAACCCTCTTGAATAGAGAAGTACCTTTGACTCCTTATCAATAACTTCAAAGAAATATAAACCTAGTTTCAGCTTATCTGTCAGACTTTTCCTGCTTCCGCTCCAGATCCCATCCGAAACAATCCGGTCAGTTGCAAAATGCTCCTCAGATGCAGTACCTGAATGAAAGTAATCCAACCGCATTGTTTTGTCAATAAAATAGTTGCTATAGTCAACATCACCCTTGTCTATTGAAGGGATCTCAGCTGAGACCGGTAATTGTACCGCTTCCGTTTTTGTATTTACATTCTTGCAGGAAGAATAGATCAGGATAGCAAACAGGATAATAAAATGTCGGGCCATTTTAATAAGTTTTAAAGTTAAATTGAAAATATAAAATTACAGAAAGTTCAAGAATAATTGCGACTCTCAAATAACTACTTTAAAAATTGCCGGATCTCTTATCCTTTTCCATTACAGCCTCCGTTAATCTCCGGAACAAATTACTCCTTCGTCCATGCAGGTTTAGAAATATTGAGATAACTAAATTCTCAGGTTTGCGGAATGAATAGGAATGAAAAAGAAATAAAGAGAAAATTTGTCGCTTTGAGATATTTGATATATTTTGTCTGCATAATAATATACCTGTAAAAAAAACTTCCTGCTTGAAATCGAATAAGACAATAAATAACCTGTTATAACCATCCTGAAAAGGAATCTTGAATTATGTTAAAGTATCTGAAGAAATTACTTTCCGGGAAAACAATAATTAACTGGTTATCAGTATTTATTATTCTGACTAATAATGTTTCCTACGGCCAGAAAGCTGATACAAGAACATTCAGCTTATACTCAAGGCTGAGTTTCTATTCATACGAAAGAACAGGTGAAATGATACTTCATACACCTGAAGGAGTTACTGGAAAAAATCTCACAGTCAGACTTAAGATAAAGGATAAGGAACTTTCATCATGGAATGGTTTTCCGCGGGGAAATGTGGTTCGGATCCCTTTTAATTGTAATCTGACACCCGCTGTTTACAAAGTGGAAGCAGAGATCACCGCTTCGGATGGTTTGATTTATAAAACAAATACCACTCTGACAATCCTGAGTTACAAACCAAATGAAGTAAAAACAAACAGACTCACAGGAGGATTAATAGTAAACAAACTCCCATTTTTCCCATTCGGATTTTACTGCTATTCACCTGTTTATCCCACGATGCCTGAAGAAGAGGTTGTCAGGGGATTCAATATGATGTCGCCTTACCAGAAGATTACACCAGAGACACTTACCGACCGGAAGGCCTATATGGACCGCTGTGCTGAACTTGGCATTAAGGTGCATTATAATCTTCTATCCGTTTCCGGAGGTGGTGGTGTCGGTTCAAAGATTGAAGGCTTGAGCGAAGAAGAGAAAAGGAAGCGTCTTCTTGAAGAAATTAAAACCTTTAAAGATCATCCGGCATTACTCTGCTGGTACATCTCAGATGAGCCTAATGGAATGAAAATCCCGCCTGACAAATTAGAAGAGATCTATCGCACTGTAAAAGAAAATGATCCCTGGCATCCGGTTTCAATTGTTTTTATGGTTCCATTCCTCTCTTCAAAAAGATATATAAATGCACTCGACATTGTGATGGCCGATCCCTATCCGGTTCCCGTCGTGCCGGTTTCCATGGCAGGTGATGCAGCCGCGGCGCTTACGAAGGAGTTTGCAGGTAAAAGAGCTGTATGGATGGCTCTGCAAACTTTCGGAGGAGGAGAATTATGGGCCCGGGAACCAACCATACAGGAAATAAGAACCATGACTTATCAGTCAATTATAAATGGTGCAACCGGAATACAATATTTTGTACGTCAAGGTCTTAGTTATTTCCCTAAATCGTCTGCCATGTGGGGCGAATGTGGAAAAATGGCAACCGAAATAGCTGAACTTACACCCTGGCTCCTTTCTGAGGAAGAGACTTTACCTGTTGTGTCATTATCGGATAATATTATTACAACCTCAAGGCTTCATGATAATCAATTGATAGTAATGGCTGTCAACAAAAAAAACGAGCCATCCGGAGCAACAATAAAAATAAATGGCCTAAAGAACGGAACAGCCAGGGTTTTGTTTGAAAACCGTTCAGTAGCTGTTTCAGGGGGATTGATTAAAGATCAGCTTTCAGCTTTCGGATCGCAGGTTTACCTTATAAGCCTTCTTCCCGAAAAACAGGTGGCAACATCAACCATGAAAAACCTTATTACTGATCCGGGTTTTGAAGATATTACAAGTCCGGGAATACCTTCAGCATGCTATGCACGACCCGGGGGAGACAGAGGAGCAACATACTTTCTCGACACGAGGGAACATCATGAAGGAAATCATTCTGTAAGGTTAATCACCCCTGTTGAGAATAAAAGCATTACTCTCAGGCTCTTTCCCTTTTCAGTCAAAGCAGGTTCATCATATATTATCTCAGTCTGGGCTAAATCCGATCCTGAACTGAGACAAAATAATTATCCTGATGGCAGAAATAATATAAAAGAGGGTGAAAAATCCGGGCCGCAATACGCTGAGATAACATTCGGTGATTTCGGCAGGGCCAGGTTTATACCTGACGCTAACTGGAGGCGGTATATAACTTTTGTTACAATTCCTTCCGACACACTCCATTCATTTAAAACAAACCTCCTGCTGAAAATGCCGGGGCAGGGTATTGCCTGGTTCGATGAGTTGAAGGTTTATGAGGAGAAATAGTTTGGAGTGAGCCGGAGCTTGGAGTTTCTGAAGTTAAAAGGTTGAAGGGGTTGAAGGGGTTGAAGGGGTTGATAGAGTTGAAGGACTTTTACATTTTGACTTTTATGAACCTGGTATTGATCTATCACAAATAAATAATAAAATGAAGAAAAACATTCTCCCGGTTTTAATTGTTGTTTCTCTCATCTTTTTAAGTTGTGTCAGGCAGCATGGGAATACAAACTACAAAGGGAACCCTTCACCTCTGCGACAGAATTCTTTTATCAGACTTCCCCTGGGAACTGTAAAACCTACCGGTTGGCTGAAATCACAACTCGAAGCTCAGGCTGCAGGACTAACAGGAAATATTGACGATTTCTGGCCCGACCTGGTCAAATCGGCATGGCATGGCGGGGATGGAGAGGCGTGGGAGCGCGGCCCCTATTTTCTCGACGGACTTGTGCCGCTTGCATACCTGCTCAACGATGAACGACTAATAAGTAAAGTAAAAACATGGATCGAGCCTATTATTACAAGTAGCTCAGATTCAGGATGGTACGGCCCCGTAAAAAACAAGGACAGGTGGCCGCTGGCTGTCGCAAATAAAGCACTTATGCAGTATTATGAAGCCACCGGTGACAAAAGGGCTATTGATGTTCTGACTAAATATTTCAGATACCTTCACGATACTCCACCCGACTGGCCCGATAAAGACTGGCGGGGTGTAAGAGCCATGGAGAATGCAGTCACCGGATACTGGCTATTCAGACAGACAGGTGAGCCATGGATTCTTGAGACTATCGAATCTATTCAGAAAAACAGTTCGGACTGGACCTCATATTATGAAAAATTCCCCTGGGATTCCGCTGCATCAGCCGGTAAGAAAATACCCCTGAACTGGGGTGTCGATGGTTTAACTGCCCATGTCGTAAATAACGCAATGGCAATTAAGTATCCCGGATTATGGTATCAGCAATCCAGCGATGAAAGATTCAAAAAAGCTGTTTTTTCTGGAATTGAAAAATATGATCTGAATCACGGTCAGGCCGGTGGAAGATTTTCAGGAGATGAACATCTTTCCGGAAGAAGTCCACGTCAAGGTACTGAATTATGCTCCGTGGTGGAATTAATGTTTTCCCTCGGGGAACTCTATGCCATATTCGGAACCAGCACTCTTGCCGACAGACTGGAACTACTCTCCTACAACTCTTTACCCGGAACAACAACTCCTGATATGTGGTCGCATCAATACGACCAGCAATCTAATCAGGTACTTGTCTCAGCAGCTAAAAGAGACTGGAGCACAAATGGAGATTACTCTAATGTTTATGGCCTCATGCCTAACTTCGGATGCTGCCTGGCAAATATGCACCAGGGCTGGCCAAAGTTTGTTGAGAGTATGTGGATGGCAACAAACGACAATGGACTGGCATTGGTAACATACGGTCCATCAGTAGTTAAAGCACTTGTCAGCAACGGGAAAGAGGTAACAATAACAGAGGAGACAAATTATCCGTTTGACGGATCGATTAAGCTTACCATCGCTGCAAAAGAGTCTGTAAGATTCCCTCTTGAAGTGAGGATTCCCGGATGGGCCGATACGGTAAAAATCAGTTACAAAGGAAAAATTATTAACGTTCATGGTGTTTCCGGCTATAAGATTGAAGAAAAATGGAAAAATGGCGACCAGATATCTATAGAAATCCCAATGAAGATCCGTGTCGAGAAAAGGTTTAATAATTCATTATCTGTTCTTCGCGGACCTCTCATCTTTTCATTAAGAATTGAAAAGGAATACAGGAGTGTCAGGATAAACTATGATAATTTCAGCTACAAGGGAAGTACAGATTGGGAGATTTATCCCGGGAGTGCCTGGAACTACGGATTGCTGCTGGATAAAGATAATCCGGCGCGGGGATTTAAACTTACTGTAAATCAGATTGGGAAATATCCCTTTTCAGATACCGGTGATATGATATGGTCGGCTGATTCAGGTAAATATCTCCGGTCAACCACCGATGCACCTCTCTTTTTGAAAACACGGGCTATCCTGCTTCCTGACTGGACACTAAAGAATAACTCAGCAGATATACCTCCGATAAGTCCGGTTAATCAGGATGGAGATCCGGTAATAATCACCCTGGTCCCATACGGTTGTGCCAGGTTACGTATCACTGAATTCCCGGTTATGGATGTTGTTCTGATGGAGAGTATTCTTTAGAGTTCCGCCGTTTTATCCTTAAGCCATAACCTTTCTTCAGAGGTTATGAAAGGACTCAGTTTCTGATATACTTCGGCATGATAGGAATTGAGCCAGTCAATCTCTTTCTTATCAAGCAAAGAAATGTCAATTAAAGATTTATCAATATAGCACAGAGATAAGGTATCAAACTTCAGGAATTTTCCGAATTCAGTCTCTTCATCTTCATAACAGAGAATCAGGTTTTCAATTCTGATTCCGTACTCCTTTTCCCTGTAAATAGCTGGCTCATCAGAAATTAGCATCCCGGGTTCAATAACAATCTTTGAGGACGTTCCTCCAGATGGTCCGATGCTATGAGGCCCTTCATGGACATTCAGGCAGAAGCCCACCCCGTGACCTGTTCCATGACCATAATTAAGTCCCCGTTCCCATAATGCTTTTCTGGCAAGTATATCAAGCTGGATCCCTTTTGTACCTTCCGGAAACTTTGCCATGGCAAGAGCGATGGTCCCTTTAAGAACCAGAGTAAAGTCTCTCTTTTGTCCTGCCTCCGGTCTTCCGGTTGCTATTGTTCTGGTTATATCGGTAGTACCGTCAAGATACTGACCTCCTGAGTCGACCAGAAGAATTCCATTTATACCGATAACGGAATCCGATTCAGCAGTTGCAGAATAATGAGGTAAAGCACCGTGAGCTCCAAATGCGGCAATAGTTGAAAAGCTGGGACCAAGAAAATTATCCTGCTCTGACCTGAAAGCATTAAGTTTTTCATTTACAGTTAACTCTGAAATAGCCAATAATCCGATATTCTGTTCAAGCCAGAAGAAAAACTTCGTCAGTGCAACGCCATCCCTGACCATCACTTTTCCAATGTTTTCAATCTCGGTGCTGTTCTTTATTGCCTTCAGCCTGGTTGGGATACTGATATCTTCTTTGATAGTCATCCCCTCCGGAATTGAATTGAATAAACTGGCAGAAGTTGTTTCCGTAGTGATTAATATTGTAGAGCCTGATGGTAATGTGGACAACATGCCTGTTATCTCATCATAGGGAAGCATGACAATATCAAGTTTATCAAACTCTGAGGCCAGCTTAAGCGGGATCTTGTTATCTTCGACAAATAGCAGGATTTGATCCTGATCGACAATTGCAAATGATGTCAGCAACGGGCAGTATTTAACGTCGTTTCCTCTGATATTAAGCAACCACATTATATCATCAACAGAGGTAAGAAGGTGATAGTCTGTATTTTGCTTTATCATCTGTCTGCGCAGGTCAGAGATCTTTGTTGCCCTGTCTTTTCCGCAGAAGATCAGAGAATGATCTAAGGCCTTTGAATCAGGCATTGGCGGACGGTCGTTCCAGAATTCAGAGATAAGATCACACTCCAGATCTAAAGTAACATTTTTCCCTTTCAGTAACTTTTCGGCTTTTCGTTTACTCCCTATAGAAAAAATACGACCATCAACGGCTATCTTGCTTCCCGTATTAATATTACCGGCGATCCATTCAATACAATCTTTAAAATCCGGAAGAAAAGGTTTCATCAAAACAAAGCCTGAATTCTGAAGTTGATTTTCAGCCTGTATAAAATACCGCGAATCACTCCATAATCCTGCAAATGAATCTGTAATAAACAGAGTGGAAGAAGAACCGGTAAATCCTGTAAGCCAGGAAATAATACGCCAGTGCTCTGGAATATATTCTCCAAGATGGGGATCGGCGGAAGGAATTAGATATCCGTCAATGTTATTCTCTTTCATTGCAGCTCTTAGCTGCGTAAGCACATTATTGGGGAGGTCCATTATTTTATTTGCGATATGAAGGTAACGATCAGACTATAAGCTTTTCACCTCATTCACAAGATTTTGCAGAGTTCCCTTAGCATCACCGAATAACATTCTTGTTTTATCATTAAAAAAGAGCATGTTCTCAATGGCTGCATAACCCTTGCCCATTCCTCTCTTCATAACAATGATGTTCTTTGCATCACGCGCTTTAATAATCGGCATACCATAAATAGGACTGGAAGGATCATCTTCCGCAGCAGGATTAACAACATCATTTGCACCTATAACGACAAGAACATCGGTATTTGGCAGATCGGGATTTATCTCATCGCTCTCAACAAGCTGCTCATAAGGCACATCTGCTTCAGCAAGCAATACATTCATATGCCCCGGCATACGACCTGCAACAGGATGGATGGCATATTTCACCTCAACACCCTTTTCTTCCAGCAATTTATCAAGATCATGACATATATGCTGAGCCTGAGCAACGGCCAGTCCGTAACCGGGAACAATAACAACTTTTCTGGAATAGCTTAACAGCACTGCAGCATCTGAAAGCGAAATCTCTTTTACGGAACCTGCTTCTGTCGAATTTGTCTGGCCTCCTCCGCCAAACACTCCGATTATCACATTAATCAAAGAGCGGTTCATTGCCCTGCACATGAGAATTGTAAGGATTGTTCCGGCGGAACCAACAAGTATCCCTCCGGTAAGCATTGCCTGATTATTATATAGAAATCCTCCCATCGCCGCTGCCACTCCGGTAAATGAGTTCAGAAGCGAAATAACCACAGGCATATCAGCGCCTCCGATTGGCATAACAAACAAAACACCATAAATAACAGCAACTGCAAACATTATATATATGAAAGGCATCAGTTCAATACTTGCCTGCACATTACGGGTCATAATAAACACGATAAACCCGATAAGTACAGTAAGAATCGCCAGATTCACATATTTCATTGCTTTAATACGCATATCACCTATCCAGCCATCGAGCTTTCCAAAAGCAACCATACTGCCAGCCCACGATACAGTTCCGATCATGAGTCCTAGAAGTATTGCCAGCACCTGACCGTTAGCCATACCGCTTTTTGCTATAAGCTCCTGACTGATATGTGGAAACTCCATTATTGATATCAAAGCTGCAGCTGCTCCTCCCATACCGTTAAACAAGGAAACAAGCTGGGGCATAGCTGTCATTTTTACTCTTCTGGCAATGATCCATCCAATAGCTGTTCCAACAAATATGGCAGCAAGAATGAGGCCGATGTTTCCAATGGGCTTTTCATCTTTCTGATGAAGAAAAATTGTAGCAATAATTGCCAGAACCATCCCTATCGCAGCAAGAATATTACCGCGGCGGGCTGAGAGAGGATGACTTAACATTTTCAACCCTAAAATAAAAAGAACCGAGGCAAAAACATAAGAAATTTCCAGGATTGAGATACCTGAAGAGAATTGAGTTATATCGTTCATTATATTGAATATTATTTTTTTCTAATGAGTTTGATTACTTCTTTTTTCTGAACATTTCAAGCATTCTGTCAGTTACAACAAAACCTCCAACAACATTCAGTGTACCAAGCACAACAGCCAGAAATCCGAGTATCATGGCTCCGGTTGTTTCTGCATGCCCCATAACAATTATGGCGCCAATAATTACAACTCCGTGGATAGCATTTGCACCCGACATCAAAGGAGTATGTAGAACTGCCGGAACATGGCTTATCACCTCAATGCCAAGAAAAATTGAAAGAATCACAATAAAAATAACATTTCTGTTCAGTAAGAAAAATTCAAGAATATTTTCCATTATATATCTATTTAATATTTAGCATTTGTTTTATTCTCTGGCTTACATATTCCTTTCCATGAACAGCTGTTGTTCCATTCACAATATCGTCCTGCATATTAAGCACAAGGGTACCCTCTTTATCAACCATAATCTTCAAAAGGTTGATGATATTACATCCAAACATCTTGCTGGCGTCAGTTGGCATATCTGAGGGGTAGTCAGACCGTCCGATAATAGTTACCCCATTCACAAGAATGCTCTTCCCGTTTTCTGTAAGCTCGCAATTTCCTCCTGAAGAGGCTGCCAGGTCAACAATAACTGAACCCGGTTTCATAGAACTTATTGTCTCTTTAACAATGAGAACAGGAGCTTTTCGTCCCGGGATCTGAGCTGTGGCAATAACCACATCTGCAGCAATAGCCCTCTGCTGAATCAGTTCCTGCTGTTTTCTTTTAAACTCATCAGACTGCTCAACCGCATATCCTCCTGCAGCTGCATCTTCTTTGGCACCTTCAACCTCAATAAATTTTCCCCCAAGGCTTTTCACTTCCTCTTTTACAGCAGATCTGACATCGAATACCTCAACAACAGCACCCAGTTTGCGCGCGATGGCAACTGCCTGCAATCCGGCCACACCTGCTCCCAGAATAAGTACTTTTGCCGGTTTAATTGTTCCTGCAGCCGACATGAACATCGGAAAAAACCGTGGCAATAAAGATGCAGCATCAAGAACAGCTTTATACCCAGATACTGTGCCCATTGAAGAGAGTACATCCATTGACTGTGCCCTGGTTGTGCGGGGAACAAGATCAAGGGCAAGCACTGTTATTCCCTGGAGACGCGCCTTCTCAATCCATATAACATTTTCAACGGGGTTAAGGACAGAGCATAAAACCTGTCCCTCCCTGAATGAACTAATATCATCTTCAACGGGTGGATTTACCGATAACAAGAGAGCGGCTTTAGAAATTATTTCCTTACGATCAGCAATGGCTGCTCCTGCTGTCTGATATATGGCATCAGCTGCAAAAGCCCTCTCCCCTGCGTTTAATTCAACTAAAACTTCTATGCCCATCTTTTTCAATACGGAAACCTCCCCGGGAAGAATTGCTACCCTTTTTTCAGTTCCCGATTCTTTGAGAATACCTATAATCATAAGTTTGGAATTTGAGTACCTGTCTTTTTTAAAATAAAGTTTGCAATTTAATAAACAATAGCAGATTCCATATCCGCCATGTTAAATAAAATTGATCATAAATGACCGGAATGAATAATAAAAAGTTATATGAGTATTGGCAATCAATGATATTCTTAAAATAATTTATAGAGAGATTCCTCGCTAACGCTCGGAATGACAGATCTTTACAGAGTCACTTGGGAAGTATTGGAGGTCCGTCCTGACGAGCCTCCAACACTTCCCACCCCGAACAAAATGAATTGTCAAAGTTATTAACGGAATTATTTTCCAAAAAAGCTTCTCATCCAGAAATTATTTGCTAAGCCTCTGGAGTGAAGAGCCTTTGCACCACCCCACCCATGACGACCACCCGGATATAACATGAATTCGAATGATTTCCCTGCATCCTCAAGTCTTGAAATCAGGTAAATTGAATTTTGCATGTGTACATTATCGTCCATGTCGCCATGTGTAAGAAACAGTTTCCCTTTGTAGTTTTTAACAAAAGTAAGAGCTGAACCCTCTTTATAACCTTCCGGATTATCCTGAGGCGTGTCCATATAACGCTCTGTATAAATATTATCATAAAGTCGATAATCAGTAACTGATGATCCCGCAAATCCGTGCGTCCAGTAGTCTGCGCCTTTGGTCAGGGCCAGACAGGTCATATAACCTCCATATGAACTGCCTGTAATGCCCATTCTTTCAGGATCTATATATGGCTTTGCAATGAGCCACTTCACAGCATCTTCATAATCAAGAATCTCCCATTTCCCCAGACAGCGGTAAATATAATCAAGGCCTCTCCTGCCAAACTGACCCGAACCTCGATGATCCACGGTAAAAGTAATTATCCCATTCTGGGAATACCATGAAGGAGTATTCCCCGGCCATTTATTGCTGACATTCTTGAAATCAGGACCACCATATATTGTAAAAACTACCGGGTATTTTTTTGCAGGATCAAAATTGACGGGATAGGTAATTATTGCCGGCATATCAAACAAGCCATCAGCTGTCTTGATTTTTAAAAATTCCTGTTTTAAATTTTTCAAAGGATCAAAAGCCGGCTGGTCAAATTTATAGATCTCTTTCAATAGCTTACCATTCTTACCATAAGCTAAAATGGAACCTGCACTTGATATACTGCTCCAGGTGTCCAGTATATAATTTCCTTTAGGAGAAACACTTACAGAATGAGTTCCATCACCGTTTGTAATCTTCAAAAGATTATTGCCATCAAGCCCTACCCTGAAGGCGTGAATATCAGTCGATTCCAGGCCTGTTGCTGAAAAATAAACTACTTTAAGATCTTCATCAACCCTGTCAATTGAAGTGATCCTGAAATCCAGACCGGTAAGTTGTGAAATAAGCCGCCCGTCCCAGCCATAATAATAGAGATTCTCCCAACCACTCTTACTGCTTCTAATAATAAATCCTGAGCCATTGCCCATTACATAAATATCTTCATGAAACTCGATCCAGGTCTTCGTGGTTTCATTATAGATTTTCGTGAAATCGCCGGTCGTGTAATCAGCAAGAATAATACTTAGGTCATTCTGATCGCGATTAACTATCTGAATAGCAAGTTTTTTACTATCAGGGGTCCAGAATGGCCAGGCAATATACTGGTCGATGCTATAATCTGTTTTTACCCAAGCCGTGGTTCCTGAAGTTAAATCTGCTATGCCCATTTTTACTTTCGGATTGGGATCTCCGGGTTTTGGATAAGGAGTTGCTTCGATCAGTCCGTGAATCCCGTCGGCCTCATCGAGTCTGTTAAGTGTAAAAACAGGAACAGCAGAATCATCTGTTCTCAGGAATGCTAATTTATTCCCGTCGGGAGACCACCAGAATGCAGCATAACGGCTTTGCCTGCCCAGAATCTCCTCCATATAAACCCATGAAGAATAACCGTTATAAACCTTTTCAGATGCGTCCGAAGTAAGCCTTATCTCTTTATTCCCTTCAAGATCATAAACATACAGATCCTTGTTTTTTGTATATGCTAATTTTTTTCCATCAGGCGAAAAGCGGGTATTAACCTCTGCAATTATGTCAGATGTAAGTCGCTTCAGTTCTGCAACCCCGGTTGTAAAAAGATACAGGTCATTGTCTTTTATTAGAATGGCCCTTTTCTTATCAGGACTGATTACATCATTCATGGTTAAAGATGTCCCCTGCGGAAGAGCTTTTGCGATAAGGTCTCTTTCTGTTTTTGCTGGAGGAACAACAACCCCTTTTCCTGATTTAATATCAACACTCTGGATTACAGGATTTTTATCAGTATCAAAAGTTTTTATCAGGTAATGTGTATCGTCAGTCCAGCCCATAATGGCAACCTGATTGCCGACGCGTTGCGGCATCTGCGCATCAGCGTAGTAAAATTGAACCACCATTAATAAAATCAGGCAAACAGCCATCTGCAGGAATTTAAATCTTCTCATAAGGATTATTTAAAATGTATGAATATTCATAAAACGGAAAGCAAAAATATGAATTTTAAATCTGAATTCAAGCTATTTGCTGAACTTAGCATTATCTTAAAATTGATAAAGATTTTGTAATTTTGTAATAAATAAATGGAGGGTAACAGGATCGATACAAAATCTATTCAGGAGATCGGGTGGTTAAAGCTTGATAATGCTGCGAAGCTGTTTCCGGCAATAATGTCTGATGAATTAACTGCTGTTTTCAGGATTACTGCATCTCTAAAAGAGCCTGTCAGATTTTCGGCAATAAAAGAGGCTGTTGAGGTAACATCAAGACGCTTTCCCTATTTCAGTGTATCGCTTGGCAGCGGGTTGTTCTGGTATTATCTTGAATACAACATGCAGCTTCCACGCATTCAGACCGAGGAAAAAATACCCTGTACTGCTTTTGCTGCAAAAAGAATAAACGAACCTCTTTACAGAATCCTTATTAAAAAGAACAGGATCTCTGTAGAGTTCATTCACATTCTTACTGATGGCGGGGGTGCCTTTGAATTCCTTAAATCGCTGCTTTACACATACTTAAAACTAACTGACAAGACCCTCCTGTCTTCGGAAGGAATTATATTACCCGACAGCCCGGTTGATGAAGGGGAAATGGAAGATGGATATAACAGGTTCTTCAGAAAAAAAATTCCGCCGCCAGGAAAGCTCACCAAAGCCTGGCATGTTCCTTTCATTCTGAATAAAAAGCCCCGCCTGCGGGTCATCCGTTCAGAAATTTCGCTTGATAAACTTCTTGAAGCAGCCCGAAGTTATAATGTATCAATTACAGAGTATGTTGTATCAGTTTATCTTTTTGCCCTTCAGGAGATTTACCTTAATGAGAAAAAAGAGGGGAGGAAAACAAGAAGGGGAGTTCTGCGGATTGAGGTTCCTGTTAATCTGCGTAAAAAGTTTCCGACCAATACAATGCGCAATTTTTCGCTCTTTGTAATGCCGGAGATTGATCTCAGGCTGGGGATTTACACCTTTGAAGAAATTGTTAAAATTATCCATCACCAGCTGCAGACCGGAACAGATGTGAAACAGATAAGCCGTTTCTTATCACAAAATGTAAGCCATGAGAAGAGTCCGTTCATAAGGGTTATGCCCCTCTTTATAAAAAGTATGGCAATTTCCGCAGTTTACAGAAGACTAGGCACAAGGCAATGTTCCGGCATAATGACCAATCTTGGCAACGTTATACTTCCTGAGGACATGCAGAAACATATTGAGTCAATTGAAGTGGTGCCGACACCTCCGAATAAGCATGTTAAGATCAGCTGTGCCATGGTCTCTTTCGGGAATAAACTGAGACTGAATTTTTGTAATGTTTCCGGTTCAACAGAACTTGAGAAACATTTTCTAAAACATTTTACAAACTCAGGTATAGGCGTTAAAATATTAAATAATAAATAGTTACAATATGATCTTATGTGAACACTGTGGAGTAGAGCTGGATAAAGGTATGAAAATTTGTCCTCTCTGCGGGAGAACCAGCGGGACAGAGCCGGTTGGTGAAAAACCGGAGCAATCTGATTATTATCCCTCCGACATAATATCAGTGCATAAAGAGGAGAGACGGAAACACCTGTGGGAAATAAGTGGAATTATTGCCTTTTCCGGAATAGTAGTCTGCACAATTGTTGACTTTGAACTCAGTAAGAAAATTTCCTGGTCACTTTTCGCAGACACATCAGTTGCTGCAGCCTGGATCTGCCTTACTCTTATACTTCTGGCCTTTAAAAAATATTTTATAGTTATCCCGGGTCTATTGATTACTATTTTAACCATGCTATTTCTTTTTGATCTCATTTCAGGCAGCCTAACCTGGTTTTATCCAATCGGACTGCCTATAACAGTAGCCTTTTTTGTTTCTGTTACCATCATTACATTACTCTGGAAAATAGCTCATTTCAGGGGATTTAATATTCTGGCAATAGCATTCCTGATACTTTCTTTGTTCTGCATGGTTACTGAAGCATTTATAGATAAATATGCTTTTAATTCAATCGAAATAAGATGGTCAGCTATTGTTGCTGTTTCAATTCTTCCGATAGCACTTCTTCTGCTCTTTGTTCAATACAGGATGAAAAGGGGAAACCGGCTTGATAGTTATTTTCATGTTTAGCTTTTGTAAACTAACCTGAATTATTCATAAAAAAGGTTTTTTTGTTCTTTATTTATAACTTATTCAGCTATATTTAAAGTCGTTACAACAAAACAACCCCTTTGTACTATGATATACAAGAAACTGAAACTATTGCTTCCGTACTTAGTTAAACACCAGATAAAAGTCCGATAAAAAACTCTCCCCTCCTTTTTCCAATGTCCCCGAAAATAATCCATCATCCCGAATTCCGACAAATAGGAGCTTGCGGAGGTTTGGAGGAATGAGTGATCTCCTTCTCGCAGCTGGAACTTAATAAAAAAGATGTGTATAAAGATTAGCTTTTGAAGTAGGGGATACTTCCATTAACTCTGTTTTAAGATTCTACATATTAAGGTTTGAAAACATGGCCGTTTTAGGATCAACATCACCGAAATATCCAACATGCAGGATAATGATACCCTCAAAAGTGAAAAATTATGCTTAATTTAAAGTTTAGGAATGAACCAGGCTAAAGAGTTCAGTTTTAAAAGCACTTCAATAAATTCCCGCAATAGCCAATACCTGAAATAATAAGTAATCAGCTCCAAATTGCCATAACATTACAAATTATCCTGCCCTTATTTAGAAATATTATAAACTTTTGTTATTTTATTAACATTGTTATTTAATTCACAACTAATTTTAATATCTTTGTGCAGTAATAAAACTCACATGAATTCAAAAGTGGTTTTTTTGCATAATCTATCAGATGATTACTATCAGAAAAAAATGACCATTCCGGAAATAACAGAAATAATTACAGGAAAAGCGAATCTTCAGCCAACAAGAACCTGCCGGGATTACAGTCATAAACTGTTTTATCTTCACAAAAATCAGAAAAATATTATTAAAGAATGAAAATACTATCACTAAACATACTCGACATAGTTCAGAACTCGATCAGGGCTAAAGCGGATAAAATCTCAATTGAGATTACAGAATCTGTTAAAAATGATCTTTACCGTATTGTGGTCACAGATAATGGGACACGAATACCTGTAGATATTCATGAAAATATAACTGATATATCCGAAGCCACCCGCACAAAAAGAAAGATGGGATCAGGACTTCCCCTTTTGAAATACTATACGGAAATGACAGGTGGAAATCTCATCATCGAATCAATAGAAGGAAAAGGAACTCAGGTAAAAGCCACCTTTTCATTCAGCCATAAAGACCGGCAACTACTTGGAGATATTGCAGGTATAGTAATAATATTGATTTCAGTAAACCCGGATATTGATTTTATTTACCGCCATTTTACTGACAAGGGCAATTACCGTTTTTCAACAAAAGAGACTAAAGAATATCTTGGATTAAACACCTTGAATAGCAGAAGCCTTCTCGAGGATTTAGGCTCCATGATAGGTGAAAACCTGAAAGAAATTGAGGCATCTGGCTTTGTTTTCCGGCAAAGTTTAAAAGAAGTTTTTTAACGGAATAAGAAATAAAACTGATAAATTTAACAGCGCAAAAAAGGTTATTTGAGTATCAGTTATTTTACATATAACCTCATTTATTTTCAAACGTTCTGCAATTTCTTATTTATAATTGGCGATAGTCAACAAAGATTGGAAACGCGAACAATAAATTTTAAACTTAACGATTAACAGCATGTCAAAAATCTTGTCACTTGCAGACCTGAAGAAGAAACGCGATGAGTTGAAGAGCGGGTTGGATATCCGGATTAAGGCTTTAAATCCTGAAAATAGCGTTCAGGTAAAAGTTGCCATGGCAACATGTGGTATTGCATCAGGAGCAAAAACAGTAATGGAGTTTTTTCTGGAACAACTTGACAGAAGGAACATTGCAGCAGTAGTAACCCAGACTGGCTGTATGGGATATTGCTATGCAGAACCTACCATCGAGGTAAAACTTCCGGGACAAGATCCGGTTGTTTATGGTTTTGTCGACCTTAAAAGGGCCGACCAGATTATTGAAAAATATATAAAGACAGGGGAGTTTGTGGATGGCATCATCCCTGTGAATTACGAAACAGTTGACTTAAATAATAAGGAGGAATAATTATGTCAAAATACAGTATGCATCTTCTGGTTTGCGGTGGTACAAGTTGCCATGCTTCAGAAAGCGATGCTATTGTCTGCAATTTAAGAGACGAACTTGAAGCAAGAGGACTGGTAGATTCTGTTCAGGTTATTGTGACAGGATGCTTTGGCTTTTGCGAAAAAGGACCTATTGTGAAGGTTCTGCCCGACAACACTTTCTATGTTCAGGTTAAACCAGAAGATGCACAAACAATTGTTGAAGAGCATGTTATAAAAGGAAGGAAAATCACCCGGCTTTTATATCAGGATCCTGTTACAAAGGAACCTTTTGCCGATTCAAAAAATATGGGCTTTTTCAAGAAACAGCTCCGGATCGTTCTCCGCAACTGCGGGTTCATAAATCCCGAGAATATTGATGAGTACATTGCCCGTGAGGGCTATCAGGCCCTGGGGAAAGTGCTGTCTGAGATGAGTCCTGAAGAGGTAATAAAAGTTGTTAAAGATTCCGGACAGAAAGGTCGTGGCGGTGGTGGCTTCCCTACAGGATTGAAATGGGAACTGGCCCGCAAAAGCGTATCAGATGAAAAATATGTTGTGTGTAATGCTGATGAAGGCGATCCCGGAGCATTTATGGACAGGTCTGTTCTTGAAGGTGATCCTCATTCGGTACTTGAAGCTATGGCAATATGCGGATACAGCATCGGTGCTTCAAATGGTCTGATCTATATCCGTGCCGAATACCCTCTTGCTATAGAAAGATTAAAAATAGCTATTAAACAGGCCAGGGAATATGGCTTACTGGGAAATGATATTTTAGGTACCGGTTTCAATTTCGATATAACTCTCCGATATGGCGCCGGTGCATTTGTCTGCGGTGAAGAGACTGCCCTTATTCATTCAATGGAAGGGCTTCGCGGAGAACCAACTGTAAAACCACCATTCCCGGCAGAATCGGGTTACCGTGGAAAACCCACAAATGTTAATAATGTTGAGACCTTTGCTGCTATTCCTGTTATTATTCTTAAAGGGTCAAAATGGTTCAGCAGCATCGGAACTGAAAAAGCCAAGGGAACAAAAGTATTTGCTCTTGCAGGAAAGATCAATAATGTTGGACTGATTGAAGTTCCGATGGGAACCACCCTTCGTGAAGTGATCTTTGAAATAGGCGGTGGCATAAGGAATGGTAAGAAATTTAAAGGTGTTCAAACCGGAGGACCTTCTGGAGGCTGTCTGACAGAAAAACATCTTGACACCCCGATCGATTTTGACAACCTTATTGCAGCCGGCTCTATGATGGGTTCAGGTGCTATGATTGTGCTTGACCAGGATGACTGCATGGTTTCGATGGCAAAATATTTTCTTGACTTTACTGTCGAGGAGTCGTGTGGAAAATGTGCTCCATGCAGGATCGGAAATAAAAGGCTTCATGAACTCCTCGGACAGATTTGCGATGGAAAAGGAACTCTAAGCGATCTTGACAGACTGAGAAACATGAGTCTTGTAATTAAGGATACTTCGCTCTGTGGTCTTGGTCAAACTTCACCAAATCCGGTTCTTTCAATGCTCGACAACTTCTGGGATGAGTATGTTGCACACGTTACTGATAAAAAATGCCCCGCAGGACAGTGCCGCAGTCTGATGGAATATATTGTCAATGCCGAGAATTGTGTTGGCTGCACCGCCTGTGCGAGAGTCTGCCCTGTAAACGCTATTTCTGGCGAAAGAAAAGAGGTACACCTCATTGACTCCTCAATTTGTATAAAATGCGGTGCCTGTATGGAGAAATGTAAGTTTGATGCAATATTTATCAGTTAATCAAAAGAGTAATGGAAACAATAAAGCTTACCATTGATAATAAAGAGGTTGACGTACCAAGGGGTACTACAATATATAAAGCTGCAAAGGAGCTGGGAATTGATATTCCTACCCTTTGTTATATGGACCTCCATGACCTGAACATTGAAAACAAGCCGGGGGGTTGCCGGATCTGCGTGGTTGAAGTTGAAGGAAGACGTAACCTGGCTCCAACCTGTTCCACAAAATGCGAGTCGGGAATGGTCGTAAAAACTCATAGTACAAGAGTTCTCAATGCACGAAGGACAGTCATGGAATTCATACTTTCCGATCACCCTAAAGATTGTCTGGTCTGTTCAAAATCAGGAAATTGCGAACTCCAGACAATGGCTCACCGTCTTGGTATAAGAGAAATACCGGGAGCTGAATTTGCAGAGACATCAAAATACAGAAAAGACACATCTCCCTCGATCATCAGAGATCTTGATAAATGCATTATGTGCCGCCGCTGTGAGACAATGTGCAATGACGTTCAGACTGTAGGAGCCTTGTCAGCAGTAAACAGAGGTTTCATGGCAACAGTTGCTCCCGCTTTTGAGCAGAATCTCGAACACTCCACCTGTACCTATTGCGGGCAGTGTGTTGCAGTCTGCCCTACCGGTGCCCTCACAGAGGTAAATCATGTTCCGCAGGTTTTAAGAGCTCTTGTTGATCCGACAAAAACAGTTGTTGTCCAAACTGCACCCGCAGTACGCGCA
Organism: uncultured Bacteroidota bacterium; assembly: GCA_903824785.1. Lineage (GTDB taxonomy): Bacteria > Bacteroidota > Bacteroidia > Bacteroidales > VadinHA17 > LD21. The sequence continues at coordinate 45,388 of CAIJYD010000075.1, forward strand.
GCACTTGGCGAAGAGTTCGGCATGGCACCCGGAACACTGGTTACCGGGAAGATGACAGCTGCATTAAGGGCTCTCGGATTCGATTATGTTTTTGATACAGATTTTGCAGCCGACCTTACCATAATGGAGGAAGGTACTGAACTTCTTGACAGGCTGAGCAGACATCTCAAAGGAGATACTACTGCAAGAATTCCTATCCTTACCTCCTGCTGCCCCGGATGGGTTAACTTCTTTGAACACTATTTCCCAGATCTCAAAGATGTTCCTTCTACAGCCAAATCACCTCAGCAGATGTTTGGAGCAATAGCCAAATCATACTTTGCAGAAAAGATTGGCATCAACCGAAAAGATATGGTTGTGGTATCAATAATGCCCTGCCTTGCCAAAAAATATGAGTGCCAGAGAGATGAATTCTCCGTTGATGGCAATCCTGATGTCGATTTTTCAATCTCTACAAGAGAACTGGCAACATTTATTAAACAGGCAAATATCGATATTAAAACCCTTCAGGACGAAGAGTTTGACACCCCACTGGGCGAATCGACAGGAGCCAGTGTAATATTCGGCAATACCGGTGGCGTTATTGAAGCTGCCTGTCGTACAGCTTACGAACTATATACCGGTAAAAAACTGGAGAGAATTGAATTTACAGAGCTGAGAGGTATGGAAGGTGTCCGCTCTGCAACAATCGATTTCAACGGATTGCCTGTTAATATTGGAATTGCCCATGGACTTGGGAATGCAAGAAAACTGCTTGATGATGTAAGATCAGGAAAATCTGTTTATCATGCAATTGAGGTTATGGCCTGTCCCGGAGGATGCATCGGTGGCGGAGGACAACCATTACATCATGGTAATTCAGAAGTAATTAAAGCGAGAGCAGCTGCATTATATACAGAAGACAGGAAAAAGCCCCTCAGGAAATCGCATGAAAATCCGTTTATAGTAAAACTCTACGATGAGTTTCTTGGTAAAGCAGGTAGTGAGAAAGCTCATCATCTGCTTCACACTCATTATTTTGACAAGAAGAAAAAAATTATAATCAAACATTAATAATTCAACATCCTTCATTTTAAATATTCACAGCAATGTCAAGTATAAAAATAGAATTAAGAAAAGATGATGTGGACTTTATCAAAGGAGTATGCGCCTCTTTTAACAACGATCCACAGGAGCTAATAAATGTTCTTCACTCATGTCAGGAACATTTCGGATATCTGCCGGCAGAAATTCAGGAGGTAGTTTCTGAAGGACTCAATATGCCTGTGGCCAAAATTTATGGTGTGGTTACATTCTACTCCTTTTTTACAATGACTCCGAAAGGAAAGAATCCAATCAGTATATGTCTTGGTACAGCCTGCTATGTAAGAGGTGCTGAAAAAGTACTCGACGAGTTTAAAAAAGAACTGGGAATAGAGGTCGGGCAATCGACAAACGATAATAAATTCTCATTGTCAAGTTTACGTTGCGTTGGTGCCTGCGGCCTTGCTCCTGTTGTTCTTGTAGGTGATAAAACATACGGGAGGGTAGCACCTGATGATGTAAAAAATATCCTGAAAGAATACGAATAAGAAAGGTATATCTTTGTTTTACAGATATTTATTATTTTCAAACAAGTCAGTAAAAGAAAACTTTGCTCCATCGAAAAGCCCTTTATCGCTAAGTTTCAATTCCGGAATAACCAGTAATGCCATAAAGGAGAGTGTCATAAAAGGGGCCTTTAAAGGGCCGCCGAGAGCCAGCGCTTTATTGTTTATACTTTCATACTGCGCAGCCACTTTGTAACCATCCTTGGCCGACATCAGACCGGCAACAGGTAATGGAAGTACATCAAGATTATTCCCGTCGGTTACGGCAATTCCTCCTTTGTTTTCAATAAGGCAGTTAATAACTGAAATCATGTCAGCATCAGTTGTACCAACACAGATTATATTATGACTGTCATGTGCAACAGTAGATGCTATTGCTCCCTTCTGCAGGCCAAATCCCCTGATAAAAGCAACCGCAGGTTTTGACAGTTCGTAACGGTTTATTACAGTAATCTTAAGTATATCAGACGATATGTCGCTAATAGCTTTCCCATTTGACCAAGAAGGAAATGCAAGAAATTTGCCAGTAACAAGTGACCCATCAGAAGCCTGAATTACTTTCATAATACCATCAATGGCTTTTACTTCAATATCAGAAGGGATAACAGGTAAAGCTGAAAACCGGTTAGGAGCTTTATCAAGAAATGAGTTCAATAAAGAATTCCCTTCCGTGGCTACCAGAATACCATTTATAAAGGTTTGCTTTATATTGAAACTGTCAAGGTCATCAACAATAATAATATCAGCCGGATCGCCTGGTTGAAGAAGTCCGCAATTAAGGTTGTAATGCCTGACAGGATTAAGAGTACACGCCCTAACAACTGCCATCTTATCATAGCCGCTGCTGAATGCGCGTTTAACAAGCAGGTTTATATGTCCGGCTATAAGGTCGTCGGGATGTTTATCGTCGCTGCAGAACATCACCTTTCCTGGATGAGATTCAAGCAACGGAACAAGAGCTTCAAAATTTCTGGCAGCACTTCCTTCACGGATGAGAATATGCATTCCGGCATCGATCTTTTCTATTGCCTCACTAAGTGTAATACATTCATGATCTGTAGAAATACCCGCAGCGGCATATTTTTTAATACCTTCATTATCAAGGCCGGGAGCATGACCATCGATAGGTTTGTTATGTCGTTTTGCAAAAGCAAGTTTCTGATGAACCTCCGTGTCGCCGAAAATAACACCTGGAAAATTCATCATCTCCGAAAGGTAGAGGATATCACTCCTTTGCAGCAATTTATCTATCTGGGAAGAATTAATAACTGCTCCGGATGATTCGAAGCCGGTGGCAGGAACACAGGATGGTGCACCAAAATGGAATTTAAACGGAGTTAAATTTCCATTACTGATCATGAAATCAACTCCTTCCAGACCAAGGACATTGGCTATTTCGTGCGGATCGGAAACAGTGGCTGTGGTACCATGAACAACAGCAAGACGTGCAAATTCAGAAGGGATCAGCATCGAACTTTCAATATGAACATGCGCATCGATAAGACCGGGAAGAATGTACTGATTTTCAGCAACATCAACAGGTGTTACCTTTAAAACTTTCCCATCTTTGATCTCAATTCCTGCCGGGAATATTTTACCTGCAACAACATCAACCACCTGACCTGTTATATAAAATGTGTTATTCATAGCTAAATTTCGTTTTTTATAATAAATCTATCCTGCATTATATATGCATAAGATAAAACTTTTATCTTTCGTCTTGCTTAAAGTTTATGAACAGTGAATCCCTCAATGAAGTTAATTAAACAAACTTAATCAGTAACTCAAATATACTATTTTTAAAAATGCAGATTATCTTATCAGTTTAAAATTCAAAACAATGGTTGGAAAATATAAAATAATAACATTGTGTGGAAGCACAAAATTCAAAGACGAATTCATTGCAGAACAGAAAAGGCTGACTCTCGAAGGGAACATCGTTATCAGTGTCGGACTATTCGGCCATTCAGGTGACGATGAAGTCTGGACTGATACCACAAAACCGATGCTCGATGACATGCACAAGCGTAAAATTGATCTTGCAGATGAAATATTTGTCATAAACAGAGGAGGTTATATCGGATCTTCAACCAGAAGCGAGATTGAATATGCAATTAAGACAAAAAAACCAGTATGTTATATGGAGCAGACTGAAAATATTTAGCTCCGGAATAAGATAATCAAAAGAATTCGCCCGAGACTTTTTACGGTTCATGTGTACAGCAATAGCAGATCTGTTTAATGAACACTCATTCCTGATCAGCTGGTTCCCCTTGGATGGCAACGGAAACATGCCGCACTGTCATAAGAATATCCACTTCTCCCCCTATGTTTACTATCCATATCAACTTTATTATGTTCATGACAAAGGAGACAGTTATAAAGTGCATAGTTTGAAACAGTTGGGTGACATTCTGTACATAAAGTCCATTCCCCCTTATGCTTTCCTGAATAGATAGGAAACGATTGAGCATCGTGTTGGGCATATGATGCCGGCTTCCAGTCAGGATTGGTGGTATGACATTGTTTGCAAGTTACAGAAAAGCCAAGTACCTGATGTCTCGGGTTGACAGTATTGTCGTAATCAGCCTTATGACATACATAACAATCTGTGGAGGTGGAGGTATAATTTCCACCTATATGACAATCGGCACATAACGGGCCTGAATGTCCGAGGGTCAGAGGAAAGATGGTGTGGTTGAAAGTGGCTGGCTTCCACCCGGGGTTTACGGTATGACAGGTAAGGCAGGCCTGGGGAAAACCGGAGGTTACATGGTTTGGATTTGTGGTAGAAATATAATTCTGCTGATGACAGGAATAGCAATCGGGTGAGGTGTTTGTATAGTTATCATTTTTATGGCAATCGATACAGGCCTGGCCGGAATGTCCGAGAGTAAGAGGAAAAACAGTATGATTGTAAGTTGTTGGCCTCCATCCGGCGTTTACAGTATGGCATGTCTGGCAAACCTGAGAAAACCCGGCTGCTGTATGTTTTGGGTTTGTGGTAGAGATATAATTCTGCTGATGGCACGAATAGCAGTCAGGAGAGGTTGTTGTATAATTATCCCCTTTATGGCAATCGATGC
>CAIJYD010000076.1 GCA_903824785.1 uncultured Bacteroidota bacterium
AAGAACATTCTTGCCAGCCTCATGCTCCTTCAGGGCTCCGGTTATCTGGCTCTCGGTAAATCTCGTCTTTTTCATATACAAGTTTAAAGTTAGACACTTTTGTCCAATTTTAACTTGTAGGATTTTTAGGGATACTTACAACATAAATATAAGGCTATGATGAAGTTGTCAAATAAAATACGGCAAAAACTGCGCCAAACAAAACTCTGGGTCTTGTTAGTTAGCGTTCGTTTTGTCCAGATGGGAGTGGAATTTTCTTGTCAAGATAATTTGTCCAGAAAAAGCGTAATTGGGGGCTCAAGTATCTGTCATGGAACCTAAAAATGAACGGTAACGGAAAACAATATGCGTATGTTGCGGGATTTCAAGGCACTAACGTTTCAAAGTTGCACAAATGTTTCTTTATTGCACAATGTTTCAACCTACCACAAAAGCCCGCAATTGCTATAGCGTTTGTTAGCGGTTCGTTGTTCTTTTATAGTCATTTACATATTCCAAAATGTCACCCGGTTGGCAGTCTAATGCTTTACAAATTGAGTCTAAGGTGCTAAAACGAATTGCTTTCGATTTTCCCGTCTTTAAGATAGAAAGGTTCGATAATGTCAAATCAACTCTTTCAGAAAGCTCATTCAGTGAAATTTTTCGCTTTGCCATCATCACGTCTAAGTTTACAATAATTGGCATAGCTCAAATTGTCAAGTCATTTTCAGATTTAATATCAATGGCATTTTGCAAGAGTTTTTCAAATATTGCAGCAGCAGTTGCAACTACGATAGAAACAAAAGTGGTCACAATACAAATAGCAAGAAAACCCGCAGGGTCGTCTTCTAGACTATGGAATATCCTGATATATAGCCCTGCTGTCACAATTAAAATACTTAGTCCGATTGCACTATACTTTATACTCTTTAAAGCCTTAACAGATTTTGATGAGAATACTTTATTTTGCCCAATGTAGCCAATTAATTTGAACGCCTTGTATAACGCAACAAAAAAAGCGATGGATGCAGCATATCCATACAAGATAAACGGGTCAGAGTAAATGCTGAACAAGTCTAAGTTTGTGGCTCTTCCCTCAGTTAAGGGAATCCGAATCATAATTGCGAGTGCTACAATGCCGATTAGCACGATGACTGCCTGAAGAAATACTGTTGAAATTCTTTTCATGATGATTTTACGATTTTGTTTTACGCCACAAATATAATATATATTTATTGATAATTAATAAATAATTAGCGTTTATAGAAAATAAATGATTGTTTTTGTCTTGTTGAGTTGATTTAAAAATTCAGAAGTTGAATTGTCTGTCTAGTGGGTTGTCCTACAATGACCGCTAACGGCCGCGGGTATGTTCAGAAGCGGATTACGAGGCGCGTCCGTATCCCACGATAAGAAACTAAGAGACGAGACGAAGCGCTGGATGCCGCACTGCAACCGCTTTTGAATATACCCGTTGTTAGCAAACGTAATTTATTTTTGTTTATATTTCTCAATTCAAATTTCTGGCTATTCGAAAGCCCAAGTCATCAATCTTAAACGAAATAGGATGACTTCGTCTGCGATTAGTTGCCAAACATCCTCTATCATTATCACTCCAACCTCCGCCACGAAATATCCGATAGGAACCATAAACTGTTTCATCGTATATGTCCGAACACCACTCCCAGACATTACCAAGCATATCATAAAGACCCCAAGCATTCGGGAGCTTTGTCCCCACATCATTGGTTTTCCCTTCTGAATTTTCCTTATACCATGCAATCTTATCAATATCTCCGTATCTAGTGCTAGTTGTCCCTGCTTTACAGGCATATTCCCATTCTGCTTCAATAGGGAGTCGATAACCATTAGCTTTTGAATCAAACGTTATCTCTTCACTATCATCACTCAAAGAATAACACAATCTTAATCCTGCTTTATCAGAGAGTGAATTACAAAAACTTATTGCATCTCTCCATGAAACTGTTTCAACTGGTTTTTTATTTCCTTTAAAAGTACTGGGAGATTCCTGTGTAATCCAAAAATATAAATCTTGGGTTACTAGATATTTTGAAAGTAAAAATGGCTTTAAATCAACAGACCATATATGTTTAATCCTATCATCCCTTAAAACTGTATATATTAATTGAAAAGTATACCATCTTCTCGTTGAAAAGTATACCACTTATCAATAGTAACCCGTTGCTTTGGCAAAGATCAAGCAACACAAAACAGGATGATAAGTATGGATACGAAACAAGAGATTACGAGA
>CAIJYD010000077.1 GCA_903824785.1 uncultured Bacteroidota bacterium
ACTTATTATATTCAGTCATCTGTAAAGAACTCGGCCATTTTTCAGGGATGGTGGAATGTCCTCCCCTGCAGTCTGGCGCCTCACTAAAAACACCCACCGGGTGTTTTCTTAACGTTCGTTCCTACCATCCGGGCAAATATTGTCTTGCTGTCTTGCAAGTCTTGCAGTCTGAATAGGTGGGCAAATTTAATCAAATTATTATTAATTAAAAGTGCTTAAAGCAAAAAGGCTGCCAGGGAAGCAGCCTTTTCATAATTTAGAATAATTATTTTACAAGTACCGGTTTTCCTAATCCTGCTTTTTCCAGTTCCACGAGTTGTGTTTTGGCATCGCCGACAACTACATAATACATCTTTGCAGGATCGATATACTTATTTACAAGTTCAAGCTCCTTTTCAACAGTAAGGCCTCTTACAAAGGCCTCTTCCTGTTTAACATAATTGGCAGGAAGATTATATGAACTCATTGTACCTAACATTCCAAGCAGACTCCCCAATGTCTCAAAACGGAGAGCATTTCCCTTCAGAAGTGAAGACTTTGTAAAGTCAATGTATTCCTGAGGAATATTTTTACGATACTTTTCCATCTCGGTTTTGAAAATTGTTACTGACTCAAGCGTTGAGTTTGTTCTGACCATCGATGAGGCGATGAATGAGCCATAATTTTTTGCTCCTGTAAAACTGGATCTTGCTCCGTACGTAAATCCTTTTTCTTCCCTTAAAATCAGATTGAAGACTCCGTTAAATGATCCGCCAAGTTTGTAATTGGCAACTGTCGCAGCATAGAAATCCGGATCAGTTCTTGGAATGGAAGGCGTTCCAATAGCAATGACAGATTGTTTTGCTCCGGGAACATCTACAAAATAGATCTGCGATTTTGCAGGAGGAGCAGCGATTTTAATTGATGGTATTACGATCTTCTTCGCCTGCCATTTCTTATTCAGTCCTGAAAGTGAAGCCTCAACTTTTGCCTTATCAATATCACCTGCAATAATAAATATAGCAGTTGATGGGGAAAAATATTTATTGTAAAACTCTTTAAGATCGTCCATAGTTATTGCTGCAACAGATTCTTCCGTTCCTGAAAGATCAATAGCGAGAATATTGTCGCCGTAGATAAGTTTATTGAGTGTGTTTGATGCAAGGTAGCTTGGATTTGCTGCATTGCGCTTTAAACCATTAATGATACGGCTCTTTGCAAGGGCAAGCTGTTCTTCATCCCACCTTGGCTCAAGAAGCATTTCCTCAACCAGGGCAAGTGTTTTTTCGAAATTACGTGACAATGAACTAACATCAATTGACATGTCTTCTATCCCGGAGGAGACTCTTATAGATGCTCCAAGCAAACCAATTGCATCTTCAAGCTGCTCAGGGGTCTTATTCTTTGTTCCTTCATTAAGCATTGATGCTACCAGGCTGGCAACTCCTGCTTTTTCAACTTTATCAAGCATGTGGCCACCATCAATCGAGATCGAATACTGAACCATAGGTAGTTCACTCTGAGTGATACCCATAATCTTTATACCGTTGGCAAGCGACCCTGTCCATGGTGCAGGAATTTTAACTTCAGGATCAGATCCTAACGGAGGCTTAATGGTACGGTCGAATTTTGCAGGTGTTTTAACTATCTCCTCTTCAACAACTGCAGCGGCTTTTACTTCGGCGGCATTGGTAACATCTTCCTCAACAATACCTGCATTTTTTGATCCTTCAACAATAAGGTTTGTCTGACCTTTAGGTACGAAGCTTGTCTCAATAAAATTCTTTCCTTTGATATATTTATTGAAAACAGCTTTTATATCGGCCATTGTAACAGACTGGCTTCCTGCCAGATCTTTCTTGTAGAATTCCGGATCGCCTGTAAACATAACATATTCAGCAAGAGTGAATGCTTTTCCCTGAACACTTGAGAATCCTCTGTAGAAACTTGTTTCATTTCCGGCTTTGAGTCTGGTAAGATCTTCTTCCGAGAAACCCTCTTTTTCAAATTTTTCAAATCCTTCAAAGATGGCTTTTTCAATTTCTGAAAGATTTCCGCCTGTATTGGCTGTTACTGAGATTGTAAATGAACCGGCAATCTCCTGTGAACCATTTCTTGCCGAAACACGCGATGTGAGTTTCTTGTCTTTTACTAGTATTGTATAAAGCGGGGCTTTTTTACTGCCGGCAAGCAAAGACCCTAAAAAATCCAATGCATAAGAATCTTTTGAGAATTGCTCAACAGTTGGAAATACCATTGTCAGCTGAGGAGCCTTTGCAAAATTATCTTCATGATATAGTCTGATTGTGGAAGGGAGAGCAACTGGCATTGGAGTTCTCTTTCCAATCTTCACCCCGGATGGAATTTCGCCAAAGTATTTTTCCACCATCGCTTTAACCTCCTGCTTATTAATATCACCTGTGATTACAAGGAAAGCATTGTTTGGGGCATAAAATTTCTTGTGAAATGCCCTTACATCTTCTACAGTTGCATTTGAAAGGTCCTGCATATCGCCTATAACTGTCCAGCTGTAAGGATGTCCTTTTGGATACATATTCTTAAGAATGAGGCCATTATTAAATCCGTAAGGAGCGTTATCCACACTTTGTCTTTTTTCGTTCTGAACAACGTTTTGCTGATTAACGAGTGCGGATTTTGTAACCGTATTCTCGAGATAACCCATTCTGTCTGACTCCAGCCATAATGCCATTTCAAGAGCATTTTTCGGAACAACCTCATAGTAGTTTGTTCTGTCCTGACTTGTACTGCCATTCAGAGAACCGCCAGCTCCCTGAATGTTTTTGAATAGCTGATCTTCTCCAACGTTTTCAGATTTCTGGAACATCATATGCTCGAAAAGATGGGCAAAGCCGGTCTTGCCTTCAGTTTCACGGCTTGATCCGACATGATAATAGACTGCTACTGAGGATATAGGATCGGAATGGTCCTCGTGAAGAACTACTGTGAGCCCGTTAGGGAGATTGTATTTTTCAATTGGTATTGAAAACCCGGCATCTTTTGTTGGAGTTTTGAAAGAGAAAGCAGTAATGACCAGAAGGATCATTATGAGTGATGAAAGTTTTTTCATAGTATATTTATTATAGTATATTGAAAACTGCAAAAATTATGAGGACGAAAATAGTAAAAAACTCCTCATTTCAGAGAATTCAGCGGTAATCATTTTTTGCCATCTTACCTTATAGTTCTTCTATTTTCAGATTTCCGGAAATCTTCAAGGCCTTAAGTCAGACCTTAATTACATACATTAAGTGATTCGGAGAATAATATGTATACGAAATATGCCATGCAAAAAAAGGAAGCCATTAACTTCCTTTATGTTTTGAGCGGGAGACGAGACTCGAATGCTGACGCTTTCGGTCAGCATCCTGACATCCTGACTTTTCAGTCAGGATCGTCAGGGCTCGCGACTTACTTTCTTTTAATTTGAGCGGGAGACGAGACTCGAACTCGCGACCCCGACCTTGGCAAGGTCGTGCTCTACCAACTGAGCTACTCCCGCATTTTCTCGCGCAAAAATAAGAATTTTTTTTTATCTGCAAACAGATGCACGAAAAATAACATAACAGATTATGAAAAGTATGCCGTTATTTTCTGATAGGACCCCATTCAACCAGCATATTATTTTCGAAATAGAGCCAGGTATTCTTAAATATCCATTCTTCCTTGATAATATTCCCGCTTACCACCCTGTTGATCTTTTCAGCGGTTCCCCAGCTGTCTTTTACCATTTCCGCATTCATCCCTTTCCATATTTTACCTGAATGAAGCCGGGCAGCCATATTTGCGCCATACTTGCTTTCAAGATATGTAAACCGGCTTTCCTGTTGCTCCACTGCAGGATTATTGTTATCGACGGCCCGTTTTTCCTGAATTGCCTGTGAGATAACAACTGGGGCTTTATCAATGATTGCATGACGTCTGAAAATATAACCTTCACTTTCTTCAAAAGTAACATGAAGATAAGTGCTGTCAGAATCAATAATATTCACAACTGAACCCGAAGGGATAATCAGAATTACTGTTGTCAGGTCATCTTTCGCCCCGAATAATCGACTCGATGATTTTAATGTGGCAGTTGATGCAACAATCTGTTCGGCTTTCTGAGTTTTCTCCAGATTCTGAAGAATATCTGCTTTATTAGTCTGTGCCTGAACGGAAAGTATCACGGTCATCATCAGGCTCAAAAATATTAGTTTCATCATAATATTCTGTTTTTTCAGATAACGCAAAAACTGTACCACTTATTTTTCCTTTTTTCTGATAAGCATCAATCCATCGCGCAGCGGAATAATTACTTCATCAATGCCTTTCTCATTCCGTATCATCTCATTAAAACTGATTATTCCTTTGGCCTGCTGATCATTTGTCTCCTCTTCCAGAACTTTTCCCCCCCATAACACATTATCTGCCAGAATGAATCCTCCCGGTTTTACCTTATCAATAATAAGCCGGTAATAATCAACATATTCCCTCTTGTCGCCATCAATATAGATCAGGTCGAACATAAGATCCAGACCAGGGATAATATCCTGTGCCTTACCTGTAAGTTGTGTTATTTTTTCTCCGGCTCCTGCACGATTAAAGTAGGAGCGGGCGAAAGTGGTCAGCTCGTCATTCAGTTCAATGGTAATAAGTTTTCCACCAGTCTTTAACCCTTTTGACAGGCAGATGGCAGAGTAGCCTGTAAAAGTTCCTATCTCAAGGATATTTTCAGGGTTTATCATTAACGAGATAAGTTCAAGCAGCTTTCCCTGGAGATGGCCGGTTGCCATATTCGGGTTTATAAACCGGATATGGGTTTGCCTGTAAAGATCTTCAAGAACGGGATCTTCAGGTGTTGTGTGATCAAGGAGGAATTGTTCCAGTTTCCTGCTCATTGTATTCTATTTATAAATAAGCGTTGATAATTTCGAGGGTTCAAAAATATCGTTGGCCGTTTCAAGTAATTGAGAAGATGTTACATTATCGATTTTTCTGCAGATCTCTTCAATTGTATCGATCCTTTTGAAAACCAGAAGGCTTTTTCCCAGACTTAGCATCAGGCTTTCGTGATTCTCATGTCCCCTGGCAAGATAACCTTTGATCTGATTTTTACTTTTACTTAACTGTATTGTACCAAGTTTGGTAGTGCGAAGCTTTTTGAGTTCGGCCATTACAATTGAAGTACTCTTTTTCAGGTACTGGCTGTCAGTACCGAAATATATTGAAAATATGCCTGTATCGTAATACGGATTATAGTTCGATTCAACATTATACGCCAGTCCGTTTTTCTCTCGCAGCGACAGGTTAAGACGCGAGTTAAGTCCGACTCCTCCCAGTATGTTATTCAAAAGGAACATACTCATTCTTCGTTCGTCTCTCATATCATATGCAAGATTTCCGATTATGCAGTGATTCTGGAATGTGTCCATCTTTTTTGTTACAAAAGAAGGTTTGTATAACCAGGGCTCACCTGCAACAGATGGTATATTGCTGATTACCGGGCAGGAAAAATGTTTGGTAAAAAGGTTCAGTATCTTTTTATCGGAGATGTTACCTACTGAGCAGAAAACCATCTGGTTGTTATTATAATTATTTGAAATAAAACCGGATATCATATTTTGAGAAAATGATTTTACGGATTCCGGCGTTCCAAGGATATTTCTTCCGATTGGTTGATCAGTGAATATAAGCTCCTCAAAATCGTCAAAAATCAGTTCGGCAGGATTGTCGCGATAGGAGTTAATCTCCTCGATGACAACATCTTTTTCTTTTTCAATCTCTTTTTCAGGGAAGACAGAATTAAATGTTATGTCGCTGATCAGCTCCACAGTTCTTTCATAATCTTCTTTAAGAAAAGAGGCATGGACTGCAGTCTCCTCTTTTGTGGTATAAGCATTCAACTCACCGCCAACATCCTCAAGACGACTGAGAATATGATATGCTTTTCTTTTTTTTGTACCTTTAAACAGCATGTGTTCAATGAAATGTGCAATTCCATGTTCAGGTATTGTCTCATTGCGTGAACCGGTATTAATAATAAGTCCGCAGTGTGCCACCAGACCGGATGTCTGTTGATGAACGAGCCTGATGCCATTATCTAGAGTGTGAAAGAGGAGATCCATCTGGAGTTATTAGTGAAGGTGCAAATGTACCACATCAGTAAAATGATTCCAAATAGATTTTTTTACTAAAGTTTTATATAGCTAAGGGCATGAAGTTCTTCTGCTACATATTATATAGTAAATCGATAAACAGATATTATATTGGATACACCTCTGATATTAATGAGAGGCTAAAACTTCATAATTCAGGTTATTTTGGAGGCAGATCATACACACACAAGGCATCAGATTGGGCTATATTTTGTTTAATTCCTTGTGAGACGGTTGAACAGGCAGTTTTTCTTGAATCGAAGATAAAAAAGATGAAGAGCAGGAAATATGTTGAAAATTTAAAGCAGTATCCGGGAATTATTGAAAAGATTATGAAAGAATTTCATAAATAATAATCTGTAAGTTGTTCTTTAATAATAATATATAGCAAACATAAATTAGAAAATCCATAAACATTGTAATAAAGATGGATTTTTTCAGAATAAAGTTTTGCTTACTCAGATTTGAAATATATATTTGCAGTCCGAAAAGGAGGTGCCATAGCTCAGTCGGTAGAGCAATGGACTGAAAATCCATGTGTCCCCGGTTCGATTCCTGGTGGCACCACTTCTTTAAACCGCAAAACCCGTAAGATCAACGTCTTGCGGGTTTTTGTTTTTAATTGGGGTGACGGATTTCGATGATGGATTTTATAATAGCCATAATACGTTTGCTAAATTTCTATACCTATATTTGGATAAGCCCATTTATTCGACCACCAGTTTCCGGAGTTATTACTTGTTTTTCAGCACTGTTTTAAAATCTTAAACGACATAAAAATGGTGTAAGATCTACTGGTTTTAAAAATATTTCATAAATTAGTCTGAATATTGCAGTGTTAACAGCAAATTAATCTCATTTTTAATTCAACAATATGGGAGACGGAAATCAGAATATTAAGGGAACCTATTTTTATCTCGCAATAGCAGGAATATTCATGCTGATTATTTGTCATTCATGGCTTTCCGAGGGGATGTTCATGGATGGAACAATATATTCAACTATTTCCAGAAATATGGGCATCGGATCAGGAACTTTTTGGAAACCTCATTTTACAGACACATTTTTCCCGGTTTTTAATGAGCACCCGCCTCTTGCTTTTGGACTAGAGGGTCTTCTCTTCAGGATCTTTGGAGACAACAAGTTCGTCGAACGATTTTATTCACTTATGACAATCATTATAACTGCGATTATTATTGTTAAACTCTGGAAACTAATTCTGAAAAAGTCTTCAACGGCATGGCTGCCGGTATTTCTCTGGATCACAATGGGAACACTTCTCTGGTCTTCTGTAAATAATATGCTTGAGAATACACTGGTCATATTTATTGGCCTGTCAGTTTTGTTTTACCTTAAAAGTCAGCAATCAGGAAGGACAGCATACCTTTTACTTTCGGGATTAATGCTTTCCCTCGGTTTTCTGACAAAGGGTTTTGTTACTTTTACCCCGCTTGCTTTTCCTTTCTTCTTATGGGTATTAGTTAGAGGCAACAAATTCTCTTCCATGGTTTTAGACACTGTAGTCCTATTGATTTCAGCTCTTCTTCCCCTGATCTTCCTTTATCTTTTTACCGGGGCAAGAGAATTTTTCCCCGAATATTTTGAATATGCATTTTATAAGATTTCAAATGGTGAAACAGTTGGCTCCCGATTTTATATTCTCATTAGACTTTTCCTTGAGTTGCTTCCTTCTGTTGGAATAATAGGGATATTAATAGGTTACAATTGGAAAAACAAACACTCCTTCCTTAATTTGAATTCTAACCTTCGACCAGCCATTGTCTTCTTTTTCCTTGGAATGGCAGGAGTATTACCAATACTGATAACGATGGATCAAAGTGCTCATTTTCTTCTTACAAGTTTTCCGTTTTTTGCAATTTCCTTTGGTCTGGCAGTAAATCCTTTAATTGAAACTCTGCTGGAAAGAATAAATTATAATTCAAATGGGTACAGATTCTTTAAGATTTTTGGAGTGGTGTCGCTTTCATCCGGGATAATCCTTTCTCTGTTTTTTTCAAATGATTATAACAGAGATGAAACTAAATTGAAAGACATGAAAGCTATTCTTACTCAGCTTAAAGAAAATTCCACTATAAATATTTTTCCGGAAATGTTTACTGACTGGAGCCTTCATACTTACTACGCGAGATATAAAAATATAAGTCTCGATCGTGATCTGAACAACAGTCATGAGTATTTACTTATCAGGCGTTCATTGTATTCTGACACAATCAACAAAAGATTTGAGAGAATAGATCTGAAAACCGAAGAGTTTGAATTATTCAGAAAAAAAATATCGGATAACAGTGAATGATTAATTTCCCCGGATCTTCAGTTTATGGCGAACCTGTAATACCGAGAAAGCTTGATATTGTTGAAAAATCTCCGGTTTCCTTTAATCCTGAAATCAATTTTTCAAATCTTTCTGCTAAAAAATTACCTGAAAGGTTCTTAATATACTTCGGGATGTCAAATGAATCCAGTTCAGCAAATTCCCACGGATGAAAATATAGATTTAGATAAGAATCCTTCCGTATTGTTTGTTTACACATACGGAGATATATGTGGAGGGGGATGTTTTTAAAGCTTAACCAGAAAAGAGGGAAGCGAATAACCGGGCTCACGGAAACAGGAATTTCAATCAGGTTACTTCCGGCGTCAACAAAAAGCTTTCTTTTCTCAAAAAAATTGTTGTATCTGCCTGGTATAAATGTAGGATTGATTGATGAATCATAGTCATATCCTGCTGCTTTAATTTTGGTTTTATCAATATCCCGGAATCTGGGCATCCGAAAACCATAAACCTGCTTCCCGGTTATTATCTCCAATTCTGATTTTGATTCGCTTAGATCAGTTTCCTTAAAGGCTGAATGGCTTTTTGAATGTGATGCTATTTCATGATCAATGGAGAGATTTTTTACTATCTCCTTATTAGTACTTGCATACTGTGAAGTAGTAAAAAAAGTAGCATGAATATTATTTTTTGACAGCAAGCTTGTTAGCTTTTGCAAGCCAATAGTTGTAATCACTTTTTGGTACTCCTCTGAAATGGAGCAACCATATTCAAGTGGAAGATCAAATTCCTCCAGGTCAAAAGTTAAAAGTATTCTATGCTCCAAATCTGAATAATATTTTAAAAAAATTCATAATTTCTTTAATTAAAATCCGGACACTGAAATTGGTGAAATGCAATCCGGTTCGGCATTCTATATTGATCATTTTATATGTTAGTCCTTGCTTTAAACTCTTTTTAAGAAATTCCAGCTCAAAAAGAAAGGTGTTAGTTTTTGTCTCTGCAAGAACTTTTCTCGCCTTGTTGTCAAGTCCCTTAAGTCCGGCCTGAGTATCTATTATTTTAAACCCGGTGACAAAAAAGTTTAGTTTTTTAAGTACAAATGAATATATCCTTCTGTTTATTGGAAGCAATCTGAAAAAAGATGCGTCTCTTGTGCCGATAACAATATTCGTTTGTGAAGATTTTAAAATCCGGTAAGTCTGAGAAAGTATCTGGTAACCAAAAGGGAAGTCTATATCTGTATAAACATAGAAATCAGCATCTGATACGTTGACCCCATAGCGGATTGCATATCCTTTACCCATGTTTATCGGATATGAATAATACTTTAAATATTCGAACCTGTCAATTATTTCGTTAATGTTGCTGAGCTGAGTGGTTGACCCATCATTTACGAGGATTACGGTGAGCTCAGTTTCATTTAATTCCTTTTTGAGTCCTATCAAGGAATCAATAAAGTAATTTTCCCATGTAGCATGAGGATTATATAATGGGATTATGATATTTAGTTTATCCCTGACATTCATAAATAATTAATTTACAGTATAAAGCCGAAATTATGAGCAACGTGAAGTCCTGTTTCTGGCCTAAGGTCATTACTGGTAAATTATCATGGATGAACATACTTCCCCCGGTAAGCTCTTTTTAACAGTTTCTCAGCTTCAGGATTATTAACTATTGTTTTTGTTTTTTCATCCCATTTTACTGTTGATCCGCTATAGTATGAAATCATTGCCAGCTGAACAGTTGCCGTTGACTGGAATGCATCCGCCGGACTGCAGGTGATCCGTTTCTTTTCTTTGTTTCTGACTGCTTTCAGGAAACTTTCCACATGATTCTCCTGCATCATCTCTGTAGGTATGTTAAGCACCTCTTTCTGAGAATCTTTACCTGAAGGGAAAACAGTAACTCTAAAGTCCTCAGCAAAGAGAGTACCCTTTTCTCCATAAAAAAAGATTCCATTGTTGAATTCCTTTGTTACATCTCCATTTCCCCAGAGTCGGTGGTTCCACGTCAGTTGAAAATCGGGGAAAGTCATGCAGGAAGAGAGCGTATCAGGGGTCGTAATCTTCTCCTTCAGTTCAAAAATCCCGCCTTTGGTATATAGTTCTGAAGGCATACCGGCACCCATTATTTTTCTGATTATATCTATATGGTGAATGCCCCAGTCAACGAGATGACCGTTCCCGTACTCTTTTTCGAGCCGCCAGGCTTTATGTCCAATGTTCGGACAATAGTCAAGTTTGGGCGCAGGTCCACACCATTCCTCCCAGTCAAGGGTTGCCGGAGGGGGTTGTATTTTAGTATCTTCCAGAGCCGGTATATAATTGATTTGTGCCTCCACCTGGTGCACTTTTCCGATTTTCCCCGATTCAATCAACTCTTTGGTTTTTGCAAAGGCTTTACTCTGGCGCCGCTGAAATCCAACCTGAACAATGTTTCCTGTTTTATTTGCAGCATTTACCATTGCCAGCCCCTCCATAACATCGTATGAAAGAGGCTTCTCACAATAGATATCAACTCCTTTCTGGCAGGCAGCTATGAATTGCAAGGCATGCCAGTGAGGCATTGTTCCAATTATTACAGCTTCAAGTCCCTTTATATTAAGTAAATCAATATAGTACTTAAAGGTTTGAGGCCTTTTGCCCTGTAGCTTTTCTATCTCGTCGGCTGAGGAGTCCAGATGTGCTGAGTCTATATCGCAGATCGCAATAATCTCAACTCCCCCGATTTTCAAAGCTGCCTTAACATCTACCATTCCATACCATCCGGCACCTATAAGGCCTATTGAGATCTTTTTTTCTCCGGACAGACCCTGAAAATAAAGAGATGATGCTACTGCTGCTGATCCTGCAGCTGAGAGTTCCAGAAATTTTCTGCGTTTCATAATTACATTTTATTTTAGTTTCAGATGGTCACTGTGCGCTCTCTTTCCAACCTGAATAGTTCCGGTCCGGACTGATTCATCACAGGTCAGACTATCGGTTTCAAGGTCCTGAAAATTCACTGTTATCTGCCAGTTGTTCTGTAAATATAAGGAATAAAAAAAGACAATTGCAAGACTTAAAAATGGAATTAATCTGAAACTGAAGATTTTTTCTATACAGCTATTTTGCTGATGTTCTTTTCAGCTGAAACCCGGGGGGATATGTTGAATAACATAAATCTGAAAAAGGATAATGAACTTTCAGACTCTTGCTGACGGTTCATAAACCACCCTTGTAAACTCAGATTACTTTTCTAACTTGCATCTGCAGAATAATTATTGTTTTTAAAATTTTATCAATTAGGGAATCCCATTATGATCAGAAACAGAACTATTTATTTTCTTGCAGGAATACTATTATTATCAGGCTTTCAGAAAAGTTCAGATAATAGTGACCTGAACCGTGCAAAATCTACACTGAAACAGATTTTCAGCTTATATGATTCAGGGCATGATAACCTTCTTAATGAAAGTTATCCCGTTAATACTAAAGATAAAGTAAGTTATCTTGCAGGAAAAGATTCCGTTACCAGTCAACGGGTAGCTTTTCTCTGGCCAACATCGGGAGTTTTTTCAGGTTTAAATGCATTACTTAAAGCTACGGGTGATAAACAATACAGGGATCTTCTGGAGAAAAAATGTATACCCGGTTTATACAATTACTATGATTCAATAAGAATCCCGGCCGGTTACCAGTCGTATATTATGCTTGCAGGTCCATCCGACAGGTATTACGATGATAATGTGTGGCTTGCACTTGATTTTTGCGAATCTTACATGCTTACGGGAAAGACAGACTATCTTAAAAAAGCTGTTAAAACATGGCAGTTTGTTATGAGTGGATGGGATGATAAGATAGGAGGTGGAATTTACTGGTGTGAAAATAATAAAGGATCGAAGAATACATGTTCAAATGCACCTTCTGCTGTTCTGGCCCTTAAACTTTTTGAAGCAACAAAGGACAGCTCATATTTTAAATGGGGATTAAATATCTATAACTGGACAAAACTGAACCTTCAGGACACCACAGATCATCTCTATTTCGACAGTAAAGATCTTTCAGGCAATGTAAGTAAAGCGAAATATACCTACAACAGCGGACAGATGCTACAGGCAACGGCAATCCTTTTCAAACTTACAGGAGATAAAATATATCTTACAGAAGCTCAGATTATTGCAAAATCGGTTATGGATCATTTTACTGAGGTTTTTACGACTGAAGAAGGAGTTAAAATCAGACTATTTAAAAACACGGGTAACTGGTTTAATGCCATACTCTTAAGAGGGTATGGCGAACTTTATGAGTCGGACAGGGATAATCAGTACATATCAATATTCAGGGCAAATATGGATCATCTCTGGAAACATGTCCGGAACAAAGACGGCTTATTCAGCAAAGACTGGAAAGGGATTAAAGAAGATGAATATAAATGGCTTCTCGATCAGGCTGGTCTGGTTGAAATATGGGCGTCACTTTCACTGATTGGTTAAAGATTCTTTCTCCAGCCAGCAGCAGAATATTTTCTGCTTTTATAGCGAAATAGTAAGAATAGTACCCGATTTGCTTATTGGATAAGCTTTCAGAGCTGTAGTTGCCGGCCCCAGAAGCACACTTCCTGAAGAAGAAAATTTTGAACCATGGTTTGGACATATAAAAGCAGTTTCGTCAGAGCTATATCCGATAGTTGACCCTTCATGCGTACATGCACTTGCAAGAGCAACAAAGTTATTACTTCCCGTATTGGCCACAATTATACCCTGAGTAATTTTTGTGCCACCGGTATTGTTTAAAGCAGAATTATCCGCAAGGGAAAGATCTATTGTGATCTTACCACTTCCGGCACCGGGAAGAGTTTCGGTTCCTGCATTTGATAAAGGATCTTTTGAGCAGTTTGAAAGGACCGAAGGGACTACGATCAATACAGTACTCCCCAGTATTACTTTTTGGATTACATCTCGTCTGTTCATATATTTCATTTTAATATTAAATACTACAACACTAACAATCCATTAAAAGAAATGTTTTTGTGCTTTTTAAAACAAATCATCCAAAAGAGTGGTTAGTCCGTCACATTTGTAATATTACCCCAAAAAGAAGATTGGAGAAATTCACAGGTAAAAGAAGTTACATAAGAGTTAACGACTCAAAATGATGAGCGAAAGGATATTAAGTTCATTGGAGTTTGATTTTTATAGATGTCATACTGATAAATATCACTAATTAGGGAATCTCTTCTGTTTTGATTTATTTTGCCTCCGATAATTTTTATTATTTTCGCAGACGGGAAAGCAATTACTTTATGAGGGAATACTGCTTAACTCTTTTAAAATCAAGATAAAGCAATACTTGCTAAGTGAAGAGATTTTTTCCTTTTTATAGCGGTAGATTGTTTGGGGAATGCAAATTTAACTAATACTTACCTTTATGTTACTACATCAGCAGTTTGTAATTATGGCAAAAAAACAAGCCGGAAAGCTTGCAATTATTGACAAAACAACAGGAAAAAATGTAACTTATTCGAGAGCTTTGATCGGGGCTCTTATCCTTAGTTCAAAATTCAGAAAATATGATAAGGGTTTTATTGGTATAATGATTCCGACATCAGCCGGTTGCGCCCTCGCTACAGTTGGAGCGCTTATGAGCGGGAGAATCCCTGTCATGATAAACTATTCAACAGGTGCTGAGACCAATGCAAAGTATGCACAGAAAAAATGCAAGTTCAAAACCATTATTACTTCCAAAGCATTACTTGAGAAAATTGATTGTCCGCTTATCGAGGGGATGATACTTATTGAAGATATAATGGAAAGTGTTACAATAGTGGACAAGCTGAAGGCAGCTTTTACAACAAAACTCCCTGTTAACATGATTCTTAACTCTATTCATAAAGGTGAGGAAAATGATACCGCTGCAATTTTGTTTACCAGCGGAAGCGAAAAGGATCCGAAAGCTGTTCAGCTGACACATCGGAATATTGCTTCAAATATTGAAAACTTCGGAGATTATGTGAAAATATCAGAATCGGATATTATTTTGGCGAATCTTGTTTTCTTCCATATCTTTGGTTTGACAGTAAATCTATGGGTATCGTTTTATTACGGAATGACAATGATTACTTATGCTAATCCGCTTGATTTTCAGACTATAAGTGGCATTGCCCGTGAAGAGAAACCAACAATAATGGTTGGTACTCCAAGCTTTTTCTGGGGTTATCTCCATAAGTCTGAACCGGGAGATTTTAAAACTCTCAGAATAATGGTGGCAGGCGCTGATAAATGCCCCGATGCGCTGAGAGATGGTTATATGAAAAAACATGGTGTCACTCTGCTCGAAGGTTATGGAGCAACTGAGACATCTCCTGTAGTATCTGTTAACTCACATGAGTTTAACAGACCGGGAAGTACAGGTAAAGTCATTCCAAATGTTCAGGTCAGGCTTGAGAATTTTGAGACCGGAGAAGTGTGCAAAACAAGGGAAGTTGGAAAGATCTTTGTCAAAGGGGATCTGGTAATGAAAGGCTATTACGATGACCCTGAGCTAACTGCTGATGCTTTGATTGACGGCTGGTATAATACCGGCGACATGGGCTACTTCGATGAGGATGGCTTTCTATTTCATGCCGGCAGGTTTAAGAGATTTGCAAAGGTTGGCGGTGAAATGGTATCTCTTGTTAAAGTTGAAAATACCCTCGAGAAATTTCTTCCTGTAGGTGTATCGTGTTGTGTGGTTGAAATTTCAGATGAAACAAAAGGAGCCTCTATTATAGCAACGGTTACAATTGAAGTTAATAAGGCGGAAATTCTTAAGAAGATGGGAAATGAACTGCCAAATATTGCACTTCCTAAACAGTTTATTGTTATTAAGGAGTTACCTATGATGGGTACCGGAAAGATAGATTTCAGAAGCGTCACAAAGATTGTCCAGGAGATCATTAATAATTCCGGGTCGGAACTTTAAGAAAATTTCCGGCTTACAGTTGCACGCAGGAGTCAGATTCTGAAAGGGTTTCTTCTTTAAATTGAGACATAAGACGCAAATTAAAGAGATATTAAATAATTTAATCCGAACCAGATGAAAAAAATTCTGATCCTTTCCATTCTCATAACATCATTTTACTGCGCCTTCTCACAGGAGGCTAAACAGACGGATCCCAGCCATTTAAAGGAGGGAGGCTATGGCTATTTACTCAGATCGGACCAGACTTGTTCCGTCTGGTGGGCTGAAGGTGTATATAAAGTAATGAAGGATGCCCCATTGCCTTCACGGAAGGAAGGTACTATAAAGATCAGCTCTTCAAAAAATGAATACGAGTCCTTTATTATTGTCATCAATCCGGTAAAACGGATGGAAAACTTCAGGATCACCCTTACTGATCTGAAGGATGATATGGGACATAAAATAACCGGTGAAAATATTACGGTCAGGAAAGTGGAATATGTAAAGGTGACTAAACCTACTGATTCTTATGGCTTTCCCGGTTGGTGGCCAGACCCCCTTCCTGTTTATGAAAAACCTTCCGTAGTTTCACCTTCTGAAAACCAGCCATTCTGGATCACAGTTAAAGTTCCATCAGCCACTATTGCAGGAAATTATTCAGGAGAAGTTATTCTTAGTTCCGGTGAATGGACGCTTCAGGTCCCTCTGAAATTGACAGTCTGGAACTTTACATTGCCAAATACCCCTTCGGTACGATCAGGGTTTGGAATCGATATGAAGACAGTTAAGGAATACGATAATCTCAGAACTCCTGAAGATGAGAAAAAAGTTTTCGGATATTATATGGAGAGTTTCCGTGATTATAAGATATCACCATATGATCCGTTTTTGTATTCACCTATTAATGAGGTTATTACAGGTGTCGCCTGGGAGGGAGGCCTGTTTGATAGTAATGTAAGGTATTCGGGAAACTATTCTTACAAACTTGTGGATGAGTCTCTGTCTGCCGATAAAGGTGCTGATACAAAGGAGCTGATTCCGGTAAATAATAAGGACAAATATCAGCTGTGCTGGGTCTCCAAAGCTCTTGCCGAAAAGCAGCAATACGTTTTGGGCCTGGAATGTTATAATGCTGAAAAAGAACTGATTGTATTTGAAAACAAGTTTGATCAGTTTTCAGGAACAGATAAGTGGAAGCCGGATACAATGAATCTGGGCCTATTTAACAGCGAAGTGCGGTTTGTCAGGATCCGCCTCTTCCCTTCTGTCAGAACAATGACCGGTGAGAATACTGGCACCATGTGGTTCGACGATATAAATCTTTATAATACACAGTCAAAACAAAATGGTTTTGAGGCCGGCAACTTTGAAGTAAAGTTGAGCGATATTGATATTCTACTTGATTTCAGTGACTTTAATAAAGAAGGGAAGCGCTTCTTTGATGAATATGGATTTAGTGCTTATCGCTTATCATTGAAAGGTTTAGGTGGCGGAAATTACTACAGCAGGCAGAAAGGTACTTTTGAAGGGTTTGAACAGGGAACCGATGAATACAACAAACTTATGGAGCGCTATCTTGTCCAGATGCAGGCTAACCTTAAGAAAAACGGATGGCTGGGGAAGGAATATATTTACTGGTTCGATGAGCCCGGAGAACAGGATTATCCTTTTGTAAAAGAGACTAATGCCCTGATTAAAAAATATGCTCCCGGCTTAACGACATTCCTTACTGAACACGTTGCAGGTCAGGATATTTCGGATGTTACCGATATAAGCTGTACTATCTGGCACAAATTAGATCACAGTAAAATAAAAAAGATGAATGAAAATGGCCTTGAGCATTGGTCGTACCTGTGCTGCTGGCCAAAATCACCATGGATCTCCGAGTTTATCGACCACGATGCCATAAATATGCGAATGTGGCTGCTGGCTTCCTATCAGTATAAACTAAAAGGGATCCTGATCTGGCAAACCACCTACTGGAATTCCGACGCTGCTTCACCTGATGGTTATCTGCAAAATCCCTGGGAAGAGGCAATGTCATTTGTAAAAGGGTATGGCTGGCCGCTTGGAAAACAGACCATCTGGGGCAATGGCGACGGAAGGTTTTACTATCCTGTAAACCGCGATCCGAATAACGATAAGAAAACTTATGCCGGTAGGCCTGTACCCTCTCTGCGACTGGAGATCCTTCGCGACGGGATTGAAGATTATGAATATTTTGTTTTGCTGGAGAAGGCAATTAAAAACGCTTCGGCAAAAAACAAAAAAGTTGCCGGTGAAGCATCCGGACTTTTAAATTTACCTGAAAGTATCTATACAAATGAAACAACTTATACAAAAAACCCTCAGGATATCCTGGAATACAGGAAGAAAATAGCAGAGTATATAGTTCTGCTGAACGGCAATTAATGTAATTCCTGCGAAGTCTGTTTTTTTATACGGATATTTTTTAAGCCATCATAAGCCTATCTTACAAATATCAAGGTAATTACAGTCAGTCAAAAAAATAATTGAATAAACTGCGGAAACATTTTATAAAAAAATAGTTTCCTAAGTTTATTTGACTTATTTTTGCCGCATGATTGATGATTTGAAAATCATATTGACAAAGGTCCGGGAGTTATACACCAAGTATGGAATTAAGAGTATAACAATGGATGATGTAGCAAGGGAGCTTGGTATATCAAAAAAAACCCTTTACCATTTTGTTACAGATAAGGATGACCTGGTTGGAAAGTTTGTTAATAATGAAATAGATTTCAGACAGGAAGAGATATGCAAATGTTTCAGCTACGGGTTTAATGCTATTGAAGAGCTGTTTGAGATATCAGGTTTTATGAATAAGGTTATGAGGGACCAAAACCCTGCAACTGAGTACGATCTTCGAAAGTACTATCCCCATCATTATCAGAAAACTGTTTCAACCCGCAGGGAACGCATGTATAGTTATATTCTTCTGAACCTTAAAAAAGGAAAAGAGGAAGGGCTCTATCGCGAGGATCTGGACGAAGTAATTATAGCAAAATTGCACCTCTCGAGGTCTGAAAATGTCCATTTCAACGAGCTCTTCACGGTTGAGGAATTTACATCAATGAAACTTTTCGGAGAACTTCTTGCCTATCATGTCCGTGGCATTGCAACAGAAAAAGGGATCACTGTTTTAGAAAAAAAATTAAAAGAATTAGAAACGAACACCAATAAATAATTGAAAATATGAGTTTGATGCGAAAATGTATTTTAACGTTTATTTTCCTTGGATTAATTACTGAAGGGTTTAGTCAGGATAATAAAGAATTACTTAAGCTATCTGTTTCTGAAGCACAAACCTATGCGCTACAGAACAATCGTTCGGTTCAGTCAGCTAAAATTGATACAAAGATTGCCAATAAGAAGGTCTGGGAAACTACTGCCATGGGTCTTCCTCAGCTGAGTCTGGCAACAAATTACCAGCATCAGTTTGAGGTTCCGAAAATAAGCTTTGGCAAATATCTGGATGCTGGTTCATTACCTGATGAGGTTGCTCTTACCAGGAATGATATTTTAACCGCCTTCAAAGATTCCCCACTCGTTGCGCTTGGGGTTCCCGACAATATTACCATCGACCTTACTGTTTCCCAGCTTATTTTCAGCGGTGAATATATTGTTGGTCTTCAGGCCTCCAGGGTATTTAAGGAAATCTCGGAGAAATCACTTGTTAAAACAGAAGCGGTAACTAAAGAATCTGTTGCAGGTACTTATTATCTGGTCCTGGTTCTGGGCGAGAATGTACGGGTGCTGAGCGAAAGCCTGAAAGCAATAGACAAGACTTATAATGACCTGGTTAAAATGAATCAGCAGGGATTTAATGAAGAAACTGATGTTGACCAGATGAAAATAAACAGGTCTAATATTCAGACTTTACTGACCTCACTGACGGCCCAGAGAGAAATCTCAATGAAACTTTTTAAATATCAGCTTGGTGTTGATTTCAGTCAGCCGGTTGTCTTAACCGATACCCTTCCCGGAATTATTGATCAGGGTATTGTACAGTATCTCTCATCACCTGAATTTAATTTGGATAACAGTATCGATTTCCAGATGGTAAGCAATATGGAAAAAGTATCAGAGCTTTCGCTGAAACGCGAACAGTCTAAGTATCTTCCAACTCTTTCTGCATTCTATCGTCATCAGGAACAGGCTAAAAAAGCATCATTTAATTTTGCTGTGAAAGATATTCTTGGTGTTACTTTCAGCTTACCCATTGCAACAAGCGGAATGCGAAATTCAAAGATCAGTCAGGCAAAATTTGAACTCGAAAAATCGCGATTGAATAAGGAAAACGCAGGACAGGGGCTAACAATGGAGTTTGAAACCGCCCTTAGCAGCTACCAGACAGCATACAGCAACTTTTCAACAAATAAGGAGAGCGTGACTCTCAGTAAAAAGGTTTATGAAAAGACAATTATCAAATACCGTGAAGGAGTTTCCTCAAATTTTGAGCTTACACAGAACCAGAATCAGTTTCTCACAGCCGAATCGAACTATTATAACTCAGTACTTTCACTTTTGAACGCCAAGGCAAAGCTCGATCGCATATTAAACATTAGTAAATAAACAGGGAATAAATAATTTTAATAATAATACAAATCAGATCAGATATGAAAACCATCAATTTAAGTATAGCCGGCATCGTTCTCTTATTTATTTTATTTTCGTGCAGCGGCGATAATCAGGCGCAATTGGCGAAACTGAAAAATCAGCAGACGGAGATAGCTGAAAAGATCAGCAATCTTGAAAATATAATGAAATCTCAGAAAAAGGAGTTATTAAATTCAGCAGAGTTTAAATTCGTTGGTCTGACAGATGTACAAACCACTGCATTCGATCATTTTATCAGAGTGCAGGGTAAATTGGACGGAGATCAGAATGCAGGTGTTTTCGCTGAAGCTCCGGGCACTGTATCTGCCAAATTTGCAGATGTTGGTCAGCACGTTACAAAGGGTCAGGTTCTTGCTCAGATTGATGATCAGCAATACAGAAGCCAGCTTGAAGGGCTGGAAACACAATATAAATTTGCAGCTGAAATGTTCGATAAGCAGAAAAGGTTGTGGGATCAGAAAATTGGCAGCGAAGTACAATACCTTCAGTCAAAAACCACAAAGGAGTCACTTGAACAGCAGATAGCATCTTTAAAACAGCAGGTTGAAAAGTTTAAGATTAAATCGCCCATTACCGGTACTATTGAAGAGTGTAATATTAAAGTAGGAGGAGTGGTTACTCCCGATCCACGCCTGGCAGCATACAGAGTAGTTGAATTTAAGAATCTTAAGGTTACTGCCGAGGTTTCAGAAGCATACTCTGCAAAGGTTCAGAATGGCGATAAACTTATAATATCTTTCCCGGATGTAAACAGGCAGATTGAAACCGAAGTTTCCTTTGTAAGTAAATATATTAATCCCGTTAACAGAACTTTTCTGATTGAGACCAGGGTTAACAGCAGCTCCCCGGATTTGAAAGCCAATATGATTGCTATTATTCAGATTAACGATTACCATGCTGAAAATGCTGTTGTTGTCCCTATGAATGTAATACAGACTGATGAGACAGGAAGTTATGTTTATGTAGTTCGTCCGAAAGATTCCCAAAGTGCCGCATACAAACAGCCCGTAGTAATTGGCAGTAGCTATAACGGTGTAGCCGAGATCGTTAAAGGCCTTTCTGCTGGTGATAAAGTTGTCTCTTCCGGATATCAGGAGCTGATAGATGGCGAATATATAAGATTTTAAATATCAGTTGGATATTGATTTAATCAGAGAATAAAAATTCATTTTCATGGAAAAAAAATATAAAGAATTTTTTGCTACCAGCTGGGCCATTGACAATAAGATCAGTGTTTACGTTCTGGTATTCATTATTTCGGTGTTTGGTATTATCAACTATAACACCATCCCCAAAGAACAGATTCCCGAGATTGTAATTCCCAATATAGTTGTTAACTCTATTTATCCCGGAACCTCTCCGTCTGATATTGAGAATCTGGTAACACGTCCGCTGGAGAAAAATCTTAAATCAATCAGCGGGGTTAAGAAGATCACATCCCGTTCTGTTCAGGATTTTTCGGCCATTATTGTTGAGTTCAATACCGGAATTGAGATAAAAGATGCCAAGCAGAAAGTAAAAGATGCAGTTGATAAAACCAAAAAAGACCTGCCGGTAGATCCTTCATTTATAGCACCTTCTGTTATGGAGATTGACCTTTCGGAGATTCCGATACAGTATATTAATCTCTCAGGCGACATCCCACTTGACAGACTTAAGAAATATGCCGACGACATGAAGGATCGTATCGAAAGTCTTAAGGAGATTACGCGTGTTGAAATAGGGGGAGCACTTGATCGCGAGATTCAGATTAATATTGATATGTACAAGATGAAAGCTGCAAGTCTGACATTCAGGGATGTGGAACAGGCAGTTAATTTCAATAATATGACAGTATCAGGCGGAAATATCGATTTACAGGGTATGAGCCGTTCTATCAGAGTTGTCGGAGAGGTCAAAAATATTGAAGAGATTCAGAATATTGTTATAAACACTTCAAGCGGGGCACAGGTTAAAATCAAGGATATTGCCATCGTTCGCGACGGTTATCGCCAGCCTGAGAATTTTGCCCGCTACGATGGAAAAAATGTTATCACTCTTAATGTTATAAAGAAGAGTGGTCAAAACCTTCTTGATGCAGCAGACCAGATCAAGGTCATCATTGACGATATGCAGAAGACCAGACTTCCTTCAAATCTTATAGTGGAAGTTACCGGCGATCAGTCGCGCTTTACAAGGAACACAGTTAACGAGTTGAATAACACTATTATCATCGGATTTATTCTTGTCACTATTGTACTGATGTTTTTCATGGGACTTGTAAATGCCATATTCGTAGCATTCTCGGTTCCTTTATCAATGGCTATCGCATACATTTTTCTGCCCTGGATTGGCTTTACCATGAATATGCTTGTAATGTTCGCATTCATTTTTGCCCTTGGTATTGTTGTCGATGATGCTATTGTGGTTATTGAAAATACCCACAGGATACATAAGAAGACAAGAATGGATATTGCACATTCAGCCAAGTCGGCAGCAGGGGAGGTTTTTATTCCGATCCTGTCAGGTACCCTTACCACTCTTGCTCCATTTTTCCCTCTTGCATTCTGGCCGGGGGTAGTCGGAAGCTTTATGGTCTTTATACCTGTAACTCTCATAATTACTCTATTTGCTTCATTGATTGTCGCTTATATTTTTAATCCTGTTTTTGCAGTCGATTTTATGAAGCACGATGACGTCGACCGTCCGGTTGCATTGCCAAAACTCTATAAAACTACTGCAATCATTGCTGCAGCAGCACTGCCCTTTTTTCTCCTGAAATTTCCCGGAATTGCTAATTTTCTCATCTTTATTGCAATATCTTTTCTTCTTCATAATCTCTGGGGATATAAGATGCTACGGAAGTTTCAGTCGCGTTTCATCCCCGCAATGATGAGAAGATATGAAAATCTGCTTACATGGGTATTAAAGGGAAGAAGGCCGGGTTATCTGCTCTGGGGAATGATAGGTTTGTTTGTGTTCACCATGATCCTTAATAATATTGTTAAGCCTAAAGTTGTATTTTTCCCCGACAGTGAACCAAATACAATTAACACTTTCGTAAAAATGCCTGTCGGTACCTCTTTAAGTGTAACTGACTCTGTTGCAAGAGTGGTAGAACGACGCATTATGGATGTTCTGGGGAAGGATAATCCTATTGTTGAATCGGTTGTTACAAATGTGGCTTTTCTTGCATCAGACAACAATTTCGATAACTCAAGCAAATCTTCAAATCTTGCCAAAGTATCTGTAAACTTTGTTGAATTCAGTAACAGGAAGGGAAAGATGACCGGAGTTTATATGAATATGCTGCGCGATGGATTGAAAAACATTGCCGGAGCAGAAATAGTTGTCGATAAAATTAAAATGGGTCCTCCTACAGGTAAACCGATTAATATCGAAATATCCGGCGATGATTTAAAGCAGCTTTCAGTTACTTCCGAACGGTTTAAACGTTTTGTCGATTCTTTACAGATAGGAGGGATAGAGGAGCTGAAATCCGACTTTGCAACCACCAAACCTGAACTTATCATTAATCTTGATCGCGAACGGGCTAATTTTGAAGGTATAAGTGCGGCTGTTGTCGGCGATGCCATCCGTACAGGTCAGCTTGGAAAAGAGATCTCAAAGTTTCGCGATGGGGAGGATCAGTATCCTATTATGCTTCGTTTTGAAGAAAACCAGCGTAAAGATATTGAACAGCTTCTTAACCTTACAATTACTTACCGCGATATGAATTCAGGACTTTTGCGCCAGATTCCGCTGTCGGTAGTTGCCAGAATCGATTATGTAAACAGCTATGGTCAGATAAACAGATTAAACCTGAAGCGGGTGATATCAATTTCATCAAACGTAATTGATGGGTATAATGCAAATGAGATTAATACCAGCCTGAAAAAGCTGATTCCTCTGTTCTCAAAGTCGGGGGATGTTGATATCAGAATTACAGGCGAACAGGAGGACCAGCAGGAATCAATGTTATTTCTTTCTAAAGCGATGATACTTTCATTGTTCCTTATTATGTTTATCCTTATCACACAGTTTAACTCAATGTCTAAAGCCTTAATAATTATTTCAGAAGTTGTATTCAGTTTAATAGGTGTTTTACTCGGATATATGATTTTTGGAATGACAATTTCTATCATTATGACAGGCATGGGTATTGTTGCACTGGCCGGTATTGTTGTCCGTAACGGAATACTCCTTGTAGAATTTACGGATGTCCTTAAAGCACAGGGACTCAAAACCCGGCGGGCGATTATCGAAGCCGGTAAGACGCGTATAACACCTGTAATTCTGACAGCAACTGCTACTATTCTTGGTCTTATCCCATTGGCTATCGGGATGAACATTAACTTCAGTACATTATTAACCGAGTTAAACCCGCAACTTCATTTTGGCGGGGATAATGTCATGTTCTTTGGGCCGCTGTCATGGACTATCATTTTCGGATTAAGTTTTGCAACGTTCCTGACGCTTATTCTGATACCGGTTATGTATATTGTGATTTATGAAAGGAATATCAGAAGACTACGTCGTAAATCAAACAAATTAATAAAAAGTAACACTCTGTAATTCAGGTCGTCAGAGGAAAGGTTTTTCCTGATTCACCTGATAAAACACAACCCCGGCAAGATCATTTTCCTGCCGGGGTTATTCATTATATTACTGATTCAAAAAGTGAGCCTTTGTATCTTAATTCTGCAGCTTCTCTATCTACCGTAGCTGTTTGATATATCCTGTAATAATAAGGTATTGTGCTGTTATATAAGTTGACATGATCACAATTCCGGAAAACTCAAAAGGATAGCTGAATTTATTGATTGCGATAGCAGAGTCGGAGATTACAAACAAGATGGCTCCGGAAAGAACCAGGTAGTAACTTTGGCTGTTTACTTTCTCTTTTCTGTTTATTGCTCCTGCAAGCATTGTAAGTATCACTATTGTGTAAAAAATTACCGGAAGCCGCATCTCTGCAAGATCATCATATAAAAAGCAGAGAAGTCCGGAACCACATATAATCACAGGTATAATCAGATAGAAGCGGCGGCTGAGGATAATATTTTTGCCGGGAGTTCTGAAAAAGACAATCAGGTACATTATATGAGCCAGAAGAAAGGAGACAAGTCCTGCAATAAATATCAGAATATTGTTTTGTGAAAACTCAAGGATCACATCTCCTGCCCAGGAAAAAAGTAGTCCGGCAAACATAAGCCAGTGCAGGCGGGTCATAACGGGCCACAGGTTCACGAAAAGAAGTATCATCAGAAGAGGTATGATAAGTGCCTTGGTAATGATACCGGGAACTACAACGGATTCAGCCTGCAGAATTATGTACAGAATGCCTGTAAGGAAATATATCAGCGATATTACTTTTGATTTTCTCATAATTTTCTGATACCCATATTCCAGAGAGTGAAGCTGAAAATATCAGCATACTGCTCAATAGTCTTGCTGACAGGAGTTCCGGCACCATGTCCTGCTTTTGTTTCAATCCTTATAAGTACCGGATTGGCTCCTGCCTGTTTTGCCTGCAGTTGTGCGGCAAATTTGAATGAATGTGCAGGAACAACCCTGTCGTCGTGGTCGCCTGTTGTAACAAGGGTTGCCGGATATTTTATGCCCTCTTTAACATTCTGAACAGGGGAATACTTATAAATGTTTTCAAACATCTCCTTGCTGTCAGCTGATGTGCCATAGTCGTATGCCCAACCTGCACCTGCTGTAAATGTATGGTAACGAAGCATATCCATTACGCCAACAGCCGGCAGGGCAACTTTCATAAGATCAGGTCGCTGGGTCATAACAGCTCCGACAAGAAGTCCTCCGTTCGATCCGCCTCTAATAGCCAGGAAATCAGTTGAGGTATATTTGTTTGTAATCAGATATTCTCCGGCAGCAATAAAGTCGTCGAAGACATTCTGCTTGTTCATTTTAGTACCGGCGAGATGCCATTTTTCACCATATTCACCACCGCCTCTTATGTTGGGAACTGCAAAAATGCCACCCATCTCAACCCAGAGAGCCATTGCTATAGAGAAGCCGGGAGTCTGGCTTACATTAAAACCTCCGTAACCGTACAAAATGGAAGGGTTTTTCCCATTCATCGTGGTTCCCTTTTTATAGGTGATTATCATTGGTATTCGGGTTCCGTCCTTGGAATTATAAAATACCTGAACCGATTCATAATCATCTCCGTTAAATGCCACGGCCGGTTTCTTATATACTTCAGAGTTGCCTGTCTCAGGATCAAGTTTATAGATGGTTGAGGGTGTGATGTAATTGGCAAAGGAGAAATAGATTTCCTTATCATCTTTTTTTCCATTGAATCCTGATGCGGTTCCTATTCCCGGGAGGGTGACCTCACGTACAACTACTCCTTTTCTGTCGTATTGCTTTACTTTTGATATTGCATCAACCATATAATGAGCAAAAAAGAAACCCGAACCTGTGGAAGGCTCAAGAACATTCTCTGTCTCGGGGATGAAATCGACCATGTTTTCAATTCCCGGATTTTCAGCATCGACGGTAACGATTTTTCTGTTGGGCGCATTAAGGTTTGTTACGATAAATAATTTTGAGCCGTCGTTATCAATTATTAAATGATCATTATCGAAATTACCGACTATGGTGGCAAATTTACTCCCCGGCTTCTTCAGATCCTTGATATATAATTCATTACCAGTGGTTGATATAGCAGCTGTTACAACAAGATACCTGCCGTCTTCAGTTACATAGCCGCCAACATACCGTCTTACAATATCAGCGCCGAAAATAATCTTATCGTCAGACTGACTTGTACCAAGCTTATGGAAATAGAGTTTATGATGATCGGTCATTGCTGATAATTCACTTCCCTTTGGCTTGTCATAGCTCGAATAATAAAATCCTTCATTACCCTGCCAGGAAAGGCCACTGAACTTGATATCTTTAAGAGTATCGCCAATGATCGCTTTTGTTGATGCCTCCATCACAATTACCTTACGCCAGTCTGATCCGCCTTCCGACACTGAATAGGCAACTTTGCTGCCGTCATCTGAAAATTCCATCTCCCCGAGTGATGTTGTGCCATCTGCCGAAAATATATTCGGATCAAGAAATACTTCGGCTTCTCCTTTATCTTTCTGACGATAAACGACATACTGGTTCTGTAATCCATCGTTCCTGGTGAAATAGGTGAAATCGCCTTCCTTCTTCGGAGCAGTAAACTTCTCGAAGTTCCAGATCCTTCCAAGCCGGGTTTTAATCTCTTCCCTGTAAGGTATCGTCTCAAGGTATCCGAAGGTTACTTTATTTTCATCCTTTACCCATTGGGCAGTCTCTTCCGATTTATCATCTTCCATCCAGCGATATGGATCAGCTACCTCTGTTCCGAAATAGTTGTCAGTAACAGTTCCCTTTTTGGTAACAGGATATTCAGTTTTATTTTTCATTGGCCCGGTGCATGATGTAAGGATAGCCATTACAATTGTTGTGAGGATTAATTTTCGCATAATATTTAAGAATAGGTTTTAAATTCCGTAATAGTTGTCTGGGAAAAATCACGTTCAAAAGTAGTTAAATGGAAGATTTATTGCAAAAATGAATTGACAAGTTGCTGAAGGTATTTAACCATTTTCAGAATAGAGCCTATACTCTGCATTTTGAAAGTGATAATTACGATTCGGATTATCTGGATTATTGATTAAATTTGCAGCACTAATTTAAAAATGTAAATATGAAAAAACTTATTTTAACATTTATAGTGGCTTTAAGCATTGTGGTTCTGGTAAATGGACAGGATTATAAAACAGGTGTAGGTTTACGCGGAGGATTTTCTAACGGATTGACAATTAAACATTTCGTAACTGAGAAAGCTGCATTTGAAGGAATGATAGCTCTTAATGCAGGTAACAGCAACGGCTTTGGTTTAACAGGGTTGTACGAAATTCATAACCAGGCATTTGAAGTAGAACAACTGAAGTGGTATTACGGTTTTGGAGCACATATCGGCAGTTTTGCGGATAGCCATGTAACAAACACTGTCATTGGAATTGATGGTATTCTGGGAATAGAATATTCATTCACCGAAGCCCCTATTAACATTGGCCTAGACTGGAAACCCTTAATTAATTTAGTAGGAAACAGTCAGTTTTATCCTGATGGTGGTGCCTTGTCAATCAGATATATATTCTAACCTGATTAATTCATAAACTTTAAATTAAGCATAATTTTTCACGTTTGTGGGTATCATTATCCTGCATGTTGGATATTTCAGTGATGTTGACCCTCCAAAACGGCTATGGTTTCAAACCATAATACGTAGAATCGTCAAAACAGAGTTAAATGGAAGTTTCCCC
>CAIJYD010000078.1 GCA_903824785.1 uncultured Bacteroidota bacterium
GGATTAATGTTTTTCATTTTGCTTATATTTATACTGTAAAACTAAGCAAATATATCTATTATATTATAGTTATGTTATTAACATTCAAATGATTATATTAACAATAGGTTTTTAGAGATGCCCTCAATCAGTTAGTTGTTTATCAATTCCTGACACTAATATTTTTTTTGCATCAATATTGCCATAAGCAACTTTGAGAAAAGGTTTTCCGTTTTTGAGACCGACATTTCCAAAACCTGTTTCTGTAGAGATGAAGCCGGTAAAATCACCGATTTTTGAATCGATAAAAAGAGTCTTGTCCACAGCGTCATAACGCACCCCGGTAAGTCCTTCAAGCAGTGCATAACTCGACATGGCCCGGGCATACCAGCTGCCACATTCATATTCATTGAAGGGATTACGGATTATTCCGTCATATCTTTTTCTGCATTCACGTACAATATCCAGTCCCTTTTCCACTTCACCTTTAAACATCAGATGACTTGCAACCTGGTATTCAATTCCGGTCCATACTTCATTGCTGTAGACAAAGGGAAGCGATAACTGACCACCTTTTGGCCAGGTGCAAAGAAGAAGCCCTCCATCCTTTCCGGCGGCGAAAGTCGGACGCTGAGGGTTTGCATGATCGATAAGGTCGGTTTTGAGGTTATACTTATGAACAGCTACAAGATGACTTTTTACTTTTTCATTATCGACCACCTCATTCAGACCGCAAACAGTTGCCATCCACATTCCAAGGATCCCATCAGACAGGCAGCCTTTTCCATACTGATATTTCGGGCCCTCTTTTTTCAGAAGTTCCATGGCTTCATCAGTATAGGTTGTAATCAGGCTCGACTGGGCTGCAACAACAGGGCTTTGCGCATTAAGTCCTTCCCATACAACTTTCTGAATAAAATACTCACCATCGTACAAATCAGACTCCAAAAATGCTTTACCTTTTCCAAGTAAAGCTTCATAATTGTCATAAGGAACCTCAGCAGCTTTGCTCATTTCAATAATTGCAGTAAGTGCGCCCATATAAAAGCTGGTGCACATTCCATCAGGCCCCCAGAATTCGATGTCGTATGTATTATGATGAGGCTCTTCGAGATAACCTTTATGTTTTGGGTCCCAGGTTTCAATACAATAGTCGATACTTTTCTTAACATATGGAAACAGCCCTTTCATCCATTCGGTATTGCCACTTATCCGCCAGTCGCGGTAAACCTTCATTATCCCGCCAAGTTGTCCGTCGGCGGCAGCATGAAAATTATGTACCGTTACAGAAATAGGCAGATTGGACCTGAATGTCTGATGACCACGTTCATCCTGACTAACCTTAAACTCAGTCTCACGCAGAGTCCTTTCAAGATTCGGAAAGAGATGCGGGATAGCCTGAGCATAATTCCAAACGTGAGTACAACTACCGGCACAACACCCTGCATAGTCGCTGCAACCTTCCCAGCTCCAGATCCTGCCATCGTTTTGTCTTAAAACTGTAGGCGACTTTAGGATCGTCAGGTTTGCAGCAGCAGCTTCGAGTACTTCAGCTGGTAAGGAAGAGGAGAAAAATGCATCACGGAATAGTTCACTCTTTTTCTTTAAGTCAGAATAATTCTGGCTCCAGTATGATGCAATATCATTAATGTCGCTGAATTTCTCAGCATACCACGGTTTATAAAACGGCAGTTTAGTATCTGTTCCGGGTATAGAACCGATGGAAAGATTTGTTTCAGGTAAATACCAGCAAAAATTGACCGTAATGGTTTTTTCTTCTCCTGCTTTTAGCTTAAGAGGGAGGTAAACGGAAGCTCCGGGGGCAGATGTTTCAACAGGAGAATTCTGAGGAATATTACAACTCTCTATATTTTTCCAGAGAATTGTCAGCGGATCGAACCATCCTCCTCTGAACCAGCAATAATCAACAACAGCATCCTTGTCATTAATAAATACCGAAAATCCGGAAGTGGCCGAAGCTGAATCAGCAATTGACTGTCCGTTCAGGATAAAACCGTTTTTTGCTTTAAGTATCCGGCCGGTTTTCTCAGAGATAAAATTTCTGGAATTCCATGAAAACACCGCTTCAATCTCTTTTGATGAACTGTTTTTAATTTTATACTCCATAGCCCCTGCAGGAAGACTTGAATTATCGCCATCGGTAGGAATGAATGGGCTCCATCCAAGAACTTCCACAGTAAGAGGAAGATCTTTGTCCTCGAGTTTCAGTGCTGCGAAGGGGAATCGTGGGAGAAACCTGCCAGTCTCAAAACGGGGAAGACCGTAGCTTTTTCCTACAGAACCATTAGCTGCTCCGGCCGGCCCGAACAGTTTCCATTCAGGAACCTGTGCTTCCAGGACCTTTGCTCCGTTTTTTACCCCTTTCACACTGATAGCTGCGAAAGCAAAAGGCTCATTGAAAATCTGAGGTTTATTATTTACCGACATATGAGATATTGACCCTGTGCCGTCCATACAGAACATGCCCGCACCCATCCCTCCTATCGGGAAAGAGATGCGGTCGAGGTTCTTCCCTGAATAATCACCGTTAAACTTATGTCCGCCAGATTCATTTTTCCCGTTTTCAGAAGAACAGGAAAACAGCAGCAAGCTCACCAGCAATGCTGCAAACAAAGTGAGAAGTTTTGCATTTTTCATGTCAGATGTGATATTGAAGTTAAAATTAACCGGTTTTTTATAAGTTTCAGTTTATAAGATATATACAGAAGAAGACTGTTACATTCAATAATTATTTTGCCCAAAGCCTTTCAATCTCTTCAAGCGATTTACCTTTGGTTTCGGGAACATAGAAGTAAGTAAAGAGCCACTGGAGGAACGACATTACGGCCAGAAACAGGAATGTTGCTGCTCCACCCACAGATGCCAGAAAATGAGGAAAAAGCAAAACAACAAGAAAGTTAAAGATCCATTGAGTGAATGAGGCAAATGCCAAAGCTTTACCACGGATCCGGTTAGGAAATATTTCCGACACAAGCGTCCAGAATACCGGACCAATACATGATGAAAAGAAGGCCAGGAACAGCATTATACAAATAAGGGTGAAAATGCCGTCGGTTTTCAAATAGAATGATATTGCCAGCAACACCAATGTTACTGCCATTCCCATTGAACCTATCAGATAGAGCATCCGTCGACCTACTTTATCAATAAATAAGATCGCCACAAAGGTGAATATGAAGTTGATAAGACCAAGAAGAGAGGTCTGCAGCAATGCATTTTTTATCTCTACTCCAGCAGCCAGAAGGATTTTTGGTGCATAATCCACAATGGTATTTATTCCACTTATCTGTACCAGTATTGCCAGAAAAAAGCCAACAAGCATAACTTTCCGCGTCGATGGTCTGAACAGTTCGCTTATTGGGACAGAGGAAGAATCGCCTTTAAGTGATTCAGCTATTTCCACTATCTCTGCCTTTGCCATAGCTTCACCACCTATTTTTGTAAGAACTTTCAACGACTCCTCTTTTCGCCCGGCTTTATAGAGCCAGCGTGGACTTTCAGGGATAAAGAACAAACCTATAAAGAAAAGTACAGAAGGAACAATACCGGTTGCAAACATCCATCTCCAGTTGTTTTCGACATCCTGCAACCAGTAATTGATGATGTAGGAAGAGAGTATTCCAAGTACAATGGCAAGCTGATAGATAGCCACCAGCATGCCACGGCTTTTTGCAGGGGCCACTTCCGCAACGTACATAGGGGAAAGTACGGAGGCAGCTCCAACAGCCAGACCTCCAAACAGGCGTGCTGCTATAAAAAGAACTGATGAAGAGGCTATTGCAGTTACGGCGCAGGAGAGAGCGAAGAAGAGAGCTACAACGATAAGAACGCTTTTCCTGCCATATTTATCGGTAAGAACACCGGAACCAAAGGCTCCGATTACAGCTCCGACTAACAGAGAACTTACTCCCCATCCAAGTTGCAGTTCGTTCCACCCAAAATAAGGCTGAATAAATGGAACAGCGCCTGAAATTATCGCAATATCAAATCCAAACATCAAACCACCCATGGTAGCAATAAAACAGATAAAATATAAAAAAAGTAAGTTCTTTGTCATAATTATTTTTAGTTTATAAGATTAATGATCAATTAATTAACCTAAGGCATCGCCGGTAAATTCCAACCATCTCTGTAGGTATGTCTGATATACTTTCCTGCACTCTCAAGGGCATTGAAAGTAATCGATTTTTTATCGAAGGTTGGATTACCATCGGTGACTTTGAAGTCGTCAGTGACCATAATCTTCAACTCCTCCGTTGGTGAAATATTTGTGAATCTCATATTTTCCCCATCCCATTTAAGCGCTTTATTAAGTCCCTGTAACCTGATAGCAAGTACTCCAAGCATTACCATTTCGTTGAAAGGTCCGGAATATGCAAAGTTTGAGGTACCTTCGATTCTGTTTTCAGACGACTCTTTGCAAGCACGGATCCAGTCCTGCTCATGTGGTCCGTTAGGATAGAATACATCACCACCCGGAATACGGCGCAGATATGGTTTTACATCGGGAACACGTCCTGACATTAATCGGGGATTATAGCCGCCGCAACCACACATCAGAGTATCTTTTGAACCGATGAAGAGACAGCCGCCAAGGCCATCTGCCATCAGATTTTCACCTTCTGGCAGCAGGTCAGAAAGGTTTGGAAGCAATCCGCCGTCGTACCAGTGTACTTTAACAGGAGGCATTGCAAGCTTTGACATATTATCGCGGGCAGGAAATGCAAATTCAACAGTTTCAGCCTGGGGTGCAGATTCAGTATTTATCACCGTTGAGCTGCCACGAACCTTATCGGGATATCCCAATTTCAATGATCTGTAAACCGGATCTAAAACATGGCAGGCCATATCTCCAAAAGCGCCTGTACCAAAATCCCACCATCCTCTCCAGTTCCATGGAGTATATATTTCATTATACGGGCGCATCGGTGCCGGGCCAATAAACAGATCCCAGTTCAAAGTTTTTGGCACCGGCATTATCTTTTCCGGACGAGGGATTCCCTGCGGCCAGATTGGCCTGTCGGTCCAGGCATGAACCTCCCTTATTTCACCAATCTCATTATTCCAGATCCATTCGCAAAGCTGACGGACACCATCGCTGGAGTTTCCCTGATTTCCCATTTGTGTTGCAACTTTATGTTTTGCAGCCAGTTTTGTAAGCAATCGCGATTCATAAACAGAGTGCGTCAGAGGTTTCTGGCAATATACATGCTTTCCAAGGGTTAAGGCTGTAGCGGCAATACCTGCATGGGTATGATCGGCTGTTTCCACCATTACCGCATCGAATGAGCTGCTCATCTCATCAAACATTTTTCGCCAGTCCCAATATTTTTTAGCACCCGGGAATTCCTTAAAACAGAGGTCGGCATATTTCCAGTCAACATCGCATAAACCAACAATGTTCTCCGTAGACATCGCCTTCAGGTTTACATGTCCTTTTCCACCAATACCTACACCCAGAATATTGAGCTTGTCACTCGGGGCTTTGTGCCCTAAACCACTTACTGTAAAAGATGGAAGGATTGAGATCCCGGCAGAAACAAGTCCTGCTTTCTTCAGAAAATTACGTCGCGAATTATTTGAATTTTTCATTTTGGAGTTTATTTGTAAAGGTCGGACAGTACTGCATCTTATTGACTTTCGCGGGCCTGTTTGCCTTAGCAGCCAGGCCCGGTAATTATGGTCAATAAATTATGTTTTATAATACATTCAGGTAAATAGAAGTTAAATTTCTTTCAGTTTAATGGAGCGATACCAAACCTTTGTCCCATGGTTCTGAAGTGAAATATATCCTTCATCGAATTTTCCCCAATCCGGGAATGCTGACCATTTTCCACTGTTCCGTAATTTCTTCCACTCTTCCGAATTTTTTTCATACTTAACAACTACCTCACCATTAAGCATTTGAGTGACATTATTCCCTTTAACAACAAGAAATAGCTGATTCCATTCTCCGACAGCCTTAAAAGGTTTTGCCATTGGGGGATACATAGCGTAATTTGCACCGTTTATCTGCCAGTCTTCGAGAGGATCGGGCCATCCTTCATGATCAATAACCTGAAATTCAGGACCTGTCTCATAAGGAAATTTATAGATCGTATCTTCAGCAATCTGGAAAATAATTCCGCTATTGGCTGCCTTTGTAAGTTTATACTCAACACTTAATGCAAAATCGCGGTACTTCCTGTTGGTAATTATATCCTGATCTTCTCCACTTCCCTTGCTGTTCATGGTAAAGCATTGATCATCAATAGCCCAGCAATCGGGAAATACCTTCAGATTATAACCATGCCAGCCATCGGTTGTTTTACCATCGAACAACAATTGCCAGCCTTTTTTCTTCTCTTTTTCTGTTAAGGTATTAGGAGCTGTCTTTTTATCCAATTCAGCATACAGCGCTCTGGCATCGCCTGGTTTCGATTTCCCGCATGAGATGATCAGAACCATCAATATTAAAAGCAAAATTACCTGATTTGTCTTTTTCATTTTATTCACTATTTAGGGTTAAGTTTTTTATGTATAGGGGCAGCCTGGAATTAATTATTTATTGCCTGCTCGGTTAAGATTCCGAACCTCCATGCGGTATCATCTTTATCGGCACCGGAGGTTTGCTTCATGATAATTCCTATTAAATTTTCCTTTGGGTCGGCAAAGTACTGGGTATTAAAATAGCCACCCCAGAAGAATGTTCCTTCACTACCCTGGCCACCTGTGTTTTGTCCTTTTTTTGTAACAACAGAAAATCCCAGGGCATAATAATTATCTGCATTATCGCCCCAGATATTCATATTCTGATTTCCCATCATGGTTTGAATGGTAGTACGGCTGAGGATGCGCGTTCCGTTCAGCTCCCCGCCATTGAGATACATCTGGAGAAATGTAGCATAATCTTTTGCGGTACTTGACAAGCCTGCCCCGCCTGCAAAAAACTTCCGTGCACCTTTAACAGGGTAGTCCTGATCAAAGAATGCTTTTGTAAGACGGATCCATTTACCACTATCAGGCACCTGAGCAGAGACCAGACGGGAGGCTTTATTTTCAGGAAGATAAAACCATGTATCGTTCATACCAAGTGGTTCAAACAGACGTGTTCTAAGGAAGACATCAAATGGCATTCCTGAGACAATTTCAATAAAATAGCCAAGTACATCAAGCCCTTCAGAATAGGTAAATTTCTCACCCGGGTTATGATGCAATGGCAGCTTTCCGAGCTTTTTAATATTTTCAGCGATAGTAACATCCCCGG
The DNA here is from genome assembly GCA_903824785.1 of uncultured Bacteroidota bacterium. Lineage (GTDB taxonomy): Bacteria > Bacteroidota > Bacteroidia > Bacteroidales > VadinHA17 > LD21. The sequence continues at coordinate 7,247 of CAIJYD010000078.1, forward strand.
TTGTAAAGGCATCAACTATACCTGCTTTATTATAGATCTTGCGGAATCTTTCATCTCCGTCAATAACGCCATAACCAATACCTGATGTGTGATTAATCAGCTGTCGTATAGTTATTTCACTTGCTGCCGGAACAGTTGTGTAACTGCTGTCGGCCGGATTAAAAGTACTCAGGATCTGAGGATTCTTAAATTCAGGAATATACTTTGAAATAGGATCATCAAGTCTGAACCTGCCCTCCTCCCAGAGCATCATTACTGCTGTGGATGTAACAGCTTTTGTTTGAGATGCTATCCGGAAGATATCATCACGTTTAAGCGACCTTCCTGATTTGTTGTCGGCAAGTCCAAATGCTTTATAATAAACAATCTTCCCGTTCCTGGCAACCAGAGCCACGACTCCGGGAATTTTGCCGTCCGCAACAGCATTAACACACATGTCGTCGATTCTTGCAAGTCGTTCTGCAGACATTCCAACACTCTCCGGCGAACCTTCAGAAAGTGACAGCGGTTTCTTATCTGAAACAGGAGAAGTACAAGCCGTAAGCGCATACAAAACGAATAAAATGAGGGTCAGTTTTTTCATAAAGAGTAAGGTTTCTTAATTATAATAACAGGAAAAACATTATTGTTTCATTTCTCATCTAAGGTAAAATCATTTTTTGAAAATACTACTCTGTGTTTCACACTTTCAATATCCGGATAAATATTGAGAGTAAAGGGAGGAATGACATAAAAATATGTGGTAAGTGCATAATTCATTTTTATGTCGGCCCAATGCCATAGCTCAATGTTGGAACTGATTGATTTATTAAATGGGATGGCATCGAGCGACCGGTGGCGCATATTTACTGTCAGACCCCATGACATATTCCCTACGCCGGTGGGCTGGGATATAAAAGGGTGTGAAAATGGTTCCTGCCGGGCAAAGGAATAGCCATAATAATCTTCAGAACCGGTACCAAAGCTTGATGGAAACGATTCGCCGTCAACAAATATTTTCTCATCGCCCTCACCCCACCAGTGATATGTGTTATTAAAAAGAGTAACCTGGTCGCCGGCATAGACCCCTTTTCCCGTAATATTAATAAAATTCAGATCGAAGGGAGAACCCTTTTCATCTCTCGACCTGATATGGTAATATTCATGCCAGGCTGCTCCGAAGTACATGCTGTTCGGTTTCCATGTATAGGAAATAACTCCAGCAAGCCCATTGACATCAACACTTTCCGTACCATAATTAATAATTGCAAGCACACATTTCTCTCTGAAAGGCATTATCCAGAAGGATTCCATCCGTCCGTTATCATCACGGCTGTTCATCCATGTTTTGTGCGGATTAAGGCTATATCCCGATCCGAAGAATTCTCCGGCAGGTACCCATATAGTGCTGTATCCGTCAAATGTTGCATGCACTACAGTCGATCGTAATGCCTGGGGCATATCCGATGCTTTAAGCTCAACCATCAGATGGTTCAGTGCACTCTGTTTCCGGGTGAATTCAATAACAAGTGAATCTCCCGGGAGAATAAGTTTTTTAAAATCCTTTTCTGTTTCAGACTCTGCATTTTTTCCAAGTAAAGATTTCCCTGCCTCAGGGAGAAGTGGAGCAGCCTCTTTCAGCGCCTTCATTGAAAAAGATTCAACAGTTGTATTTTCTGAATAGGCACGGCAACCAATATTATAAAATACATCGGGCCAGTAATAGCCCTGAGGAACCGAAACACCCTCATTCTCGTAACGCAACACAATCGAGTCGCACTCGTAGGTGATTTTACACGCCCGGGAGAAAGGGATCGGGAAGTAGAGGTTATGGTCATAATCCCTGCCGGCTTCGCCCAATGGAGCACCGGCCTGAACAGATGCAGCAAGCGGAGGACCCGAGAGAAGAGTTCCGCTCAGCAGGTCAATAGGTGAACCTTTTATAACCGGTATTGTATCGTTATCAATATAGATCCTCAATATTCCATTCTGTGCTTTATAAAATGTCATCCACCACCTTACAACCGCTCCGGGACCTTTTGCATCAAGCATTACAAATTCCCGTCTTCCGCTATTTTTCTCAACACGTATGAAATGGGACATATCATAGTTTTCATACCAGCCTGGATTGTCCGGTGATACTGATGCCCTGTTATAACTGCTGAACTGACGATGGGAATAGTTGTTCTCCGGAAAAAAACTCAGGTTTTCGCGACTGGTCATTTCCCTGATCAAAGAACCGAGCGATACATCTTTTCTGCAGCCGGTGGCCGTGATAGATAGAATGAATACAAACAGAAGATTAACAGCTAAACGCTTCCCTGATATTTTGTCTTTTTGATTAATGTGAAATATCATTGCCCAAAACTTCTTTTTTTTCAAGATTGTTTAATATCTCTGTTCTGTCAAGTAATGCAGGTCTTAATTTCTTTTCAGATAACATTTTAAGCTGATCGCCGGCATGTTTATTTCCCGGTTGTGTGGCATTTCCATAGCTAAGAAGCACACTGACCTTCACTTTTTCTCCAAATTCAATGATGGCCACATAGGTGTCGCCTGCCACGGCACGCTTCTTATTATCAGCATCATCGGCAAAATAGGCAGCTCTGAAAATTCCAAGTTTATCAGGACCTCCGTTTGCCGGAAAATCTTTTCCGCCGACACGGAAGCGATACAGATCGCCCCAGGCTAAATCGAGAGAACCATACTTTTTTTCCACATCATTGGCAGCTTTTACCAGCAGTTCCACAGCCTGTTTCTGATCTTTCAGTCCTCGTGGCGTATTTACAGGATCGTCAGCATTCCAGGGAACTGAAAACATGTTACTTCTGATTTCATCCCACCATGCAGCAAACAAGATGGCTCCCCTGCTGCCGGCGTCTGTTTTTCTGTCCCACGCTTTCAGTACCTTGCAGGCTTTCAGTGCCGTTGCATCAGGATAACTTTCAGCAGCCAGAAGCAAGTCATTGAGGAAACGGTCTGCAGCTTCCATGCCGGTATTCATTTTATAGCCGACAAGCTGATCATAAGAAACAGAAGGGTTATCTTTTATCATATTAACGGCACGCTGAGGTCGCAGAGACATTCCTGAGGGAGCCATATATGATGGAAAATTCCCGGATTTCAGAACAGTAGGATAGGTGCAGGTCCATGGAGGGTCGTTGCAATTCTGAAGAAATCCTGATGGCGGATTTAAAACACGGGGCAAATCGCTGTATGGATGAATCTCATTCCAGATGAGTTTTGAATCTGACCCATCGATGGTTCCTCTCCAGAAGGCAAAATCGCCTTTAGTCCTCTTTGGAACATTTCCGTTGAAGAGGTATAGTATATTTCCGGATCTGTCGGCATAAATTACATTGAACATCGGATTCTGAAGCATTTTCAGGGCAGACTCAAATTCAGTCAGGTTGGTTGCCTGAGCCATTCTGTGATATTGCTCAAAGATCTGAGCATTCTTTAATCCTGCAATCCTTACAGCATAGGCTATATCCTGTTTCTCACCAAAAACCGGCCCTTGGAGGGAATATTTAAATTCAACGCTCTGTTCCTGTAAAGTACCGTTAGCCTGTTTTACTTTTATCTTAACCACTTTTTTTCGGAAGGGAATAGTTTTCCCATCAGAAAGATAGCCATCGTGCTGCAGTTTCAGCTCATACCTGTCAGATGCATCGATAGGATTTACGGTATGCGTCCAGCCCAGATTATTATTGAAAGCAATTGTCACGGAAGGCATGCCAACAAGAGCAATTCCATATGCACTGAAACCTTCGGTGTTCAGATGGGCTTCAAACCAGAGAAAAAAATCTGACCACAGAAGATGAGGATTAGTCAAAAGCATAGCATTTCCGGAAGCAGATTTTGAAGGAGCAATAGCTATGGCATTCGATCCGGGATCTGTTAATCTTTTAACGTTGTTAATATCGTCCGAGGCTAAAAATTCGAGGCAGATGACTCTGGTCGTATGTGAGATAACATCAAAAACTGTTACAGGCAGAACCTGTTTAAAATCGGCACCAATTATTTCCGGGTGTTTTACGGCAAAGTCATTAATTCCTTTTACAAAACTGTCGAGATAAGATTTAATCTCAGGGGACTGCTGCTGATAAATGGTCCGGGCGTTTTCAGGAAGTTCAAAAAGAAGAATTTTCTTATCAAGTTCAAGATATTTATTTCCCCAGTACTCTGCTGCACGTCCTCTCGCCTGACCATACAGCTGAAGAATGAGATTGGCGTGGTTGTTCATCTGGGCCCAGCCAAACGCGTAATACATCTCACCGGCATTTTTCCCGTATATATGAGGAACGCCATAGTTATCCCACAAAATTTCTGTTTCGGAGTTCTGTGCTGGTGCAACATATCCTGTAAAAAAACAGAAAAGGAATACAACCGTCAGATTTCTTAAGTAAGCCGGCAAAGAGTTGTTAATCATAAAATTTATGTTAATTGAATGGTTTTTAAAATGAGCCATCCTTTTTGCTATTGTTTAAAAGCCTCTTTTATTTCATTCAATGTATGATTAAAAAGGGCTTCGGTAATTAAACTTAATTTCTCCTCATTGCCGGTGATATGAAAAATTCTCTGGGTGTGGGTAATCCTGCCTCCGGGAGAGAGGAATGCGGCAGGCGAAGAACTCTCAATTTCGTAAAAAGGGCCCATAATGGAACCATCTGCTACCGGTCCGTCGTTATATGAGTTTACCACATCACCTGTAAAAGGGAAATCCTGAGCGCCCCATTTGGAATTGACATAAGAGGCCGGTTTGTCCGGAGAAGAGTACCAGAGTAAAGTCAATACCTGGTTTTCAGGGTCATAACTTCCGCAATAAGGCAAAGCACGAAGTGGCGAAATACCGATTTTACTCCTGAATTTTCCATCAGTCCTGAAGAATAATATTCCATCCTTTATAATAAGGCGGTCGGCAGGAACCTTACCGAAATAGTCATCACTGACGATCTTTCCCGAAACGCTTTCGTCACCCTTTTTGAACGGAATGAAAACAACACCTTTTGGAGAAGGATTGAACATTGCCAGCATCCAAACCGACAGGGCACCCGATTTTTCACTCCATCCCGACTGACCGGTATTTATCAGGGTATTTTCTGACTCATATGCCACAAACGACAAAGAAGTATCTATTTTTAATCCCAGAGCGAGTTCTGATTCCCGGGCATTAAGCAGTTTAACATTTCGTTCAATTCCGATTTTCATATTTGTTCCGGAAGCATTTGCGAGTTCAAAATTCTTTCTGAAACTTACTTTATCAGAGGAGCGGGACAATATCTCAAACGGTTCGGTATCAAGTTCTTTTGGAACCAGCCACTGAGGAAAAACCTGCTCCGCCCCTTTTTTGAAATAAATTGAAAACGGCCCGCCTTCCGGTCCGAGCCAGAGACGCTCTTCACCACCGTAGGGGTTAAACTGATTGCTTACATTACCTGATTCAATAAGGTTATAGTTGATCCATCCGAAACTTATTCCATCGCCTCCTCCAACGGTGCTGGTCATAACCCGTCCCTGGTATTGGGGAACAAGCAATACACCTGCATCTGATTCATCGTTTTTTAATTCAATTGTTTTTATGTTGTGCTTATTAAAGAAAGCTACATCAAAATCATATTTTCCTTTTTGCTCACTGTTTTTCATCTTACCGGAATTTTTATCTCCGGAGGAAGAACAGCCAGTAAGAAGAGCAAGCGAAATAACAATAAAGGTTAGTTTGCTCCTTTTAAGTAATGCTTTTTTCATCTCTGCCGGATAGTAATTATTAATATTCATATTTTGAACCATTTAAATTATTGTTTGCGTAAATACAGATTATTCTGACATTTCCTGGGTTTAATTAAATTACAAATTGTTTAAATTATTGGAATATAGCCTTCTGACCCGTTTCTGATAAGGGCACAAATAAAATAGCCCCTTTTCATATTCCAAAATTTTATGCAGGTTTCATCCAGACCAACTGATCATTAATATTGTCGCTAAGCTTGTATGTTCTAATATGGTTGCTGAGTTTTTCGCCGATAATTTCAATCTTGGTTAAGTCTGCAACTCCGGCTCCGGTCTGGGCACAAAAATTAAGATATCCTACTTTTGCAAAATCGATACCCATCAGTTCAATGGCCACCCTGTCGGCTGCGAGCCAGTCTGTGGATGCCACGCAAACCTTGTGGTCAACAGGAGTTCCATCATTGGGGCCGTTCCCTTCCATTCCCTGAAACCCGTCAATAATGGCAAGATGAGGATGTAACTGACGCGACAATGCATAAAGATTATAGTTGATGCCACGGAATCCGTTTCCATGAGCAATGGGCTTGTCATTAACAGTCCCGGGCTTTCTGGAGGCACTCCAGGAAAAACCCAGATCTTTTATGGGAGCACCAAAAACAATATTTTTGAGTGACAAGGTAGCAACAGCACGGTCGTGGGTTTTCATTCGCGCCACCGATACAATATATGAATCAGGATCGAGGAGGGTATGAGACATTCTGATTGGATGAGGTTTGAAATCCTTTTCATCAAATACATACAGAATATCAAAAGGTTCCTGATCGAAATCGACAAGCTTTACCGGATATTTTTTAAGAAGGTTGTAATAGCCGTAATTACTAAATCCTTCGAGAGTAGGTCCACCGGCAGCTGATTCTGCAATAATTACATTCCCGGTTTTTCCGATTGACTTCAGAAATTCCAGAACCCCTTCAAGCGTATCGACATGAGTGGAGGTAAGCTGGGCATTGATAGTAACATTGTTGGGTTTAAGAACTACACGCTTTTTTCCTATTGCCTTTGCGATCTGTTCGGAAAAAGGTTTAAGGGCACGAAAAGCAAGATCGGCTCTGTTATCGCCTGTGGTAAGTGCTGCACGGGCAGGATATTGTTCCTGTATTCCGAAAGAGGCAAAAGTATCAAAAGGTCTGATGCATGTTGCTGCAACTCCTGCAATTAAAGAGGTTTTTAAAAAATTACGCCGGTTATAAGTTGTCATTTATCCTGGTTTTTCAAATTGTCAATATTTTAAAAATCAAGCAAGCGAATAAACTATTCAAGTCTGATCAGAAAATACTTCAGAGTGAATCTCTGTTCTCATAGACCTTTGTTATGGCGTTAACAATATCCTCCATATCCTTTATACTTCCTAACAGGATACTCTGGTAAAAAGTAACCGCCTCGCTGCAGAGCTGATCGTTTCCGGGCAGGTGGTTTTCTTCGCGCCATTGTTTCAGACGTGATTCGGAGAATAATCTTTTATATCCTCTTGAATTAAAAGCTTCTTCAAACAAGCCGTCATTATTCTGGGGATTATAACCACCTCCGGCAGGAATACCTTCAGCCACAAGTGCACTAATGAATTTTTCCTTCGGCACATTGTTGAATTTTTCCTTAATATACCTGAAAGGATATAAATGGTAAACTGCCCTGGTTGCTCCGTCGGCAGGCTTATAGGGGACTATTCCGGGAATTTCCTTTAACCTTTTATTGAGATAAAGTGCATTTGCGAGGCGGACATCATTATCTTTTTCAATACGTTTCATCTGCGACAAAAGGATGAGAGCCTGGGACTGCTGCATTCTGAAATTGCCTCCGCGTAAAGGGTAACCGGGTGCGGCTTTCATCTTTCCGTATGGTCTGCCACAGTTATGGGCTGAATGACAATGGTCCATAAGATCCTCGTCATTGCCAATGATAGCACCGCCCTCACCGGCCGGAAGATGCTTTGAATTCTGAAAGCTGAAGCATCCGAGATCGCCCAGAGTACCGGTTCTCTTTCCTCTGTATTCGGAAAGCCATGCCTGGCAGGCATCCTCAACAACTTTAAGATTACTGTTTTTAGCTATCGCGTTGATACTGTCCATATCAGCAGGTAAACCATAAATGTGAACCGGAAGAATTGCTGACGTTCTCTCTGTTATCCTTGCTTCAATCTTTTTTGGATTGAGTAAAAAAGTTTCAGGATCGCTGTCTACGAAAACAGGCAGAGCTTTATGAGCAAAGATAGCATTGTAGGTTGCAATGAAAGTATATGGAGAAACCAGTACTTCATCACCCGCGTCAACACCAAGAACACCAAGGGCAGTTATCAGAGCCGTTGTTCCGCTGGAGGTAGCCACGCACCTTTTTGCACCCATCAGTTCTGCATATTTCTTCTCAAATTCTTCAACATGTTCTCCGCTCCCTCTCCACCACCGGCCGGTACGAAGCATTTCAATAATCTCTTTTTCGGCTGACTGATCCCATACCGGCCATGAAGGCCATGTACCTGAATGAACTTTCGTTCCACCATTTATTGCAAGTTTCTCTTTTGCAAAACTACCAGCACCAAACGATGTTAATGGCCAGTTGATCATTGTTCCCAGAGCCCCGGCTGAAGTGGTTGCAATAACCTCTCTTCGTGTAAATTTTCGTGTTTTCATAAGGATATTATTTTCTGAAGTATATATTTGTAATGAATCGGAACTTCAAATGCTACTTTTTAATAATCAAATTTAGTTAATATGCTTAATAAAACAGCTATTTTTCCTCTTATATTTTCACACACCAAACTGTCTGTTTTTTTACACTCCGGAAAAACATTTTTTGATTATGTACCTGATATTTAAATATTTACATAACTGACACATTTATTGAATAATTATCACTTAATAAGTAAGTCAATGATTAAAACAAATAGATTATCAAAGATCTTCCGGACTGAAGAAGTTGAGAACAAAGCGCTCAATAATGTGACGATGCATGTACAAGCAGGAGAATTTGTTGCAGTTATGGGTCCTTCAGGCTGCGGGAAATCGACGCTTCTCAATATTCTTGGCTTACTTGATAATCCTACAACTGGAAGCTATTTCTTCAATGGTTCAGAAGTAGCCAACCTGAAGGAACGCAACAGGACAATTTTCCGCAAGGGAAATATTGGCTTCGTTTTTCAGAGTTTTAATTTAATTGACGAACTTAATGTTTACGAGAATGTTGAACTTCCTCTCATCTATCTTAAAATGAAGGCAGGTGAAAGAAAGAGGAGTGTTGAAAATGTTCTGGACAGAATGAAAATCGGCCACCGTGCGAGACATTTTCCCCAGCAGCTGTCGGGAGGACAACAACAGAGAGTAGCTATTTCCAGGGCGGTTGTGGCAAATCCCAAGCTTATTCTTGCCGACGAACCGACAGGTAATCTCGACTCAAAAAATGGTATTGAGGTCATAAATCTTCTTACCGACCTGAACAAAGAAGGGACAACCATCATTATGGTAACCCACTCCGACAGGGATGCAGGTTATGCCCACAGAGTAATAAATCTGTTCGATGGTCAGATTGTGACAGAAAAAACCAGATAACCGGCAGCTTTAATAAAAAACGATTACTTCTTAAATACAAGTTACTTACAGATAATAGGCTTTTTTTATAAAGACGGGGAGTCAGAACTATAAGAACCAAACTAATATAACCATTTGAATGTTATTTTTTATCATCCCCGATGTTAAGAAGACTCTTCCTGTAAACCAGAAATATAATAAGTGAAATAACTGATATTACTACTCCTATTGAAAAGGAGAGATTCATAGAGAGAGAAAAACCTTCCGGTGCAAAAAGCAGATAAGTAGTTATAACGACTGTCATAAACAGTGCCGGAATAAGTGTTACCAGGTAATTCTTCCGTTCCTGCAACAGGTAGACGGTAATAGTCCAAAGGACCATCATGGCAAGAGTCTGATTCGACCAGGCAAAATAGCGCCAGATAATGCTGAAATCGATTCTTGTAAGCAGAAACCCGATTGCAAAAAGAGGAATTGATATCAGCAGCCTGTTAAGAATCGGGCCCTGTTTAAGGTTAAGAAAATCGGCCACAATTAGTCTGCCACTGCGGAAAGCTGTGTCTCCTGAAGTAATTGGAGCAGCCACAACACCCAGTAAAGCCAGTGCCCCTCCAAATTTACCAAGCAGCGAATTGGAAATTTCATTAACAATGAATGCAGCATTTCCCTGGTTGGCAACCATAACCTCGTTAAGCTCCTTAACCCCGCCATAAAAACTCATTCCGATAGCTGCCCATATAAGCGCTACAACACCCTCTGTTATCATAGCTCCATAAAAAACCCTTCGTCCAAGTTTTTCATTGGTTATGCACCTGGCCATCAGAGGCGATTGTGTTGCATGAAACCCTGAAATAGCACCGCATGCTATTGTTATGAACATCATAGGGAATACCGGAAACTTATCCGCATCTCCATGAAGGTTCCGCAAATTTGCGATACTCAATTCCGGAATATGATAACCCTTCACGAACAGAGCCGTGATCAGACCAAATGCCATAAAGAAGAGGGCAAAACCAAATACCGGATAAATCTTTCCGATAATTTTATCGATGGGGAGCAATGTAGCCAGAACATAATAGATGAAAACCACCCAGACCCAGAAAGTCATTGAAAGAAAGCCGGTGGTAAGTCCGGCAAGAATTTTAGCCGGTCCCATAATAAAAACGGCACCTACAATAACCATAAGAACAACGGTAAAACCCCGCATAATCTGTTTTGTGCCTTTTCCAAGATATATTCCGACAATCTCTGTAATACTAAGTCCGTTATGTTTTATTGAAAGCATTCCTGAGAAATAATCATGAACTCCTCCTGCAAAAACTGATCCCAGTACAATCCATAGAAATGCAACCGGCCCCCACATCGCGCCGGCAACAGCACCAAAAATGGGTCCGAGGCCGGCTATGTTTAAAAACTGAATCAGAAATACCCGCCACCAAGGCATTGGGACATAATCCACTCCATCTGTCAGTTTATAGGCAGGAGTCTGCCGACCGGTATCGATCTTTTCAATCCTCTCTATAAATTTTGAATAGAGAAGATAGCCCAGTAATAAAACCAGGATTGAAACAAAAAAAGTAATCATATGAATATATTTAATCTATCAGGCTTTCCTCATTTTTAAGAATAACATTAAAGGCTCCATCCCTTCCGGTATTCGCATTGGAGATATTTATCTGCTTCAGGTAAGTTTGTAAAGCTGAATTTCTCTGCGTTCCAGTTCAGGCTCTGCCCGCTGAGTTTTTCTTTCAGGTCGGCACGAAGGGCAATATTACCCAGTAATACTGTTTCAGTAAGCGGGGCTGCCCATTCAAAATCAGAACCACCTGCAACACCACCTTTGCAGGCACGGATCCACTCTTCTTCATGACCGGGAGATGACGGGATTGTTGGAGCAGGTGCTTTATACGATTCCCTGAGCGAACGCGGAAGGATTTTATCATCAAGAATTTTTCCTTTATCACCTATATAGAGTGTCCCTCCGGAGCCCATCTGCATTCCTTCTTCAAGTTCCGGTATTCTCATTGGCCTGAGGCCTCCGTCGTACCAGGTAAGAGTTACAGGCGGCATCCCTTCACGGGCCGGAAATTCGTAACGAACCATCGAACCTGATGGGTATGTTTCGCTGTTTCCAAGTGTGGAAACGGCCTGAAGGCTGGTCGGATATTTCAGTTTCAGGGCACGGAATACCGGATCGAGTGAATGACAGCCGATATCACCAAGAGCACCGGTACCAAAGTCCCACCATCCTCTCCAGGAGAAGGGATGATAAGCCGGGTTAAAAGGACGAAACGGAGCCGGGCCTATGAAAAGATCCCAATCGAGTTCAGCAGGAACGGGAGGAGTTCCTGCCGGACGGGAAACACCCTGTGGCCAGTAAATTTTCAACAAACCGTTATTTGGCCTGTCGGTCCAGACATGCACCTCACGGACTGGTCCTATAACACCATCCCAGATCAACTCTCTCAGGCGACGGGGGCCATCACCGGCCTGCCCCTGATTACCCATTTGTGTTGCTACGTTATACTCTTTGGCTGCCTGTGCCAGAACCCTGGCCTCATGAACTGTATGAGTCAGAGGTTTCTGGGTATAAACATGTTTCCTGTGCTTCATAGCTTCAAGAGTGATAACAGCATGAGTATGATCAGGTGTGGCAATAATGACAGCATCAATATCTTTCTGCTTTTCAAGCATAATCCTAAAATCTTTATACTGTTTGGCTCCCGGATAGGTTTTAAAGACATTACCGGTCGCCTCTCTCCAGTCAACATCGCAGAGGGCAACGATATTTTCTGTTTTCGCAACATTGGCAAGGTTAACCCTTCCCATTCCCGCAATACCTACTCCTGCAATATTCAGTTTGTCGCTTGCTGCAATATGTCCTAACCCTGAAACAGCATGAGCAGGCACAATAGTCAGACCTGCCAGAGCAACCGTAGATTTACCAATGAATCCTCTCCGACTGATTGTATTCAAGTTTTTCTCTTTCATAACGTTAGTTTTTTAAGTATTCAAAATCAGGCAAAATATTTTATTCTGGTTTCCAGTCATCTGTACGAAACGATGATGCAGGCAATCCTTCTATATTAAAAAGGTCTCCGACAATGAAGTCCTTGAAGGCGTATCTTACAGCAACAGGTTCAGCAACAGATGGCGAGAACAGAGTTACTCCGCTGCCTGTGAGAAATGCGCTTGCAGGATAGAACCTTTTATTGGCACCTGCAACCTCAAAGCAGGTTAACTCTTTTCCGAATGAAGTAAGACCGTTTGAGGCATTATTGAAAGTTAGTTTGACAACGGAACCTGCAACTGTCATCTCTTTCATTACCGGCCCTGAACCGGTAAATCCGCTTTTTCCATAAGTGTTAACAAGAGCCAGGAATGCAAGACGGTCGGAGCCGGTTTTTTTGTCAGCAGGATGAATGTTGGCTTTTTCACCTATGTCCATAATAGAAGCCATTCCCATATTTGGAATTGCTGTTGATGCTTTCAACTGGGCCTCACGCAGATAAGCAGAGCTCAGACCTGATGTTCCATAGTCGAAAGGAGCAATCTGAACGTAGTAAAAAGGGAATTCACCAACACCCCATAAAGAACGCCAGTTCTCAACCATTCCGGGGAGTAACAGAGTATATTTATCAGCTTCGTTGCGATTCGATTCTCCCTGATACCAGATTGCACCTCTGATGCCATAGCCAACCATCGGGCTTATCATTGCATTGAACAGAACAGTTGGTGTCTGTGGGGAGAGTGTTCCTGTCTGATTTTTATCAGGCATAGTAATAAAATCGAATTTTATAAATCCCTCTTCACTGATCCATGGCTCGACGCGGGTACCTCCCCAGCTTGAATTGATCAGACCAATCGGGACATTCAGGACTTTATTAAGCATAAGACCAAAATAGTAAGCTGTTGCACTGAACGTGCTGACATTTTCAGGTTCACAATTTTTCCAGCCTCCTGTAAAATCATCCTGTGGCTGCAGATTTGAGGCCTTTGTTACGGTAAACAGACGGATGGCAGGATTTGAAGAGGTTGCAATAGCTTCATTTGAGCCTTTGATAGGTTGGTTCATATACCCTTTCATCGGCATCTCCATATTGGACTGACCTGAACACACCCAGACTTCGCCTATCAAAACATTCTTCAGTTTTAAAGTTGCGCCATCGCTTACAGATACCTCATAAGGACCACCTGCTGATGGAGTTGCAACTTTAACCTTCCATTTTCCGTCGCTTCCGGCACGGGCAGTATAACTTTTGCCGTTCCACGATGTTGTCACTTTAACCGTTGAATTTTTTGCTGCTGTTCCCCAAATCGCAGCATCAGTTTTTTGCTGCAAAACCATATTATCGCTGAAAATGGCCGGTAACTTTACTTCACCGTAAAGGGAAAAGGAGCAGATAACAGATACGATAAGTACTGTTAGTGAATAGGATAAGAATCTTTTCATATTTCTGTTTAGTTAATTGATATTTTTAAAATGCTTAACTGATATAGTTGTTTTTTTATTTTTAATGGCGGCTCATTCTCTCAGCAACAGAGAAAATATTTTAAGGCTTTCACCTCACAGCTTCGAGCCATGCTTCGGCCATTAGCTGAGCACCGGCAAGTGAAGGATGCACGCCATCCGGAGTCCAGTAAACACCCGGAGCCTGCTTCTGTGCCTCATCATACACACTCTGATAAGGGATAAAACTGGCACCAAACTTTGTTGCAATATCGCGGGCGGCTTGCTGATAGCTATAGAATTCAGGGTACCATTTGTCATCAACAGCCTTGACTCCTTTTACAGCGAATGGCTCACAAATAATGAGTTTAACAGCTGGGAGCGCTTTTTTTGTTCTCTCCAGGAGAGCAATAAAATCATTTTTGTAGATCTCCACAGTCCCGTTATATTTTCCATCCAGTTTATGCCAGATATCATTTACCCCGATAAGAATACTCAGGATATCGGGTTTTATCTCAAGACAATCCTTATCCCAGCGTTCAGCCAGCTGATATACTTTATTTCCTGAAATACCTTTATTATAAACCTTAAGATTAAGTTGCGCAAACTTTTCCAGAAGCGTGGCTCCTGCCAGCATCGGATATCCTGAACCAAGGGCTCTTGCATTGTTACAGGAGTTCTCTTCCTTGTTTCTTCCGGAATCGGTAATTGAGTCACCCTGAAAAAGAATAGTAAAATCTTTCAGCAAAGTATTCATCTTGGTTCCTTTAGTACCCATTGAAGCTGAAAGGATCTCCGGAATGCTTACTGCCATTATACCGCCCAAAGCAGCCTTTCTTATAAAACTGCGACGGTCATTGTTAGTGTTTTCCATATTATGAACTTTATCTGTTTTTTTTGTTTAGAATTAAACTTCATCATTTATCACGTAAGGTTTCCGATACACACGTTTCAGCATAGTATCTGCCTCCGGGTCATTTGCAAATTTCTCATAGTCACCCATGAACTTCAATTCACGACCCAGCCTGTAGGATATATTTGCCAGTATAGGAAGAGAGGATGAATAGAAGCCTTCTATAATATCGCAATGAAGTGCCTCGTTATTCCCGGCCCGTATAGCATCAATAAAATTCGCATAATGGTCAGCTCCGCCCGGAGCAGCCAGGTAGCCCGGTTCTACTGCTTTCTTTTCGCTGATTGATGATCCGGCAAATGGCTCTTTCTCTCTCTTTCTGAAGGCTTTCCATGTATCTCCGTTAACTTCGAGATAACCATCATTTCCATAAAAGATGTTTCCGATTCTTATGCCAAGGCTGGATTCATCGTTTGTATATCTTCCTCTGGTTTCAAACTCAAGAACCTTTCCGTCGCTGTATTTGAAAAGTGATGTTTGAGTATTGGGAGTCTCCTGTGCGCACTCATCAGGGTTAATTCCATAAATTCCTCCTGTGGAAAAAATTGAAACAGGGTGTTCGTTTTTGTTAAGTCCCCAGCGGGCAACATCGAACTGGTGAGGGCCCTGATTTCCGGTATCACCATT
Organism: uncultured Bacteroidota bacterium; assembly: GCA_903824785.1. Classification (GTDB taxonomy): domain Bacteria; phylum Bacteroidota; class Bacteroidia; order Bacteroidales; family VadinHA17; genus LD21. The sequence continues at coordinate 22,524 of CAIJYD010000078.1, forward strand.
ACCTGTATCCCAGAACCAGTGCCAGTTATAATGAAGACGTTTCTCATTATACTGACGGTAAGGGGCCGGGCCGAGCCAGCGGTCGTAATGGAGAGTTGCCGGTGGATTACTGTCTTTTGCAATCCCAAAAGAATCACGGGGTTTGTAACACATCCCTTTTGCCATATACACTTCGCCTATTCCGCCGTCGTGGAGGAACTTCATTGCTTCCATAACGTTGCTTATTGAACGGTTCTGCAAGCCTGTCTGGACGCGAACATTATATTTACGTGAAGCTTCAATCATTTTTCTTCCTTCAAAAATATTATGGCAGGAAGGTTTCTCAACATAGACATGTTTTCCGGCCTGACAGGCCCAAATCGTTCCCAAAGCATGCCAGTGGTTCGGAATAGCAAAAGAGACTGCATTTATCTCCTTGTCATCAAAGACCTTACGCATATCCCATTCAGTGACAGGCTTTACACCACTTTTGTCAGTAATGATTTTTGACTTTTCGGCAAAATACTGCTCATCAACGTCACATATCGTTTTCAACCTGACATTACGGTTTTCTGTGAGCGACAACCAGCTGTTGATATGCCCGCTTCCCTGTCCGCGAATACCTACAACTGCGAGGGTTATCCGTTCTCCTGAACCGACGATGGAAGCATATGATCTGGCACTGAAACCCATACCTCCAATGGTCAGACCGGCTGTTCCTAAAAGGCTTTGCTTGATAAAATCTCTTCTCTTTGTCATCTTGAGTTATTTATAAATCCTATTTTAAAATTCAATAAACTTCTATTATTCAATTCATTAATTTAAACTTTCGGGTTGTTTTACCCATGTTTCAGCTGTTTTTTCAGCGCGTGAATAGTGGAGGTCATCACTGAACAATAAATCCCGGTAGTGATTGCCATCAAAAAGTTGGGTTTCATCCATATTTTTTCATTAATACTGAAATCATTTGAAAGAAATAAATCAGACCCACAATTTAGTTTATAAAACTTAATTTTTAACCAAAATTCAAAATATTATTCGGATTCTCTGAACTATCGTTGTAACAGAATGAGAAAATTTATTGTCAGGGAAGCCTTTCTGAAGCCGGCTTAGTGAAATACTCATAAAACACTTGGTTCAGGTTTTTTCCGGTCTCAAGCCAGTCATCCTGTTCCGGCATCTTGTCAAGGCTGCTGATCCGGTTGGCATTAAGCTCATAGACAATAGCTTCAATTCCATACCTGCTCAGTAATCCATTTTCAAATGAGACATTGGAAACAGGCTGGCCCTCAGTTTTCCAGGAATACTTCATATTTTCCGAGAATGAGGTATGACTCCTCATCAGGCTTTCGAAAATCTTCATATTTTTCTGGAACTGAATGTCGTCCTTTGAATGTGCTGCCAGATTGATGCCACCACCATCGTCATTGTGAATATCTATTGCCAGACCCGGCTTTTTACCCTTGCTGATCAAACTTTCAATGAACTTTTCAAGGGCGTATTTTTCCGGACAAAGAACTGAATCAGCCATTTTATCCCAGTTCCTGTTGAGGTCCTTCCCTGATACATTGAACCGTGTCATTCCATGTGCCACACCGTCTTTATTTGCCATTGGCATGATATAAACACAGAATGTCTCCTTCCATTTTTTTGAATTACGGCTGATAAATTCATTGATCAATCCTTCCACAACCCAGCTTCCTCCGGGCTCCCACGGATGTGCCCTGGCTCTGATTAAGACTGAGTTCGGGGCGTCAGGATCTCCAATACGGATAATTTCCAACGGCCTTTTTTCAACGGTAGATCCGATGTTAAAGATCTTCACGGAGCTGTTGTTTGTGATCCTCTTTTTCAGGTTTTCCAGATCTGAAATTGTATAAGGCGGAATCCTGGCAATGTATACTGATTCTCCTTTCATTATAAAATCAACCTTAAGTTCCATACCGGGCAATCGCGAAGTTTTTATCGCTTCCCATATTTTATTGTCGTAAGAAATATAGCAGGAGATATCATCTTTGAAATTCCACCAGTTTGTTGCCAGCTTCCCATTATAAACGTCAGCCATCATTTTTGACAGGATCAGTTTTACTCTGGTTCCGCTGTCGGCTTCCAGTTTAAAATACCAGTGATCCGTCTGTCGGTTCAGCGACTCACGTTCATAATCAGCAGGAAGGGAGATTTTTACTATTGTGTCCCCCTGAATTTTCCAGCTTAAAGGAGAGGCATTTTCAAAATAATAATCAATAAACCTGACCTTTACTTTTTCATTTCCCTGTCCGGATAGCACACTGCTGTTGAGTATTATAATATACAGACTCAGCTTAATCAAAAACTCTGGCTGATATGAAAATATTTTCATTTGAACATTAATTAATATTGAAAAACCAGCTTAAAATGAATGATTTAACAGATATCCGGAGACTCCATTAACCCAGGGAATAAATATTAATCCATTCAGGAACAAAGTATTCATAAATAAAGGAAAAAAATAATTAGTTTTGATACTTAAACTTCACAAAATGACTAAAATGGCAAATAAAACATCACGACGTGCATTCATTGCACAAACAGGAATGGTCTCAGCCGGGATAACACTGGGTGTAAACCCGATGAATGCAAGTAGTTACAAAAGGATTGCCGGAGCAAACGACAAGATCAGGGTCGGATTTATCGGAGTAGGAAACAGGGGATCGCAGCTTCTTGAGGTCTTTATGAAACAGCCTGATTGTGAAATTGCTGCCTTATGCGATGTATATGAGCCATATATCTTAAGAGATCGTTCTAAAGTAGATCCGCGTTATCTCATAGACAGGCCGGGTCAGATCCCTAAGATGGGAGAAGTTTTTGCAAATAAAGTTGAAAGATATTCCGATTACAGGAAGTTGTTGGAGAATAAAAACATAGATGCCGTGTGCATTGCCACACCTGACCACTGGCATGCAATTATGACTATTGATGCGATAAAAGCAGGAAAAGATGTTTATATAGAAAAACCCCTTTCAAAAACCATTCATGAAGGCAGGGCAATGGTTAATGCCGGGAAAAACAGCAAGCAGATAGTTACAGTAGGACTGAACCGCAGGGGTGCTCCTACATTTCAGAAGCTGGCCAAAGAGATTCCTGCCGGAAAAATCGGAAAAATAACATTTGCAAGTGCATGTCATGTCAGCAATATGTTTCCGGGAGGAATAGGAAAGATGAAACCCGAAATTCCACCAAAAGATTTTAACTGGGACGCATGGCTCGGCCCACGGGCTTACAGACCATATCAGTATAATATTGCACCTTACATGTTCCGCTGGTGGGAAGATTACTGCAACCAGATCAGCAACAATGGTGTTCATTATCTTGATCTTATCCGGTGGATGCTGAATGAGGAGTACCCTTCGGTAATCAGTACTCTCGGCGGTAAATATGCAGTAGACGACGATCGTACCATACCGGATACCATGCAGGCTACATTTGAATTTGCATCGGGCTGCATTGCTACGATAAATGTTCTCGAAGCCAGTTCAGGCAGCTTTATCCCATACGGTTTTATTGAATTGCGCGGAACAAAAGGGAATCTTTATACAAATGAAAATGATTATAAGATCTCTCCCTCCACGCCCGGTCAGTTTCAGAGCTGGGATAAGCTTATGGAGCCTGAAGAGTACAATCTAAGTAAAACAAATAAATTGCAGCCTGGCGACAGTATTCTTAACAGCACGTCAAATCTTATACGTAACTTCCTTGATTGTGTAAAATCGAGAAATACGCCATTCTCAACTCTTGAGATAGCTCATCGTTCCACCAGTCTGGCACATCTGGCAACAATTTCACTTATAACAAAGGAGCGGCTTCAATGGGATGGTGTAAAAGAGGTCTTCACCAACTCAGAGGCAGCCAATAAGCTGTTGCATTATGAGTACCGCAAGCCTTATACTCTTTAATTATTGTAAGAGGATCTGAATTGCTTTTTTAACCATACCATTTCCTTTCGCGCTTCAGATCTGAATTAAGAATACTGCAGGTGATGTTTGCGTTTTCAACAACCTGAAAATCAAACATTCCCACACATAAAAAGTCTGCTCCGCTGGAAAAGGCATGGCGAAAACCATCTTCCGGCTTAATTGCCCCGGCAGCGAGTACTTTATAAGCTATCCACGGGGTGGTAATATCCTTGAAATAGTCGGAAGTATCCTTATCCGACATACACCAGATATTGTCATGCATCATATTGTGCTCCTCTCCCTCCTTTGGAAGTTCTGTATTTAAAGGATCGATGGGTGTAGCCGACCAGTATCTGTTATGATGAAAGGTCTTCATGAAAAAGTCCGGCTTGATTCCGTTTTCGGCACAGGCTTTAGGAACAAGGATTGAATGAGCAGCAGTACCTGCAATAAGTCCCTGTTTCTGAATATATTCAATAGGTTTTCTCAGATCATCTATCTTTTTATCATAAACGATTTTATCGGCTATTCCGCCCATTACAAAGGCACCGATGGCACCATTATCTATTGCCGTTTTAATATTTGTCAGATCGTCACCTTTTGGATAAGTCTGGGCAAGCCACTGCACCTTTCCTCCTCTTTTCCAGTATTTATCAAGGATTCTAATTGTGTTTTCGTCACACCTGAAAATGGCAGTATTTATTCCGCAAGCCTCACATAGCCAGAGTGTCTCAATAACTTTTTCGTCGGTAAAATATTTCTTAAGCCATGTTGAAACATAAATAAGATCGCGTGCATGGGCAAATCCGCTGATAAGGTTACCGCCTATCATAGTGCGGCTCAAAACAATATCTTTTATTTTACCTGTTGGAACCTGTCCTTTAAGTTCACTGATCGACTGTGATTTTCCGAGCGATAATGAAGCTCCTGTAACCGCTTCCGGTCTGGCTGCGAGGTTGCCCTCTTCAAAACTGATCCAGCCTCTTTTCTTAGCCATCCCGAAGAAGGCTGCTCCGAACAGAGGAACTACAGCAAGGTTTTTTATCAATTCGCGGCGGGAAGTGTCGTATGACTCAAGTATTTCGTGATTGTCGGCAGTGGGAAACTTCTGATCCTTTCTTTTTGCATGTGAATAACCAATAAATCTTTGTATCCCGAAAAAGTAATCATCACGGAAAGATGCAATAACAACCAGTATAACTGCTTCAATAAGGTTATAATTGACTAAATAAAAATGGCTTTGCGAAGGTAATGATGAAGCAACAAAAGGAGGATTGGCTATATAATACAGGATTAGAAGAAAAACTCCGGCGATGGATGCCGCTCTGGTAAAAAGACCAAGAAACAGACAAAAACCTATTATCAGCAGCCCCCATATATTCAGGAAATCGACTACCTGAAGTGTAGTATTACTGCTTATCAGCCAGTGAAAAAATCCTGAAAAAAGCCACTTCGACTCCATCAGATATGAAGATGAGGACCACCCTTTATTAAATAATTTAGAGACTCCTTCAAAAAGAAAATGCCAGCCCACAACTATGCGGAGTATGGTCAGGAACCAGACTGCAACTTTGTTATTACTATTTGTCATAATTTAATTTTGATTTAGTATTATGCTGACTATTTTCCTAATAAGTGAAGTGCATCAGGAATTGTCCATTCTTTTGTAATAAGTTTTGGTTTCGGTAAAGCAGGATCAAGATCGAGGTATTCCAGCTTTGCCTGAATGGGTATTTTCAGAATATACGGTTTACAATCCGGAATGGCAGCTATTGCTTTTCTGGCTCCTTCATAAAGAGCTTTCCGCGTTTCCTCGAAGGGATAAAGGATTGCTGATTCCCTTCCGACTCCCTCTTTTGTTGCAACAGTTACAACGCCATTTCCAAAGAATCTGGTTGCTTCACGGCAAGTGGCTACATCGCCGGTAACCAGAACAGGCGGCACACCAAAATAGCCCGCAATGGCTGCTGTCTGGACCAGCTCGCCTGATTCCACACCATTGTACCAGTATCTGTTTTCATTTTTTGATGACTGTGTATGGTTTAACACTCCATCAGGGGTACCCATCATTGCATGAAATCCAAACATAACTATACCGGAGAATGTTTTATCAAGAGACCAGCTGTTACCGAAGGGTCTGGGCAACCCTGTAAGATATTTAGCGCCGGGCACCATCAGATGAGGTATCATTGCCTGATTGCCATGGCCGTCAACAATGAATATCTCAGTAGCTCCGCCATCGCGGAGACCACGTACCACTGCAGCAAGATCTCCCATAAAATATTCACATGCCTGGATATTGGCAGGAGAATCCTTATCGCGGGTCTGAGAAAATTTATAAACCCCGCTCACCCCTTCGAGATCAGTTTCAATAAAGATCTTTATCTGTGCCGATAGTGAAGAACAGAATGTGAAGTAAAGAAGGATAAATACTGAAATATTCCTGAAACAGGAATACCGGAATAACTTTATTCCCCGATATACGACTGAATTAAAATAACTTACCATGATATTAGTATTTAAATTTTATTTTTGATTTTTAATCTTTTCTGCATTACTGTGAATCCGATCAATTGCGGTTGCGATATCGTCCATATCGGCTTTCCCCGCAAGAAGCATATTCTGGCCGAACCATACTGCCTCTTCACATAAAATGTCGTTTGCAGGGCATTGATTATTCTCCATATACTTTTTATAATCAAGCATTTCTGCAGGGTACATAAGCTTGTAGTTTTTTGTTTTGAAAGTATTTTTCAGGAATGCCATTTTATTAAGCGGTGTGTATCCGCCCGAACAGGGGATTCCTTCAGCACTGAGTGCTTTCAGGAAGAGTCCTCTAGACAATCCTTTGAATTCCTCTTTTTTGTATCTGAAGGGGAAAAGGTGGAAGGCCGCTCTAGTCACTTTTTCGTTGAACCTGTAAGGTAATATGCCGGGAATATTTTTGATTTTCGATTTCAGGTATTCCGCATTTTCATTCCTTACTGTTGTTTGTTCCTGTAACCTTTTCATCTGTGCGAGTCCTATTGCTGCCTGATATTCAGTCATTCGCAGTTTAGTACCCGGAATAACTGTTTCAGAACCAAATTCGCCAATCATTGTCCCGTACGGGTTGCCATAATTATGATAGGAGTAACATCTGTCCATAAACTGCTCATCGTCGCTGATAATTGCTCCGCCTTCTCCTATTGGGATGTTTTTTGAATTCTGAAAGCTGAAGCAACCTGCATTACCGAATGTACCTACTTTTTTATGGTCTATCTCAGCCAGCCATGCCTGGCAGGCATCCTCTACCACGAGAAGGTTATGCTTACGGGCTATTACCATTATCTTTACCATGTCAGCAGGCAGACCGAGGATATGAACCGGCATTATGGCTTTTGTCCGGGGTGTTATCCTGGCTTCAATTTTTGTATGATCGATCTGGAATGTTTCAGGGTCAACATCAGCAAATACAGGCATTGCACCTGTCTGAATGATGGCCGCTATTGTTGCAATAAAAGTATAAGGAGGAACGATTACCTCATCACCTCCGCCGATACCCAGCTGAACGAGCGCGGCAATAAGGGCATTGGTTCCGTTTACAACGGCCAGACAACGCTTTGCACCGCTGATCTCAGCCCATTGTTTCTCAAATTCGGTAACTACTCCTGCCCGCGACCATACGCCGCTGCGAAGGACTTTAAGAAGCAGTTCTTCGTCGGTAGCCGGATTCCACATAGGCCATTCCTGCCAGCCTTTTGTTCTTAGCTTCTGTCCGCCAAGTATCGCAGGCAGAGCTGAATCATTACCATAATTTGTGAGGAGTGCCGGACCAACCCCCATAGCTACGGCTGCCCCAATGCCAGCCAGTGAATTCTGTTTTACAAATTCACGCCTTGAATAATTTTTTTTTGACATTTCCTTCTCTTTTAAGTATCAGATTCAATTTATCTATTATTTCCTAAACTTTCTTTGTCATATTTATCAGATCATCCATACCTGCATTCTACCTGTCAATGAACATTAAACAGGGTTGGTTTTACAAGTTTAAGAATCTTTTCGCATTTCCCGACCTGATAAGTTCCCTGGTTGCCTCATCAGCCTCATTTTCTCTCAGGGAGTCAATGCGCAACAGTCCTGCAAGATAATCCAGAACAGGAGAATGAGTACCAAATGCAAACTTATCTTTGCCGTATATCTTTATCATTTCACCAAGGTTGGAGAGTGATTTTCCTGAAGTATCAAACAGAAGTGTGGTTTTTTTCAGGAGTTCTTTATCCTCATTATTGACTATTATGCTGTTTGCAGGGTTCACAATAAAATATTTTGCATCCGGAACCAGCTTTATTATGGGCATTATCTCCTTCATCGACCATTCATTCGGGATGTCCATCCATGAGCGCTGCCTGGAATCAACAATCCGGTGAGCGAATGTTACAATCAGTCCATAGTCGCGGGCAAGCTTAACAAGTTCCACGCTGGCCGGATCGGCAATCTCATAATCGTGATAAAGAGGATAGAGGCAGATCCCTTTCATTCCCATCTTCCCTCTGCAAATTTCCAGATCATTTTTCCAACCTGCATAAGAGGGGTTAAGAACTGCAAATGGAATAAAACGGTTTGCAAATTTTTTATCCGATCTGATTTCATCATACAATTCCTCATTTGCTGCCTGTGTATCCTTGTAAAAGATTCCGTTCAGGTTGCTTATCACTGACAGTTCCACACCAAACTTATTCATTCTTTCCAGAAGAGTCTGACAGGTGTTATATTTAAGTTGCTTAAAAGGCCAGTGGCCAATATGAGCATTTATATCAAGCAACATTATATCCTCCCTTTTTTAGCATATTATTATAATTTTCAAAGAATATCTTTTTCCGTTGAGATTCAGTCAGGTCAGCTGCAAGAATCTTACTTACACTCTGATAATAAGAGTTGTCTGATCCAAAGAACAGTCTCTCTTCTCCAAGATATTTCAAGGCATAATTTAAAATATTTCCCTCATTATTGCTTCCTGAAACATCGACATAAATGTTAGGAAAATCCTGTAAAGCCTTACATTCATACTCCCAGTCTCCACCTGCTCCGATATGGGCAAACTGAAGCATCGCCTCAGGATATCTGCGGGCAACTTCAGCAAAATCCTCCGGGGTTGACTCGTTCGGATAGAGATTTCCATATTTGGTGCGGTAACCGCCACGCCCCAGTCCGGAATATGAATGCATTAGAATAATCATCTTAAGGTCAATCATTTTCTCAATAACAGGATAGTATAACGGATCGTTTATTTTAACCTGGTAGTAAACCTTTAACCCCACCATTCCCTCTGCTACACAACGGCTTATCTCTTCAATAGACTCTTTCGGGTATTGTGGATTAAGAGTGAACTGTGCAATGAACCGACCAGGGAATTTCTTCATAACACTTATCATCATATCATTTGAAACGGCATATTCACTGTGTGGTGCATCAAAACCGGTTACAGGGCGTGAAATGACCAGTTTTTCAATCCCAAGCCTGTCTGCAAAATCAAGCAGCACCTCAGGGCCTGTTTCAGGAGAAAGATAAACGTGTGTGTGAGAATCTATTTTCCGGTATTTCATAAGTTCCTTCATTACATTATATGAAGGAGAATCCGGGTTATCGTCTGAACCTGTTAACCTGGCAGCAGAACCAAGGAACAAACCTGCAGCAGATAAGGCTGTGTCTGATAAAAACTCTCTCCGATTGATGGTCACTGCAATTTTAAATTAAATGAGAACCTGAAATCACAAACATCTTTTTGAAAGGATTTTCAACCGTTATGTCATTTTCGTTATTGATAACCGAATGTCGGTTTTTATTTTTGCAATACTTTTTTTACTCCGGTTCTAACTGCCAGTTTTTCAAATTCTTTCAGGATCCTGGCCTCTATTCCTGAATCCCATTTGCATGGTAACCCATAAACCATCTGTGACGATTCTCCCTCATAGCCACCTTCATTGAGTATTATTTCTGAAGGAATATAAGCCATTACATCATTGGCATAACCCATTACAAATATATCGGGACCGAAAAGCTTTTTGAGTTCAATTGCATATTGAATCGTGAGTTCCCCTCCAAGGACCATAATAACCTGTTCGCCCAGTTTCCAGATCTCAACAGGGTATGGATAGGAGGAAGGTAAAGATCCCCTTTTCCTGAGAGTTTCAAGCTGACTGGCAGCCCAGTGTTTCTGATATCCCTCCTTTTCATTCTCCATTTTTATCAATTCTTCTTTTGAAAGCGGATTTGCAAAAGGAAGATCCAGTTCAGAATAGGATGTTGAGACAGAAGGTTCAAGCTTATTAATATCCTCATTCAGAACCCGTTCTACAGCAGCTGCCAGTTCTCTTCCATATTGCTGTGCCAGGGCAACTGTCCTGCGAGGCAATGGATTCTGGTCTGCTCCTGCACCCTGAAAGAACATTGCTGTAACACCGGGGTGAAGTTTTTCGAGTTCAATCTGAGCGAAACCCGGATAATCTCCGGAAAACATATAGGAATTCAGAACAGTAGCATGGCAGGCGTAACCAAATGCGACAGCAATAAGTTTTCCCGCTTCATCTGTTACTTTTATAACAGGAACCGAAAAGTCGTTTGGCCCTTTCAGTTCAGTCTGAAGGTTTAGTGAAGCCTCGTTATTGTTTCGACGGTTTACCTGAAAACGGGTAACTCCGTTTTGAGAAAAAATCTGAGCCGGTACCAAAGAATGAATAGCTTCACCTGTGAGGGCAACTAGCTTTTTTTCAATATTATCGGAATACTTTCTGACAACTTCAGTCTGCTTCTCATCGAGGGGATAAATATCAAAAAGAGCCTCCATCAGAACAGGGCCCGTATGAGTATGCGAGCTGCTTAATATTATCTGCGATCTGGTTAAACCGTATTTAACTGCTATCTGGTTTCTAATGCGGTCCGACATCTTTTTGGGAATTCCCAATAGATCGGTTGTTATCAGCACCACCTTTTTCCCTTTAGCATCTTCAATGGCCAAAGCTTTTGCCCACAGGTCAACCAGAGTACCTTCTGAAGGATGTTCGCGGGAAGCATAACCTGCCATCCATACAGGTTCCTGAGGAGTAATTATTACACGGGCAACACCGGCTTTCCACCCTTTTGCAACTGCCTGCGGTCCCTGCGCAACAGAAATATTAAAATGCAAAAAGATTATAATAGCAGATAGGATTGAAACAGGAATAGTCTTCTTCATTATAGTTGTTTTATTGATATCCCCCGAAAACATTTTAAACGTAATAAATTTATTGCCAGACCTAATTTTTCAGAAGTTTTTTTATTGCTGACATCAATATTGCTTCTGATCCGACTGTAACTCCTGATGCTGTACTTGCTTCATATCCTCCCTCCAGATAAGCCGCATCTGTGCAGATATATTCCGGTCCGTAATCGCCATAAGCTGCCATCGCTACAAAAAGGTCAGGCCGCGCCGCTTTTGCTGCAAGCTGGTACTCTACAAATAACTCTCCAGGCATATGAAGGATCCGGGCACGCCCAAGTGTCAGACAACCTATTTCAATCTTTTTACCTTCGAGGCGCCGGTTATTCCAGACTATTTTCGAAGTATTATTTGTAAGGAAAAACGGATCTTTTGATTTTGTTTTTATATCAGTTTTAAGGCTATCAAAGATTTTAGCCGGCGGCAGAGCTACAGGTTCCGTATCCCATGAAACAGCATCGGGTGTGATTACCTCCCTCTTAGTGGCTGTCCATGCCCTTTTCATGCCATCAGCAAGACGTTCAGCCAGTATCCCGCGGTTTTCATGCGAACCATCGTTGTATTTGCCGGCACCAAGATTTCCTCCGGCTCCATTAAAATGAACATGAAGTGCCTGCGGAATAGCAAGCTGGCGATAAAAACGTGCCAGACCAGGAAAATCGGGATTAGGCACTCCGGTGAGGTAATAACTCTGAGGATGAACTGCATAATAGCTTAATACTGCAACAGGTTTTTCTTTATTCCAGAAACTGACAAGCGAAACTATCGGATCAATTAACCCTTCCGGTTCCGCCCTGAGAGCAGAATCGGTGCATGTTGTGTAGCGTGTTGCACGGACACGGCCATCTGGTCCCTGTATGCGCCTGTTGGAAGCAACCTTGTAAACAGGCGCTTCTCCAAGACCTATATGAGTGACAGGCTCTGTTTGTTTTAAAGAGGCACGGATAGCCTCTCCTATACGGTTCATTACCAGACGGGTAAAAGTACTTTCAAAGCATTTGGGATCAAGACCGGCATCTTTGATAAACTTCTCGGCTCCAAAGTCACAAAAAGGGGCATCGTGCTGATGAATAGTATGAACAGCAACCCTTTCTGGAACTGTTCCGGCAGCATTAGCCAGAACCCGTTTAAATTCATCCTGACTTTCGTTAGCCAGACCAATCCAGTCAATAGAGCAGAGCACAATGGGTTTACCTGAACCAATCAGAACAATTCCTTTTGCCCTGAGACCAAGATCCCAGGTATTTATCACCGGCCCGTAAGCTAACTGATTGCCAACCGGAGGTGTGGCATCGACATCAAACACTGCAATAGTAAGCTCAGATGGCATGACATTCTGCTTTACCGGTTTCCCTTCTGCAAAACCTGCTTCAGAAAGCAGGATGCTGATTATAATGAAGAGTATATGTTTAAAAAAATATAGCTTGTTGCTTATTTGACTTCCTTTGTTCTTCATCATCATTCGGGTATAATTTCAGGCATAATTAAAAATCCAATGGCAGACTGCCAGTCCGCCATCGGAGTATTAAATCAAACAGATTGTTTTATTTTACTGGTTTGGAACGTACAACCTTTGTATTTCCACCTTTCTCAAGTAAAATATCTACAGGTTTGTTTGTTTTCCATGATCCGCCTGTAAAATCAGGTACATCCACAGATGTTGAACGACCGGCTACAGACTTTTCACTCAGCGGTGCAACTGCACTCCAGAGAGCAGCATCATAACAGTCCTGATCGAGTGCCAGTCCATTACGAAGGCAATCAATTAACCTCCAGTCCTCAAGAAAGTCCATACCCCCATGTCCACCAACTTTTTTAGCCAGTTCCCCGACTTTTTTAACAATTGCAGGAGCATATTTTTCTTCCAGAGCTTTCATAGCCTCATCAGTAACCCATTCGTCTCCTATGGAAATTTTGGCCGGCAAAGGATATTTGAGTGCAGCGGCTTTTGTTCCGCTTATCTTATGAATTCTTGAATATACATTGGGTGATGTTACATCATGCTGGATCATAATGGTTCTCCCTTTGCTTGTACTTATCGATGTGGTAGTAATGTTCCCCCTGTATGGATTATCAACAAAAGGCTTATAGAAGCCATCACTAGCAGCCATATCTTTGGCTTTATTGTTCATCTGGAAATCCTTACTCATAACAGATACAAGAAAATCCATTTTATCGCCTCTGTTAATATCCATTACCTGGCAAACCGGACCTAAACCATGTGTAGGATAAAGGTTACCTCTTCTGCTGGCATTTTCTCTGAGCCGCCACATATTCCAGTAGCCACCTTTTGCAAAATTACTATCAAGAAGATTATGAAGATAAGCACCTTCACCATGGACTATTTCTCCAAAAAATCCCTGTCTGGCCATATTCAGAGTCAGCAACTCGAAAAAATCATAGCAGCAGTTCTCCATCATCATGCAATGCTTTTTGGTTTTCTCGGATGTTTCAACGAGCTGCCAGCACTCCTCCAGAGTATTTGCTGCAGGAACCTCAATAGCAACATGTTTTCCATGCTCCATAGCATAAACAGCCATTGGAGTATGTAAATTCCATGGAGTACAGATATATACCAGATCGATATCGGTACGGTCGCAAAGTTTTTTCCATGCATCGGCATCGCCTGAGTAAAGAGTTGGGTTAAAGCCGGCAAATTCAATCTGTTTTCTTACTTTTTCAGCTTCAGCAGGAACAATGTCGCACAATGCTTTGATCTCTACACCTTCAAGAAGACTCATATTGGCGACATGACCGGGTCCTCTGCTTCCAAGACCAATAAATCCAACACGCACAACATCTAATTTTGGTGCACCATAACCAGACATATTGAATTTCTGGCTGCGCTGTTGCTCAGCAGCAAAATCCATTGCGGATTTACTATTATTCTCTCCCGATGCATATGATGGTATCATGCTGGCACCTACCAGGCTAATACCGGCAAGTCCGGTACGTTTCAGAAAATCTCTCCGGTTGTTTGTTTGATTTTTCATTTTAGTATTTTTTTTTAAATTTATTTATTCTGATATTTTATATTTTATTCAACCTTAAACGTTTATCCATTGACAGACAGGAGGACTCACTGCTGCTAAGAACAGCTTCTATACCTTACCCAGTTTATACCATTTTATTGCATTTTCACTGAATATCTTTCTTACCACCTCTTTTGGAAGTTGCAAACCTTCAAATTTACCTTTGAAAGCACCGGAAGTCATTTCGTCTTTTGTAGCAAAATATCTCCAGTCCTGCAGCCAGGTATCATGAATCCCTTTTGCCATGTTAACTGCATCATCATTTCCTTCATCAGAAAGGTCGGTACCGTATAACAGCCTGTCCTGATATTTAATACAGAAATCCCGTACTCTTGTGCGGTCTTTTGACGACTGGTACTGAAGGTGACTTATACGGGCTGCCATGTCAACCGCCAGATTAGGAAATTTATCGAGTCTTTTTGCCAGCTCGTCAACATTCCATTCCAGGCTTCCAAGATGGCAACCGATGAATTTAAGAGAAGGATGCTTTTCGAGCAGGTTGTCTCTTGCCTTGATCTGATCTTCGTACGATGGATATTCCGGATGAAGGAACATATGATACTGCGGATTTTGGGCGAAATAATTACTATCTCCTCTGACAGTCATTTCATTGAGTGGCAGCCAGCAGTTACGTGGTTCTCCAAGGTGACCTGAAACAGGAAGATTTTTACTGATAATATAATCGATTACAGGTTCAAGAGCAGGATCATCGGCCATAATGAACTTTCCGTTTCTCTCTCTTACAGTCATTCCTATGTTCTTCCATAGCTTCACAGAGATCGCTCCTCCGGAAATATCAGAATCAAGATGAGATATTACTTTTTTACTCCACCCATCTGTTCCCCAGCCAACGGTATCGAAATAAAAAGTGGCTCCGTAAAATACCTTTCCGGGATATTTTCCGGCTGAGAGCAACGAAAAATCGAGCTGCTGTTTAACTGCAACTGAATCTGAATGGTCGACATTCAGTGTTATAAGAATGAAATTGTCTTTAAGAGCCTGTTCTTCAAAGAATCCTTTTGCGCTGTTTATGTGAGCATGGGAATCTATCTTCAATACTGACTGAAAATCCTTGTCTGTGAAGTATTTACTTTGACACCCGGAGATTGCTGATATTACAAGAATGAAATAAACTATCCTGATTCTCATCTTTTTTAATTGATAAAGAAATATATTATACTGAATGATCAAGAGGGAAGTTCACCTGACGAATTGGCCTGGAGAGCTTCCCTTATGCTGAATAAATTAATTGTTAAAAAGCCATTTTTTATTTAGGCATTACAACAAAAGCGGCTTTATTGAGAAAATCGGCACTCATCCTGCAACTGGTAAACTCGTCAAAATTATACTCTTCTACCTCAACAATACCGTATTGCATTCCTGATTTGGCAGCATTGGCCCAGATTGCGGCGAAATCCATCAAACCACTTGCTCCAAGTTCTGCTTTATCTTTAATGTGCCATAATTCGAATCTGCCCGGGTATTTATTGAAATAATCTACAGGATTGGCACCTCCTGCCACAACCCAGTAAAGATCCATTTCAAACATAACTTTTGCAGGGTCGGTATTTGTAAGCATAACGTCATAAATTGTCTGATCTTCCAGTTTGGTAGAAAATTCCTTATTATGGTTATGATAGCCGAAACGGATCCCTTTTGCATTGCATTTCTCACCGATCTGGTTGAAATATTCACAATAAAGCTTCAAGGTATCCAGACTGCGGTATGCACTTCCTCCCATAAAAGGCTGAACAAGGAATTTCACTCCGGCGGCAACATGAGCATCGATACATGCATCCCACCAGGTCATTGTCTTTGCCATATTTGCAGAATCAGGAAGAGCCTGTCCGGTATGAGAACTGAGCAACAACAAACCATTAGCTTCGCAAAGTGTTTTAAAAGCAGCCGGTTCCATACCATAAAATTTCCCGTCTCCATAACCAGCAGGCTCAACAAATGTATAACCCATTTTGCTGACTTTATCCAGTGCAGCAGGAATATCTCTCCTTATTGAATCACGAATTGAATACAACTGCAATCCTATATTTTTCTTTGCCGGCTTACATGAATAGAAAGTGGAAAAGAGCAGGCCGGTAACAGCCATCAACATAATAATTGAAATAAAACTTCTTTTTTTCATTGGTTTTAGGGTTTTAAAATTTGTCTAAGATACTAATTAAATTGAGGATGAATTATCTGTTTTTTGTAAAAATTAATAGGAAAACAGCCAAATAAATCTGTGCATGGAAAGTTGAATAATTGAGAGATGGTTTTACTGCATCGCCTTTAACACTTTCCATATTGCTTCAGGTCCCTTAACTGCATTTGAAGGAATATTCCCTTCTTTTCCAAATACCAGCATTGCATCATATTTCTCAATAGTTACTTTTGATTCATCAACCTTTCCTGCCTTATCTTTAACCGCATCAATATTAAGTTTCAGGTGACGGGCCATAAAGTCATACATTGCCAGCCGCTTTGTAATGCCGTAATTATGCTCCTCGTTTTCAATATGTGTATTTTCAACGTTTTCAGCTTTTCCGTAAAGGCTGTAAACTTTTTTCAGATACGGAAATTCTATTGAAGGAACTGTTCGGGTCCAGTCGCTTGCTTCGGAGACAACCAGCAGAGGGCGCGGCGAAGCCATTGCTGCAATCTCTGCGTTATTGGTTCCCAGGCCAGTGCAGGAATGAATTGGCAACCCGCTTTCACAGGCACATCCCCCATAAAACGATGCAGAGACCATTACAACTGGTATACTAACTGCTATTCTGTCATCAAGTGCTGTAATAAGAAATGACTGAGTACCACCTCCTGACGCAGCAGTAACACCTATCCTTGCCGGATCAACATAAGGCAATGAGGTGAGAAAATCGAGTACTCTGATGCTGTTCAATGTCTGCATTGTAAGAGCCAGTGATGTTCTATGGTCTTCTTTATTTACCTGTAGAAGAGACTCTCCCCAGGCAAACATTTCATAGCTGAAGACAACAGCCCCCATCCTAGCCAGTGTTGCACACCGATATTGCTGATCTGGACGATACCTGCCGTACTGATTCAGATCAGTACTTGGGAAATGTCCATGTGGACTAAGTACTGCAGCAAAAGGACCTTTACCTTTCGAAGGCCGGTAAAGAGAACCGCATAGATACACCCCGGGTAATGTTTCAATTGCTACATTTTCAACAGTATAGCCATCCAATATCCGTTTTTTTGTAAAGATCGGATTAAGTGGAGTCTTTTTTGGCAGGGGCGATAATTTCAGCTGTTCGAGGAAGCAGCTGCGAAGAACTGCTTTTCTCTTTTCCCAATCAGAAACAGTTGGATAGCTGGCAAGAAGCTGGTTTAAATGCTTCTCCCCATCTTCCGGGGATCTCATATAATAGACAAATTTCGAAACCTCATAAACATTGCCTTCTTTCTTCTGAAAAACCATGTCCAAAGGAAGAAGAATATTTGTAAGGGTTGTTTCAGCATCGTATCTGTAGCGCCATGTAGGATATAAAACATCAATACCTTTAATAATATCCTCACGATATTCAAGTTTGATTTTATACCTGACTTCAATATCTGCAAGAACCTCCTTCAAAGGTTTTTTATAAACATCCTCCGGCGACTGTGCAGAAACAAATCCAACAGTTCCTGCAAGAAAGAACAGAATCAACAGCTTAATTTTCATGTTAAAGTTTTTTTAATAAATGATATTCGAAAGAAAATTGCCGGAGCAACAGGATGCCAAGTTACATAAAGTTCTGAATACTTTATTCAGCAATAAATTTCAGTAACGGGATCAGTACCGGTTCTCCTTTTTCAGCCTTGTATGATACTTTTGTTAACAGGTTCCCGGAAACATCAGATTCAGATATGGTGTACTGGCGGATGTAAGGATTCATTTTTGTAATAAAAATCAAGGCTCTCTCTTTTGCCTCATCTGAAAATGCAGCAAAACCGGGATGTACCAGAGAGATAATATCAGAGAGTTCTGTCAGCGAGGTGATCTTTGCACCTTTCGGAAAACCGTTTGAGGATTTATCAGCCGAAACGACAACGATGCCGCCTGAGGGGATCCAGTTAAGCCAGTTCATCTCTTCACCGGCATTTTTTTCAACTCCCTCTCTGATAACCGAGCCGGCATAATATTTTTTTAATGTTTCCTTAAAAAGTGAAGGAAGCTTAGTAACCTTTATATAACCTGATAACAACCTGCAAATATTGTAGTGATCAACTGCATAATTGAAATCAGGTGCAGTAAGCCGGCCATTATTATTTAAAAGATTAGAAGCTAAAACATCAACAAGAGCCTTGAATTCAAAAGATACCGTGTCAGCACCCGGATTGTTTTTCAACAGATAAACGGTGACAGAATCAGAAAATCCTTTTATGTCAGACTGACCTGCAATGAAATCATTATCAATCAGTTTTATTTCATGCGGAATCTCGTCCATCCGCCTTACTGTGAGCAATAATCTGGCAACTGACTTTCTTCCCTCATCATCAAGTACCGCTTCTGTAATTACCGAATTGTCAGACTTCGACTCTTCAGACTCAATCGCGAATGACCCGGATGCAAGCCCTGTTGCAAAAACAGAAACCACAATTTTTCCGGGCTTTCCGGTAGACCTTATTACGTTTGAAACAGGCAGCTCTCCGTTCCAGATCTCATCTATCCGGACATCTTTTGATTTTCCAGAATTAAAAATTTCAGGTCCTGCTAGTACTGCCGGGCCGGAAACATTCCATTTAATTGTTTTTGGCAGGGAAGAAACATGATTTCCGCTTGAATCGACAATATCAGCTGTTAAAATTGCAATGGAACCCCTATCGGCAATAATTCGCTGAGCTGAACAGGTAAGGAGAATCCTTGCAGCTTCTCCGGCATTAATGTCCTGAGCAGGAATAGAAAAACTATTATAGATAATTGTATTAAATACGTCTTCAGGACCGGTTTTAAGGGGTGCTGATTCCGATGGAATATTATTATCGGACCCGGTTATGAACTTCAGTCCCGAAGAGTAATTATAAATATCAGCAACATCTTTTCCATCAATTACTTCAGTATATACCTTATATATATTCTGATCCAGCAATGACCCCGGGTGAAGATTTTTGACAGGTTTGGCTGTCTGCTCGAATTTATATAATTGTCGGGAATTAACCACGGCTACCGATTTAATCACCTGCAATACCTTACCGGTTCTGTCAGCTATTGTTGTCTGCAAAATGCACTCCTTGTTTTGAAGATTATCATTTTTAACGTTGACTTTAACAACAATTAAGCCCTTTCTTTCGGAAATCTCAGGTGCTGGAATGAAAGCAGTACTGTCAGTGACAACCAGGTGCTGCTCAGGAATATACAATTTGTTTTTAATTTTTAGAGTCACATCACCGGTTATCCCGCCACAGATATTATAATTGCCTTCAGCCTTAAGTGGCATTATAAAATTATCGTCAGGCAGGTTATTTACGGCAATTGCCAGGATATTGTCTTCTCCGGGCTTAAGCAGAGAGGATATATCAAATCCGAAAGAGCTGTCTCCCCCTTTATGATCACCCAGATACTTCCCGTTAAGCCAGACTTTGCAATATTTCTGAATCCTTTTGAACTCGAGGGAAAACATACTTCCGTCATAAACTTTACTTACAGAGAAATGCTTCCTGTACCATCCCCATCCGATCCACCAGTATAGCTTATCGCTTTCTGCAACAAAACTATTAAAAGGAAAAAACTCACCGGTTGTTTCATAACTGAGCCAGGTATGAGGAAGGCTTACTGCCGGCCATCTGGAATCATTGAATCCTGGTGATTCATAACCTTTCCCAGCCGTTTCATCAGGAAAATAATTGAATGTCCAGTTAGAATTGATGATCTTTTCAACTCTGGGACTTTTCTGATTTTCAGGCAAAAGATTACGTCCTTCAGAAACAGAGGTCCATAATAAAGATAAAAGCAGAAAAGTGAAATTTTTCATATCTGCACATTTATTTTAACAGGTCGTATGAAGCTCGTATGTCAACAGAAATGGAGTTTCCGGGTATACAATCTTCAAACATTTTGTGATGGTTTTAGTAATATTTATTTAGAAATATCATTAAATTATTGTCAGACGATCGTTACTTATTATTAACTGAAAGATACTAAAATATTATAAACTGGAATCTAATATTTAATATTTTTGGAATTGTCAACTTTTTCCATGAAAACGTAAAATTAGAATCACAACATTTTAACAAACTGTCAATCAGTGATAAGATAACTAAAACTATTGTTATCTGCTAAAATAAAAAATAACTGAAATGAAGAAAATAATCACTTCCTGTTTGATATATTAAAAATATAAGTACATTTGCCGATCAAATATTAATAAAAAAATGAGAATATCTTTAATCCATATTATTATCCTCGTACTCATCCTTGCTAAACGCACGTAACCCGGGAATAATATGTATTTCTATAAATATACAGAGCTTTCCGGGGGACCGGGAAGCTTTTTTTATAAAAACATGAATTTAGAACTATGAAGAATCAACTCCGAAGTTCAAAGACAACAACAGGCAGAAATATGGCAGGTGCCAGAAGTTTGTGGCGTGCCAACGGCATGACTGAAGAACAATTCGGGAAACCTGTTATTGCAATTGTCAACTCATTTACTCAGTTTGTGCCGGGGCATGTTCACCTTCATGAAATAGGCCAGGTTGTTAAAAAAGAGATTGAGAAAATGGGCTGTTTTGCAGCTGAATTCAATACTATTGCCATTGATGACGGTATAGCAATGGGTCACGCAGGCATGCTCTACTCCCTTCCATCAAGGGAACTTATAGCCGACAGTGTTGAATATGTGTGCAATGCACATCTGGCCGATGCAATGATCTGTATCAGCAATTGCGATAAGATAACTCCGGGCATGCTGATGGCTGCAATGAGGCTCAACATACCGGCTGTATTTGTATCAGGAGGCCCAATGGAAGCCGGTCTGAATAAAGATAAATATCTCGACCTTGTAGATGCCATGGTAGCAGCTGCCGATCCTGCCATCAGTGACAGCGATCTGAATGATATTGAAAAATCTGCCTGCCCTACCTGTGGCTCATGTTCAGGCATGTTTACAGCTAACTCAATGAACTGCCTTAATGAAGCACTTGGAATGGCTCTTCCCGGAAATGGAACAATTATAGCCACCCACGTGAACAGGATAAAACTGTTTGAAAAAGCAGCAGGATTAATAGTAGAGCTGGCTAACCGTTATTATAATGAAGGAGATGATTCAGTTCTTCCACGTTCAATAGCAACAAGGGATGCATTTATGAACTCCATGTCGCTTGATATTGCAATGGGAGGATCGACCAATACCGTTCTTCATCTGATAGCAATAGCACATGAAGCCGGTGTTGACTTTACTATGAAGGATATTGATGAACTTTCGCGTAAAATTCCCAACATATGCAAAGTGGCACCAAGCTCTCAGTATCATGTTCAGGATGTAAACCGGGCCGGAGGAATTCTTTCAATAATGGGCGAACTTGAACGTGGAAACCTGATAAACAGCTCGGTAAAAAGAATTGATTATCCATCCCTTCATGATGCAATTTCCGACTGGGATATTCAGAGTGGAAAAGCGGTGCCTGAAGCTTTTGATATTTTCAGAAGTGCCCCTTCAATGGTCAGAAGCCTGAAAATGGGTACACATGCCGGCTCCTATAAAGATCTAGACACCGACAGGGAAAAAGGATGTATCAGGTCCGTAACCACACCTTATAGTAAAGACGGCGGATTAGCTGTTCTTTATGGAAATATTGCAAGCAAGGGTTGCATAGTGAAAACAGCAGGTATAAATGAATCGATGTTTTCATTCACCGGTAACGCAGTAATTTTTGAATCACAGGAAGATGCTGTCGACGGTATCCTTGACGGAACCGTAAAGGCAGGTGATGCGGTGATTATCAGATATGAAGGTCCAAAAGGCGGACCGGGGATGCAGGAGATGCTCTACCCTACTTCGTACCTCAAATCAAAAGGACTCGACAAAAAATGTGCACTTATTACAGATGGCCGCTTTTCGGGAGGCACTTCAGGTTTGTCTATCGGACATGTATCTCCTGAAGCTGCTGCAGGAGGAGAACTGGCAATACTCCGAAACGGTGACCGCATAACGATTGATATTTCTAAAAGAAGCATAAATGTGGAATTATCAGATAATGAGATTAAAAGCCGGCATGAAGCCGAAAAACTCAAAGGAAACAAGGCCTATTTGCCTGAAACACGAAACCGCGAAATTCCGGGTTCTTTAAAAGCTTATGCTGCAAATGTAAGCTCGGCTGATCTGGGAGCAATAAGATTAATATAAGAGGGTAACAGGAACTGAAAAAAAGTAAAGAAAAAGAAATTAGACAATACCAATATATGAAGACTGAAGAGGAGAAAGAAAAAGCAACAGAACTGGTAAATGGGAAAGAGTTCATTTCAGGTGCAAATGCACTTCTGCAATGTCTGATAGAGGAGGGTGTGGATACTATTTTTGGCTATCCCGGCGGGGCCATAATGCCCGTATATGATGCTCTGCTCGATTATGAAGGAAAACTGCGCCATATTCTAACACGTCATGAGCAGGGAGCTGCCCACGCTGCACAGGCTTATTCAATGGTTACAGGGAAACCTGGTATCTGCTTTGCCACATCAGGGCCGGGTGCCACAAACCTCGTAACCGGAATTGCAAATGCCTTTCTTGATTCAATCCCGGTAGTATTTATTACTGCCCAGGTAACTTCAACTCTTATTGGAACCGATGCATTCCAGGAGACAGATATTATCGGAGTGTCAATGCCTGTAACAAAATGGAACTGCCAGGTAAAAAAAGCTCATGATATTCCTGAAACAATTGCAAAAGCATTTTACATTGCAAAGTCAGGGCGTCCGGGACCGGTTCTGATTGATATAACAAAGGATGCACAGATTGAAAAACTACACTACTCATATAAAAAATGCGACTATATAAGGAGTTATAATCCAAGAATTCCATTGCATACCAAGGCAATTGAATCGGCTGCCATCATGATCAATCATGCTGAAAGGCCGCTTATTCTTGCCGGACACGGGATTCTTCTTTCAGGTGCAGAAAAAGAGCTGCTTGCTTTTGCTGAAAAAACAGGGATCCCCGTTGCATCAACTTTACTGGGACTGTCGGCATTTCCGTCAGATCACCGCCTGTTTGCTGGAATGCTCGGGATGCATGGAAACTACGGACCAAATATCCTTACCAATGAAGCTGACCTGATAATTGCAATCGGAATGAGATTCGATGACAGGGTAACAGGAAACCTTAAAAAATATGCAACAAAATGTACCATAATACATATAGAGATCGATGAGGCTGAAATAAATAAAAATGTCCTTGTTGATGTAGAAATACATAATGATGCAAAAGACGCACTGAAATATCTTATTCCACTCGTTAACGAAAACTCCTTTGAGAAATGGATCAGGGAATTCCGTATTCATGATAAAACTGAATATGAAAAAGTTATAAAGCCTGAGACGAAACCTGAATCAGGTTCTTTAAAGATGGGTGAAGTTGTAAGACAGATTTCAGAACTCACCAAAGGGGAGGCAATAGTGGTTACAGATGTAGGACAACATCAGATGTACACAGCCAGATATTATAAATTTACTTCTCCCAACAGCTGGGTTACTTCAGGTGGAATGGGAACGATGGGGTTTGGTCTTCCTGCAGCAATCGGCGCCCAGATAGGTATGCCTGAAAAAACCGTTATCGCATTTATCGGAGATGGTGGATTCCAGATGACTCTTCAGGAGATGGGAACAATTTTACAATATAATGTTCCTGTGAAAATAATTATTCTGAATAACAGCTACCTCGGTATGGTACGTCAATGGCAGGATATGTTCTTTAAAAAGAGATATGCCTCAACAGAATTGATTAATCCGGATTTTGTAATGTTGGCCCGGGGCTACAGCATCCCTGCAAAAAAAGTCTCAAAAAGGGAAGAGCTGAAAGATTCTCTGGTCGAAATGCTCTCCTCAAAAGGACCATACCTGCTTGAAATAACAATTGAAAAAGAAGGAAATGTCTTCCCAATGGTAGAACCCGGATCGTCAGTTTCAGAAATAAGATTATCATATTAAAGGGGATTCAGAGGAAGAAACAGGTTAATTACTAACCCGGAGATAAAAAGAGAAAATTTAAAAGCAAAAAACAGGAAATGAAACAAGAATTTACAATATCGGTTTTCACCGAGGACCACATTGGAATATTAGGCCAGATAACGATAATCCTGACCCGCCGCCAGATAAATATAGATAGCCTTACCGCTTCTGAATCAGCAGTAAAAGGGGTTCATCTCCTTACCATCGTTGTAAAGACTACAAGCGAAATGATTCAGAAGGTTGCACGGCAAATGGAAAAGCTGGTTGATGTATTAAAAGTCTTTGTACATGCCTCCGATCATATTATTTATCAGGAGCTTGCACTCTTCAAGGTTACTACGAAAGGGTTAATGTCAGGGAATATTATTGATCACGTTGTCCGTGCTCATCATGCCCGCATTCTCGAAGTCTCTCCGGAATATATTGTAATTGAAAAAACTGGTCACAAAACCGAAATTTCGGAATTACTTAAACAGCTTGAGCCTTTTGGTGTTTTGCAGTTCGCAAAATCGGGAAGGATAGCAATCACAAAACAGGTTAAAGAGCTTAATTCATACCTCACTGAGATGGATGCAGCAAACAGACTAACCCCTGAATCTACTGAATCTCAAAACTAATATATCCTTGTTTAACACTAAAACGAAAAATAATTAAATAACTAATAATCAAATAATTAAAACTTAAGATCATGGCAAAAATTGATTTTGGCGGAGTAGTAGAAAATGTAGTAACAAGAGAAGAATTTCCACTTTCAAAAGCCCGCGAAGTTCTTAAAAATGAAATCGTTGCAGTAATAGGCTATGGCGTTCAGGGACCAGCCCAGGCTCTGAACATGAAAGATAACGGCATAAATGTTATAATCGGACAGGCTCCCGAGTTTAAAGCCGATTGGGACAAAGCTGTTGCTGATGGTTTTGTACCCGGAATAACACTATTCCCTATTGAGGAAGCTGTAAAAAAAGGTACAATAATCCAGTATCTTGTATCAGATGCTGCCCAGCGGATTATTTGGCCTCAGCTTAAACCATGTCTCAAAGAAGGAGATGCCCTATATTTCTCTCATGGGTTTTCAATCACTTATAAGGAGCATACCGGAGTTATCCCACCTGCTTATGTTGACGTAATTCTTTGTGCTCCAAAAGGATCAGGCACAAGTGTAAGACGCAATTTTCTTGCCGGTGCCGGTATTAATTCAAGCTATTCGGTTTTTCAGGATTTTACAGGAAAAGCTGAAGAACGTACAATTGCGCTTGGCATTGCCATTGGCTCAGGATATCTCTTCCCAACCACTTTTGAACAGGAAGTTTACAGCGACCTTACAGGTGAGCGCGGTGTTCTTATGGGAGCATTGGCAGGTATCATGGATGCCCAGTACCAGGTACTCCGCGAAAACGGACACAGCCCGTCTGAAGCATTTAACGAAACTGTTGAAGAGCTGACCCAGAGTCTTATAAGGCTTGTTGACGAAAACGGGATGGACTGGATGTATGCCAACTGTAGTGCAACAGCCCAGCGCGGGGCACTCGACTGGCGCCCTAAATTCAAGGCTGCTACCCTTCCTGTATTTACTGACCTTTATAAAAAAGTTAAATCTGGAGAGGAATGTGTCAGAGTTCTTGATTCGACAGGAGCAGCAAATTACAAAGAGGTTCTAAACGGTGAACTTAAAGAACTCGGCGATTCAGAAATGTGGAGAGCGGGTGCTGCAGTAAGGAAACTGAGACCGGTGAAATAATTACTTTTTATAATAACTGATAAAAATGGACGATAAGATCATTATTTTCGACACCACCCTCAGGGATGGAGAACAGGTACCGGGTTGCCAGTTGAATACAATTGAAAAGATTGAGGTAGCTCAGGCACTTGAAGCCCTTGGGGTAGATGTGATTGAAGCCGGCTTCCCAATCTCAAGTCCCGGAGATTTCAAATCAGTGGTCGAAATATCAAAGGCTATTTCAAATCCTGTGATCTGTGCTCTTACACGGGCCGTTAAAAAAGATATTGAAGTGGCTGCTGAAGCCCTTCAGTATGCAAAAAGGAAAAGGATTCACACAGGAATTGGCACATCTCCTTTTCATATTAAATACAAGATCAAGACAACTCCGGAGGAGATCCTCAAAAGAGCAGCTGATGCAGTAAAATACGCCAGAAAATTTGTAGATGACGTTGAGTTCTATGCAGAAGATGCCGGAAGAAGTGATAACGAGTTTCTTGCAAAAGTCATAGAAGCTGTAATAAAGGCAGGCGCAACCGTTGTAAATATCCCTGATACAACCGGTTACTGTCTTCCCGAAGAATACGGACAAAAAATCAGGTATCTGAAAGAGAATGTTCC
Organism: uncultured Bacteroidota bacterium; assembly: GCA_903824785.1. Classification (GTDB taxonomy): domain Bacteria; phylum Bacteroidota; class Bacteroidia; order Bacteroidales; family VadinHA17; genus LD21. Next base: position 49,198 of record CAIJYD010000078.1, read on the forward strand.
TAATATCGACAAAGCCATCATCGCAACACATTGCCATAACGATCTTGGAATGGCAACAGCCAATACAATGATGGGTGTCATTAACGGAGCCCGGCAGGTTGAAGTGACAATAAACGGAATAGGCGAAAGAGCCGGAAACACCTCTCTTGAAGAGATTGCAATGATCATCAAGAGTCACCACAGCCTCAATCTGAGAACCGATATTAACACCAAACTGATCTACAGCACCAGCCGTCTTGTCTCAAACCTGATGAGCATGCCTGTTCAGGCCAATAAAGCTATTGTAGGCAGAAACGCTTTTGCCCACTCTTCAGGGATTCATCAGGATGGTGTTCTGAAAAACAGGGAAAACTATGAAATTATTGATCCTGTTGAAGTTGGGATAAGAGAATCTTCAATTATTCTTACTGCACGCAGCGGCAGAGCTGCCCTCAATCACCACCTCGAACTTCTCGGATTCAAATTCGGCAAAGAGGAACTTGACGATATTTACTATCGCTTTCTACTGCTTGCCGATAAGAAAAAAGAGATCAACGATGAGGATATAAGAATTCTTGCCGGTGTAGTTTTTCAGGGTGAAAAATCGCTGAAACTGGATCTGCTTCAGGTCTCTTGCGGAAAATCATTAATACCGGTAGCAACTGTCGGACTGAAAATAAATGGAGAGGTTCATTTTTCCACCGCTTCAGGAAACGGTCCAATTGATGCCGCATTTACAGCTGTTAAACACCTGATCAGCAAAACAGTACATCTCGAGGAATTCCTGATACAAGCTATTACAAAAGGAAGCGATGACCTTGGGAAGGTGCATATCCAGGTAGAGCATCAGGGAAAAACCTATTACGGATTCTCTGCCAATACCGATATAATTACAGCATCGGTTGAAGCTTTTATTGACGCTTTAGCTAAAATACAATAGATGTTCTGAAAGTTAATAAATCTCTCTGAATACTCTCTGCTCCTCTTGCCGCATCACTGTTCTTTTACAGAGGTACCGGAATGAAGGTTCAGGGATAAACCAGAAAAAACAGCAAATATTGAAAGCAAAAACACTTTTTGACAAAATCTGGGATGGACATGTGGTACGTTCCATTGAGGATGGTCCGGATGTTCTTTACATCGACAGGCATTACATCCACGAAGTTACAAGTCCTCAGGCATTTAATGGTCTGAAGGAACGTGGAATCCAGGTTTTCCGACCCGGAAATACCATTGCAACCGCCGACCATAATATCCCCACAAAAGATCAGCACCTCGAAATCCGCGATCAGTTATCAAGGAATCAGGTTGAAAGACTTAGTGAGAACTGCACCAAATACGGAATTGAATTATTTGGCCTTAACCATTCCAAAAACGGTATTGTCCATGTTATCGGTCCGGAGCTTGGCTATACTCTCCCCGGTATGACGATTGTCTGCGGCGATAGCCATACTTCAACCCATGGTGCATTCGGGACCATTGCCTTTGGTATCGGAACAAGTGAAGTCGAGATGGTTCTTGCAACGCAATGCATACTTCAGCCAAAGCCAAAGAAGATGAAAATCACTGTTAATGGTAATCTTCATAAGGGAGTGACATCGAAAGATATTATAATGTATATCATCGCTTCCATCTCAACCGGTGGTGCAACAGGTTATTTTGTTGAGTTTAGCGGTTCGGCAATTACCAGTCTTACTATGGAAGCCCGAATGACAATTTGCAACATGAGCATTGAAATGGGTGCACGTGGAGGATTAATTGCCCCTGATGAGATTACATTCAGTTATCTGAGAAAAATTACAGCAATACCCGGCGTAACAGACTTTGAGAAATCGCTGGAACAATGGAAAGAACTTAAAAGCGATCCGGATGCCGCTTTCGACCGCGAACTGGAATTCGATGCTTCTTTAATAAAACCGATGATTACTTACGGAACCAATCCCGGAATGGGAATGGCTGTCGACAGTTCAATCCCATTAACAGATGGAGATAATAAGGAAGCATCTGCTTCTTTTTTGAAATCGCTTGATTATATGGGATTTAAACCCGGCATTAAGCTCCTTGGACAACCGGTGGATTATGTATTTATCGGAAGTTGCACAAATGGCAGAATAGAGGATTTCAGGGAATTTGCCCAGATCATCAGGGGAAGAAAAAAAGCAGCTAATATAACTGCTCTTATTGTCCCCGGGTCCAAAAAAGTAGAAGAACAGATGGCTTCCGAAGGGCTGATGGAAGTTTATAAAGAGGCCGGTTTTGAAGTAAGACAACCCGGTTGCTCATCATGTCTTGCAATGAACGAGGATAAAATACCTGCCGGGAAATATGCCGTTTCCACATCAAACAGGAATTTCGAAGGAAGACAGGGCCCCGGTGCAAGAACCTTGCTGGCAAGTCCTTATACTGCAGCAGCTGCTGCAATAACCGGAAAAATATCCGACCCACGCGAATTTATTACAGAACTAAACAACGTCAAAAAATAATCTGATATGGCAAAAGTTAAATTTGATATTCTCGAATCAACCTGTGTGTCGATTCCATTCGAAAACGTGGATACAGATCAGATTATCCCGGCACGGTTTTTAAGCGCTACTTCAAGAGAGGGGTTCGGAGATAACCTTTTCCGCGACTGGAGATACAAAAAAAGCGGTGAACCCAATGAAGAGTTCATTCTGAATAACCCAAAATTCGGCGGAAAGATACTTGTTGCCGGAAAAAATTTCGGTAGTGGCTCCAGCCGGGAACATGCTGTATGGGCCATTTTCGACTACGGATTCCGGGCAGTTGTATCGAGCTTTTTTGCCGATATATTCATGGGAAATTCCCTTAATAACGGTCTTCTTCCAATTGTAATTTCAGATGAGCTGCTGAAAAAGCTTCACTCCCTTATTCAGAAAGACCCTTCTACAAAGATTAACATAGACCTTGAGAAACAACTATTTACAATACTTTCCACCGGCGATTCAGTAAAATTCGTGATTAATCCGTACAAAAAAGAATGTCTTCTTAAAGGACTTGATGATATCGATTTCCTGTTAAGTATGAAAGATTCAATTACAGGTTATGAGAACAATAAAAACATGGTAAGATGAGAGTTGAAATAATGGATACTACCCTCAGGGATGGAGAACAGACTCAGGGTGTCTCCTACTCACCGCTGGAAAAACTCCATATTGCCAAACTGCTCCTTAAAGATCTGCAGGTCGATCGTATTGAGGTGGCATCGGCAAGAGTCTCAACCGGAGAATTCGAAGCGCTGAGTAAAATTACCGAATGGGCCCGCCACAACAACCTCCACCGGAAAGTTGAGGTACTTGGCTTTGTTGACGGAGATATTTCACTCAACTGGATTAACGATGCAGGAGGAAAGGTTATCAATCTCCTTTGTAAAGGATCGTTAAGACACCTTGAGAAGCAGCTTCGCAAAACACCGCAACAGCATGTCAATGATATTAAAAACATAATAAGAAAGGCAGAATCGCTTGATATGCAGGTCAATATCTATCTCGAAGACTGGTCGAACGGGATGATTAGCTCGGAAGAATATGTGTTTTTTATGCTCGATTCCCTCATAGATGAGAACATTGAAAGATTCATGCTTCCTGATACACTGGGAATCCTTAACCACGAACAGACCTATAAATTCTGTAAAAAAACAGTTGACAGATATCCTTCAGTTCACTTTGATTTTCACGCACATAACGATTACGATCTGGCTGTTGCAAATGTATTTGCGGCAGTAAAAGCAGGTATAAAAGGAGTTCATACCACCGTTAACGGTCTGGGCGAAAGAGCCGGAAATGCACCTCTCTCAAGTGTGATAGGCGTTCTCCGCGATCAGCTGAATGCCGAAATGGAGATCAACGAATTCGAGATAACCAAAGTAAGTAAGATAGTTGAGACATTCAGCGGAATACGCATCCCTGTCAATAAGCCGGTTATCGGTGAGAACGTTTATACGCAGACCTCCGGTGTTCACGCTGATGGTGACAGTAAAGACAATCTCTATTATAACAACCTGCTCCCTGAGCGGTTCGGAAGAAAAAGGAAATATGCTCTCGGAAAACAATCGGGTAAAGCAACAATCAGAAAAAACCTGGAAGAATTCGGACTATTCCTTAATCCTGAATCGCTTACCAAAGTAACACAGAGAGTAATTGAACTGGGCGATAAAAAAGAGAATGTTACATCAGAGGATCTTCCCTTTATCATTGCAGATGTACTTGGATATGAGCAATCTAACTATAAGATATTTATAAAGAACTATTCCCTCTCACTCTCTTACGGGTTAAAACCTTCAGCAAATATCCAGATCGAAATTGATGGTAATTTATATCAGGAAACCTCTTCAGGCGACGGGCAGTATGATGCGTTTATGAAAGCCTTGAGAATAATTTATGACAAGCTTGGGAAACAATACCCGATACTTACCGATTATGAAGTATCAATACCTCCCGGTGGAGCTACTGATGCATTTGTTGAAACAGTAATCACCTGGGATTTTAACGGGAAAGAATTCAAGACAAAAGGGCTGGATGCCGACCAGACTGAATCGGCAATAAAAGCAACTGAAAGAATGCTGAATATCATTGAGAATAATGAACTTACTTCAAAAAAAATAAATCATTAACATACTTGACAAATGGATTTTAAGATCGCAGTTTTATCGGGAGACGGGATAGGCCCGGAAATAATCGACCAGGCAATAAAAGTAATTAATGCTCTTGGTAAAAAATTTAACCACAACTTTCATTTTACCCACGGGTTAGTAGGTGCAGTGGCAATTGATAAAACTGGCAACCCGTTACCCGCCGAAACGCTTGACCTCTGCAAATCGTCCGATGCAGTTCTGTTTGGTGCTATCGGCGATCCGAAATACGATAATAACCCTGCTGCCAAAGTTCGACCCGAACAGGGTCTGCTTGCAATGAGAAAAGAGCTCGGGTTATATGCAAACGTTCGTCCCGTGACAACATTCCCATCCCTGATCGATAAATCACCGCTAAAAAAAGAGATTGTTCAGGGCGTTGACATAATGATGATAAGGGAACTTACCGGAGGTATCTACTTCGGCAAACCACAAGGCCGGTCGGAAGATGGTAATACTGCTTATGACTCATGTGTTTACAGCCGTTTTGAAGTTGAAAGAGTGGTAAGGCTTGCCTGTGAATATGCAATGAAACGTAAGAAAAAAATAACTGTAGTTGATAAAGCCAATGTACTGGCAACATCGAGGTTATGGCGCGAAACTGCCGGAAATATCGCTAAAGAGTATCCTGAACTTGCAATGGATTTCATGTTTGTAGATAATGCTGCAATGCAATTGATTCAGTGGCCGGGAAGATTCGATGTGATAGTTACTGAGAATATGTTCGGGGATATCCTTTCTGACGAAGCAAGTGTTCTTACAGGGTCGCTCGGGTTACTCCCCTCTGCCTCCATCGGTTTGTCAACTTCCGTTTTTGAACCTATCCATGGCTCATACCCACAGGCAGCCGGAAAAAATATTGCAAATCCGTTAGGCACTATTCTGTCGGTCGCAATGATGTTCGATCTGGCATTCAATCTGAAAAATGAGGCAGAAATTATCAAAACAGCTGTCGAAAAATCTATTGAAGCAGACTACGTAACTGAAGACCTTAATAAAGCCAATCCAAGATCAACATCGCAGGTTGGCGATTGGATTGCGGATTACATATTGAAAAGATAATTAAAGTAATTTGTTATAATTATTAAAAATTAATTACCTTTGCGTTAATAATAATAAAAAATGTATACAACAACATCACATCATCATTCTCATACTTGCTCTCAGGCGAGGTGAAAATGATATGTGCGTAATTAAAATATCATAAACCCGTCTGAGCAGATCAGGCGGGTTTTTCATTTCCCGGAAGATTTGCTCAGACATATCAGAAAAAGAAAAATGAGTGTACTTAAAATTGCAATTCAAAAAAGCGGACGGCTTAGTGACGATTCAAAAAAACTGCTCGAAGAATGCGGAATAAAATTCTCCAACGGAGCAGGTGTTCTTATAGCAACTTCAAGGAATTTTCCTGTGGAGCTTCTCTTCCTCCGCGATGATGATATTCCTCAATATGTTGAACAGCAGGTTGCCGACATAGGTATTCTTGGAGAGAATGTGGTTTTCGAAAAAAACAAGGATGTCACCATCATTGAACAGCTCGGATTTGCTTCCTGCCGGCTGAGCCTGGCAATACCAAAAAAAGAGACATATACCGGTCCGGGGTATTTAATGAATAAAAAAGTTGCTACCAGCTACCCGAAAATACTGACCGGCTTTCTGGAAAAAAACAACATAACCGCTGAAATTGAAGAGATCAGCGGAAGTGTTGAAATTGCACCCGGTATTGGTCTGGCAGATGCAATCTGCGATATAGTAAGCTCAGGAAGCACACTCCTTACCAACGGACTGAAAGAGGTTGAGATTATCCTTAAGAGCCAGGCAGTTATCATTGGAAATAAAGATCTCAGCATTGAAAAACAGAAAATACTAAACGATCTTCTTTTCAGGATCAGAGCTGTTAAAAACGCAAAAGAAAACAAATATATCCTGCTCAATGCACCGGAATCGGCAATACAAAAAATATGCTCTCTTCTTCCGGGTATGAAAAGCCCTACCATCGTTCCACTTGTTGAAAAAGGATGGTGCAGCCTTCATTCAGTGGTAAAAGAGGATCAGTTCTGGGAAATAATAAATCAGCTGAAAGAGGCTGGTGCTGAAGGCATTTTAGTAATTCCTATCGAGAAAATGATTTTGTAATGAAGACAATCCTTTATCCGCAAAATAAGGTCCTCGATGAACTCTGTCAGCGGCCTGAAATTGAGAAAACCGAACTTGGTGCTGTTGTAGCTGATATTATTAAAAGGGTGAAATCAGATAAGGACGCTGCAATCTCTTATTATTCTGAGAAATTTCACGGAATACCTATCGGTAATCCAAAAGTTTCTTCTGAGGAGATCAGAGATTCATCAGCACAAGTCACCGATGAGCTTAAAAAAGCTATAAACACCGCAAAAACAAATATTGAAAAATTTCATCTCTCCCAGCTTATTACAGAACCGGTTACCGAGACTTTCCCGGGGGTGAAATGCTGGAGAAAAAGTGTTCCGATAGAAAAAGTCGGCCTGTATATCCCCGGAGGAAGCGCCCCTCTCTTTTCAACAGTTCTGATGCTGGGGATTCCTGCGAAACTTGCCGGATGTAAAAAAATTGTTCTTTGTTCCCCTCCCGGAAAAGATGGAAAAATAAACCCTGTAATTCTTTACACAGCTCAACTTATCGGGATAACTGAAATATTCAGGGCAGGTGGTGCACAGGCTATAGCAGCAATGGCCTATGGCACAGAGAGTATCCCGAAAGTTTACAAAATATTCGGTCCCGGTAATCAGTATGTTACAAAAGCCAAAGAGATGGTTCAGCTCGATGGCATTTCGATTGACATGCCTGCCGGACCAAGCGAAGTTTTAATCATCGCCGATAGTTCTGCCAATCCTGTATTTGTTGCTGCCGACCTTCTTTCGCAAGCCGAACACGGACCCGACAGCCAGGTAATTATGATCTCTGACAATTTACAAATGATTGAGAGTGTAAAAGAGGAGACCGAAAAACAACTGCAGTCATTGCCAAGAAAAGACATCGCCGGTAAAGCTTTGGATAACAGCAAACTGATTCTCTTTAATACATTGGATGAATGTATTGACTTCAGTAACCTCTATGCCCCGGAACACCTTATTATTAATACTTCTGATCCTGAAGCTCTGGCCGGCAAAGTAATTAATGCCGGATCGGTTTTTCTGGGAACCTATAGTTGTGAAAGTGCAGGAGATTATGCTTCAGGAACTAACCACACTCTTCCTACCAACGGATCGGCAAGAAGTTACAGCGGTGTCTCAACCGAAAGTTTCCTTAAGAAGATTACTTTTCAGAAACTGAGTCGCGAGGGAATATTAAATCTGGGGCCTTCTATTGAGCTGATGGCTGAAGCCGAATCGTTATACGGTCACAAAAATGCTGTAAGTGTCAGACTAAAAAGCTTAAAAAATGGTTGATATCAATAAACTGGTAAGGGGAAATGTTATTAAGCTAACCCCTTATTCATGTGCCCGTGATGAGTTTAAAGGTGATTCAGGCATATTTATGGATGCCAATGAAAACCCTTTCGGAAATCTGAACCGCTATCCCGATCCATATCAGAAAAAACTGAAGAGTGCCATCTCAAAGATCAAAAATATTTCAGAGGAAAAAATATTTCTTGGAAACGGAAGCGATGAGATAATCGACCTCGCTTTCAGGGTATTCTGCAACCCCGGAACCGACAAGGCTCTTATCTTTACACCCACATACGGAATGTACGAAGTATCAGCGTCGGTGAATGATATAATGGTGGTAAAAGTTCCGCTTAACGAGGATTTCCAGATCGATCTTGTAAAAGCAGAGCAGTTCTTTTCTGATAAAACCCTGAAAATAATATTTATCTGTTCCCCGAATAACCCCACAGGTAACTGCCTGAATTATTCCGATGTTGAAAAAATTATTGCCGGCTTTAACGGAATTGTAGTTATAGATGAAGCGTATATTGATTTCAGTGATAAACCTTCATTTATTAAAATGGTCGATAAATATCCCAACCTCATTGTGATGCAGACCTTCAGCAAGGCATTCGGACTCGCTGCAGTGAGGGTAGGAATGGCCTTTTCAAATCCTTCAATAATCACCTATTTTAACAAGCTGAAACCTCCATATAATATAAGTACTGTCAACCAGAATGCAGTATTGCGAAAACTGAAAAGTATAGAAAAATATAAAAGTCAGGTCGGTAAAATCAAAAGCGAAAAAGAGAGGCTTTCAGCAAAACTTAAAGCATTGAAAATAACCAGGAAGGTCTATCCCTCCGATGCTAACTTCATCCTTGTAAAAGTAAAAGATGCTGACTACATCTACAATACATTGGTTCTCAAAAGTATAATTGTAAGGAACAGGAGCTCTGTGATCGACAATTGTCTGCGCATCACAATAGGCACCGCTACAGAAAATAATAAGCTTTTAAAAGCATTAAATACAATCTCAATATGAAGAAGGTACTTTTTATTGACAGAGATGGAACAATAATTACTGAGCCGGAGGATGAGCAGACTGATAGTTATGAAAAGCTCGCATTTCTTCCGGGGGTAATATCCTGCTTATCAAAAATTGCAAGAGAGACCGACTTCGAACTTGTAATGGTAACCAATCAGGACGGGCTTGGTACAGAATCGTTTCCTGAAGAGACATTCTGGCCCGCTCATAATAAGATGCTGCAGATTCTTAAAGATGAAGGCATTATATTCAAAGAGATATTCATTGACAAAACTTTCCCCGCGCAAAAGGCACCGACGCGAAAACCCGGAACTGCTCTGCTTACAAAATACCTGGCTCAGGGAATTGATACTGACTCTTCATATGTTATAGGCGACAGGCTTACAGATGTTGAGCTTGCAAAGAATATCGGATGCAAAGCAATCTATATCAGTAACGATAATACTGCTGAAGCTGAATTATGCACCACCGACTGGAATGATATCTGTAAGTTTCTGAAACAGTTGCCGCGAAGTGCCGGAGTGGTAAGGAAAACAGCTGAGACAGATATCTCGGTCTGGCTGAATCTTGATGGTTCGGGAAAAAGTTCCATTGATACAGGAATAGGCTTCTTCGACCATATGCTTGAACAGATCTCAAAGCACGGGAACCTTGATCTTAACATAAAAGTAAAAGGCGATCTGAATATTGACGAACACCATACTGTTGAAGATGTTGCAATAACACTTGGGGAAGCAATATTGAAAGCAACAGGCGGTAAGAAAGGTATTGAGAGATACAGCTTCGTGCTGCCAATGGATGATTGCCTTGCACAGGTTGCACTCGATTTTGGCGGCCGTCCCTGGCTGGTATGGGAGGTAACCTTTATGAGGGAAAAGATCGGTGAGATGCCTTCTGAGATGTTTTTTCACTTTTTCAAATCGTTCAGCGACAATGCCAGGTGCAATCTGAATATCAAAGCTGAGGGGCAGAATGAACACCACAAAATAGAAGCAATATTCAAAGCATTTGCTAAAGCCATTAAAATGTCTGTGAAACAAACTGATAACTATAATCTGCCATCAACAAAAGGAAGCTTATGATCGCAATCCTGAAATATAACGCCGGGAATATTAAATCTGTTCAGAATGCCCTAACACGTTTGGGTTACGAAAGCATTATAACAGACGATCCGGAGGAACTCATGAAGGCCGAGAAGGTCATCTTTCCGGGTGTGGGAGAGGCCGGTTCTGCAATGCATTACCTTCTGGAGAGAGGTCTGGATAAAACCATCATTTCCTTAAAGAAGCCGGTACTTGGTATTTGCCTAGGTATGCAGCTTATGTGCCGCCATTCCGAAGAAGCTGACACCAGATGTCTTGGGATATTTGATGCAGATGTGAAACTTTTTCCGCCGGTGGATAAGATTCCGCATATGGGCTGGAATAATTTTCTCACAATAAAAGGTGAACTTTATAAAGGAATATCACTTGAAGATGATGTCTATTTTGTTCATAGCTATTATTCGGAGATCTCATCATGTACTTCAGCTACATGCGATTACATCTTGCCATTTAGTGCATCGATGCAGAGCGGAAATTTCTATGCCACTCAGTTTCATCCCGAGAAATCAGCGGGCGTCGGAGAAAAAATATTGCAAAATTTTCTGGAGATATGAGAATAATCCTGGCTATCGACATAATTGATGGGAAATGTGTCCGCCTGTCGAAAGGTGACTTCAATACAAAAAAAGTGTATAACGAAGATCCCCTTGCAGTTGCAATGGAAATTGAAGATAATGGAATTAAATATCTTCACCTGGTTGACCTGGACGGAGCGAAGAACAAAAAAATTGAAAACCTGAAAGTCCTTGAAAAAATCGCTGAAAAAACAAAACTCAAAATCGACTTTGGCGGTGGGTTAAGAACTTATGAGGACGTAATAACTGTACTAAATGCAGGCGCAAGACAGGTTACGGCAGGGAGTGTAGCTTTAACTGACCCGCGCTTATTCATGGAATGGTTGTCAAAACTGGGACAGGAAAAGCTAATACTAGGGGCAGACTGCATCGGCAGGAAAGTATCCACAGCAGGATGGCTTGAAAACTCAGACAAAGATATAATCAGTTTTATTTCCGAGTACAGATCAAAGGGAGTGAAATATGCAATATGTACTGATATTGAGAAAGATGGAATGCTTCAGGGACCATCAACTGCATTGTATAAAGAGATAATGAGTTCAGTAAAAATCAATCTCATAGCCAGCGGAGGCATAACATCCTTAAAAGATATTGATGATGTAAGGGAAGCCGGATGCGAAGGTGCTATTATTGGCAAAGCTGTTTATGAGGGTAAGCTTACACTGAAAAAACTGGGAGAACAATGTTAAAAAGACGAATAATTCCCTGTCTCGATATTAAAGACGGGAGAACAGTAAAAGGTATAAATTTTATTAACCTTAGGGATGCCGGAGATCCGGTTGAACTCGCAAAAGAATATGCCAGACAGGGTGCAGACGAACTGGTTTTTCTGGATATAACAGCTACTATTGAGAACCGGAAAGCTCTTGCAGGGCTGGTAGAAAGGATTGCTGCAGAAATCAATATCCCTTTTACTGTTGGGGGAGGAATCGATACCATCGAGGATGTCTCAATACTACTGAAGGCAGGTGCCGATAAGGTAACTGTTAACTCATCAGCAGTAAAAAGGCCTGAACTGATTTCGGAGATGGCCGGGGAGTTTGGGAGTCAGTGTGTTGTTGTTGCAATCGATACAAAACTGATTGACGGGGAGTGGATTGTTTTTGTAAACGGCGGTCGCACACCTGTTGAGTATAAAACAGCCGCCTGGGCCCGAAGGGTTGAGGAGCTGGGAGCAGGTGAGATCCTTCTGACCTCTATGAATAATGACGGAACAAGGTCGGGGTTTTCAATCGACATCACAGGCGAGGTGAGCAGAAGCATTAATATTCCTGTTATTGCTTCAGGAGGTGCAGGCACTATGGAACATTTCAGTGAAGTCTTTTTCAATACAGCATGCAGTGCAGCTCTTGCAGCCAGTATCTTTCACTTCGGAGAGATAACAATCCCTGATCTGAAAAAGTATCTGCATAAGGAAAACATCAGTGTAAGATTATAAAAATGACCATCACGAATGAATAATAATAAACCAAACATATCATGAAAATTGATTTCAGCAAAGGAGACGGCCTTGTACCTGTTGTAATCCAGGACAATAACACACTTCAGGTATTGATGGTAGGTTATATGAATGAAGAGGCTCTTGAAAAAACAAAAGCAGATAATAAGGTTACCTTTTTCAGCAGAAGCAAAAACCGCCTCTGGACCAAAGGCGAAACATCAGGAAACTACTTATTTGTGAAAGAGATCCTGACCGATTGCGATAATGACTCGCTTCTCGTCAAAGTGGATCCGGCCGGACCAGTGTGTCATACCGGAAGTACCAGCTGCTTTGATGAAGAGACAGCAAAAGGATTTATATATGAACTTGAACAAATTATAGATCAGCGAATTGAGAACAATGCCAATGACTCTTATACTAATAAATTATACAGAAAAGGGATCAATAAGGTGGCTCAGAAAGTTGGCGAAGAAGCTGTAGAATTAATAATTGAAGCCAAGGATAACAATATTGATCTGTTCAAAAATGAAGCTGCGGACCTGTTATACCATCTGCTTATCCTTCTGAAAGCTAAAAATATCAGCTTAGAGAGTATAGAGGAGGTGCTTTCTGAACGTCATAAAATTAACCCTTAACCAAGACAAGCACCTTTTGGTGTGATAAAGGAGTCAGATTTTAACCTGTTTTGTGTTTTTTATTGCTTTTTACTTGTAATTTTAAAAAATACATTACTTTTGTAAGCCAATAACGCCAGACAAATGAATATTGTGTACAAATATTTTATCTCTTTTTATTACTTCTATTTTTATTTTAAAAACAGATAACGGGATTTTTGTATACAGATAAATTTAATTTATATGAAAGCAAGGGTCCCTCAAAGGGGCCCTTGTTCATTTAATAACACTTTTGACATGAAGATTGCAATACAGGGAGAAAAAGGATGCTTTCATGAAGTTGCTGCAAGACAGTACTTTAGCTACGACTCAATAGATATTGTTCCTTGTTCAACTTTCGATCTCACTCTTAACACGGTGAAATCAGGAGAAGCCGATTTTGCTGTGATGGCGATAGAAAATGCAAGATCAGGAAGTATTCTTTATAATTATACTCTTATAAGGGAATCAGGAATGAAGATCCTAGGAGAGCATAACCTGCGAATAAAACAGAACCTCATGGCTTTGCCGGGGCAGTCAATAACCGACATCCGCGAGATCAGAACCCACCCGATAGCTATTGCCCAATGCATGACCTATCTTAATCAGTTTCCGGGAATTATTCTGATTGAGAGCGATGACACAGCCGGCAGTGCAAGGCAGATAAGCGAAACCAAAGCCATGGGGGTAGCTGCAATAGCTTCTTCCAATGCAGCGGAAATTTACGGACTTGATATACTTGCCTCAGGAATAGAAACTTACAAGCAGAACTACACCAGGTTCCATATTGTGGGAAGTGAAGATAAAGGAAACAAACGCGGCAATAAGGTTTCAATCTGCTTTTCAACCGGTCATAAACCGGGGTCACTGGCAACAATACTCGTTAAGCTGGCTGAACTCGGAATTAACCTTTCAAAAATCCAGTCTGTTCCAAGATTAAACGGCGAATGGGAGTATATGTTCTATCTCGATCTGGAACTGCATAAGGATTCCAACTCTGATGTTATTAAAAGAGTACTCGAAAAGCGGACAAGTAATTTAGAGATCTTAGGAGTATATTTTAAAGGAGACATGCTATATGAAAGTTAAACCGGCAGACCGTACCAGCAACGTACAGGAATATTACTTTTCTCAGAAGCTCGCCCAGATCGATAAAATGCGCAGGGAAGGTGCAGATATCATTAACCTCGGTATAGGCAGCCCCGATCAGCCCCCTTCGGCAAACACAATTTCCGCTTTGATAACAGAAGCCGGAAAGGCTACCTCGCATGGCTATCAGAGCTATACCGGAATTCCTGCTTTACGAAAAGCCTTTTCAGAATGGTATAGAAAATATTTCCATGTTGAGCTCGATCCGGATACTGAAATTCTGCCTCTGATGGGAAGCAAGGAGGGAATTATGCATATCAGCATGGCTTATGTAAACCCGGGTGATGAGGTACTTGTTCCCGATCCGGGATACCCTACATATTCATCTGTCACTAACCTTGTTGGAGGAATTGTAAGAAAATATGACCTTAATGAAAATGGAGGCTGGTTTCCCGATCTGGAAGCACTTGCTCAAAGCGATCTGAGCAAAGTAAAGATCATGTGGGTCAACTACCCGCATATGCCTACAGGGACAAAAGGAACAAGAGTTCTGTTTGAAAAGCTTGTTGCCTTTTCTGACAAATACGGAATACTGCTCTGCAACGACAATCCATACAGCTTCATACTAAATAAGGAATATCTCAGCCTGCTGGCGGTTGATGGCGCAAAGGAAACAGCATTGGAACTAAACTCGCTGAGTAAATCGCAGAATATGGCAGGATGGCGTATCGGAATGGTTGCAGGTAATAGCGGATATATCAAAAATGTTCTCAAAGTAAAAAGCAACATGGATTCCGGAATGTTCCTGGCAATGCAAATGGCTGCAGTTGAAGCAATTAATAACCCGGAATCGTGGTATGAGACAGTAAATTCTGTCTATGTTAAACGTCGCATTATAGTTGAGGAAATAATGGAAATCCTCAACTGCAGATATGACAAAACTCAGGTTGGATTGTTTGTCTGGGGACGTATCCCTGAAAATATAGGTAACTGTGAATCATATATTGAAAACATTCTCAATAAGACACATGTATTTATAACACCCGGATTTATTTTCGGAGATAACGGAGAGAGATATTTGCGCATTTCGCTATGTGCCAGTGAAAAGAGATTGATGGAGGCAAAAGAGAGATTGTTGAAAATGAAAAATATTTAACCATAATCAGAACAGATAATAAGATAAGAGATGACAATTGCAGTAGTAGGAATAGGATTGATTGGAGGTTCGCTGATGGTTGATCTTCGTAAACGGGGATTTACAGACAGAATAATTGGCGTTGATAACAATATGCATCACCAGAATATTGCTCTGCTTTGCGGATTAGTGGATGAGATTGAAACTCTTGAAAACGCTGTAAATAAGAGCGACCTGATTATCCTCTGTACGCCGGTCAGTACAAATTGCAGGATGCTTCCCGAAATACTCGATATGATTGAAGGAACAACAAAAGTTGTAACCGATATGGGCTCAACCAAGGCCAGTATTGCAAATGCTGCAAAAGACCATAAGGCAAGAGGCCGGTATGTAGCAGTTCATCCGATGGCAGGCACCGAATATTCAGGCCCACTTGCAGCTATCGGAAAATTATTCGACTACAAAACTGCCATTCTCTGTGACAGGGAGCTGAGCGATAAGGATGCTATTGAAAAAGTTGAGAAAATGCTGGATATCCTGAATATGCATAAAGTCTATATGAACTCCACCGATCACGATATGCATGTTGCCTATATCTCTCATATTTCGCATATTACATCTTTTTCCCTTGCACTTTGCGTCCTCGAAAAAGAGCATGAAGAACAAAATATACTAACTCTTGCGGGTGGTGGTTTTGAGAGTACTGTCCGTCTGGCCAAAAGTAACGGAGAAACATGGGCTCCTATTTTTCTCGAAAATGGCGAATATATTCTTGAAGTGATGGACACTTACATTGAAAAGATGAATTCATTCAGAAAGATGATAACCGATAAGGATATCAACGGACTGAAAAGCCTTATGGAAGAGGCGAACAAAATCAGAAAAATATTAAACTGAGCAATATTTATCGTAAGAAAAAATCTGAAAAACTAACATATTTATATTATGGTATTAAAACTTGAGAATTCCCTGATTAAAGACTGGAGAGGTTATAAAGGAAGGCCCTTTCTGATCTCCGGTCCGTGCAGCGCCGAAACAGAAGAGCAGGTTATGGAAACAGCCCTGCAGCTGGCTAAGTTAAAAGAGGTCAGCGTATTTCGTGCAGGCATATGGAAACCAAGAACCCGTCCTAATTCTTTTGAAGGTGTAGGTACTGAAGGGTTGAAATGGCTCAGAAGAGTAAAGCAGGAGACCGGCCTTTTAGTTGGTACTGAAGTGGCAAACGAAAAACATGTTTACGAAGCTCTGAAATACGGAGTTGATATGCTGTGGATCGGTGCACGCACATCTGTTAATCCATTCACAGTACAGGAGATCTCAGATGCCCTGAATGGTGTTGATGTAATGGTTCTTGTGAAGAACCCCATTAACCCCGACATTGAGTTATGGATGGGTGCCATTGAACGTATTGCAAGAGCCGGCATTACAAGGATTGGTGCTATACACCGCGGTTTCTCTTCCTACGAAAAAACATTGTACCGTAACCAGCCCAACTGGCAGCTGCCTATTGAATTGCGGAGGCGTATCCCCGATCTGCCAATCATCTGCGATCCGAGCCATATTGGTGGCGCGAGACAATTCCTTCACGAGATCTCTCAGAAAGCAATGGATCTCAACTTCGACGGCTTAATGATCGAATCGCATATTAATCCGGCACAGGCATTAAGCGACTCCGCCCAGCAGCTTACCCCCAATGATCTGAAAGAGATGTTGAGCAGGCTTATCCTGCGAAATCCAAGTACCTCCGACCCAAAATTGCTTGATGTGCTTGGAGAACTCAGGCAGCAGATAGATGTATACGATGAACATCTGCTCGATCTGATGGAACAAAGAATGAAAGTGGCAGAAACAATTGGTCGTTATAAAAAGGAAAATAATATTACTATCTTGCAGAGCATCCGGTGGGATGAAATTATCAAGAAAGCAGTAGCCAAAGGCAAGGCAAAGGGATTAAGTGCAGAACTTATAGATGCAATGTTCAAAGCTATTCACCAGGAGTCAATTAACCATCAGATGAGGATAATGAACAACGATGTAAAAGATCCGGAAAATAAAATATAAAGACCAGAATATTTATGGAAAGAAATGTAGAACCATCGGTAATCAGAGGTCAGCTCAGAGCTCCCGCCTCAAAGAGCATGACTCAACGGGCAATTGCTGCCGCTTTACTTGCCGATGGGCAAAGCATAATTCTGAACCCATCCTATTGCGACGACTCTTTAGCCGCAATGAGTATTGCAGTCGGACTGGGAGCCAGGGTAAATCCACATCCGGGGGAACTGGAAATTACCGGCTCTTGTGTACTGAAAGAACCAAAACTGAATTGCGGTGAATCGGGGCTCGCTATCAGAATGTTCTCCCCCATTGCTGCATTGTATCCGGCAGAAATAATAATGTCCGGTGCAAATTCTCTCAAGAAAAGACCAATGTCAATGATAGAAGAGGCGCTGAGCCAGCTGGGAGTCAAATGCACCAGTACCGGCGGATTTCTTCCTCTTACAATACAGGGGCCAATTGCAGGCGGTTATGCTGAAATTGACGGATCGGTCAGCAGTCAGCTGTTAACAGGTCTCCTTCTTGCTTTGCCCCTTGCAACCAATGATTCTGAAATTAAGGTAACCAACCTGAAGAGCAAACCTTATATCGACATGACCATTGAGATCCTCAGGTCTTTCGGAATAACTGTTCATAACCACGACTACAACCTGTTCACTATCCCGGGCAATCAGAAGTATATTCCTAACAGATATACTGTTGAGAGTGACTGGAGTGGCGGGGCATTCCTTCTTGTTGCAGGTGCCATAAACGGAGAGTTAACTGTTAATGGTCTTAATACAGAGAGTTTGCAAAGCGATATGGCTATAATTTCAGCTCTTGAAAAAGCCGGCGCAAAAATGAAAATCAGCGGCAACCAGATTGATATTTCCAGATCAGAATTAAAAGCATTCGATTTCGATGCAACGGAATCACCAGATCTTTTCCCTCCTCTTGTCGCACTGGCAGCTTACTGCAAAGGTGTCTCCTCAATAAAAGGGGTCTCGCGCCTTATATATAAAGAGAGCGACAGAGCCTCCGCCCTCAAACTGGAGTTCGGGAAAATGAATATCGGTATTGAGATTAAAGATGACAGTATGTTTGTTACCGGGGGTCAGCCTCAGGGAGCACATGTTGAATCGCATGAAGACCATCGCATTGCTATGGCTGTTGCTATTGCTGCTCTTGGAGCGACCGGTACAGTATTTATCCGAGACTCACAATGCGTTGCAAAATCCTATCCCGGCTTTTTTGATGACCTCAGGCTTCTTGGAGCTTTAGTTCATGAATGATACACTAAAGACCTTATTACTGCCTGTTCTCATCATAAACAGGATAATCTGATGAATATTTTAAAAATAAAAGCATTTTTTTGTTGATATTTTAAATTTTTAATTATTTTTGCGGTCATGAATACACAAATGTTTTATATCTGGTCTTGGCGCAGTTTATCTTATGATACTGTGAGACAAGCCGTTATATAACATTTACAAGATATTTATTTAACCAGGCACACTGTTCACAGTGTGCCTTTTTTATTTGAATTTATTAACCAAACAATAAAAATCAAGAAAATGGAAAAGATCAGAAAGATTATTTTAAGCGACAATGAAATGCCAAGGCAATGGTATAACATTCTGGCAGACATGCCAAACAAACCGATGCCTCCTCTTCATCCTGGCACGAAACAACCTATCGGTCCTGCAGACCTTGCAGCAGTATTCCCCATGGAACTTATCAAACAGGAAGTCTCAACCGAGAGGTATATAGATATTCCCGACGAAGTACTAGACCTTTACAGAACCTATCGCCCATCTCCTCTTTTCAGAGCTCTGAACCTTGAGAAAACTCTCGGTACAAAAAGTAAAATCTATTACAAATACGAAGGGGGTAATTATTCAGGTTCTCATAAAGCCAACACAGCAATTCCTCAGGCCTACTATAACAAGCAGGAAGGGGTAAGAAGAATTACTACTGAAACCGGAGCAGGACAGTGGGGAAGTGCAATGAGTTTTGCCTGTAACTATTTCGGAATGGAGCTGCTGGTCTTTATGGTTAGGGTTAGCTATGATAATAAACCAGGCCGTAAACTTCTGATGAATACATATAACGCCAAAGTACTGGCCTCACCAAGTACAATGACGGTTTTTGGCAGAAAAGTACTTGAACTCGATCCTAACTCTCCCGGAAGTCTTGGCATTGCAATCTCTGAAGCTATGGAAGTAGCCGGACAAGACCCATATACCAAATATTCACTTGGAAGCGTTCTTAACCATGTTAGTCTCCATCAGACTATTATAGGTCAGGAGGCACTTATTCAAATGGAAAAAGCTGGCGATTACCCCGATGTTGTGATCGGTTGTTTTGGCGGTGGCTCAAATTTCTCAGGAATTGCATTTCCTTTCCTTCGCGAAAAACTTCTTAATAAAAAAGATGTCAGGCTTGTAGCTGTTGAACCAGCTTCCTGTCCGAAACTAACCAAAGGAAAATTCATGTACGATTTTGGTGATTCCGCAGGAATGACCCCACTCCTTCCTATGTACACTCTCGGACATAATTACATACCAGAGAAGATACATGCCGGAGGGTTACGTTATCATGGTGCCGGAGTACTGGTCAGCCAACTGCTTAAAGACGGATTTATCGAGGCAAAAGCAAAACTTCAAAGAGAATGTTTTGAGGCTGGTGTGCTCTTCGCAAGAAATGAGGGAATTCTTCCCGCTCCTGAGTCAACCTACGCAATTGCCGGAGCACTTGACGAGGCAAGAAGAGCCGACATTGAAGGGGTCTCTAAAACAATTCTATTTAACCTGAGCGGACATGGTCATTTCGATGTTTCTGCCTATGAGAAATATTTTGAGAACAACCTTCCGGATCACGAATTGTCATCTGCAGAGATTGAAGAAGCTATATCAAAAATAGATATAACTATCTGATAATAAAAAACTCACCCTGATGTTCACTTCTCTGACAAAGAGAGCGAACAAAAGGGTGAGTTTATATTTTATTAAAAATCTGAATATGATGTAGGATGAAGCAGATATGCACTGACCTTTGATACAGTATTTTTGTACTCTTCCATTGCAGCCAGCTTCTTCCATTCAGGAGCATCCCTGAATGCATTCCAATGTTCATCGTGCGATTTTAAATCTGAAAACGTAATCATATACATAAGGTTAGGCATATGACTTCCTACTAAAACCTCACCATAAAATACCGGATTGAATTTGAGGCGCTCAAACAATGCGATCTCTCCACCCTGATTAAACATTTCAATCTTTTTAACTGCCTTGGCTTCAGTTGCACTCTCATAACTTCTTAATTCATAAATCCTTTCCGTTACCGGAGTAAGGAATTTCGGTGCAACCATCTGAGGCATATTCATAAACGCCTTCAAAAGGATATTTTCAAGTCTCTTATAAGGTGGCTTATCGTAAGGAGCATCTAGAAATGATTTTCCAGCTTCCGAATAAGCCTTATCCTTTGCGAGCAATGCAGGTAATTCCATATACTTATCAATTGTGTTGAAAGGGATAAGAACATAGATAATCTTTCCAAAAGTGGTGTCGGTCTCTACCGGTTTGAATACTCCTGCCATCGGGATCCCTGCCCGGTGCAATGCAGGGAGATAGGCATCTTTAAGGAAAGCATCAACCCTCGTCTCCTGAAGGTTATCAGCAATACGGTAAACTTTAATTTCGTAATACTGCTGCTTTTGAGGTGGTGCCCCAAAACTACTTAATGTTAAGGCAGGCAACATTAATAACATTAATGACGAAAATACCCGGGTAAAAATCTTTGATTTTTTCATAGCTATTTATTTATCTGATTGATTTATAATATTTTACATTAATACTGAAATACTTTTCCTCCTGCAAGAACCTCCTGCTTTGCCTCATCGAATGAGGCCTTTTCTCCTGTCCTTAATGCAGCTGTGCACATGATGTTGGCAATAGAATGGTTATAACCGGCCATGACATCTGCATTAGGTTTCGCACGGCTGCGAACACATTCCATCCAGTTTCTCATATGAGCAGTTGTCATAGGATCTGAACCTGTATTAGCCGAGGTTTCAACCCTGAAGCCGGGCAGGTCAGCATTTTCAAGCAGATTAGCCTTCATATTCATAGCTTTTGCTTCATTTTCCTGCAACCCGCCATCAGAAGTAATCTTGTTTGTATCAAGGTTAAGAGATCCTCCGTTGGAGAAATATATCTCTTTTGTTCCGCCTGCTGAATTGGTAAAACGTGATGTATAAACTACCTGAAAAGCCTGATTGGCATCTCCGTAATCCATTACCGCAGTGATTGTATCATAATTGGTACGCCCGTCTTTCCATTGATAAATGCCTCCGTTTGCAGCAACACTTCTTGGATGGTTTAACCCTGTAAACCAATGTACGGTATCGATCTGATGGGCCATCCACTGACCGGGGATTCCGGAAGAATATGGCCAGAAAAGTCTGAATTCAAGATATTTCCTCGGATCCCATGCAGCCGGAGCACGATTAAGCTGGAATCGTTTCCAGTCGGTATCAGATTCTTTTATGACGCCTGTAAGCTGTGGCCTTCTCCACCTGCCTGGCTGGTTTACATTCCACGACATTTCAACCATCACAATCTTTCCAAACTTACCAGACCTGATATAGTCATTTGCTGCAATATAATTTGGGGTACTTCTTCGCTGCGAACCAATCTGCACTATTTTCCCGGTCTCCTGAACAGCTTTGAGGGCCACTCTGGCATCAGCCATTGTTTCTGCAAACGGCTTTTCACAATACGCATCCTGTCCGGCCCTTACAGCTTCAGCCAGAAGTAAGGCATGCTGAAAATCTGCGGTGCTGATAATAACTGCATCAGTATCCTTTCCGGCATACAGCTCATCGTTGTTTCGTGCTGTCTTTACAGTTACACCTTGTCCTTTGAAGTAAGTTACAGCTTCATCGCGGCGTCTGTTCCATAAATCAGAAACTGCGGTAAACTCAAAATTCATCTCTTTTGCCAGGCTCATAAAAGCAGGAGCCAGAGCACCTTTGAAACGGTCTGAAAAACCGACTATTCCTACCCGTACCCTGTCGTTGGCGCCAAGGATACGTGAATAACTTTTTGCACCAAGAGTCACCCCTGCTGTTGCAAGAGCACTCTTCTGAATAAATTCTCTGCGGGTTGTCATAATATCTGTTTTAAGTTGTTTATAATAAGCATACTTTCCTGTTCACTGTAATTATTTTCACCTGGTACAACAAATCTGTCACCATATTAGTCATTACTGTTATCTATCGGTGAAAACTGAAGAGGTTTCCGGAACCAGGATGTCCGGTAAGCTCCATATATAACACCGGCTGAAAGCCAGCACATACCAACAATCTTGGCCTTTATTCCAAGGCTGAACCATAAATAGAGGCAGATTGAAAAGCCTAAAACCGGTATAATAAGATGCCCGAATGTTTTTTTCTCCTTACGCAGAAAATAATGGACAAATGAGGAAGCATTGACACCCATAAATGCAATAAGAGCTCCGAAATTCAGAAGTTGTGCACCCATGGGATAAGTGAGAAGAAATGCCCCGGCTAGAGTTAAAACTCCGACCAGTATTATATTATTTGATGGTATCCTGGTGCGGGGATTAATCTTTCCAAAGAATTTATTTGGAATTGCATGATCGCGGCCCATACCATATAAAAGCCTGCCTGCTCCCAGTTGTGCACCTGAGCCTGAACCTATTGACGCAATAAGAAGGGCCATGTTTACTGCATGGAACAACCATAAACCTCCGGCTTTTCCGGCAACATAACAAAATGCTGTATCCTGATCGGGGAAAGAGGTACCCGGCCAAACGAGCTGAGCCGCATAAACCTGTACCGATGCAAGAATACCTGTGATAATACAGACAAGTACAGAAGCAAGAAGGATATTGCGACGCGGATTACGTACTTCTTCAGACAAAGTTGAGATCCCGTCAAACCCAATATAAGTAAGAACTGCAAGTGATGCGCCTCCTGAAACAGCAGAAAATGTAAAAGTCTTCGGATCATAAAATGGCCTTGTCCAGTCCGATATTCCTTCGGGAGGATTCAGAAAAAGATAACGCGCCGCAGCTCCGAGAAACAGTATAATAATAACTCCTAATCCCGTTGCAATCACATAATTCGTCCGCGAACTGGCCTCGATACCTCGCAGATTCATTCCGGTAAAAAGAACAGTGAAAGCAATTGCCCAGACAGGAAAAGAGATTTCAGGAATCAGATTCATGGCAGCCTTGCTTACCCAGATAACGCAGATCACAGGGTTCATAACATAGTCGAAAATCATCCCCCAGCCGACAAAATAACCAAGGGCAGGATGGATCTCACGGCTGACATAAGAATAGGCAGAACCTGAACTTGGATATACATTTCCCATCCGGCCGTAGCTTATGGCTGTAAAAAGCATCCCAACCATTCCGATAATTATAGTTGTAACAACATGCCCTCCGGCCAGACCGGCCACAGCTCCGAATAATGGCATCGGGGCTGTAGGCTGAATAAGAATAATCCCGTAAAGCACCAGGGAGGAGAGCCCCAGAACACGCTTTAATCCTGGTCCTGAGTTTGATGATGACTGGGTATTACTCATAAATCAATATTTATTAGATTATTTAACACCATTAACAATTTTACTATATTTGAAACTGTTAATAAGCATATCTCAAATATGCGAATTAAAAGGGATATAATCCGAAGCAGAGTTAAAGTTTTAACGATTTTTATTATTCTTCTATTCAAACTTAAAAACACACCATGGAAAACCAAAATAAACCGGCTGTTAAAAGGCTCCAATCTCTTGATGCTCTTCGTGGATTCGACATGTTCTGGATAATGGGAGGCGGAGGAATCTTCCTTGGTCTGGCATCACTTACAGGCTGGCCGCTTTTTCAGTGGTGGGCTGAACAGTTAGAGCATGTTCCATGGCACGGCTTTCATTTTTACGATATGATATTCCCTCTTTTCCTCTTTATTGCAGGTATATCATTCCCCTTTTCTTTGGCGAAGAGAATCGCCTCTGATGATACACGCCAGTCAATATACAAACATGTTTTCGGCCGTGGATTACTATTGGTTCTAATCGGAATAATCTTTAATAATGGCGTTAATTTCGACCTGGCTCATCTGCGTTATGGAAGTGTTCTGGGACGAATCGGTCTGGCCTGGATGTTTGCCGCACTCATCTTCATGAATACCAAACTCAGTTATCGTATTGTCTGGTTCTGGGCACTGCTTATCGGATACTGGCTCCTGCTTATGCTCTTTCCTGCGCACGACCTTGGCTCAACTGAGCGCTTTTCTCAGGAAGGTAACTTTGCCAGTTTTATTGATCGTCTTCTTATGCCGGGGAGACTATACCTTGGCAATCACGATCCGGAAGGTTTATTCAGCACTATTCCTGCCATAGGAACAGCACTGCTTGGTATGTTCACAGGAGAGTTTCTAATGTCTGATTATCTTAGCAAAAAGCCACTGAAAAAAGTTCTTTATCTGGCTTTGGCAGCTGTTGCACTGATGATTTTAGGAAAGATCTGGGATCTTACCTTCCCTATCAATAAAAACATATGGTCCAGCTCTTTTGTCTGTTTTGTCGGTGGTTTGAGTCTTTTGCTTTTCTCAATCTTTTATCTTGTAATTGATGTATGGCAATATAAGAAATGGGCCTTTTTCTTTGTTGTAATCGGGATGAACCCGATTACAATCTATCTTACCGAAAGAATAGTAAATCTGAATAAGGCATCGGGGTTTTTCTTCAATGGATTTGCAGCACTACTTCCGGAAGCATGGAAACCGCTTATTGACGGTATCGGAATAACGGCAATCGCCTGGGTCTTCCTATATATATTGTATAAGAAGAAGATTTTCCTGAAAGTATAACCAGGGGGATGCTTAAGAGGGAATCCTCCAGTGTAACAGAGGTCATTGTCTCATTCTTTTTACCCAAACTCTTTTCTGGCAATATCGGGATCAATCTCTTTTTCCCATTTCGCAATTATAACAGTGGCAACGGTATTACCAATCAGATTGGTGATTGCCCGTGCTTCACTCATAAAACGATCTATTCCAAGGATGAGAGCGAGGGAGGCAACAGGGATATTCCCTACTGTTGGAAGAAGTGCCGCAAGTGTAATAAACCCACTTCCTGTCACCCCGGCTGCACCTTTGGATACAAGCAACAGAACCAGAAGCATGGTTATCTGGTCTGAAAGAAGCAATGGGGTATTGGTTGCCTGGGCCAGAAACACAGCTGCCATCGTAAGGTATATTGAGGTTCCGTCAAGGTTAAAAGAATAACCTGTCGGTACTACGAGCCCCACCACCGATTCTGAACAGCCACCCTTTTGCAGTTTTATCATAAGACTTGGGAGTGCAGCTTCCGAAGAGGAGGTGCCTAATACTATCAGAATCTCTTCTTTAATAAAACTGAGCAGACGGAAAATATTAAACCCGAAATATCTCAGCACCCCTCCTAAAACGATAACAATAAAGAGAATACAGGTAATGTAAAAAGATACCATCAGCTGCCCTAATGAAGCCAGCGATCCAAGTCCATACTTGCCTATTGTAAAAGCCATTGCTCCAAACGCACCAACAGGAGCAGCTTTCATAATAATATTGATAACGGCAAATAACCCTGCTTCAACCGATTTAATACCCCTGATTAACGGTTTTGCTTTTTCGCCTATTTTCGAAAGAGCTATACCAAAGAGTACCGAGAAAAAGAGGATCTGAAGCAGATCGCCGTTAGAAAGGGCATTGATGATATTGTCAGGAATAATATTCAGCAGGAAGTCAACCACATTAGTTGCCTTGCTTTTTGTAACATATGAAGCAACCGATTGTGCATCGAGTGTTGAAGGGTCAATGTTCATTCCAACCCCGGGTTTCAGAAGGTTTATGACAACCAGGCCGATAGTGAGCGACAATGTTGTTATGATCTCAAAATAAATTATTGCTTTAAGACCTACCCTGCCAACCTTTTTTATGTTTTGCATACTTGCGATACCACTCACTATGGTACAAAATATCAATGGTGCAATCATCATCTTAACCAGTCTGATAAACCCGTCACCAAGTGGTTTTAATTTTGTGGCAAATTCCGGATAGAAGAAACCGATTGTAATCCCGATAATTATTGCAACTATAACCTGGAAATACAAACTTTTAAAAATTTTCAACATACTCTTTCAATAATTAAAATTGTGATTATCAGTAATTTTCAATATAGCTTCATGATTTTGACTTCATTGATCTCCCATTGTCCTGCGAAGTCAAATGAAACAAGGGCATAAGATACGATAAAATAGTATCTTTAAAACATTCTTTAACTGAAACAGAAACTTAGAATTCCATGAACTCAAGGGAAAGAATATTACACTCAATAAACCACCGGCAACCCGACAGGATCCCCATAGATCTGGGTAGTTCAACAGTCACCGGGATCTCGGCAACCGCCTATAATAACCTGAAAAAGCATCTGAAAATTGAGAAGCCGACACGGGTTTTTGATGTTGTCCAGCAACTTGCGTCTGTTGACATGGAAATTATTGATCTTCTTGGCGTTGACGCCCTTGATGTAAACAGGCTTTCCACTGAGGACGGCGACTGGCATGAGGTAAAACTTGCTGATGGCAGTATAGCTGAATACCCGGATTGGTTCCGCCCGGTCAAAGCAGATGATGGCTCATGGTTTACAACGGATGAGGAAGGTACCGTCCTGTCAAAAATGCCGGCAGGAGCGACATTTTTCGACCAGATGCATTTCCCTTATGAAGAGGGGTATCCTGATAATTTTGAAAAGTTCAGAGATGCTTTAAAGAAGATAAGCTGGGTAACACATTCACATTCCACAAATCTGAATTCATCAGAATTTAGAGAAAAGCTGATAACCCTTAAAGAATCAACAAATAAAGCTCTGGTGATGTCGGGCGGGGTTAAGCTGCTTGAACTTGGTTTCTTTATCAGAAGAATGGATAATTTCCTGATGGATCTGATGCTCGATGAGAAAAAATTATCTGAAATGCTTGATATTCTTGTGGATATGCACCTCTCAGGACTGGAGAAAAAATGCAGCTCTGTTGGGGATTTAGTGGATGTTATCCGCTTTGGTGATGATCTGGGTATGACCTCCGGTCCTTTTATGGATCTCGGAACTTTCCGTAAGCTATTTAAACCCCGTTATAAGATTCTCTGCGATTATGTTAAAAAACATAGTAACATGAAGATCTTTATGCACTCCTGTGGCAGCATAAAACAATTCATTCCCGACCTGATCGAAGTTGGTTTTGATATTCTCAATCCTGTTCAGACTAACTGCTACGAGATGGATCTTGTGACTCTCAAAAAAGAATTCGGCCGTGATATAACTTTCTGGGGGGGTGGAGCTGATACTGCTTCAGTAATTAACAGAGCAAAACCGGAGGATGTTCGAAGAGATGTATTAAATCGTTGTGAGATTTTGTCAAAGGATGGTGGTTTTGTCTTTGCTCCCATTCACAACATACTATCTGAGGTTCCGCCTCAGAATATTATGGCAGCCTATAATGCAGTAAAGGAGTTTAACGGGGAATGAATGCCATCATCCTTCCCTCCTGCGGATCTCCTTTACAGCTTCGATCATTGCCATGAACCCGTCAACAGGAATATACCCGGGTATTGAATTGCCCGATCCCAATCCATATCCCTTTGCTTTTTGCCTGTACAATGTTCCCTTATTTAATACACTCTGATAAACAGCATCAGGCTTCTCCAGTACCAGTAAATTCAGGTCAAAACCTCCGAAAAGGCCGATCTTTTCCGAATATCTTTCAATCCACTCCATAAAAGGTGCTATCTGATCTTCATTCGAATGTTTAGCATCAATGCCAAGAGCAATAATATTATCCATTAATGGGAAAATACAGCCACAGCTGTGCAAAAGGAATTTTTTTCCTGAGGAGTGGATCAGATCAATAACACGCTTATATTGAGGGAAGATATGCTGGCGGATAATGTCAGGCTCAAGCATTGTGGATGTTTTATGACCCAGATCGTCACCCATCCTGTAAAAGACAAAAAGATCGTGATAGTTACTTATAACCCAACTCCATAACTCCACCCACAAATCCCCAATCATAACAAAAATGTCCCTGAAGAGGTCAGGATCAAGGCACTGCATAACACATAAAGGTTCAAATCCGACAAGATCCTGACTTGCTTCAAAAATACCATAACCGCATCCGCCGTATGCTTTCATTCCCGCAGGCAAAGTTTTACGGATAGCCTCAAAATGAGGAATATATTTTTCTTTAAAGATCGCAGGAATATCTTTCCAGGGGTATTTTTCAAAATCATCTCTGGTCTGGATGGGGCCTTTCATACCTCCCATTATCGCACCATGTCCGGGTAAAATATCACATATTGCTGCCTCATAATCAAAACCATCAAAGGTCATATCTTTCCAGAAACCAACAACTTTCCGATAGTAATCAGGCAGCTCATCTGCTTTAAGATCGGAGGAAGACAGCTCCTCACCTGAAACTTTGGAGATGAAAGGGGCATCAATATGATGTTCATAAACCGGAAGACGCGCGGGTCGATGATTCGATAATACCTGAAGAAGGTTTGTATAATCAGGGGCAAAGTCGGTATTTCTCATAGTCATTATAATATCCTGTCAATTAAGAAGTTTATAGCCTGAGGCTGGTCTTCCAATACATTACCTGCTAAGTTATTAACCTCCTTAACGAACGGAGATCCCAAGAGTAACGATCTCATTTGGTTTTATCTTAACCTGTATTGTTTTACCGTTAAATGTTGGTTTGGAGACATTCTCAAGTGGAAACTCAATCAGGTTCAGCCGGCGTACCGAACTTACCACAACAGGTACTCCTATGTTTACCATGGTCTCCTTACCTTCTGTCTCTGCCAATCGTAGTATCAGTTCATTACCCTCTTCCGACTGTTTCATACCCGAAAGAACAACTCCCGGAGCATCGACTGAGAAAAACGAGGCCTCTTCCGGACGTGTTGCATGAGCTTTAGCAAGAGCAAGAGATGGCGGTTCAGCTGCATAAACAGGAATATTGAAATCTTCTCCTTCCGCCCAGACACCGTTTTTCCAGTCGCCGGCATGAGGAAAGAGAGAATAGCTGATATTAAATTTACCAAGATTGGGATAGATGTCCGGATCACCGGCTGCTCTCATAAGTGTAATTCTGAGATCGCCATGGCTGTACGAGTGGCCATATTTTGTCTTGTTGAGAAGTGCAATACCAACCTTTCCATCAGTTACATCGACCCATTTCTGTGCAGGTACTTCAAGACCATCAGCTTCTTCAGCATTAATTCCATAAGCGTTCGAATGCCGGAGATGGCCCGGGGCTTCTTTATTATTAATTTTACCGTCAACAGGCCTTTCAGCCACATTGAAAGGAACCTGTGAAAAGAATTTTGAATTCTCCACCGATATCGGGAATATTGCTCTAAGCATCGGGGAGTCTGTTGAATCACTTCCTGTTTCCAGCCAATGTACTTCCATGTCGTAATCGATACGCGGATAGGAACGGTAGATATAGGTACGTTCAATAAACCGCGATTTTCCCCATGTCTTTACAGTTTCGATACAAGCTCTTACAGGGCCGTTTTCAGCAATCCTCACAGTATCCACATTTGTGACATCTTCCTGCCCCGTAAACTTATTTATTACCCACGACTTCATTCCTCCTTTTTTATCTTCGAGCGAGATTCTCAGAGTATTGAGCCGGCCTCCCTCTTTTACAAACTCCTTGCCGGTGCGCTTATCAAACAGCCCTACAATTCCTCCTGTCTTCATGTCGATTTTTATCCTGAAGAAATCGGTTTCAAATGTGTTGTTGTTAAACGGTATTGGTTCATTAAACACACCTGGTTTGGTGACATCAACATAAAATGTTTTATACCCCCCTGCCGGCATATTATCTACAACGAACTGGATTTTTGATGTAAATCCGGGAGGTGTTGATTTTCCCCAAACTACCTGAGCGGGATATGTTTTTCCTGAGGCATCGCGGACAAGTACTGTCGGAACATTTCCCTGACCTTTATCGACCGTCTTAATATTTTTTGAACCGTAAAAATTCCCCCAGCTTTCCAGACGCGCTGTTGCAGGTTCCTGGTGTGAATAGACATTTGCTTCGACAAGAGCTTTACGCGCTGCCGGCTGAAGGTTATAAGCCAACACCGGCTGTCCGATGCCGGTCTGAAATTTAACCTCATCGGCCATTTTTCGGAAAGCACTATTCCGCAGCTCTGTCGTTTTACGAAGCACTTCACTATAGCGGGCAACAGCTTCCTTATTGGCTTCATTAATACCCGAGCCTGGAAGAATATCGTGAAACTCATTGAATGCCACTGTAGTCCAGAGGTCCCGGAGTGCATCAGAAGGATATTTATCACCATTCAGCCAGCGAAGTGTATTAAAGAATTCACCTGCAAAAAGGGCATTCTCACTGTTTCTGTTTCCTGCTTTTATATCAGATACATTTGTGTAGCAACCTTCAAAAATAAACTGCATCTCTCCGCGATGAACAGGACGGCCATCCATCTCGAGCGATGATTTTCTGAAAAAGTCGCCCGCTGTAGTAAATTGAACTGCAGGATAACCCGGAGTCTTGTCGAGCTGATGAACCATCTCTATATTCGCTCTTGTCGGACCGCCGCCATGGTCACCAACACCTGTAATCTGAAGGATCCGGCGCTTGTCAGGTGAAAATTTCTGTATCTCATCTTTCAGAGCCGGGGTAATTTCTCCGTTATAAGTATCATTGGCATAACATAATACTTTTGATGAATCAGGAGCTATCCACCAGAACGTACCAACATAAGGTTTTGTACGGTGAAAATAGAAATAATCACAACCTGCAAGTTTTAGTATCTGAGGCATTTGCGATATATGACCGAAGTTATCTGGCAGCCAGCCAATGTTTGCCATTTTGCCAAACCGGCTCTGAAAATAGCGCTGACCCAAAAGGAATGACCTTGTTATGGCTTCTCCTGATGACAGGTTCATATCCCCTTCTGTCCACATGCCACCGGCAAGTTCAAGGCGCCCTTCAGTAACATATTTTTTTACCTTTTCAAGAAGTGGAGGATCGACCATTTCAACGAAATTATAAACTGATGCCTGACTCTGAAGCATTGTATAATCAGGAAATTCTTCCATAAAAGCTACAGTCTGCCTGAGGTTGTCGTTAGCCATCTGCATTGTTTCGGAATATGTCCATAACCAGTTCATATCCATATGCGCATGACCCACAACATGGATAGTATCGGCTACCGACCTGTTCTTACTCTTTTTGTTTTTTTGTCCGTAAACGGATGTAAATGAGAATGCTACTAAGAGCAAGAGTATCGGGAAAAAATAATTTTTCTTCATAATGCATTTTTTACAGATTGATTATCAGTGATATCCATTTATTTACATTCACCATTTATTATTAATTCGCATTAAACTGGTATTACAGCCGCCGGTCTTATTCCTTAATCACCTGTATTCCTTTACAGTTTCGAACATTGCCATAATATTCTCCGGGGGTACATCCGGCATGATATTATGAATTGAGTTAAAGACATACCCGCCTCCCCTGCTGAAAATTTCAATGTTTCTTCTTACATGATCTATCACCTGCTGAGGAGTGGCCCGGTTCAGAATAGTCTGAGTATTGCAGCCTCCTCCCCAGAATGTTAGTTCAGAGCCGAATTCATTTTTCAGACGTTCAGGTTCCATGCTGGATGCATTAATCTGAACCGGATTAAGTATTTCAAATCCGGCTTCGATCAATTCAGGAATAAGTTCATAAACGCCACCACAGCAGTGAAGCATTGTATGAGCCGAAGAATTTGCCTTGACATAATCGCACAAAATTTTATGCCTTGGCTTAAAAAATTCATTATATATTTCATTTGGCATAAATGGCCCGGTATTCGTTCCAAGGTCATCGCCGAATTTTATAACCTCAACAATATCACCAACGGCGGTACAAATTTTTGAGAGAAAATCAAGATGCATTTCCAGCAACTTATCGAGAAGCCTGTGAACATTAACCGGATCGAGATAGAGATCCATAAGAAAATTATCGATGCGGCGGAGGAATGTTCCCCATTCGAAAAGATTACAGCCCACACCGATAAGAAGAGCCTTGTCTGTTTTCGCCCTCTCTTCAATGATTGTTGTGCGCAATAATTTCCAGAAATCCTTTTCATTCATCCTGTCGTAAGGCGGGAAGCCGAAGCCACCCCATGTCACTCTCGACATATCGGTGCATATATTATTATAGGAATCAGGATATCCATCGACATACGGAAAGATCAGCTGATCAAAAAAGGTGGCGCCGGCAGGCATCTTTCCGATATACTCGCCTGTCTTCCCTGCAGCCAGCCAGCTTCCGTCAGGTTGTTGTTCCGGATTGAACCACACAGGATAAAGTCCGGGGTAACCTTTCATAAGCTCCAGTCTTTGCCAGTATTTCTCTGATGAGTTAAAGAATCGGCCAATATCCAGAACATCTGCGTTAAACAGATCGAGCAACTCCATCTCAGGCTGTGTAACTTCCTGAATTACATCATATACATGGTTTTCAAGATGGTTAAGTTTCAGGTACCTGATAAGGTTATGATAAGCCACCACAGAGATGCCTGAGCTTGGCGTGGCTCCGAGGTCGATGGGGATCCTGTCGGGCTGCCTGTGATTAATCGCTGAAAGTACACGTTCCCGTGAGTTCATATTTTCTGATGCAGGTTATTTTAAATGATATTTTATGTCGCGTGAACTTTTGCTCTTTTCTTTAATAATAAATGATGTATTGGTGATTTCAATCTTTTCCACCCCCTGGTAATCCCGGGGTATTCTGCTTAAGAATGCCGTAAAAGATTTGCTGATTACTTCACCGGCATCAATATATTCGTAAATGTTAACTCCGAATATCTTTCCTTTTCTGGCTACCACAGGGAAAGGTTCATGCAACCCTGTGGTTCCGAATTCCATACCAAAAGCTTTCGGGACACCATTTTCCATAGATCTCCAGAAATTGATCCATGGATATTCTTCCCGCTTCCAGAGGTAACCAAGCATGAGTTCTTTTCCCGTGTTGCAGGCTGTAACCCAGCAATATTCATCATTACTGTCATAAACAAAAGAAGAAACTTCCGGCCATTGGACTTCAAATTGCCGCAGGTTTACCTTCTTTCCATTGTGATCAGCCTGCGGCCATTTCATTATTCTCTCATCCTGATCAAGACTTCCGTCATGCCTGTCTTCAAATCCCTGAAGTGTGTTGTTGTCGAAGAGGGTTGTTTTGTCAAGGAATGGAGGAGCTATCGAAACATGCTGAACAAGATTGAAAATCCGTC
Organism: uncultured Bacteroidota bacterium; assembly: GCA_903824785.1. Taxonomy (GTDB): domain Bacteria; phylum Bacteroidota; class Bacteroidia; order Bacteroidales; family VadinHA17; genus LD21. The sequence continues at coordinate 82,697 of CAIJYD010000078.1, forward strand.
CGTTTTTATTAAGGTTTTTTATCTCTTCAGTAACATAAAAAACCGGCTCTCCGTCGGACAATTGTATTTTACGGGTAAGCTGCAAGCCTGCCATAGGTAATCTGCACATCATTGAAGATCCCTTCCTTACATCGTTTGGGTCAGGAGTAGAGAGCAGATTCCATAATTCGGTATTGACCTCACCATGGTGCCTGAATCCATTCTCCTTTTCAGCAGAAGATGGAGGTCCCCAGCGGTCGAAGCAGAGAAAATGGCCCGTGAAGATTAGTTCATCAGCCTTTGTTCCCCGCCAGTTGATGGGGTTCAATGGCAGATCTTTCAGGTGAAAATCAAAATAAGAGCCACCTTGCAGGTTTACGAGTAGCTCAATACTTTTGTTTTCCAGTTTAACAACTGTATCCGATTGAGGTATAATATCTTTCATAGATTCAGACTGTTTATTATTATGCTTTAGCCGGCATGAAAATGGTGTCGAAATTATTACAAACAATACTTTGGAAAAAAATCTCCAACTGATATTAAAAATTTTCAACCAGCTTTTAAAAATCAATCCGCCTAAAATGAAACCTCAATAAATCTGACCTCAAATGGTTTAAGCTGGATAGAAGTCAGAGGTTGTCCAATCTGTTTTCCGGCGGCATTAACCTCAATCATCTTCTTTATTAACCTACCCCGCACAGCTGAAGCGAGTTTAACATCGGCTGGCAAGCCTTCCAGTTCACGGAAATGGAGAAGGATTGTCCCTTTCTCCTTGAAAGCCGGACGGCTGTTTACGAGCAAGGCATTTGCAGGAGCTGATATTTCAAGGGTACCCATTGAAGGTGATCTTAACTCATTTACTCCGGCAGGGAATGTCCGTGTGGGGAAAGGGTTCCTTTCATTCCAGGCGTATTTGGTTGCAAATGTGTTGGTTGTATCAGCCGATGAAGTAATCTGATAGCTCCAGCTGAAGGCACCCTCCTGGAAGGCACGGAAATTTGTCATCCAGTAATTATTCATAACATACGAATAGAGCCATGTTGCTCCTTTTTTAGGATATCGCTCATACTTGTTCATGTTGAAATCACTGAACTGCCACAAGGGAACCTCGTTGCTGACAACGACAATCTGCCCCTTTTTGCCACGAACTGACACAAAGTTCTGGGCAGCATTCCAGTCTGATGAAGAGCCCGGCAGCTGCTCGCCCTGTGACAACACTCCACCGATAGTTTCAAATACGATCCGTGAATCGGGCAATGAGAAGGGGAATGTAACATAAAGTGCTTCAGGATCAGTAATAATGAGTTTCCTCGCCATAAATCTGAACTCAACCTTCTTAACATTTTTATAGAGTCGAATCTCTGTCTCAATGCCTTTTGGAGAACCTTCTGTTCCTTTTTCAAAACCGTCCATATCTGATGCTATCTTTACGCTTTCCCATACGGAGCCATTGATCCCTTTGTCAATTTTTACATTCGATACTGTTGTATGGTTAAATGGCGCTTTATCGCGTTTCTCTGATGTTTCCCTGACTGGTTGTCCGAGGTGATATGGATTACTGTCGTCGGCAAGTTCCTGATTCAGCTCCTTATCGTAGAGACTGCTGAGCGATCCTGTAGCCTTATTTATTACAATCTTATAAAACTTATTTTCAAGTACTTCAACATTTGTTCCGGCATCTGCGGCAACATCCTGATCAGTTAGCTCAATCTTCAGGGCTTTATAACCCATTGCCGGAATATCTTTCACCTCAAGCACCCAGTAAGCACCTTCTGCACGTTTGGTAAGAACCTGAGCAGGAACCTCTTTCCCTGTTGTCAGGTCAATTATTCTGGCTTTCTTCTTAACAGGAAGAACTTCATAATCAATAAATAAATTTATATCGCCTGAGCGATTCCATCCCATTGAATTCATTACATATATTACAGGGAAATCAGCTTTTTTAAGGAACTCCTGAAAACGGGCAAGCGCCTCTTCGTTCAGAAGCGTAACTTTCTTAAGTGCTTCCCAGGCATAAGCGCCTTTCTGAAGCCACTGTCTGGTTGAGTTCTCTGAATATGGCAGGTCAATACTTTCGGCAGCTCCGCAGGTATGCTCATCGAAAAAGATAGCATTTTCGCTTATATGATCCAGATTATTTTCCAGGGCGGGACTCAATTCTCCACCCATCAGGGAAACCATTGCAAACAGACCCTCATCGACCTGTTTTGTATTCTGAACTTTCCTCACCTCACCTGTCTCACGCGAAGTTGAACCATAACCATCGGTCCACCAGTCGAGCCATGCCTTACGATAAACAGGCAGCGTGGCAGCATAATTCTTTTCAACATATTCAGGGAACTCACTTGCAACGGCAAGCCTTAGCTTTGGAGATTCATATTTCTCATTCCACTCTTTTACATGCTTCGAAGCAGCAGTGGAGGGAGGGGCATTATCAGTAAAATAACCTGAGTACTGGATTCCTATCCTGTCGAAAGGGTAATTTTTTTTATCGAGGTCAGCAAGATGACCTATCATTTTTTCCGGTTTTATTGATTCACTTTCCATGCCGAAAAAATTGCCTGTCATATAATGATCTGCACGGAAGGCAAGCAATCTTTCTCCCGATGGTGCTTCCCACCAGAATGCGGTTGGCTTGTCGAATGGAAGAATTGATCTGGTTTCATTAATGCCCATAATAAGATACTTAACACCCGTGTTCCTGAAATAATCAGGCATACACCATGCGATACCGTTAACATCATTCTGCATTGCTGTCTTTACGGGGATTCCTCGTGTATTAAACTCTTTCAGCGGTTGAAGAAAGTCGTACATTACATTTTCATCAGATATCTCCGCCATATTAACATACATACCTGTCACCTCAATACGCCCTTCGGCAATCCTTTTCATAAGCCTTTTTATCTGCGATTCAGGTCTCGAACGCAGGTATTCCCTTGTTACCCAGGCCGATTCGCATGTCCATCGAAACATTGCGTCAGCGGGCATTCCGTCTGTCTGATCGCAGTAATCCAAGGCATAATCAATGTAGCGCATATGTTCTGCAAGGATCTCCGACTGTGGACGGGTATAACCAATATCGGTATGGGAATGCTGAACGAAATAGATCTCCCATTTTTTAGGAGGCACCAGTGTTAAGGAATACTGAAGAGCTGTTCCATTATCAATCTTTGCTGAAAAGCTGGTTTTTTTCGGTTTGGTCACAGCTGGAACTGTTATCAGGTATCTGTTAATCCCCGCCTGAAGTTCAGCCTTGAGAATCTCTTTCCCCTCTTTTAAAATAACAATCTTGCCGGGCTTTTCCGACCGGTAGGTTGCAACAACCTGCTGAAAAGACTTTCCTGATTCTTTAAACAGCACGGGAGTGTTCAGGAATTCAACCTGTGATGACGGTGCATTCTGACCATTCAGATGAAATGAACTGAAGACTATCAGCACTATTAACAGGGCCGTTACTAATCTAATTTTTCTCATAGTTTTAATTTTGAAATTCAACAGTATGGGGGTTTATTCTATCTTTTTTTGGTAAAACTCAAAAGAATGTCAGTCAGATTCTCTGCTGCTTTAAGGTTTTCAAAGCTCATGGGAAGTACATTATGATCAATATATTCATTATAAATCCACGGATCGCCAATAGCAAATACATAACCTTTACCATACCTGTTTTCCGCAATCAGTACTTTACCGCTTTCCGTAAGAATGGCTTTTGCACTGCCTGAGAGATTAATATCTGAAACCTCTTTGATGTAAATCTTTGCAACGCCCTTAAAAAGAGGATGTTCCGGAAGTTTAACACTTGCTCCTGTTTCAAAATTGGTGCCGGTTACCCGATGTAAGGTAACATGGTTAAAGGTCATTCCGAACTGCGACATCAGCTTATTTAGATGGGTGAACTCACAGTTAGGCGCATCATTGGCTAGTATCGCCAAAACACCTCCTGCTTTAACCCAGTTCTTAATGGCATTAATATCTTCCGGCTCTAAATATTTTGGATCAGGTGTTTCACTTGTGGAATCGGGATCAACTATTATATATACATCGATTGCTTTTAAAACATCTGCATCGGGACGTCCAATTGTTGCAAGTTTTGCACCCCGGCCTGTAAATATTTCACCCCACTGTGAGTAACCGCTGAATTCTGTATCGGTCCATAAATAATGAAATGGTTTTCCAGTTTTGGCATTGGTCTCATGATTAAACCAGTTATCCAACCCGACAACAGGCTGCGATATTCCGTTTCCGGTACCGGATAAATAACAAACCAACAGGAATAATACTGTATTTCTCACAAAAATATTTTGCTTTTTCATACTCGTTTAATCTATTTATATTTCAAATGTATAAAACATTAATGACGAAGCAATAATATTGAAAAACTTTTAAGTTGCCTAAAGTGATGGGGCCGGATAAACTTAAAAAAATTTACTATCTTTCTGACCTTTCACACTATAAAATATAGGTGAAGAATAGTTAGTATTTTTTTCTGTTAAAATCTTTTTCTCTTAGTAACCGGGGCATGACTAATTGAAATTCAAATGATAAGAAATAATAAATAAGATTCGCCAAATTAAAAAAATTATATATATCTGATTATCAATGCATTATAATATCTACTGAATTAATAATACTTATACTATTTAAAATGAAAAGAGTGATCTATGTTTTTGCAGCATTGCTGGTATTTCTGATTACAGAAAATAATGCAAGTTGCCAGGGGAGTAAGTTAACCGATAATGTTCTCACTGCCAAAGAGGTTAAGGATGGGTGGAAACTTCTGTTTGATGGAAAAACCACTGAAGGATGGATGAATGCAAAAAGCAGATCTTTCCCAAAAGCCGGTTGGGTTATATCTGACGGAGCATTCAGGATAACCCCTGAAAGCGGATCGGGTGGAGATATTGTAACAACCACTAAATACAGGGATTTCGAACTAAGTATTGATTTTATGTATGGTAAGGGAGCCAACAGCGGCATCAAATATTTTGTAGATACTGATATAAATAACGGAGCTTTGGCATCTATTGGCTGCGAATATCAGATTATTGACGATAAAAACTATACTGAAGGCATACTGGATATTAAAGGCAGGCAGAATCTGGCAGCTCTTTATGATATTATTGCACCGGTAAACGTTGTTGATAACGGAGCTGATCACTGGAACACCGCAAAAATTATCGTAAGAGGAAGTCAGGTTCAGCAGTGGCTCAACGGCAAGAAGACAGTAGATTATGAAAGGGGCACTCAGGCATGGAGAGATATGGTTGCCTTAACAAAATTCAAAACATCTCCCGGATTTGGCGAGGTAACTGAAGGGCGCATTCTTCTTCAGGAGCATGGAGGTATTGCTTCATTTAAGAATATTAAGATACGGGCGATAAAATAAGTGACGACTCAGTGAGTCTGAATGCGATTGAATCAAAATGATAATAATCATTCAGCAGAATCAACAGGTATTAATATTGTAATATTGGCAAACAAACCTTAAAATTTCAGATCATGAAGAACAGAGTATTGTTACTAATCATTGCAGTTTGTCTGATTATTTTTTCCTGTAAAAAATCCGGACAGTCTGAACGGTTTTTGCTTTTAACAGCTCCAACATGGGGAAGCGATAGTCTCCTCGCAAACGGAGCCGATGCAAGCGGCCCTGACGGAATGCTGAAAAACTTTAAAGGAGAAGTAAAATTCAATGAGGACCTTACAGGTAACTTCGGTGTCTATAAAGGAACCTGGCGATTTGCTTTTAATGAAACTCAGATTGTTCTTACAACTGACTCCCTTCCTATTCCTCTTACAACCAAAATTGCCGAGTTAACTCAATCCTCTCTGAAGATTACCACCAGCTATCCGAATCCGCTTGGGGTACAAACCAATATCAGGATGACATTTAAAGCCAGGTAATGAGGTATATTCTTATTGTAATAACACTAATTCTTAGTCTGGCTTCAAATTCCGGTTTTGCCCAGGGTTTAATAAAAGGTAAGGTATTTGACTCCAATACTCTTGAACCACTTCACGGAGTTTACGTTATTTATCTGAAAAATCAGGGGACTATCACTGATGAGAAAGGGGTTTTTTATGTTAAAACCGATTCATCCGGATTTGATATTGCCTTCAAGTTCATTGGATACAAGCCTGCTGTTAAATCAGTTGTGACAACAAAAACTGATACCCTTGAATTGAATGTTGGTCTGGATATGGAGATTCAGGAGATAGGGCAGATTGTAGTAAGTGCAAATAAATCGGAGCAGAAAATTGCTGAACTGACTGTTTCAATGGATGTACTTAAGTCAGCCGATTTTTTAAAAACTCATATCACCGATGCCCAGGAACTGATAAATAAAACTCCCGGGATAGAGGTTCTTGACGGGCAGGCCTCCATCAGGGGAGGAAGCGGGTTCAGCTATGGTGCCGGAAGCAGGGTGCTTGCCCTTATCGACGGATTACCCGTTTTATCGCCCGATGCAGGAAGTATTAAATGGCAGTTTTTACCCCTTGAGAACATAGCCCAGATAGAAATTATCAAAGGGGCATCATCAGTTCTTTATGGCTCTTCTGCCCTGAACGGGATCATAAACTTTCGTACTGCCGATGCAACAAATATTCCTGACACAAGGTTCTTCGCCGAAACAGGAGTATATGGCAAGCCGAAAAACAGAAACTGGATCTGGGGAAATTCACCCCAACTATTCACAACATTATCATTTTCTCACCTTCAGAAGATTGGAAAAACTGACGTGGGGTTCGCCATCAGTCTGTTAACCGATGAAGGATACAGGAAATTCAATGATGAGAAACTCGGAAGGATCAGCCTCAACCTGAAACACCATAATGAAAAAGTCAAAGGGCTTGTCTATGGTCTGAATATCAACACCGGATATAACGCAAAGAGAGATTTCATCCTCTGGGAGAACGCGGAAAACGGAGCTCTGAAACAGGACACCTCAAGTGTTTCACTGCTTCATGGCAACTTTATTACACTCGACCCTTACCTGTCGTTTAATAATACCGGCCGTTTTAAACACGATCTGCGCATCAGGTTGCAGTCGACAAACAACAGATTTCCTGTCAGAGCGGGGAATAATTCGGATGCATTATCATTCTATTCTGAATATCAGCTCTATTACAAACTTTCAGATCTATTGAACTTTACAGCAGGGCTATCGGAGAATTACATTAATATCGTTTCAGCATTTTATGGTGGACATGATGGAATCAACATTGCCGGCTTCACCCAGCTTGAAGCAAATCCTGTTCCCAGACTGAAACTTGTTGCCGGATTACGCGTTGAACAAAATGAACTTGATGGGAAAAAAGACAAAACTGTTCCTATTTTCAGAACAGGAATAAACTGGCAGGCAGCAGATTATACATTTCTCAGAGCTTCATTCGGACAAGGTTACCGTTATCCTTCCATAGCCGAGAAATTTGCCTCGACCACCCTCGGATCAGTAAAGATCTACCCAAACCCTTTTGTCCATTCTGAATCGGGATGGAATGCCGAAGCTGGCATCAAGCAGGGAATTTTAATTGGAAAAACCAGTGGACAGGCCGATCTTTCTTTCTTCTTCTCACAGAACAATGAGCTTATTGAATATGTTTTCAGTAATTATCCCGATCCTGTTACAGGAATATTTGATTTCGGTTTTCAGGCAACAAATGTAGAACAGTCAAGAGTTTATGGATATGAGCTGGAGTTTGCCCTCAACAGAGCAATTGGCGGCTTCAATACCTCTTTAAGCGGAGGATATACATATATTTACCCGGTTGAATTCAATCAGACAACTCAAAGAAATACTGATATTTACTTAAAATACAGAAGGAAACATTCAGCAAAAATCAGTATAAACAGTTCGTACCAAAAGTTTGATCTGGGGTTAACCCTTTTTGCCAAATCGAAATTATTGAATATCGATGATGTTTTTATCAATGAACTCACCAGGGAAAGTATCCTTCCCGGATTTTTTGACTACTGGCTTGAGAATAATACGGGGTATTTTCTGATTGACGGAAACCTTGGATATAAAGTTAATAAAACCTTAACTCTTTCACTTGCAGTCAAAAACATCACCAATACTGAATATATGGGCCGTCCGGGTGATATTCAGCCTCAGCGAAATTTCAGTCTCCGTTTATCAGGTAAATTTTGAATTCTAAAAATATTCTGCCATGAGATCATCCCTAATCAAACAACTATCTATTCTTTTTGTACTTTTTTCCTCAGCAGTTATGTTGAATTCCTGCAAGAAGAATATTATCAATGAAGTCAAAGTGTCTGATTTTGAAACTCTTTCATCGCAGTTCGTTGAACCTCCCAGAGAATACACAACAGCTCCATTCTTTGTCTGGAATGCAGAAATAACCAAAGAAGAGATCGACAAGCACCTTCTCAGCTTTAAAAATGCCGGATCGTCACAGGTCATTATTCATCCCCGTCCCGGATTAATTACAGAATACCTCTCTGAAAACTGGTTCGAACTTTATAAGTATACAGTTGAAAAAGGAAAAGAACTCGGAATGGATATATGGATCTACGACGAGAACTCATACCCAAGCGGTTTTGGTGGAGGACATGTTCCCGACGAAATGCCCGAGTCGTATAATCAGGGACAGGGTCTGAAAATGACCAAATTTGAAACACTTCCCGATACCTCCGATAAATACTACTTATGCCTGAACGAGGAGAATGGAAAATACACAGATATTACTCTTTCACTTTCAGGGGAAAAAGGGAAAAAAGGGAATTATGTTCTATTTTCGAAAACATATAACGGGAAGTCGGACTGGTATGGTGGTTTCGCTTATGTAGACCTTCTTTATCCTGGTGTTACTCAGAAATTTATAAACATAACCATGTCCGGCTATGAGAAATATATTGGTACGGAATTCGGGAAAACGGTACCCGGAACATTTACCGATGAGCCACAGATAGGATCGCCGGGTGGCATTCGCTGGACCCCCGACCTGTTTGAAGTTTTCATGAAGCAATGGAAATATGATCTCCGTACCTCTCTTCCCTCACTGTATGAAGAGACAGGCGACTGGAAAAAAGTGAGACATAATTATACGCAGACCCTCCTGCTGCTGTTCATCGAAAGATGGGCTAAGCCATGGTATGCCTATTGTGAAGGAAAAAATCTTAAGTTCACCGGCCACTACTGGGAACATGAATGGCCAAATATGCATCTAGGAGGCGATAATATGGCAATGTATGCCTGGCATCAGCTTCCCTCTGTAGATATGCTTTTCAACCAGTGGGATGACTCCACTGCCAGAGGCCAGTTCGGTAACGTAAGGGCAATAAAAGAGCTGGCAAGCGCAGCAAATCAGACCGGCAGACAGAGAAAACTAAGTGAGACCTACGGAGGGTCAGGATGGGAACTCACATTTACTGACATGAAACGTAATGGCGACTGGGAATATGCCCTGGGAGTTAACCTTATGAACCAGCACCTTACCTATTTCACCATGGCAGGAGCCAGAAAATATGACTACCCTCCTACTTTCGATTATCATGAACCATGGTGGGGTAATTACAAATATCTTAATAACCACTATGCACGGCTCTCATTGGCATTATCGGCCGGGAGACAGGTAAACGACATACTGGTTTTAGAACCGACAACCTCTGCATGGCTGTATGATTCTTATACACAGCCAGATAAAAAATGCAGCGAAATAGGGCAATCTTTCCAGTCTTTTGTAACAAAACTCGAGAAAAGCCAGGTGGAATATGATCTTGGATCCGAAAACATTCTCCGCGACAAGGGAAGCGTTTCAAAAGGCAAACTGACAGTAGGGCAGGTCACATATTCAAGGGTAGTAATACCACCGATGACTGAGAATCTGGATCTTGCCACATTGAAACTGCTTAAAAAATTTGTATCAGAAGGGGGCTCACTAATTGCATTCTCTGTTCCGGCTCTTGTTGACGGCTCCCCAAATGATGAATTAAATAAACTGTTCAGCAATAAGTCAGGAAAGATTATTATCGCCGGACAGCTGACCCCTGAAGTAATCTCAGAATATTTAACCGGTATAGATATCCGGTTTGAAGAGACCGAAGGAGGAGTACTCTATCATCATCGCAGAATGCTGGCCGACGGACAGTTGTTTTTTCTTGTAAACTCGAGCCTTACTCTGCCTCTCAAAGGTTCCCTGAAAACAACCGGAAAAGATGCTGTTGAAATGAATACATTAACAGGAACCATTTACGGTTATCCCTGGAAACAGGATGGAGAAAAACTCGCGCTTTCCTATACCATTCCTCCTGCTGGCAGTATTTTGCTTTTTATCCCGTACAACAAAAAAACAGATTTTCCTGTTCCCGCAGTGCCTGAGAACTTCACCCCTCTTCAGGCCTCATCTCCTTTAGCTGTAACAAGGAATGAAGAAAATGCAATAATGATCGATTTTTGTGACATAGAGCTAGGCAATGAGCAGTCGAAAGATCTGCATACATTTGATGCAGCCGATAAAATATTTAAATATTACGGATTTAAAAACGGTAATCCGTGGAACACTTCCGTACAGTTCAGGACCAACACGGTTGACAGAGATACCTTCCCCACGGGCTCGGGTTTCACTGCTTCTTATCATTTTACAATTAAAGGGAAATTTGATATGTCAGCGATGAAAGCTGTGGTTGAACGTACCGGTTTATGGACAGTTTCATTAAACGGTGTTGAAATAAAACCTGAAGAGGGCAAGTGGTGGCTCGACAGGTCGTTCGGTGTCTTCAATATCGGTAGTCTGATCAGAACAGGAGATAATACCTTAACACTTAAAGCCTCTCCAATGAAGATCCACGCAGAGGTTGAGCCGGTATATATTACAGGTGATTTCTCAGTGAAGCCGGCAGAAAAAGGATGGGTAATTGAACCACCTGTTCCGGTTTACACAACAGGTAGCTGGAAGAGTCAGGGTTTGCCATTCTATTCATGGGGAGTCACTTACAGCAAAGAGTTCAGTATTGACAAAGCTGAAGGAAAATGGGATATTGCACTTGGAAACTGGAGCGGAACCGTTGCGGAAGTTCTGGTAAATGGTCATCCGGCTGTTGCAATTGCTTTCCCCCCATACCGTACGGATGTTACCGGATTAATCAAACCCGGAAAAAATATAATTGAAGTCAAGGTTATTGGAAGTCTTAAGAATCTGCTGGGGCCGCATCATAATAATATCAAGCCCGGGCTGGCAGCACCACCTGCATGGAGGAATATTAAAACATATCCCTCAGGAAAGGATTACCAGATGCTCGACTATGGGCTTTTTGATGACTTTATATTATATAGAGGAGAAAAATAAAGGCGTGAGGTGTGAGGCGTTAGGTGTGAGGCGAGCATAACAGTCCATTTTCGAATACTATACGACTATACACTCCAATTAACTTACAATCAATATACTATTTTAGACCTATTGCACGAATCAAATATTTCTATACATTTGAACAATTTTATTTTTTGTTTTTTAAGCTTATCGGAAATTTTAAACCTATGTTATTTTAAATGGGGGAATGGAGTACAGTTTGTACAATAATCCCGCTGAAACTAAAACTTAAAACTTACACCTATGAAAAAAATTTTATCTCTTGCTGCTTCTCTGCTTATTACCGGCAGTCTGCTTGCGGGTGGGTTGGTTACAAACACAAACCAGAGCGCCTTGTTCACACGTCTTCAGAACCGCAATGCCTCAACCGGTATTGATGCTGTCTATTTTAACCCTGCAGGCTTAACCAAGCTTGGTGACGGTTTTTTTGTTTCACTAAACAATCAGACTATTGGTCAGAAAAAAACTATAAACAATAATTACACATACCTTTCAGGGTCGCCGAAAGATTATATCGGGGATGTAAGTGCTCCTGCATATCCCGGTGTTTATGTTGCTTTTAATAAAGGTAAACTTTCACTATCGGCAGGATTTAACCCTATCGGCGGTGGCGGTGGTGCCAAATATAATAAAGGATTACCTTCATTCGAACTGAGTATTGCCGACATTGTACCGGGTCTGGCAAGCCAGGGAATCCCAACCTCGCAGTATTCTGCTGATATCTTCTTTGAAGGATCTTCAGTATATTTCGGTTATCAGGCAAACGTTGGCTATAAGGTAAGTGAAAAACTATCTTTAGCAGCAGGTGTAAGGCTGGTTTCAGCTGCAAACACCTATAGCGGTTATCTGAAAAGTATCAGTATCAACCCAACATATCCTGCTTTTGGAGCAGCATATGCAGGTTCAATGGTACTTGCCAGCAGCTTTTTTACCTCCGGGGCAGCTTTCCTCAATGGATTAGCAGCAAGTGCAACTTCTGCTTCAGCGGGTTTAACAACTGCTATTACTGGTGGAGTTCCTGCAGGAACCCCTCTTAGCGCTATGCCTCCTGCTACAGTTGCCGGTGTTACTCAATTACTTGGAGCTGCCGGGATTAGTGCTGCTGGCATGAATATCGGAACCGCTGCTGCAACTCTTGCAGCTGTTGCCCCAGCCTTTACCGCTAAAGGCACTGCTATGACTGCCAATGCAGCAGCAACACAGGACATTCAGGTTGATGCTGAAGAGTCAGGAATGGGCTATACCCCCCTCATCAGTGCAAACTATTCTCCTTCTGAAAAGCTGAATATCTCTCTTAGATATGAGTTCCATACCAAACTTGAACTTAAAACAAAAGTTAACAATAATATGAGTGGCGGTATCTTCGTTGACGGTGAAAAAGTTGTTGCCGACATGCCTGCATTGTTAGCAATCGGAGCAGAATTCAAACCAATGTCAAAACTTATGATTGCTGCAAGCATGAATATGTATTTCGACAAAAAAACCGATTATGATGGCAGCAGCGCATTACCTAACATTAATATGATAGATAAGAATTTCCTGGAGTATGGTCTTGGTGTTGAATATGGCCTCTCAGAGAAACTGCGTGCCAGTGCAGGTTGGGTAGCTACAGCAACAGGCGTTAATGACGCATACCAGAACGACCAGAGATACAGCACAAATACCAACTCATTTGGTGCAGGTATCGGTTACCGCATTACCCCAAAAATCGATCTGAACCTTGGCGGACAGTACACATTCTATGCTGAAGGATCAAAAGATTTCAACCACATGCTTGGAGCTAATCCAATTCCTGTAACAGAAGTTTACAATAAAAATACATGGCTTGTAGGCGTAGGAGTTGATTTCTACTTCGGAAAATAATAAAAAATTGTTTTTTATAAGAAGGCTGGCTCGTTTGAGTCAGCCTTTTTTTTATGCCCGAATACCCGTTTAGTTTTGGCTTATCAGAACTTTATCCCTCTTGAATTCAGGTTCTTTACATATAGCTGAAGCCGCGGAGCTTCTGATAAAACCATTTTCCTGTACCACTCCTCTGCTCCGGCCTTATCACCTGTCTCAAGGGAAAGTGTAATAATGTCAGTATAAAGAGCTCCTTTAATTCCATTCTCTGATGAAGGCAGAGATTCAACTATCTTTTTATACAAGGTAATAGCCCTTAAAATCTCGCCATTCTCTGCAATCGACAATGCTTCGTCAATCTTTGAATTCAAATCAACATCCAGAGTAACCCCGTAAAATGAGAAACAGTTATCGCTGCATTCTTCAATAAGATCAACCCATTTTGTGCCTGTTTTCAAAGGAGGAAATTCAAGCGTAAACTGAAGCTTTTCACCAATCATCTTAAACTTATAACTTTCAGGGCATTGAGGTATCCCTGTAGCCTTTTTCAATTTCAGCCTTGCCCCTTCTGAATCCATTAACCAGATATTTTTATCGGCACAAAAGGCTCCTCCGGTCAGACGATTCTCTATTGCAAGAGAGATAACTGTCTTCTCCGGGGTTAAAACTATCTTCGAAATCGTGAGTGTCTCGTGGCTCTTCAAACCATAATCCGGTTGCACAACTGTCTGTGAATGAATATGAGTGCTGCATATCATCAGCAATACAACTATCCCTGCTTTCTTAATCTCCATTTCATTAAATATTTGAAAGGCAAGTTACAAATAAAAACACAATCTGCTGTTTATAAACGATTGACAGACGCCCGTGATGTTACATTAATAATACAACAGTCCGGTTCCTGTAACATTGTTGTAATCTATTATTAACCACTCCTTAACTTACAGGTAACAATATTAAAAGATTTTTGTAACGGCAAACTATACGAACAAAACTAAGTTAAAAAATGAGAATGGATTGTTTAAAAATTAAAAAAGGAATTATCGGTTTAATAATGCTTTCGGCATCAATTGCAGGAATTGCACAGACAGGTAAAATTGAAGGAGTGGCAACTGATAAAAAAAATAAAGAGACGCTGCCGGGTGTAATGGTTACCATCGAAGGTACCATTATTGGAACTGTAGCAGATTTTGAAGGCCACTTTGTGATACCCGATGTAAAACCGGGCAAATACAGGATCAAAGCTTCTTACATCTCTTATAATCCTGCAACTGTTGAGGATATTACAGTTACAGCCGGGAAAACGACAAATGTTTCTATATCCCTTTCTGAAAACACTGTTGCACTTCAGGGAGTTACAATAACCGGGGTAAGAAAAACCAATACCGATGTGTCAATGATAAACACCACAAGAATGAGCCCACTTGTTTCAATTGGCATTTCAGGCCAGCAGATTCTCAGGTCGCAGGACAGAGATGCATCTGAGGTTATCAGACGGCTGCCCGGAACTACAATTATAGACGACAGGTTCATTGTTGTCCGCGGATTATCTCAGAGATACAACGCAGTATGGCTGAACAATGCAGCAACTCCAAGTTCTGAAGCAGATGCAAAGGCCTTTTCATTCGATGTGATCCCCGCATCAATGATCGAAAATATGATTATAGTAAAATCTCCTGCTCCTGAACTGCCTGCAGACTTCTCGGGTGGATTTGTAAAAATAACTACTGTTAACCTTCCTGAGAAAAATTCCTTCTTCGTCTCATACGGCACAGGAATAGGTGAAGGAACAACATTTGAGAGTTTAAGAAAATACCAGAACAGCAGTACCGACTGGCTTGGGTTTGATAACGGATTCCGTGCCCTGCCAAAAGAAATGCCTGCAAATTTAAATGAATATGAGTCGGCAACCAATCCTGCAATACAAAGCAGAATATCCGACCTTGGAAAGAATCTGAACAGAACCTGGTCACCTGTTTCAGGAACAGCTTCACCTGATCAAAGATTTGCTCTTGGGTTTAACAAGAGAGTTACCATCGGGTCGCAGACTTTTGGAAATATCACCGCTCTGACCTACAGCAATACCAGCAACCATGATGAGATAATGAATAACAACTATTCAATATACGATTTTAAAAATGACAAATCTTCATATGTCGATCAGTTCAGCGATCAGCAGTACTCCAATTCAGTAAAGGCAGGTATCCTTCATAACTGGTCGTGGTACCCTGCAGCAGGACAAAAAATTGAATTTCGCAATCTTTTTAATCAGATAGGCACCAACCGGACAACTGAGCGCTCAGGAAGAGAGTGGTACAACGATGGCAGATATATCCGTTCAACTGAACTGAGATATATGAACAGATCAATCTATTCCGGACAGCTGGCCGGCGAACATTCATTTGATGAAGGAGCAACAAGAATTGACTGGGTTGCCGGTTATTCATTCTCAAATAAAAAAGAACCCGACACAAAACGGTACAGGTATATAAGAAGCAGCCAGGACACAACCCAGTATTTTCTCCTTTTTTCCAATAATGCTGACCTGTCATCAGAATCAGAGATGTGGACCAGCCTTAGAGAAGATATTTTTTCTGCATCGGCCAATTTCGTCAGAGAGATGAATTTTTCAGGGTTCAAGCCGGAGATCAGAACCGGTTTCTATCTTGAAGATAAAACGAGAGAATTTGCCGCAAGAAACTTCGGTTATTCACAAGCAGGTAGCGCTTCACTCTTTGATATGACCACACTTCCTGTAAATGAAATTTTTACCGACGCTAATATTAATCTTACTGACGGGATAAAATTAACAGAGATTACTTCTCTTTCAGATTCATACCATGCAACAAATAAACAGGTTGCAGGTTATGTCTCGGCAAAAATACCTTTCACTTCAAAAATCAGTCTTTATACAGGTTTAAGGGTTGAAAAAAATATTCAGAGTTTGTCGAGTTACAAACAAGGGACTTCCACTCCGGTTAATGTAACCCGCGATACGGTAAATATTTTTCCGTCAGCAAACCTGGCAATTAGCCTGAATGAAAAAAACATGGTGCGGGTTGCTTACGGGTTATCAGTCAACCGTCCTGAGTTCAGGGAACTGGCTCCTTTCTATTTTGTAGACTTCGATCTGAATGCAGGAATCTACGGAAATCCGGCAATCAAACAGGCTTACATACATAATTTTGATTTACGTATAGAGCACTATCCTTCACCTAACGAAACATTCAATATCGGTTTCTTTTACAAGAATTTCAAAAATCCGGTCGAGATGGTCATTATGGGCAACAGCCCTACACAGTACTCTTTTGAGAATGTATTATCTGCCTACAGTTATGGAATTGAAGCTGACGTCAGAAAATCACTCGGCTTTATTTCAGGATACGAAAACTTCTCAGTAATACTTAATGCGGCTTTAATAAAAAGCAGAGTGCAATTCGCTGAAGGCGATCTTCAACACGACAGGTCACTGCAAGGTCAATCTCCCTATATGGTAAATGCGGGTCTTTTTTATTACAATGACGACAATGGCCTGATGATGACTTTGTTATATAATATAATCGGAAAAAGAATAGTTGCAGTAGGCAGGCCATCTCCAAATGCTTGGGAAAGCATACCTGATATTTACGAGATGCCACGTAATGTTCTCGATCTGGCTGTAAGTAAAAAAATAGGTAGGAAATTCGAAATCAAAGCAGGGATCAAAGATATTCTAAACGAAAAGATGATACTGAAACAGACGGTTAAAACAACTGTCGATATGTCTGAAGTTACAGGAGGCAGTCTGAGCAATATGAAGTTTTTCAATAGCGATCAGATTACCAAATCCTATAGCCCTGGCAGATATTTAAATTTAGGTATTACTTACAAATTCTGATAACGAATAAAAAAAATTAAGGATAAAAAACAATAAGTAAACAATTAAAAAACAATTAAAAAATTAAACATGAAAAGAATTTTTAACAAATTAAAAAGTGGGTTGGGGCTAATGGCAGGGGTGCTTTTTCTTGTAACGTCGTGTGCAAAGGATCCGATCCTCGTAACAGCTATTGCGTTAGACAAAGCTGATGCGACAGTGCAGGTAGGAGCAACATCAAATCTTGCGGCCTTCATAACACCTGCAGATGCAAGCAATCTGAAGATCACGTGGCGGTCAGGAAATGCTGCAGTTGCAACTGTTGCAGAAGGTGTTGTTACCGGTGTTGCATTAGGCACGACAACAATTACTGCAGTATCTCAGTCGGACACAACAGTTAAGGCAACATGTTCCATTCTTATAACACCTTCAACAGGTCAGGTTATTACTGTAACAGGCGATATTACTGCAAATACAAAGTGGTATGCAACTGCAAAGTATATGCTCTCAGGCTTTGTTTATGTAAAAAACAATTCAACACTTACAATTGAGCCGGGTACAATAATAAAAGGAGTCTCCACTACAAAAGCAGCTCTTATGATTGAGAGAGGCTCAAAGATTATGGCACAGGGTACAGCAGCTTTACCTATCGTATTTACCTCCGACAAACCAAAAGGACAACGAGCATCAGGTGACTGGGGCGGCGTGGTAATCTGTGGTAAAGCAACTACAAATAAACATGATTCAGGCGCAGGAACAGGAGTTGCCGAAGGTGGTATAGGATCACTTTATGGTGGAACCGACGAAAACGATAATTCAGGTGTTCTTCAGTATGTAAGGATTGAATTCCCCGGAATTCCGCTTACAGCAACAGCAAACAGTGAGTTAAACGGCCTCACATTATACGCAGTAGGAAGAGGAACCACAATTGACCATGTTCAGGTTTCCTATTCAGGCGATGACTCTTTCGAATGGTTCGGAGGAACTGTTAACTGCAAGTATCTTGTCTGCATCCGTGGATTGGATGATGAGTACGATACCGATAATGGTTTCAGCGGGAAACTGCAATTTCTTCTCGGAATACGCGATCCAAACATCTCTGACCAGTCCGGATCAAATGGTTTTGAATCAGACAACGATGCTGACGGATCAGCACTGACACCTGTTACAAAACCTGTGTTCTCTAATGTCACTCTGTACGGTCCGCTTACAGTAAGCGCAACCCTTCCTGTCAACCACCTGTACAAAAGAGCAATGCACATCAGACGCAGTTCACAACTCTCAGTCTATAACTCAGTATTTGCCGGATGGCCAAAAGGTTTAATACTTGATGGTGCTCTGGGAAATACCCCAACCGCTGCAGAAAATAATGATCTTCAGATTGAAAAAAGCATCATGTCCGGAATGACTGCCAATTATGAAATTGCTACAGGAACTCTTGCAACACCATACACTCTGGTACAGGTAGGGGCCTATTATACAGCACCTTCCCGCGGTAATGCCCTCAATACGCTTACAGAGATTATCGGTACAGGTTTAATCACCATTACAAATCCGGTCCTTCTTCCTGCGGCAGGTTCTCCTGCACTCACAGGTGCAACATTTACCAACACCAAATTATCTGATGCATTCTTTACCCCGGTAGCCTATAAAGGAGCCTTTGGTGCAACAAACTGGACAACAGGATGGTGCAACTTTGACCCACAAAATACTGACTATTAACAACCATTATCAGGACATTCCGAATAATGTCCCAACATAGTGCGTATGTTTGCCCCGGAGGCTGATCTTAATGGTCAGCCTCTTTTTTTTTTTTTTGTAACATTTAAGTAACGAAATTACTGTAATTGTAACAATAAATGCTGCTACCTTTACAGCAGATAGATTATCAGTTATTACCGGTGAAATATCATAATCAAATGTTTTAGAATTATGGTTCTGAAAGGGAAAAAAATTCTTATTGTAGATGACGAAGAAGATCTTTGTGAGATCCTTCAGTACAATCTCAGCAACGAGGAGTATAAAACAGATATTGCGCATTCAGCCGAAGAGGCTCTTAAAAGACCCCTTAATGATTACGACCTGCTTATGCTTGATGTAATGATGGGCCAGATGTCGGGGTTTAAACTCGCCGACAAACTCAGAAAAGAGATGGGGATTACTGTCCCTGTCATCTTTCTTACAGCAAAGGATACCGAAAATGATGTTCTTACAGGGTTTAGTCTGGGAGCTGATGATTATATTACCAAGCCATTCTCTGTTAATGAGTTAACAGCAAGAGTCAAAGCTGTTCTCAAACGATCAAATCATGCAAAAAGCAGTAATCAGGCCATAGTAAAATTCGGAGAGATTGAGCTTGACACAGCAAGGAAAAGACTAATCATAAATGATGAGAAAATTGAACTGACAAAAAAAGAATATGAAATACTCCGCCTCCTGCTGGAGAACCAGGGGAAAGTCTTTTCCAGAGAGGATATCCTCTCGAGAGTATGGGGAGGCGATGTGATTGTCACCGACCGCACAGTTGATGTGAACATTACCAGACTAAGAACAAAACTTGGGCGGTTCGGACAAAATCTTAAGAACAAAACCGGGTACGGATACTTTTTTGAGATTTGATGGTTAAAATTATTAAAATGATCCTACCTAATACCTTCCGGAACTCTTTCAGGAATAATCTTTTCCTGTACTATTCTGCAATATTCCTGATATTCACATTTCTGACATTGGCATATCTCTATAAAAGAGAAAAAGATTACAGGATAGGAACTCTCAATGATGAACTATACAACATCACAAGAATAACAGATAATTATCTTAGAGTCAATTCAGTATATGAGAACAATAATTATATCATCCTCGATTCCATTGTAAAACTATTGCCACAGCCAAACCTTCGTATTTCAATAATAGCTCCTGAAGGAAATGTAATATATGATAGCTCGGTCCGTGACTGGAAGTCGATGGAAAATCATAAAAACAGGCCGGAAATCGTTCAATCATTAATCTCAGATTTCGGAATATCAATCAGAAATTCTGGAACAACCGGACAGGAGTATTACTACTACGCGAAATTCTATACCAGATATTTTATAAGGGCAGCCGTTATTTATGATGTAAAAACCGTACATTTTCTTGATGCAAAAAAATTCTTCCTTTTTGTCATCTTTCTGGCCTTCATTGGAATATGGTCGGTTATGCTGGTTATTACCAACAGATTCAGCGTATCTATTACAAGACTTAAGGATTTTGCTATCAGAGTAAGCAAAAACGAATCCATTGATTTTGATTCAAGGTTCCCAAAGAACGAGATCGGAACTATAGGTGAAGAGATTCTTGAGATTTACAATAACCTTCTTCAGACAAAAAATG
This sequence comes from uncultured Bacteroidota bacterium, assembly GCA_903824785.1. Classification (GTDB taxonomy): domain Bacteria; phylum Bacteroidota; class Bacteroidia; order Bacteroidales; family VadinHA17; genus LD21. The sequence goes on from CAIJYD010000078.1 coordinate 103,074, forward strand.
ACCTCGCCAGTGAACGGGAGAAGCTTTTCAGCCATCTGGATGTACTAAATGAAGGGGTGGCATTTTTTTCCAGAGACAAAAGCATAATACTCAACAACGACCATTTCATTCAACTGATGAATATGATCTCAGGTGACCTGAAGATCTTTTCATCAAACTTTTTTGAAATACCAGAGTTTAATGAGGTTACTGATTTTACCGAGAAACACTCAGCCATTGAAATAAACAGTTCAGAACTGCCAAAGACAGAATTTCAGATTGCCAAAGACGGTAGGTTTTTCCGGGTGCAGTGTGTTATATTCAATGATAAAAGCTTCGAAGTTATTCTGAGCGACGTTACTAAAATGGGAAAGAATAAACTCATTAAACAGCAAATGACATCCAATATTGCTCACGAACTGAAGACACCGGTATCTTCAGTAAAAGGGTATATCGAGACACTCATTAACGAGCCGGAAATGGAACAGAAAAAGCAGAAGTATTTTCTTGAAAAAGCTCTTGCCCAGACCAACAGACTCACCGGCCTTATAAACGATATTGTAGTGCTGAATAAGATTGAGGAAGCCGGAACTTCATATTTGCTTGAAAAGATAAAGATCAAGAAAATAATTCGTGAAGTATGCGATAATTTCAAGTCGTCAATTGAAGCAAAATTAATGAAGGTTGAAATTGACATAAGCGATAATATTGTTGTAACAGGGAATAAATCACTGGTCCTGTCTGTTTTCCAGAACCTCATTGAGAACGCAATCAATTATGCCGGAGATAATACAACTATAAGGATAATAGTCTATAATGAAGATAAGAAATTCTACCATTTCTCCCTGTCCGATAACGGCATTGGTATTCCTGAAGAACACTTAAGCAGGGTTTTTGAGCGGTTCTATCGTATCGATTCCGGCCGGTCACGAAAAAGTGGTGGCACAGGGCTGGGACTTGCCATAGTTAAAAATGCTATTCTTCTGCATAAAGGAGAAATATCAGCAAGAAATAAAACAGGAGGCGGTACCGAATTCCTTCTTTCTCTTCCAAAATAAATTCAGTAACCCGTCTCTCAGAGATCTGAAATCCTCAGAACTGAAGTAAAATTCATCTTTTACTGATGGTCAGTAGGGCAATCCATTTTGACAATTATAAAAGACAACCAGTCTCAATTCTCAAGATGAATGTATTTTCCCTGAAATTCAATTACTTCACCTATTATTACTGAAGAGGTTAATCCGGCCTTATGAAGATCATTTAATATGGCTTCGGCTTTATCGTGTGATACTGACATCAGAAGGCCACCGGATGTCTGTGCATCGAAGGCAATCATCCTGAGATTATAATCGAGCTCCTCAACCGCAAGAAGATGTTCATCAGCATAATCGAGGTTACGGAATGATGCACCCGGAATGCAGCCATCGTCAGCAAGCTTATAAGACCCACCTATCAACGGGACCTTTTTCATATTTATTTTTAATGATACCCGGCTTGCCATTGCCATCTTTAAACCATGACCCGCAAGACCAAAACCGGTAACATCAGTGGCGCCTTTAACATTATATTTTTTCATTACCTCTGCCCCCGATTTATTAAGAAGCTTCATAAGCCTCTTTGCCTCAGTAATGTCTGCCTCATTTGCCAGCCCCAGCCGGTGACCCGCCATAATGATACCTGTACCTATTGGTTTAGTAAGAATAAGTGAATCACCCTGCCTGGCACCTGCATTGGTAATTATTTTCTCCGGATGAATATAGCCTATAACTGCAAGTCCGTATTTTGGAGGATAGTCGTCAATGGTATGTCCGCCGATAATCCTCACTCCCGCTTCCGAAGCCTTGTCAAACCCTCCTTTAAGAATCTCTGCATAAGCCTCTATTGGAAGTTTTGCAGCGGGGAACATCATGATGTTGAGTGCAAGTACCGGATCGCCTCCCATGGCATAAACATCACTTATTGAGTTGGCCGCAGCTATCTGTCCGAATTCGTAGGGATCGCTGCACACAGGTGGGAAAAAATCAGTGGTAAGTACAAGGGCAAGATCAGCATTAACCCTGTAAACACCTGCATCGTCATGCGTGTCAATATCTACAAGAATATTCGGGTCTTTTGGAAGAGGAAGATATTTAAGTATCTCTTCGAGTTGCTTTGGTGATATCTTAGCTGAACAACCACCTGATTCAACCATCTGAAGAAGGTCAATTTTCATTACAATCTTTTTTATGTTCAGGGCTTTACAATATTCCCGGCCGAAGCCATTATTTCAGCAATGGTGAACATGTTGCTCAGAGTACCTATAGTAATTAAATCTGCAAGGGAATAATGATTTACACAGGTGGCACAGAGAAGCAATTCGACCCCCATTCTCTCAAAGTCTTTCAGGAATTCAACAACCGGTGAATCATTTGTTGCCAGCGTTACACCCTTATTATAGAAAACTATTTTCAGTGGTAATTTATCAAGATCCTTTATTGCCTTTATAAAATTTATCATCAGCAGATGACCAAGCACTTCATCACCTTCTCCCATTTTATCAGATGAAATAACAATTATGAAATTGCCTTTACCGAAATGTGCTATGGAAGAATCGCAATAATCTTCAGCATTTACCTGAGGACTCTCCCCTGAAGTTTTAGCTATTGTAAGGGTCCAGATCCCTTCGGCTGCACTAACCAGAAACCCGGTTTTATTATCTTTAAGGAAACGGCTGACATTATTAAAGGAGGTCTGATTATCTGTTAAAACCATAATTGATTCCCCTACAGCTGTCTCTTTCAGTGCCCTTTTTACAGCAATCAGCGGTGCAGGACATAACTGCCCTTTTGTATCTACTATTCTCATCAGGTGTTTATAAAAATGAAATGCAAAAATACGAAAGAAAAGAATTGAAAAATTGAAAACCTTTATTTCTTCCGGTTGCGTTTAGCCTTTCCTTGTCCGCACCTTCACCAGATACCCGGAATCACAATAATGATTACCTTTACGTCTTCTAAATAAAACTGAATGAAAAAGATAATAGCCCTGACAATAATGGTTACCAGTATTCTGCTTTCTCAAACACTTACTGCCACAAACGTTGATAAATCATCAATTACAGGTTCATGGCTCGGCTCAATCTCTGCCGGGGCGATTGAACTGAGAGTAGTATTTAATTTATCGGTAGTTGAAAAAGATAGTCTCATTGCAACACTCGACAGTCCCGATCAGGGTGCAAAAGGGATTAAACTCGGGCCTGTGACTTTTAACGGAGAAACCATAAAGATCTCGGCAGGTGCAATGCTTGCCGAATATAACGGAACTCTGGTCAACGACACCCTGATTGAAGGCATCTGGAAACAGGCCGGAAAATCATCTGTTCTTAATCTAAAAAAACTTAAAGCGCAATTTGCACTTAACCGGCCACAGGAACCGAAACCACCATTCCCATATTCAGCTGAAGATGTTACATTTACCAATAGTATATTTAAGATCAGCCTGGCAGGAACATTAACTGTTCCATCAGGCAAAGGTCCGTTCCCGGCAGTAATTCTGATTACAGGATCGGGAGCCCAGAACCGGAATGAGGAGCTTATGGGTCATAAACCATTCATGGTAATAGCTGATTATCTCAGCCGTAATGGGATAGCTGTCCTACGGTATGACGACCGTGGAGTGGGAAAATCGCAGGGAAACTATGCATCAGCCACCTCTGCCGATCTTGCAACTGATGCAAAAGCAGCATTTGATTACCTGAAAAATAATTCTTCTGTTGATCAGCATTCTATCGGTCTTATTGGTCATAGCGAAGGAGGATTGATAGCACCTATTGTCGCTGCATCAGATCAGGATATCGCGTTTATTGTTTCACTTGCCGGAACAGGAGTAAACGGGGAAAAAATTATTCACCGCCAGACAGCCGATATAAGCCGGATTTCGGGTGTTGATGAAAAACAGATTAAAGAGACCATCGCTGTCAATAAAAAACTGTATGCTGGATTGAAAAAAGAGGCCGACAATAAAACAGCCTCTGAAAAAATGTCTTCCGTTTATGAAGAGATATTAAAAAAGAAAAAAAGCTCTCCCGAAGAGAGTGAAAAGGCCATGAAGCAGATACAGGCATCATTAAACCCCGGCACACTAACCTGGCTAAGATTTTTTTTAATAACTGATCCGTCAGTTTACTGGAAGAAGGTAAAATGTCCTGTCCTTGCTCTGAACGGAGAGAATGACCTTCAGGTTGCTGCAGATGAAAACCTACCTGCCATTGAAAAAGCCCTCAGATCATCAGGGAATAATTCAGTAAAAACTGTAAAGCTTCCCGGACTGAATCATCTTTTTCAGCATAGCAAAAGCGGGTTACCGGCGGAATATGGAAAAATTGATGAGACTTTTTCGCCAGAGGTTCTCAGGATAATTGCTGACTGGATTTCGGGTTTATAGGCATTTCAGCCAGCTTTTTCATAATCATTCTGCCTCTCGCCACAATACCCGCAGATCCTTCTCCCTGAAGCAGATTTACAGATGCCGATAACTCATTTGCCAGCTCGGGATAGATGAGGGCAAGCCTGTAAAGTATCTCCATTGAATATGCTTTGATGGCTATTGCTGAAAAACCCGATCTTAATGCTCTGAAACAATGATCAACAAGGATCCCGTGGTGCTTCTGGCTGATCCTGTCCATCTCTGTCAGCGAAATTATTCTAAGGAAAGACCTCTGTACGCTCTCATTATCAAGCTTATCCAAAGCCTCAATTATTCCTGGAAGAGCCGGGAAAATCATATCCGGATATTTGTCACATACTTTGGTAAGTGTCCAGGATGAATGAAAGGCAAGTTTTTTATCAGAAGAAAATGAGAAACCGATGAGCTTATTGAAAATTGCAGGATTCTCAGCAGCGGAGACTGCAACCCATTCAGCTTCTTTCATTCCCATAAGATTATTAACCAGTGTCTGAAGGTCAATATCATCGGTTGATGACTGATCCGGATCAGTTGTTATCTTAGCTCCGCATTCTTTTTCAGGGCCGGACAGCTCCATATAGCTTTTTGCAACCGAGATATCTGCTTCTGAAAAATCTACAGTCATCAGTTCTGCAGCAACCAGCCATCTGAAGGCCAGATGCTCCGAGAGGAAAGGCAATTCACTTAAAGTGTCACAAATAAAAGGGATTAGCCTGATCTGCTTACGACCATAGTCATGTTCAACCTCTGGCAAACGACCGCAAATAACAATCTCCATCGACAACTCTTCGGTCACTTCACGGATAATACACTCCTCTTCTGTCTCATTATCAGCAAGTTTCCCGCCCGGAAATTCCCATTTAAAAGGATGATCAGTCGCCTCTCCCCTCTGGACAACCAGAACCTCATCATCTTCATTTCTTATAACAGCGCAGGTAACACTTATCATACAGATGGTCAGATTAAAAGATCTTCATAAAGCGGTATCACCAGAAGATAATCGAACTTCATTGCCTCATGATCGATCCGGCAGGCATAATGATGAATACCGTTGGTTACGACAAGCCAGGGAACTTTAAAACTCATGTTATAGGTAGCTATCTGTTCAAATACCTTATCGTCTATTTTAACATCGGGCGATTTGCATTCCACAATCATTACAGGCTCTCCCAACCGGTTGTGAACAAGGATATCGACCCTCCTCTTTAATTTATTGAATTTGAACAGAACTTCAATACCAAGGAGACCCGGAGGATACTTCCCTTCGCTAATGAGGTACTGAATAAAATTCTGCCGTACCCACTCCTCCGGCGTAAGCTTCACAAATTTCCTTCTAAGCGGATCGAGGATCATCTCATGCTCCCCTTTTCCGGCTATTTTGAACGAATATTGAGGCAGATTTAACTCTTTCAACTTAGTTTTGTATTTTTGAGGAATCAAATATTTTGTTTCGTGCAAAGATTATTAAAATGAATACAAATATATTGAGATAATTAATAAGTGAAATGAGCATATGAAAACGAAAGAAGAAATTGTTAATAACTGGCTACCTCGATATACAGGCAAACCGCTGGAAAACTTCGGTAAATATTTTCTGCTGACCAACTACAACTATTATGTTGAGCTCTTTGCAAAATGGAATAATGTACCTATTGAAGGAAGAGATAAAAATATGCCAAATGCTTCAGCTGAGGGAATAACTATCATAAACTTCGGGATGGGAAGCCCAAATGCCGCCACAATTATGGATCTGCTTAGTGCTGTAGAGCCTAATGCCGTTCTCTTTTTAGGGAAATGCGGAGGACTGAAAAAGAAAAACACCCTTGGAGACCTTATCCTGCCAATAGCTGCCATCCGAAGTGATGGAACATCGAACGACTATCTGCCAAATGAGGTTCCCGCACTTCCTGCATTTAAATTACAAAGCGCCATCTCAGCTACAATAACAAGGTTTAATAAAGAGTATTGGACAGGGACTGTATATACCACAAACAGAAGGGTTTGGGAATACGACGACAGGTTTAAAAAATATCTGGTAAAGACCCGTGCAATGGCCATTGACATGGAGACGGCAACTATTTTTACTGTTGGTTTTGCCAACGAGATCCCAACAGGTGCCCTTCTTCTGGTATCGGACCAGCCGATGATCTCTACAGGCATCAAAACAGAAGCAAGTGACGTCAAAGTGACAAACGATTATGTTGAGATGCATTTGAAAATAGGAATTGAATCACTCAGGGAGATAATAGATAACGGAGTATCGGTTAAGCATCTAAAATTCTGATAATGGCAGCTACCTATGAGGAGATTATCTCTGATCTGAAGAAGCGGATCTTTAAACCTGTCTATTTTCTGGCAGGTGAAGAACCGTATTATATTGATCTCATTACAGAGTATATTGAACATAAGGTTCTGCCTGAGGAAGAGAAAGCTTTTAACCAGATCCTTTATTATGGTGAGGATATAACCATTTCTGCAATTATTGATACTGCACGACGTTTTCCTATGATGACAAGTCATCAGGTAGTTATCATAAAAGAGGCGCAGTCATTAAAAAAAATAGATGACCTGACAATATACCTTGAAAAGCCTCTTCTTTCAACAATATTGGTATTCTGCTACAAATACAAAACCCTTGACAAGAGGACAAAGCTGTTTAAGACATTGGATGCCAGTGGCTCCTATTTTGAATCGGCTAAGATCCGCGATTACCTGATACCAGGATGGATTGAGAGATACCTAATGACAAGAGGGATTAAAACCGATCCAAATGCAAGTGCAATGCTGACAGAATACCTCGGAACTGACCTTCATAAAATAGTTAATGAACTGGATAAGCTCATCATTACCCTTCCTGAGACCAAACCGGTTGTGACCACAGCACTGATTGAGAAGAATATCGGGATAAGCAAAGACTATAATAATTTTGAATTACTCAAAGCTATCGGAGAAAAGAATATTCTTAAAGCTAATATGATAATTCACTATTTTGCCAATAATCCCAAAGACAATCCCATAACTTTAACAATAGCTTCCATCTTCGGTTTTTTCAGTAAACTTCTCACATACCATTACCTTAGCGACAAGTCAAAAAATAATGTAGCAGCAGTTCTTAAGGTAAATCCCTATTTTGTAAAGGATTATGAGATTTCAGCAGCAAAATATAATGTATCAAAGAATGTTCAGATTATCAGTCTGTTAAGGACATTTGATATGAGATCAAAAGGTTATGAGGACCCGGGTACTGAGCCGGGTGATCTTTTGAAAGAGCTGGTTTATAAGATCCTGCATCTTTAATTCATCTCCGGAGAATCGGGGAATTCGGCCCACATCCGGTATTTGTTCTTAAAGCTTCTAAGTACTCTTTTCCATGTATCATTGCCTCTGTTATTCATAACAATTTCAGGGTTTACCTTTGCAATGACCCATGAATTCTCTTTAAGTTCACGTTCAAGCTGACCGGCTGACCATCCTGAATAACCAAGAAAAAACCTGATCTGAGATTTTTTTATTTTACCTGAGCTGATCAGATCCCTGATACTATCAATATCGCCACCCCAGAAAATGTTTTCCCCGACAAGGACACTATTAGGGATCAAATCTCCCTTATTATGCAGGTAATGAAGAGTATCAGGGGCTACAGGACCTCCCATACTCAGCTCTTCATCCCAGTCATCGAAACCTTCAATTGCAGCGCTGAGTTTTAAATCAATTTTCTTGTTCAGAATAAAGCCTACCGATCCTTGCAGAGTATGATCTGTCAGATAAACTATGCTCCTGTTAAAGAAAGTATCAGGAAGAAAAGGTTCTGAGATAAGAATCTTACCTTTTCCCGGAATTTTATCTTCAGGCATAATGGTAAATAAATCCAGTTCCTGTTGCATAAAGAGTATTTAAAAACAAATTTACAAAACAAAAATAATTAAGTAAAGTCTTATCATCAAGTATTAAAACCTATAACTTTTACTCTAATGAAAATATCATCAGAAATATTTTTCAGGAAAGGCCTCTTTCATCATTGAATAAACCGCATCGAAAATATCTTCCGAGCTCGGTTTTGAAAAATAATCACCGTCTGTTGTATAAGCCGGCCGGTGCTCTTTACCTGTGAGGGTTTTCGGAGGACTATCAAGAAACTGCCATCCCCTCTGTTTTTCAAGAACTTCCTGCATCATATAAGCAGTTGTCCCACCGGGAACATCTTCATCAAGAAAAAGTATCCTGTTTGTTTTTTTAAGTGATTCCAGGATCATGTGGTTAATATCAAAAGGCATGAGAGTCTGAGCATCAATCAGTTCTACTGAAATATCATGCAACTCAAGTTGTTTAACAGCCTCCAGGGCAACTTTAACTGTTGAGCCATAAGTAACAAGTGTAAGGTCTGTTCCTTCATTCATTACCTCAGGTATTCCAAGCGGCAGGCGGAATTCTCCGATATTATCAGGCATTATTTCTTTCAGCCTGTAACCGTTTAAAGGTTCAATAACTATTGCCGGGTCGTTAGCTTCAAGCAGGGTATTATAAAACCCTGCGGCCCTTGTCATATCGCGAGGAGAACAGACATAAACACCTCTCACCGAATTGATAAGCATACTCATTGGAGAACCGGAGTGCCAGATGCCTTCAAGCCGGTGGCCACGGGTACTGATGATCAAAGGTGCAACCATCCTGCCGGCAGTCCTGTAATGTGTTGTTGCAAGATCATCACTCAAAAGCTGCAAAGCATACATCAGATAGTCGAGATACTGAATTTCGGCAATTGGCCTCATTCCTCTGAGAGACAAACCTATACCCTGTCCAAGGATTGTTGCCTCTCTGATTCCTGTATCAGTAATACGCAATTCGCCGAATTTTTTCTGAAGTCCTTCAAGCGACTGGTTAACACCTCCAATGCCACCTGTGTCCTCACCGAAAGTTACCAAAAGAGGGTATTTGGTAAAAAGCCTGTCGTAGTTCTCTTTTAAAATAACTCTTCCCGGTACTTCAGGCGAACTTGCAGAATATACCGGAGGAACCGGTTTAACTTTAAGAACAGAAGTTGAGGTTTCGTTATAAAGGAATGTATTATAGCTGTTGCCGGCATCTTCATAATTCCTTTTAAGCCAGCCATTCAGCTCCTCTTTCAGGTTATCAGATTTCAGGCACGATCCGCAAACATTCCTTAATATTTTGCGCGCTGTGACAAAGTTATCTTTTCGGATCGGGGAGAGTACTTTTTTAAGATCATCGGTTAAGTTCCCGACCGAATTTTCTTTTAAACTTTCTTCGCAGCGGCAGGTGCGGTCGCTGATAATTTTAACAAGAGCATCACGTTCAATCTTTATTGGATTCTGGAACATCTCCCATCCTTTTTTCCTTGCTTCCTTTGCTTCCGATTCAGTTTCTGCTTCAAGCTTTTCAAGCTCCTCTACAGTGGCAATACCAGACTGGACGATCCAGACCTTCATTTTTTTAATCGGATCAAATTCCTCTTCCCATTTTAATCTCTCTTCGCTTTTATAGCGTTCGTGGGAACCTGAAGTTGAATGTCCGAATGGCTGTGTAACTTCCTCAATATGAAACAAAACAGGAGTGTGTTCATCTCTGCAAACAGCAATTCCCTCTTCATATAGCTTTATCAGTCCTTCATAATCCCATCCTTTTCCCTTGAATATTCTTATTCCTTTTTTATCCTTTTCAGTTTCAAAACCTTTTAGTATTTCTGATATGCTTCCTTTCGTTGTCTGGTATTTTTTTGGAACAGAGATACCATAACCGTCATCGTAAACAGAGACTGCCATTGGTACCTGAAGAACACCGGCCGCATTCATTGTTTCCCAGAAGTGACCTTCAGAAGTACTTGCATCACCTATTGAACCAAAGGCGACTTCGTTTCCTTTTGTGGAAAGAGTTGTAAAACGGTGAAGTTCTTTGTTCTGCCTGAATAGCTTTGAAGCATATGCCAGACCAAGAAGCCTTGGCATTTGTCCTGCTGTTGGAGAGATATCGGATGAGGAATTTTTCTGTTTTGTAAGATCAAGCCATGTTCCGTCAGAGTTGATATTAGGAACTGAGAAATGGTTATTAAAAACACGTCCACCGCTTCCGGGGTTTATTTCCCTGTCGGTATTTCCGTATAACTGATGAAAAAATTCAAGCGGATCATAAAGCCCCATTGCCATCATCCAGGTCTGATCGCGATAATAGCCTGATCTCCAGTCTCCGTTTCTGAACTGTTTTGCCAAAGCTATCTGTACAATCTCTTTTCCATCGCCGAAAATTCCAAATTTCGCTTTTCCCGAAAGCACTTCACGACGACCTATTAAACTTAAGTTCCTGCTAAGGTTTGCCAGTCTGAAATCTGCAAGGATGCTTTCTTTGTTCATATTTTCTGTTGATGGGTTTGTAATATTCTTCATTTCAATTAATAGAAATTTTAAACCAACTCCTGTAACATTAAACAAAATATAATGAAGGTTGTTTAACAAGGAGCAAAGAAATGATAACTATCTTCGCAGGGTTAAGCTGACTTATGAATTATTAAGCCTTCAAGATTTCAAAGATCAGTTATCATCGTAAAGTTACGAAATAGAGGAAATATCTCACTGAAATGTTTTTAAAACTTCTGATATTAAGTACGATATTCATTGCATTAGCTGCAGCCGGATTTGGGATCAGAATGATTCTGAAAACGAATGGACGGTTTATTGAGACACATGTAAGCAATAATGAAGAGCTCAGAAAAAGAGGCATTTCCTGCGCCCGGCTAACGGATACAGGCTGTAACCCAACTGATGGGTTCCCTGGTTGTTCGGGATGCAGCAATTAGGCTTTGTCAGAGTTCCCGGATAACTTCATTAATTGTCCGCTGCGGAAATAAATTCCTCAAGTTCAGGAGAAACCCAGGTTTTAAAATTACCACTATCGTCAGAAAAAACAAGAAAGGCACTGAGTTGCGGATATTTCCCGAGAAGCTCAATTGTGCGGTCTTTGCCAATAACCATACAGGCTGTTGCAATACCATCGGCAGTAGCACAATCGTCAGCAATTACTGTAGCACTAAGCAATGTGTTCTTTGCAGGATATCCTGTTTTAGGATCAATAGTGTGGGAATATTTTATGCCGTCTTCCACATAAAATTTCCTGTAGTTGCCTGAGGTAGCAATTGCTTTATCTTTTATCCGTATAATGGCTTCAAGGTTTTGGCCGGGCGACATATTAAAATCTTCCGGTTTATCGATACCCACGCGCCAGAGAGAACCTGCCTTTGTTCCTTTTCCCCTGACTTCCCCTCCGATCTCAACAAGATAATTTTTTATTCCGAGGTTATCAAAATAGCGGCAAACCACATCAACAGAATAACCCTGAGCTATTGCATTAACATCCAGAGATATACCAGGGTTGGTCTTTATCAGATGTCCGTCAACAAGAGAGACTTTCTCCATCCCCACAAGTTTCATAAGACTATCACGTTTCTCCTCTTTAAAGTTTTTATGATCATCAGGCCCAAATCCCCAGGCTTTCACAAGAGGGCCTACTGTAATATCGAAAGCTCCATCCGTCATCTTTGAAATAAGCGACGATTTTAGAAATACCTCTAAAAAAAAGGAATCAACTTCAACTATCTCGTTACGGTTTATCCTTGAAATAATTGATGAATCCTGATAAAGGGAGAGCGACATATCAAAATCATATAATATCTGCTCCACCTTTCCCTTGAGAATTGTGGGATCAATCTTTTTTCTGTTTTCATAAACAATGCTGTACGTAGTTCCCTGGGTAAAGCCGGTGAAATTATCAAATACCGGTTTTCGGAAGGTACAAGAGGAGAAAAGTGTCACTAAGGAAAAAGTAATTGCCAGAGCTTTATTATTCATATTCCTTATGCAGTTATAGTAAAATTAAATACAATAGTAAATAAAAATCGCTCCATGGCAAACTATTTCTTTAAGGTAAAACTTAAAAAAATCAGATCCCAAAATCGTCAAAAGCGATGTTCTCTTCAGGAACTCCGAGGCTATCGAGCGTTTTTATTACAGCGCTGTTCATTTGGGGAGGTCCGCAGAAATAATATTCAATATCCTCCGGTTCTTCATGTTTACTAAGATAGTTATCCAGAAGAACCTGATGAATAAAACCCGTATAGCCTGTCCAGTTATCCTCGGGTAAAGCATCGGACAATGCAAGATTAAATGAGAAGTTAGGGAATCTCATCTCAATGGCTCTGAATTCCTTCTCGTAAAAAACCTCCCTTAAAGATCTGGCACCATACCAGAAAGATACTTTCCTCTCAGTTTTCAGAGTATTGAACAGATGGAAGATATGCGACCTGAGAGGGGCCATTCCTGCACCGCCTCCGATATAAACCATTTCACTGTTTGTGTTTTTAATATGGAACTCACCATATGGGCCTGAAACAACAACCTTATCGCCAGCCTTCCGTGAGAAGATATAAGAAGAACACAAACCCGGAGAGACATTCATAAACTGTTTCTTTTCACTATCCCATGGGGGGGTTGCAATTCTGATGTTAAGCTTTATGATGTTTCTCTCAGCAGGATAGTTTGCCATAGAATATGCCCTGTATGTCTCTTCTTTGTTATTCACCCGAAGATCCCACATTTTGAATTTATCCCAATCGCTTCGGAACTGTACTTCAACAGAAAAATCTTTAAACACCGTATCATACTTTGGCACATCAATCTGAATATATCCGCCAGGGATAAAATCAAGAGACTCTCCATCAGGTAATTTTACAACAAACTCCTTAATGAATGTTGCAACGTTATTATTTGAGACCACCTCACATTCCCATTTTTTTATTCCCATTACTGTCTCCGGAACTTTTATCGTAAGGTTTTCCCTGATTTTTACCTGGCATCCAAGCCTCCAGTGGTTATGCTGTTCCTTTCGGGTGAAAAAACCTGTTTCCGTTGGCAGGATTGAACCTCCACCTTCTGTAATCTGGCATTTACACATTCCGCAGGTACCACCTCCCCCGCAGGCAGAAGGCAGGAATATTCCGTTTCCGGAGAGAGTGGATAAAAGGCTGGACCCCCTGGATACTTCAATATCCCTGTCGTTTATATTAAGTTTTACCTGGCCCTTGGGAGCAAGTTTGTCTCTGGCAAACAGAAGGATTCCGACCAATATCAGGATTACCAGCAAAAAAACTATTATGCTATACAAAATTGTACTAACGGTTGAAACAGCTAAAATCATAATCTTCTAAATCTGCTAAAGTTTAATTCCCATAAATCCCATGAATGCAATTGCCATAAGACCAGTAAGTATAAATGTTATTCCAAGGCCTTTAAGCGGATCGGGTACATTACTATACCTTAACTTCTCCCTGATAGCCGCAATGCCAACTATTGCCAGCATCCAACCGATACCTGATCCGACACCGAAAACAGTAGCTTCTGCAACAGTCTGATATTCCCTTTCCTGCATAAACAATGCTGCACCAAGAATTGCACAGTTTACGGCAATAAGGGGAAGGAAAATACCAAGGGAATTATATAATGAAGGGCTGAATTTTTCAATAATCATCTCCACCAGCTGAACTATTGCAGCTATGACGGCAATAAAAACCATAAAAGTAAGGAAGCTGAGATCCACATCTGCAAATCCTGCCCCAAGCCAGGCTAAAGCTCCTTTCTTAAGAACATAATGTTCCACCAGAAAATTAACAGGAACTGTTATCAGCAATACGAAAACCACAGCTATGCCAAGCCCGATTGAAGTTTTAACTGTCTTTGAAACAGCAAGATATGAACACATGCCAAGAAAAAAGGCAAAGACCATGTTCTCTATAAAAATCGACTTAATAAAAATATTCAGTAAGTGTTCCATAATTAATATCTCTCTTATTTATCGATTAGACTTCTGTTTCTGCTTCTCTGAACCCAGATGATAAGTCCGACTACAATCAAAGCCATCGGAGGAAGAATCATCATTCCGTTGTTTTCATATCCTATGGAATAGAGTCCAAGCTTTTCCATAACCGGATAGCCATATATTGAACCCGAACCGAGCAGCTCCCGCAGAAAGGCAACGATGATAAGTATCAGCCCGTAACCTGCTCCGTTTCCCAGTCCGTCAATAAATGAGGGCCATGGTTTATTTGCCATGGCAAATGCTTCGAGGCGGCCCATCAGGATGCAGTTTGTTATAATAAGCCCAACAAAAACGGAAAGTTGTTTGCTTACATCGAAAGCATAAGCCTTCAAAATCTGGTCAACAAGAATAACCATGGTTGCGGCAACCACAAGCTGCACTATAATCCTGATCCTGTCAGGAATATATTTTCTCATTGCTGCTATAATCACATTTGAAAATGCAACAACAATGGTTACAGAGATAGCCATTACAATAGCAGGCTTTAGTTTAACTGTAACAGCCAATGCAGAACAGATACCAAGTACCTGAACAGTAATAGGATTATCCCTGCCTAAAGGAGCAGTAAAGAGTTTCAAATTTTTAGCCGAAAAAACCGGCTCTTTTTCCTGATTTCCCATATATTATTTTCTGTTTTTTAAGAAATAATCATTATACTTTCCTATACAGTCAAGGAGCATTTTCTGAAGGCCTTTGCTTGTAATTGTTCCACCTGAAATCGCATCAACATTATGAGGATCATCTTTTTTAGCACCACCTTTAAGAACTCCGATGGAAACAAATGCATCAGCTTCGTAAAGCTTCTTCCCGATAAACATACTCTCAAACGGGGTAGTATTTATCTCTGCGCCCAGTCCGGGGGTCTCTCCTTTATGATCAAATGTAACTCCGTAAATTGTATTCATGTCTGTTTTCAGTGACACATATCCATATAACGGCCCCCACAGTCCTTTTCCTTCAACAGGAATGATTATTGCCTTTTCCCCGTTATCCGAAACAGCATTGAATACAGGAAGATATTGCTCTTCTGCCGGTTTTTTATGTTCAATGTTCAGCACAACATTAAATGCATCAATACCGGCTACTGTCTCTCCCTTTGAATCAATGACGAAGCTCTCCTTGATATATTTGTCGTATAAAATCTCAGTTGTCTGAATTGTCGATGCAATCCCTATTGACTCAAGCATGCTTCTCTTTTTTTCTATTTCAAGGTTCTTCAGCTGCCGTGGCTGAAGCAATGTGGCAGCCAGCGATAGCAGTGTTGCCACAACAATAACCATTAATGCTGAAAATATGAAAATATATTTGTTACTGAACTCTTTCATCCTGTTGTAATTTTATGGCTCTTCCCGCCCGTTTAAGCCTCTTGTTAATATTCGATTGAATAACAAAATAGTCGATGAGTGGTGCAAATACGTTCATAAGTAATATTGCCAGCATTACACCTTCCGGATAGGCAGGATTGATGACTCTGATCAGAATCGACATTACCCCTATCAGGAATCCGTAAATCCATTTGCCCTTCTCCGTCTGAGCCCCCGACACCGGATCTGTTGCCATGAATACAGCACCAAAAGCAAAGCCCCCCATTACAAAATGATAATATGCGGGTACTTCCATATAAGGATTAACTGCAAAAAAGTTTAATAATAACCCCATAGCCAGTCCTCCGGAAAAAACACTAATGATAATCTTCCAGCTGCCAATCCCGGTTATAATCAGGATAAGAGCTCCAATCAGTATAGCCAGTGTTGATGTTTCTCCTATTGAACCGGGTATAGTACCAATAAACATCTGCATGAAGGAGGGTATTTTTGAAGTCTCTCCTGCAGCACATAAGGCAAGAGGTGTTGCTCCGGAAAATCCATCAATAATATTCTCTCCTTTAATCATACCCTGAGTCCATACCTTTTCTCCGGTCATCCAGGCGGGATAACTGAAAAAGAGGAATGCTCTGGCAATTAGGGCAGGGTTGAACACATTCATTCCGGTTCCGCCAAATACCTCTTTACCTATTATTACTGCAAATGCAGTGGCTATTGCAAGCATCCACAGAGGAATATCGACAGGCATGATAAGAGGTATAAGCAGCCCTGTAACAAGGAAACCCTCATTTATTTCGTGGCCACGTATCTGGGCCGCAATAAACTCAATACCCAAACCAACCGAATAGCTAACGACAATAAGCGGAAGTATCTTCATAAATCCAAAGAGGAACATCTCCAGCGGTTCTGCTTCAGCACCAATTGATCTGAAATGCTGAAGCCCTGTGTTGTATGCTCCAAAAAGCAGGGCAGGTAACAGAGCCATTATAACAACACTCATTGTCCGTTTCAGATCGATGCTGTCACGAACATGCGATCCTTTAAAAGTAACCCTGTCGGGAACAAAAAGGAAAGACTCAAAACCTTCAAATACCGAACGGAACTTACCAAGCTTTCCCCCTTCCGTGAAATGGGGTTTAATTTTACTAATACCTTTTCTTAAGAAATTCATCATTTATTATTATCTCAGGTTACAAGTGTCATATCCGGCTTATCTTAAAGCAATTATGCCAATCGAATTTAAACTGAACTATCATTTCTCTAATTCATTTCTCTGACCATCAGATCGAGCCCTTTTCTTACCATTGACTGTATCTCAATCTTGGAAGGGCAGATAAATTCACAGAGAGCAAAGTCCTCTTCAGCAATCTCATATATTCCAAGATTCTCCATAAGATCAATGTCTTCAGCTAAAATAGCTTTCAGTAATTGCATCGGATAGATATCCATTGGAACAACTCTCTCATATTGTCCGGTCATTACAAAAGCACGCTCTCCGCCATGAAGGTTTGTATCCATTCGATAGTTTTTCCATGGGATAAGGCTAGAGAGGAAAGTTCTGGAAAAACTGAATTTTGTTATTCCGGGAGACATCCATCCAAAGAATTCAAAATAATCTCCTTCCGGTATCACGGAAAACTGCGAATCGTAATATCCAAGACAACCATCCGTTTCAATTCTTCTTCCTGTAAGCACATTCCCGCTTATATACCTCAGCTTGCCGGGTTTCACATTATCTTTAACCAATTCCGATACGGATATGCCCGAACGTACTTTATAATAGGCCGGCTTCAAAACCTCCGAACCTGTCAGAGCTACTATTCTCTCATGCTCAAAAATACCCTCATCAAAAAGACGTCCGATAGCAATAATATCCTGAATATTAATGAACCAGACAACTTCACCTTTATTAACAGGATCCATATGATGAATATGAACACCTACGTTACCTGCAGGGTGAGGTCCTGAGAAGTATGAGATCTCAACATCCGGAGTCTTCTTCAGAAACTCTGAAGAGTTCTTTTTTCCGTTAAGTATCATATTTATATTACCATCAGTCAGTTTTTTCAATACACTGAGGCCTGTATGGAAAAACGCCTCCGGAGAGTTTTCCATAATGAAATTGTAATCAGGGGCAAGTGGAGCGGTATCGAATCCGGAAATAAATATTGCTTTTGGAACATCCTCAGGATCAGCAATAATGTGATAGGGTCGCTGACGTATTGATGGCCAGAGCCCGGAAATGAGCAATGCTTTCTTAATTTTTGCCCTTGTTAAACCGGCTGTATCTGCCATACCGAAATCAATGAATTCATCACCTTCCTTCTCAATTACTATCTCAAGCAATTTCCTCCGGTCGCCCCTGATAATTGAAACAACTTTTCCGCTTACAGGTGAGGTAAATAAAATATCGGGACGCATTTTATCCTGAAAAAGCGGTGAACCTGCAGAGACTTTATCCCCGGTTTTAACCCTGAGTTTCGGGATAAGACCTGGAAATTCTTCCGGCTTAACACTATACAAAGCAGATTGAACCTCAGGAATAAGGATTTTTTCGGCTACCCCCTTAATTCTGATGTCAAGCCCCTTTTTAAGTTTAAATGATAATGACATTGCCTGATACAATTAATAAGATTTTATAAATTTACGCTGTTATTATATTAACAGCAATCTTCGGAAAAATAATTATCCCGCCACAAAATTACTAATGTGCGTTAATGATGCAACATTTATCTACATTTATTGTTTAAATATTACTGAACTGTTAACTATGAGGATCATACTGATTTCTTTTTTATTAACCAATCTCCTATTTTTGAATGGCCAGGAAAGCTACTCTGATAACATTCTTTATTCAGGCCATATCTTTAATGAAAAGATAAATACTGTACAGCTATATAAAGAGGGATGGAATCTTTCCAATCCGATAATAAAACTGAACAGTACTGAAAAACTGGTTTTTAACTTCGACCTTCTTGATGATCAGGCCGAAACATATTATTATACTTTTGTTCATTGCGATAAAGAGTGGCAGAAATCTGATATTTTCCCAAACGCATACCTTGACGGGTATCCGGAAAACCCGATTGAAGATTATGAGACATCATTCAATACAACCGTTGGCTACATTCACTATACGGTCAGTTTCCCGAACGAAAGAGTAAAATTCAGCCTTTCAGGCAATTATCTTCTTGTCATTTATCCTATCGACAAACCTGAAGAACCTGCAGTAACACAAAGGTTTATCGTTACCGAAGATGCTGTAAATATTGCCATAACAGCTAACAGACCTCAGATGACAAAAGATGCAAACAGTAATCAACAGGTCAGTTTTACAGTTAATTACACGGGCCTTAATATCGATGATCCTTACCGGAATGTTTACGCTTTTATACTTCAGAATGGCAGATGGGATAATGCAAAAAGAAACCTAAAACCTGAGTTTTACGGAAATAACGAACTAAAATACAACACATTATCTGATAAAAATATTTTTGCAGGCGGAAATGAATTCAGGTATTTCGATATTAAAAGTATAAGATATCAGACCGAATATGTAAAGAGGATTGATTTTGTAAATCCTAATTATAATGTTTATCTCTTTCCTTCTGAAAACAGGGAGTTCAAGCCATATTTTTACTCAAAGGATTTTAACGGGAAATATTACATTGCATTTCAGGAGGGGAAGAAACCTGATACTGACGCCGATTATGTTTATGTCTATTTTTCACTTCCTTCGAAACAGATTATTGCAGGGGGAAACCTTTATGTGTCGGGTAATCTCAACAACTGGAAGTTCGACAATAAAAACCTGATGACATACAATACTGAAAGAGGAGAATATGAATGTACCATACTGATGAAACAGGGCTGGTATAATTATGAATATGTTTTTCTGAAAGATGGTTGCAATGACGGAACTGCAACGATATTTGAGGGCAGCCATTACGAAACCGAAAACGATTATATTGTATTGTTATATTACAGAAATCCCCGCGACCGGTATGACAGAGTAATCGGAACTGCTACAGCCAATACGCTGAACCGTATTACAAACTGATAGCAAGAACGACTGTCATAACTGTTCAGGTTAATTTGCATTATATAATTTTCCTGCGCCCGTCTATTTTGTAACCTTTCTGAATTCATCGGAATAGAGTCCCATTTTATCGAATGGCAGGGGTTGAAAGCCCGGAATTTTTTTAAAGGCTTCTGAATCATCCCTCAGATTGAAATTTTCATTTTTATAATCCACAAATCCCGGATCGCTGTCGGTTCTGAAATTATTTATCTCCTCAAACTGAGCATATTCGCCCCCTAACCTCTCGACGGGTTCCGGAGCTCCTCCGACAATCAGGTTTCGTGAAAGGACATTTCTGCGTGCCCGCATTCCTTCCCACTCCTTGCCATCGACAATTGGTTTAAGGTAATCTGCCAGTTCAGGGTATCTTTCGCTGTAAGGTGGCTCATAAATATTTACACTCTTAAGGAGCCTGTTCCTGATAAGTCCGTTTTCGCCAAACATAGGAATGCGCTCCCCTGATGCCCAGGTATAATAATGGGCCGAAATTACTACTGTCCGCGAAACAGGTTCAATAACTATATTGTTTTCCATCTTTAAATCCCACCCGCTGTTGCTGAAAAGAACCCCGTAAATGGTATTCATCTTATAAAAGATATTACCGAAAACCAGCACGCCTGTACTGGAATCGTCACAGTATATTCCCATATTCATCCGTTCGGTATTTCCACAATGATGAATATAGTTATACCTGATTACATTACCTCTGTCACTGGGGTCGCGGCCGATATACCAGGGAGAGGTGTCATTGGAATTCAGGGTAACATGATGAATATTGTTGTATTCAAAAAGGTGGTCATTTCCCCGTACATATATTCCCTGCCATTCCGAATCATAAATTTCGCAATGAGCTATTCTATTCCCGCAACCATCGACATTAATGGCTGCCCATAAAAATTTGTTACGCTGATTGTAGTTGTGAATCTTACAGTTCTCGACATAGTTATTACCATGTACCAGTTTACGTTTGCTTCCGCCGCTAAGGTAAATTCCGCCACTGCCGGTATTGTAAACATCACAGCTCAGTATTCCATGATCCGACCCGGCTTTACGGTCCCAGGCAGTATATTTGTAGATCTGCCCCTGCAGATTTCCAATTTTCCGGGAAACAGGTACTCCCTCATAATCCTCGTGAGTAATAAAGGGGAAAGTCTGGTTTGCTCCCTGCCCCATAAATATACCGCTGGTACCTACATTCCTGACTGTGCAGCCAGCTATCAGATTATGCGATCCGCGTTCAATGTAAACCCCGATACCGCGCCCCACTTCAATGGTTAAATCCCTGATGGTTACATAGCTTGCCCCTTCCAGACAAACAATCGGATCTTCCAGTATTGAGACCATAACAGAACCACTTTTAAGATCAGCCGGTGGCCAGAAGTAAAGAATTCCCGATGTTTTGTCGAGATACCACTCCCCCGGGGTATCGAGCTCTTCAAGGATATTGTGCGCTACATAATGCTGATAATCTTTCCCGCCGGCAACCCCATAGAGTGAAGGCATTGCAAGTTTTATCTGCTTCTTTTGGACATCAATCGATTCTACAAGCAGATTATCATCAGCAAACCCGTAATTAAAAGAGCCCTGAAACCAGATATCTTTCTCTCCGGCCCAGACTGAATGTCGTGGATCGGTGTATTCAAATATAGCTCCCCGGCCGCTGTAATCACGGTTGCGTGGTACCGATCCGGCATCCATTACTTTGCCTATCTGAATATACCCATCATTTGGATAGTGTGCCAATGCCATCGTCTCATTCCCGAAGAAAAGCCCGAGTGGTGCAGCAGAGACAGAAATGGCATGTCCATATTGTTTAATCCGGCCAAAATCATGAACCTTAAGATCTTTCAGGTTTACCTGCAATACTTTCCGGGCAGCATCTTTCGACAGTCTCCCGGATATCACCTTGTCTGTTACTCCTGTAAATTTCTCCGATGGAATGGTAATCCCGCCGGTAATAGTGACCTTTTCATCCTTAACCGGCCTCCATACAATGGGGGTACCAGGCTCACCCGAGTCGTTTTCATCAAGTATCAAAGGTTGTTTCTGATCGTATTGCCCTTTGCCTATCCATACAGTTATGCCACCTTCCGGTAAATCATTTATTGCTTTGTACTTCCTTACCAGATCGCGGGCTGCACAAAGAGAGGCAACAGGCTTTTCCTTTGTCCCCGGATTATTATCGTTTCCATCAGGTCTGACATAGACATCCTGAGAATAGGCACCGGTTCCGGCACAGTAGAATAAGAAAAAGAACATCAGGTTTTTTGCGCACTTCATAATAATCAATAGTTGGTTAGATTTTTTGCCCGAACAGATGAAAAAACATTTAACTCATTTGTCAAATGGAAATAATCAGAAAAAGAGCTGATCTAAGAATTTCTAAAGGCCTCAGAATAATGACTGAATGTCCTTTTTTATTTTCCCTGCAATATCCACAGGAAGATTTTTCAGTCCGTTGAACTCAATATATCCGTTTGCCACACCTACACCGGTACCGCTTTTCCGGGCTAGATCCATCTGAGCTTCCCACATCTGAATGAAGTGCCAGGAGCATGGAATCCACGGTTTTTTGCATAAAGGGGCAAGATAACGTATAGGTTCTTTACGGTAGAGCGGATTTCCGAGCAGGTCCGGATAAGAGTGGTCTCCCGCCTCTCCGTCAGCCCACATAACCATGTTTGCCATACTGCAATCGCTTGTCAGCAAGGCTTTATCGTTACCATACGAATGGATTAATGCGCGCATCTCTTTAATAAATCCTATGGTATGTGCAGATAAAGGGCCTTTTCTGTCGGGATGCTCATCATAACCAAGACAGAGGAAGGTTTCATCAAAAACAATAGCATCGGGATTCAGAACTTCCATGATATAACCGGCCTGTTTCAGCAGATGTTTCCGCCATTTTTCAGAAGAAAATGACATGAACCAGTTCTTCCCGGCTGTATCCGAGTTGCTCCACGGGTATTCAATCGGTTTACCCTCTGAGTCAATCATAATCGAATCTTTTAATTCGGGGAACAGAGGAGATGCATCATCAAAACAAAGAGTGTGCATATAAACTGCAGGGTGGGTGCCGACTTTACGCGTAGCAGCTATCCTGGCCTTCATTTTATCTATTGACATCTCAACAGGGCCATGCTTGTCTCCTCTCATTGCCAGCCATTTCTCCCTCGAAGGCTGAATAAAATCACCAATGGAAGGATAGTAACCATGCTGAGTAGCCATCCCAACGCGATAATCTTTAAAAAAATGAGAATCAGCTTCATATCCGTCACCACGATGTCCCTCTTCTCCATTTGCCGATGATAAGAAGTCATAATAATGAACTTTCACCTCGCGTAACCAGTCGGGCACATTAGCTGTTTCATAATGGCCGAACAGGTGAAACGTGTTCCAGGCAACTGAAGTATCACCCTTATGAATCAGGAGGAAACATCGCAATGACTGTTTCTCTCCGGGTTTAATTACAACAGTTCTGCCGGCAGACCATTGCGGATTGTTTTGTTTATCAGTAACGGATTTAAATTCGCAGGGATATTCAGATTCAGTAAACATCGCCACTCTCCATGGAGTATCAGGGTAATAACTGTCGACTACAGGAGCCAGAAGAAGTGCTTTTGTCTTCCGCTTCAAAGGATTGCTTGCCATAGGTTCAAGGTAATGGCATTCAAAGTTTCCTCTTCCTATTTTCTGATCGCAGTCGGTCAAAAACTCAAGGCTTCCAATTGGTGCGTGCCGAGGATCCTTAAATAATCCGGCTGCTGAAACCGGAATATAAATCTTCTGGTTATCGTACTGCTCTGAGGAGTGAGCTGCTGTAATAAAACTAATGTCGAGTTGTATTGAAACGCTGCTCAGATTCCGGACCGTAAAAACTGCCTCAAGCAGATCTTCCCCATCGCCAAAAGGAGTTTTATGAAGCTGATGAGTCAAAGCTGTATCAATCTGATTTACAATAATATTCTCATTTCCAGGCTTAAGGTAGATTTCAGAAAGGTTTTTATCGCCCTTTGAAAAACAACATTTTGCATCAAGCAACCCGGCAGAAGTATTCCGTATGAATGGTTTTTCTTCACAAATAAGCTGGCTGAACAATTTGTCTCCCTTGTTTTTTTCCCAACGCAATTTTGATTTTGAGGAAGGTGTTCCAAGTACGGATTCGCGTAGCAGTGTTGTTCCAATAATGCCGGCTCCGGTAAGAGAAATGAAATTTCGTCGTTCCATCTGTTTAAGATTGAGGATTTAAAGTAACCGGTTTAAGAGAAGGTGAAAGCCGGTGAACAACAGTAATACCGATGAGATATCCAAAGGAGGCTATTACAAAAGGGAAAACATATCCGCCGGTACCTGATTTGTTCAATACATATCCGATAAGCAGGGATGTAACCATGGCTGCCACCGAGCTTATTGTAGTTGCAAAACCAATAACCGAACCTACTGCAGACTTCGGAAACAGATCGGAGGCTATTGTGAAAATATTTGCCGACCACGAGTTATGGGCTGCGGCAGCGAGCGCAATAAGTGCCACACAGAGGTAAAGAGAATCAAGAAAAGGGACCAACATTACCGGAAGAACCAGAATTGCACTTCCCAGCATGGTTATTTTACGGGCAAAATTTACTGTTTTACCTTTTTTCAGCAACCAGGAAGAGATTGCTCCGCCACCAACTCCTCCACAATAAGCCACAAGATAAATAATTACCAGTGGCAATGCCAGTCCGCTAAGGGTTATACCAAACTTGGAATGGAGAAATTTAGCTCCCCAGAAAAGATAGAAATACCAGACAGGATCTGCAAAGAGTTTTCCAAGAGCCACTGCCCATGTCTGTCGGTAAAGGATAAGTCTTTTCCATGGAATGATCACCTTTCCTGAATCACCGGAGCCCTCTCTGATATAATCAAGTTCTTTCTGATTGACGAAACGGCTCTCTTCAGGTGAACGATAGACCACCAGCCACAACAACAGCCAGAGCAGACTTAACAATCCGGAAAAAATAAATACAACCTTCCAGGTGAAAAAGAGCAAAAGAATTACCGGAATAAGCAAAGGAGCCAGTACCTGCCCCATATTCGACCCACCATTAAATAATCCTGTGGCAAATGCCCTTTCCCCGGGAGGGAACCATTCAGCCACAGTTTTTATACTGGCAGGAAAATTAGCAGCCTGACCAATTCCTAAACCCATACGTGACAGTGCAAACCCAATCCACCCTCTTGCAAGAGCATGAGAAGTGCTGGCCAGTCCCCATAGAAATGCGGCCAAAACGAATCCCCAGCGCGTTCCGAGGCGATCGATCAGGTACCCCATGATAAAGGTCCCAAGGGCATAGGTAAGCTGAAAAGCAAAAACTATGTATCCGTACTGCTGCTCATTCCAACCAAACTCAACACCCAGGTTGGGAGCAAGGATGCCTATTAAAACACGATCAAAATAATTGATTGTGGTTGACAGGAAAAGCATTGCCACAATGATCCAGCGAAAATTTGTCTTTTTGAGGACCATGTCCTGAGTTATTAGTTATTGACTGATTAAAAAATTAGCAGAGCAAAAATAGTTGCACTTTCAAGATTAAATTGAAACAGGTATCATATCATCCACTAATTTTTCTCTTTCGAATACCTTTTTTTATACTCATTCCAGGTATTCATTGACTGGGTCAGAGTTGGCTCGCAATCCTGTTTGATATTATAACACTGCAATCCGAACTTACCCTCATAATTATTATCCTTTAAAAACTTTACCAGAGGATATGTATCAAAACTTCCTTTTCCAAGAGGCTGGATAAGCCTGTCCCAATCCATATTTCTGGTATCTCCCGTGTCGGCACCTGACAAAGAAACCATGAACAGGTAAGGCACAGCTTTTTTAACCTGCTCTTCCAGATCTGAAGGCCCTTCCACCTTAAGAAAATGGCAAAGATTAAAGACGGCACCAAGATTAGGGCGGTTAACCATTTTTGTCAGTTTCACGGCGTGTTCAAGACTCTCGCAGTAAAATGAATAATGCGGATAGACGGAAAGCTTAACGTTGTACTGTGCAGCATAATCAGCCAGTTCAGTAAGTACAGCCACAAACTTCAAATCGCCTTCCTCCTTATTGTTCTTATAAATTTCACTATGCAGATGAAGTGTAATTAAAAGGTCACGGTCTTTGGAGTCTTTGATAAGCTCTTTTAACAATGGATTGTAGGGAGGAATACCGGAATCAATCTTAAGAGGGATATATGTTTCGGGTATATTAACACCGGCAATATCAAGTGCCTTTCGGAATTCAAAATAACTCTCTTCTCCGCTTCCTGAGATGCCTGAATAGCCTAGCCGTTTTGCAAGTCTGGCCTGTTCTTCGTAACCGGTGGGTGCATTCGCAAGCCTCATTGAATTGTTAAAGCAGTAAAAAACATTATCCAACTTCTTTTTATTTAAGCAGCAACTCAAAGACAAAGAAAGTGTTACGAGCATCAATATTATTAGAATTCTTCTCATCCCGGTTTATTTTAAAGTTACATTTTGAAATTTATTCATCCAGTCCACAACATTTTTATCAAGCCATTTTTCACGAAAAGGTCTGTTTAACATGGCATTAGCATCTGAATTACCGGAAAACTTCATAGCAGTTTTGTCCCATTTCAATTCGGCACCCTGTTTGATTGCAAACAGCCCCATCAGGGTGGTAAAATATACATTGTGCCCAACTTCTATTGGTTCAAAGGCTTTTTTTCCTGTTTCAATTGACCTGAGAAAATCAGCTTTATCAGTTAAAGTATCCTTGTAGGAGATGTCGTTTGCCCCAGGTTTAAAGTTAAGAATGGAAGGATTACTGACCTCTATTTTATCGGGGTAAGTAATTTTAATCCATCCATTATCTCCTTCAAATTTTACATAAGGCTGGTCGATAGTATAGCTCATTGTTAATCCATCGGCATATTTGTAATCCAGGTTAAAGTTCTCGATGGTATTCCAAAGCCCTTTTGAAAAATTACCGGTTCCTGAAACGCTTACCGGCAATTCGTATTCCTTTTTCATTCCCCAAAGGGCAATATCGCAAAGATGGGCACCCCAGTTGGTGATCATCCCATTGCTATAATCCTCGTTTCTCAGCCATCCCGGCCGCGTTTCAATGGTGTTTGGGTCGTGGACCCTGTTTCGTGTGTAGGGGGCAGGAAAAGCAGGCCCCAGCCACATATCGTAATTAAGTTCTTTTGGAACCTCCGTTTCGGGCTGCGGGCCAAGAGCACTCCCAGATAATTCAGCAGGAACACCTACTTTAACATTAATAAGCTTCCCGATTACTCCATTGTGAACAATCTCAATTGTTTTCCAGAAATGTTCAAGAGACCTGAATTCACTGTCGAGCCGGTTGGCAACACCTTTAAATTTAACAGCTTCAACTAATGCTTTACTATGGGAATAGCTCACAGAAAGAGCCTTTTCCACTGAAACATGTTTGCCGGCAAGGGCTGCGGCAATTCCTGCAGCTGCATGCCAGTGATCGGGAGTAGATACCATTACAGCATCTACATCTTTGTTCGCAATAAGTTCGCGGTAATCATCATGCGATTTTACACCTGAATAAGGGCTGCCGGTTTTAGAAGCGTAAGCCTGGTTGATAACCTTTGCTGCATTTCCCATCCTCCATGAGTCAACATCATTGATAGCAATGACCTGGCAGTTGCCGAGTTTCAGAAACCCATTCAGGAGGTTGGCACTCACAGCCTGACGACCAACACCAATCATTCCGATTCCGATCCTGTTGGCGGGAGCATTTTTTCCGAAAACGGATGAAGGGACAATGGTTGGCATCACCATTGTGCCTAATACTGCTATTCCATTTCGTTTAATAAATTCTTTGCGGTTCATTTTCAGTATATTTATTTGTTAATCATCAGTATTTTCCATATTCCCGGAGCCCTTCCAGCATTGCAATTATATTTTGAGGAGGTACTTCACTCTGGATATTATGCACAGTGGCAAAAACATAGCCTCCTCCCGGCGCAAGTGCTTCCAGATTTCTTTTTACACTTTCGGTAACCTCCTCAGGGGTTGATGTTGGAAGCACTTTTTGTGTATCAATCCCACCTCCCCAGAAGACAATATCGCTGCCAAAATCCTTTTTCAGCTGCAGAGGCTCCATTCCGGTTGCGGTAATGTGGACAGGGTTCAGAATATCAATGCCCATCTCAATAAAATCCGGTATTACGGGACGCACGTTACCACATGAGTGAAACATTACTTTGGCATTTGGCGCCTTCCTTTTCATTGCATCTATTACTCTGGAAACGTGAGGCTTGTAATTCAGTCTGAACTGGTCAGGCCCGATAAGCTGCGATTCCTGAGTCCCGTAATCGTCACCTTCTGCAACAATATCCACCAAATCGCCAAGGGCATCCAGTGCCATTTCCCAGAACTCGATCTTCAAATCGGTAATCTTTCCAACAAGCAGGTCAGAGAATTCCGGAATTGTGAAGGAATCTACCATAGCGTTGGTCATTCCCCGAACTCTCTGGTGCATTTCGAAAACTCCGGCACAAAGACCCTTTATTATTACCAGTTTTCCCTGCTCCCTGAATTGCAGGGCTTTTTCCCGTAATCCGGCAATACGACGCTTATCGGAAGCCAGAGGCCAGTTGAATTCCAGAATATCATTTACGGATGGATCTGTAATATCCGCCATCGGATTTTTCACCAGAGAAAACCAGTGACCATTATTTTTGGGAAAATGGTGTATGAAATTCCATTCATCATGATACTCCCAGTTATTGCCAGCCTCGGTCAGTTTCTCATAAACATCCCAGTTATGGCTGGTCAGTGGCAGCAGACCGCGTGTATCAACACTCAGCCGTTCCAGCACAATATCTGATGGAATAACAATCTGCTGGATTACATCTGCCCAGTCAGGTTTTTCCTGAGGGAGATCCATATAGCTTACAAGATTCTGATATGCACCGTTTGTAATTCCTGTCCAGGTTGAACCTGCAAGATCGAACGGAACCCTGTCGGGCTCCTGATGATTCAAAGTTTTTAAGATTCTTTCGCGCGAATTCATTGAAAAATTCAGATTATTGGATTTGCTGAAATGATGTATCCCTATGTGCCAGTTTTATTCTATATATTTAATCAAACTTATAATGTTTTGGCTAATACCCGATGAGTAAATATACGATAATTACAATAATTCAATAATTTTCATGAAATAAAAATGGCTGAGAATGATAAATCAAAGTGCCCATGAAATACAGTTTGGGGAAAACTGAAACAGATGGTCAGGTTATGCTTTCAGTAACCAACTGGGGCTCTTTTGAATGGTACCTCGCCCCGCGGCCTTTGCCTGTTTTCATCAATAAACCTTCAATAACAAGATAAGAAAGGTCTTTTTTCAGAGTATTCCGGGAGTAAACTTTAAGTTGTTTTTCCAGCATCCCCACCTGGGCGGTTTTATGTTCGTCAAGAAATTCCATAACTGCTTGCTGACGTTCATTTAATGACACTTTCAGTTTATTGTATGTATCGTACATGATATCAAGTTTGCGGGTTATTACCATTAAACAATCAAATAAGAACAGTACCCAGCTCTCAATCCGCTCATTTTCCTTATTTCTGCTTGGCTGCCCTGCCATCAACGCCTGCTGGTATTCTTCTTTCCTTGCTTCAAGCTCGTTTTCCAGTGAGACATACCTGATAAAAGTGTAATCCTGCTTCAGCAGCAGCAGTATAGTCAGGAGCCTTGATAAACGACCGTTACCATCATGGTATGGGTGTATTGACAGAAATTCATAAATAAAAGAAGCCGTTATAAACATCGGATGTAAATCTTTCTTTTTAAGTCTTTCATTTGTCCAGAATAACAAACCTTCCATCTCGCCTGGTGTCAGGTGCGGTTCTGTAGTTATGAAAATCGATTTCCCCGGACCATCGGGATAATTAGCCACTACCTGGTTTGCAAGTTTTTTATATTTTCCTTTATGCCTAAGGTCGTTAACACTGTGCCTCAAGAGGATACTATGGAGCTGATGAATATAGTCCTCTTCTATTGTTATTCCGGACGAATTCCCCAGAATCATTTCCAATGCCTCAAAATATCCCAGAACCTCCTGCTCGTCATAATTTATGGGTGTTCTTGAGTCTCCTAAAATCATAAGTTTTTCAACTTCATCATCAGAAAGCTTAGCTCCTTCGATTCGTGTTGACGAACCGACACTCTCCTTTATAGCTGTTTTTTCAAGTACCGACAAATATTTGCTTTGCAGACTTTCAAATACTTTCCATTTTCCGTTAAATGAGTCAATCACGCCAAGCTTTTGACTTACCTGCTGGTATACTGAACTACTGAAATCCAGCTTTGAAGTTATTCTATT
Organism: uncultured Bacteroidota bacterium; assembly: GCA_903824785.1. GTDB lineage: Bacteria > Bacteroidota > Bacteroidia > Bacteroidales > VadinHA17 > LD21. The sequence continues at coordinate 133,136 of CAIJYD010000078.1, forward strand.
AGAGATATCCATTATTATCCGTTTTATATCCACATTATCCGTTTACAAAAATAGAAAATATTTTTACAATATATCCGTTATGTATCCGTTTTTTATCCTGTAGTATAAAAATATTCCGGAAATAAATATATCAGTTACAACTGATCTTTATTATGCTGAAAAAATCGGAAAAGGGGGGCAAATCAGTGTTTTTCATGTTTGTCAATGCCGTATTGCATATAAATTGTATGCTCCATAGTTCGAAGGATCTCGGCCATATACTCTTCAACAGCTTTCAGTGAACCGGGAAGGGTATAAATAAGCGATTTCCCGATTATTCCGGCTACACCTCTGCTCAGTAAAGCATTTGGTTTCTCTGCTCCGTATTTCATCCTAATAAATTCCATAATACCGGGAATCTCTTTTGTGAGAAGTGGTTTAACCGTCTCAATGGTAATATCTCTGGGGCCGATACCTGTTCCTCCGGTGGTTATGATAATATTGAATTTGTCCACTGCACTCACAAGTATCTCTTTCAATTCAGCCCGATCGTCCGGGATAAGTGTGAGGCAGACATTAAAATCCCATCCTGCTGAAGTAAAATATGGTTCAATGATCTCTTTTATCCTGGGTCCGCTCAGATCAGGGTAATCACCTCTGAATGCACGATCGCTAAGAGTAATAATAAGAATATTAATTTTTGCCGGTAAGTTCATTTTTTAATTTTTTCAGTAAGAAATATTTTATCAATTACCATCTTCTTATCGACTGCTTTACACATATCATACACTGTCAGGAGAGCAATGCTGACTGCGGTTAATGCCTCCATCTCCACCCCTGTTCTTCCGGTACAGCGGACCTCACTAACAACCATCACGCCGGTACCATCAACAATTGCATCAACTTTAACACTATCTATAACGATATTATGACATAGCGGAATCAGGGAGGATGTCTGTTTCGCTGCGCTTATTCCTGCCAGCTGAGCTACAGTTAATACATCTCCTTTTTTCAGAAGATTTTCTTTAATCAGCTCTATTGTTCCATCTGACAGAACAATGTGTCCTTCAGCTCTCGCAATGCGAAGCTGAATCTCCTTTTCACCAACATCAACCATTACCGCTTTACCTTTAATGTCAGTATGTGTCAGTTTATCCATAATCTGTTAACCTCCGATATTATAAAATTTACCTGTTTCATTCTTTGATCCGCATTCAGGCTTTAATTCCACTGATTTCATTAAGGCCTTTTCAAAACCGAGTTCTCTAATATCCAGTTCAATATCACTGAAGAGGCAGGGTTTTAGTTTTCCATTGGCGGTAAGTCTTAATCTGTTGCAGGATTGACAATCTCCTCCTGTTCCGCCATCAACCGGTGAGAAATGCCCCGTTACAAGATCCATTTGTCTTATATACCTTATTTCCAAATTATTATCCTGACAGAACCGGGTAACCTCCATTGCCTCAGGTTCCTTTTTAGACTCTTTTATAACACAGTTTATTTTTACAGGAAGCAGACCTGCATTTACAGCTGCCTTTATACCTTCAAACACCTGGGAAATATCTCCTGTCCTGGTGATTGCCCTGAACTTTTCAGGATCTATCGTATCAAGGCTGATATTTACCCGTTGAAGTCCGGCAGATTTAAGCTCCACCGCAAATTCTTTCAGAAGCACTCCGTTAGTTGTCATTGAGAGGTCCTCAATACCGCTGATATCTGAGATCATCCGTACAAGAGCTGTAATTCCTTTTCTTACAAGGGGTTCTCCGCCGGTGATTCTTACTTTTGTCACACCGTATTTCACTGCAGCAGCAGTAAAGCTGGTAATTTCGCTGAACGAGAGAATATCGCTGTGGCGGAGCAACTGAATACCCTCTTCCGGCATACAATATGAACATCTCAGATTACACCTGTCAGTAACCGAAATGCGCAGATAGTTAATATTTCTGTCAAATCTGTCGTACACTTACCACCTCTCCCTTTTCTATAGTTTTTTTGCCTTCAGGAAGCATAATTATCCCGTCAGCAGATGCTAATGCAGAAATATGTGCAGAGCCATGATATTCAACGGGAGATACTCTTCCGTCTTTTGATATTACAACAGGAATCCAGGCCATGCGGTCGGTTGTTCGTCGGGTAAAACTATCCTTCATAGGAAGGGAAAAAGTTACCGGAACAAATTGACAGCCCATCATTTCACAAATGACCGGCCTGACAAGCAATTCGAACTGTAAAAATGAGGAAACAGGATTGCCTGGCAATCCGAATACAATTGCTTTGGGATGAACGCCAAAAGTTGTTGGTTTCCCCGGCTGTACGTTCACTCGTGAGAAGAGAATTTTCACACCTGCCCTTTCCATTACAGAAGGAACAAAATCGAAATCGCCCATAGAGACACCCCCGGTAATGAGGACTATATCGCTTACAGAGAGAGCGTGTGTTAAAATATCATAGGTTACTGACTCATTATCCCCGGCAATACCAAGATACTCTCCCATGGCGCCGGCACGCTTCAGCTGAGCCATTAACTGGTATGCATTGGAATTCCTGATTTTCGAAATTCCGGGTTTTTCGGAAGGTTCAACAAGTTCATCGCCTGAACTTATAACAGTTACTTTAGGCATAGCGCTGACAATGACAGAAGTATGTCCAACTGAGGCCATTACGGCAATATCCTGTGGACTGATCAGTTTTCCCTGTTTCAGAACCGTATCTCCCTTTTTAATATCCTCACCACGTTTTGAGATATTGTCCTTTGAAAAAGCTCCCGTATAACTAACTTTCCCATCTGGATTTATATGAGAGTCCTCCACCATAAAAACCATATCGGCCCCTGCCGGAACAGAAGCTCCTGTCATTATCCTGAAACAAATATTTTCCGAAATTTCTTCTCTTGAATGGCTGCCTGCAGCAATTGTCCCTGCAAGATCCAGCACTCTTCCCAGATCACATCTTCTGCATGCAAATCCATCAACTGTTGCTTTATTGAAAGGAGGCATATCCATATCGCTGGCAATATCTTCAGCCAGGACCCGGTAAAGGGAATCAGTAAAAGAAACCTTCTCAGTAGTCATTCTGAAAGAAGATTTAAGCACTGTCTCCTGTGCCTTTTCGAATGATATTATCTCCATTATTGTTCTTTATTTTAGTTACTGTATATCTTTTTGGTATCCCGGAGCAGATTAAGTTTTCGGTTTGCATTAATTGGCTCCCTGAAGTGCAATAGCAGCTTCGGGAGAAAAAGAGATCCATACCTCTGCTAACTCACATAAAGGGAATTGCTTAAAAGTATCGGCAGATACATCAACATAGAATCTTTCACCTGCATCGATTGTTATTTCCATCCCATAACCGACCGGAAGAATCTCCCTGACTATCCCTTTGAAACAGTTACCGGGATTAAAAGAAGGCATTGCAGGAGTAATTTTAATATCATCGCTTCTTAACAGCAACAGACCTTCTTTGGGATACAAGTTTTCGGAAACATTAAAAATTATTTTGTCATTGCAGACTGCAACCCATTTTTCGGATTCCTTTTTATATTCAACCCTGAAGAAGTTTCTGATTCCTGAATATCTGGCCACAAATTTATTGACGGGTTTTCTGAAAACATCATCAGGGGAACCCTCCTGGATAATCCTTCCATTATGTATCACTCCTACTTTAGTTGCAAGGCTTACTGCTTCAGCGTAGTCGTGTGTAACATGTATTATTGTAAGTCCTTTTCTGTTCAGTCCCCTGAGAAGCCTTTTGATATCATCCTTCAGACTTGCATCCACTGAAGCCATCGGCTCGTCAAGAAGCAACAGCCTGGGGGAAGTTATGAGAGTGCGGGCCAGAGCTACTCTCTGCAGCTCTCCTCCTGAAAGATGGTGTGTATCTCTCCCAAGAAGGTGAGTAATATTAAGTTCAGCTGCCACTTTGCTGACTTTTTCTTTTATAATAGTTCTGCTTGTCTTTCCGGAACTTAATGAATAAGCTATGTTCCCGGAAACCGTCATATTAGGGAAGATGGCATAATCCTGAAATACCAGACCGATACTTCTTCCCTGGATTTTTTTCTTAGTAATATTTTCCCCATCGAGCCAGATCTCACCGGTATCAGGTTTATTGAGCCCTGCAATAAGTTCCAGCAACTGAGTCTTTCCTGAACCCGATCTTCCAAGAAGAACATAATAGGTCCCTTCCGATATTTCAAGGTCAATATCGGTCAAATGAAAATCCCCAAATTTCTTTGATATGTTCTTAAGAATCAGCATAATCATTTTTTGCAAACGGAGTCTTTCTTATTTCCGAAAGGATCCTTAATAAAGTAAATACGACAAGTGCGACAATAATAAACAATACTGCAGCAGGACGAGCATATGACAGCCCGAAAGAGCTGAATCTGTCATAAATTAGGACAGGTGCTATCATAGGGTGATATGCGATTATAACGACAGCACCAAATTCGCTCATTCCCCGTGCAAACATCATAACAAATCCGGTAACTATACTTCTCCAGGCAAGCGGAAGTGATATTGTAAAAAACACTCTTGCCCTGCTGGCGCCAAGGCTAAGGGCGGCCTTTTCGAGTCGCTCAGGAACTGCTGCAAAGCCATCGCGCGCAGAGTTTATCAGGAAAGGAAGACTCACAAAGGCCATTGCTAGAGCAATTCCGGAAGGATTATTAATCAGGCTGATACCTGCCACCGCAGCTGTTTTTCCCAGAATACCATCTCGTGAGATAAATCCGAGAAGAGCGATCCCGGCAGCTGTATGAGGCAATACAACCGGCAGATCAATTATCCCTTTAACGATGCTTTTCATTGGAAACGATTTCCTGGCAAGGAGCCAGGAGAAAGGTACGGCTGCAATTGCAAAGAGAAATGTTGCCGAGAAAGAGACCCAGATTGTAAGCCAGATACTTGCCTGCACCTCTTTATCATTTGCTGTATCAAAAAACTCCCCGACTCCTGTCTGCAGAAACATTCCAAGAAGAGGAGCCACAAGAAATAGCAGAACCAACGAAGATAAAACCAGCAGAATGAGGTTAAAAGGGGTGTATCTGTACATAGTCAGATTAATTCACTTTATTATCAGTTATATACTTCAAAAGTTCTATAGGAAGTTTATCAGACTGTTCTGTTGAAAATGGAATAATAGGCTCCTGTCCGTTTTTTCTGAATATTTCCAACCCTTCTTTGCCAAGTATGAAACAGATAAAATCGATTGCGGCGGCGTTATGAGGAGCATTATCAGGAATTGTAAGACTGTAATTAATATAATCACCGGTAACCTTCATTCTGGAGCCGGGCTTGCTGCCTGTTACATCTATTGAGACAGATTTATACAATCCGGCTTTCGAAGGGTCAGACAGGTTGATATCATCCGGAAGTTCAATGTATTTCAATCCATGCTGAATTGCAACTGACTTATATTGAAACATGTAGTCAATAGAATTCGTTTCAATAAGTGCAATCAGGTCAACCTCTTTAGGCCGGATAAAGTTTATGTTTTTCCGCACCAAACTCTCAGTTAGCCCTTTTCTGTTATAATACTTCTCTGCCAGCATAAGGGTGAAAACGGTACGGTAACCGCAGGGGTCGGAGTCGGGATCGGAACGGGAATAGATGACGTCGTCCCGAAGCAGAATATCTATCCAGTTTTCAGGGGTTATCGCAGAATGATATTTTGATTTATCATTAAACGCAATGACGATTTCATTAGTGGCAAATCTGATGCTCCATTTTGCAAATCCGGGAATAAGCATCTCATTTATAACAAAATAATCTGCAGATGCTATTATGTCGCAAGGTTTTTTCAGTTCAGTTATCTTCCGTGCGCAGACGATACTGCCTGCCGGTTCAAGTAATATTTTAACATCCGAATTCTTCTTCTCATATTCATTTTTCATCTGCCGGAAAGGTACAGAAAGGCTACCGGCATGGAAGATTATTATCTCTTTTGAATTTCCGGAATGTCTGTTCCCGCATCCGGTAAGAAGGGAAATAGCCAGAAATAAAAATACAGGGATCTGTCTCATTCTCTGCCTGATATTTTATTAATGCTGTTAAAAAAAGTTTTTACAGGATCGTGAACTGCAGAATCAAGATCCCGTTTCAGATTAGTGTAGGCCATAATAAGCTCTGTTCCTTCCTGAGTTAGGTAGGTTTTCCCACCGGCTTCACCACCGCGATGCTTCCCCACAAGCTTAAATCCAAGGAGATTCTCAATCTCCCGCAGAAGCCCCCAGGCTTTCCTGTAACTGATATCCAGATTCCTTGAAGCGGCAACAATAGATTGCTCCTTCTGCAACTCCAGAAGCAGAAGAAAACCCTCTTCATTGATTACAGCATCATCCGCCTTTGTAACAAGCAAAAGTTGTTGCTTCAGAAAAATATCATAATATTTTGAACCTTTCGGACCGGCCATAAAAAAGTTGAAGATTAAGTAACGGAATCTGCAATTTTAACTCAATGTTATTTACAAATTCACTTCATTCAATTTATTTAAGCAAATGTAAATCTTTTGACGCTAATGCCAAAGGATCGGTCAAGTATGAAGTGCACAGAATGAAGTGAAAAATGAGTTAAATGGCATAAACGACCAGGCTGGCATCAATGGTCTGTTTCTGCTGGTATCTGGAATGCCGGATCGCCTGCAATTAAAGATGTTTTTTCACAACATCAAGTACTTCAGGAAAGTCCATTCCTATTTTCTTAAGAAATTCGATTGAAGGAATCCCGTCTTTGTTCCAGCCTCTTCTTTTATAGACAGCATCTGTTAACTTCTCAAACTGATCCTCCCTGTACAGGCGAAGCAACTTCATTTTTTCCTCAGTTGTTTTTCCCATAGGATCAACGAAAACCTTCTCCTTTAATTGCTTGTCATACCTGTCGGCGCGTGATTCATATTCCTCTTTCGTTACGGGTCCTGCGGCACGATATGGCTGCCTGTCGTTAATACGTTTTCCATAGCCGCGTCTGATATTAAATACACGCTGAAAATTATAGACCCTTTCAGAATCCTCCACCAGTCGTTTCCTGTCGAACTCCAGACCTGTAACTGCCTTATAGATAGCTATGTAATTATCAACATGTTCCGGTACTTTGGCAGGTTCATCACTTTGTGCATTACTTTCGGGTTCCACGTCGTTCCATGGAAGTTTGCATAAACCAACCAGACCAAACCATGTACGGAACATAGGAAAATAGTGAAGAGCTTCGGCTTTATTTTCGAATGTAGGAATCTGATTATTAACCATATCCATAAATATTAGCCACGCTTCATCGTGTTGGGGACCTTTATTTGTAAGTGCAAAACCACCTTGTTGTGCCAGTGATTCTTTCGGCATATACTGGGAATATTCCAGTCCCTTGTTTTCCATCCCAATATCATTAAGAAAGGCAGCGTCACCCCATCCGTTGCGGATAAACAACTCCTTCATTTTACGAACTCCGGTTCCGGCTATCTTCCCGAATCCCTCTCCTCTGGCCAGCTGGTGAAGCATTTCAAGGGCAGCTTCTGAATTGCCAAAATTGAGATCCAGCCCTCCTGTTCTTTCCATATTGAGGATCCCGTTCTGGAAACACTCCATAATGAATGCCGTTGAGGTGCTCCAGGTTATTGTACAGACTCCGTAGGTATCGCAATAGAAATTAGTTTCAATAATATATTCCGGATCAAATATTCCGCAGTTTGAACCAAGGCCTGCAGCATTTTCATATTCAGGGCCATCAACGATAACAACCTGGCCTTTATGCGGGCCTGTTTTTACAGTATAATCATCAATTCGCTTGCTGCACGACATATTACAACCTATCCAGCAGCCATCCGGGACATTCTGCGTAAAATGTCTTTTCCAGACTGAGGAGTCTATTTTAAAAGCATCACGATGACTGCCATATTTGTAATTCATTACAGGAAGAAGATCATGGTCATTCATTATTTCCATAAGATGAGCCGTTCCTGTCTGTTTCATCTGGCATTGCGAATCGTCAAGTTCACGCATCTCCCTGTTGAATCGTTTTCCACGCTCCATAATTGCGTCAAGATCAACAACATTATTAAGATTACCCTTTACTCCGGGGATCTTACATACGAGGGCTCTGATCTTTTTATTGCGAAAAACAGTACCAATACCTCCCCTTCCTGCCTGTTTCAGACGAACCTTTTTCTTTTTAGGATCAAAGAAGCTGAAATTCAGCATCCCGATAAGCGAATGGTCTGCTGCTGACCCTGTGGAGACTATTCCTATCGATTTTTTCTCATTCTCATTATCAGCAAATATCTCCGTAAGCTGTTCTGTCAGACGATGGCTGTCCGGAGCCTCGCCGGGTGCTTCAAATATTTCAACCTTATGGTTTATGCCATCAATGAAAACTATTATATCCTTATCCGATTTGCCCTGAATTTCAAGAGCATCAAAACCTGAAAACTTAAGAAATGGTCCGAAAAATCCGCCAACATTACTGTCCATAACCGAGTCGGTCTGCGGGGATATTGTAACTACCAGGGACTTCCCTGTTCCTGAATACTGGGTTATTCCTCCAATAGGACCTGAAGATATAATAATTTCATTTTCAGGATCATCCCATTTTGTTTCAGGTTTGGTTGCATCCCAGAGAAGCCGGAGTCCATAACCTTTTCCGCCAATGAATTTTTCCTTCATAATGGCGGGGACATCCTTCTCTTTTACTTCTGAAGTACCTACATTGATATAAAGAGTTTTGTCGGTATAGCCCCTGGTAAGCGGAGTCCAGTTATAATCCCATTTCCTGAGAAGTTTATGCTGCGCTTTTATTGCCTGAATTTCCATATTCCGGTTATTGAGATTTATACCTTAAACTGTTTCTGACCCATCAAAGGTAGGCTATTAAGACAATCTATAATATGATATAAGTCAATATGCTATGTGATAAAATGAGTATCTTTATAGCCGGAATAAGAAATAAAATGAACTTTTCAGAAATAAGGAGTCATCTGGGAAAATTCCGGGTAGGCATAGCAGGTGCAGGAGGGCTTGGTTCAAATTGCGCTGTTGCACTTGCCAGAAGCGGGGTTGGCACTCTTGTCATAACTGATTTTGATATTATTGAAGAGCCGAATCTCAATAGACAATATTTTTTCAGGGATCAGATAGGGATGATGAAAGTTTTCGCACTGAAAGATAACATCAGCCGGATCAATCCGGATGTTTCTGTAATATGCCATCAAATAAAACTCAACAGGATTAATATTCCTGAGATCTTCTCCGGATGCTCGGTAATTGTTGAAGCATTCGACAGATCAGACATGAAGGAGATGCTTATAGAAACCGTTCAGACGAAGCTGGCGGGAACTCCCATTGTTATCGGCTCCGGACTGGCAGGATGGGGTAAGAGTGAAGATATTGTCTGCAGAAAAATAGATGGTACTTTATTTGTTTGCGGTGACGAATCGTCTGAAGTTTCAGATAATATGCCGCCTATGGCACCACGTGTTGGAATGGTGGCAAATATGCAGGCAAATGTAGTGATTGAAATCCTGATGAAAATGAAGTGAACCTCTTATCGCTTTGATTATGAAGATATTATTAAACAACAGAGAAGAGGGATTCACTCTGGAGGAGATGAGCGTCAGTGATATGCTTCTCATTAAAAAATTCTCTTTTAAATTAAGAATCATTAAGATAAACGGAGTCTTGATAGTAAAAGAGAAGTACGACTCGACAGTTATACACAATGGCGACAATGTGCAGATGCTTTATCTCATGAGTGGCGGTTGAAAAAAATATTGTAGGTTTGTACAATCATGATCAGGTTTAATTATTCCAACAAAATACCCCGGGTATTGCGAAACAAATACCTTCTGACTCTTATTATTTTCCTGGTCTGGCTTTTGCTTTTTGATTCTAATAATCTTATCTCCAGATATAAGGAGATGCGGGATTTGCGTAAGCTAAAGATCGATAAAGAGTATTATATTAAACGGATAGAAGCTGACAGCCAGAAGCTTCATGAACTAAAAACAGACAATCACAATCTGGAGAAGTTTGCAAGGGAGCAGTACCACATGAAGAAATCAGATGAGGATCTTTATATTATTCTAACGCCATCGGAAGACAGAAAGATGACAAGAAGGAATAATTAGGAATAATTACCTGATTTTTCCAGCTTCCTGAAATATATCAGCAGTTCGTGAGGATCGGCAGATTTTACTTTTATTCCTGAATTTTCCAATAATTCTTTTGCTGAAACATCAACATCCCTTTTTTCAAATATCTCCCGGTGGACATAATTCAGGTATTTTACAATCCGGAACATATTGAACCATTCGAAGAACCTTTTACGGAATGGTGGCAACCCTGAAGTGTTATTTTTTATTTCAGCAATCTTTTCTATCCATTCTTTTTCGACTAAAAATGATTTTAATCCGGAAGGAAATGTATTATAATGAGCCTTCAAGCCTGAAGGATTACAATTAAAAAACTCATCAACCATTCCGAAGAAATAGCGAAGTTCCTTAAAAGCCAGCATATTATATGTAAGAAGTGACTGTTTGTTTTCTTCAGTAAGCTTCCCTATTGAAGCGCCTGTCCCAAAAGGCACTCTGAATGACGGCCGCGGGGAAGGAAAGACTGTTGTACTGTTAAGATTAAAATAGCCACCTGCAGGAACCAGTTTCTGGATAAAATAAAAATCCTCACCGGCCTGCCGTCTGTTCATGCCACCGGCTTTCACATATGGAAGGGCTTTTACGGCAATGGCTGATCCGACTGTATGAAAGAGATATGGAAATCCGGAATAAGCGAGCCCCTGTAAATAATAACGCAGATGGAGTTCATATAAAGTAATGTACCGGTATATATCAGGGGGAAATTCGCTTCCCGACAAAGGGTGTTCAAAACAGATTGAGCAGGCCGACCTCTCCTTAATTTTGAATAATTCATTGCAGACCGAGACAAAGTAATTCGTTGCCACCAGACAGTCTGCATCCAGATTAAGAATTACCCCTTCCGGGTTGTTGATGCTGCTGAAACGGCGCACAGCTTCATCCATTCCTGTTTTCCTTGCCAGCCCTACGCCCCAGCCGGTTAAAGAGGTCTGAACAGCCAGAAAAGAAAAAAGCCGGAAGAAACAGTTACTGTTTTCTTTCTTCCAGCTTTCAATATTTTTTATGGTGAGCCTGTTATTTTCAATGCTTTCCACCGATGCATCATCCGGGGCATTTACGATAACAATAACCTCAACCTTACATTCCGGCTCGATGCATGAAGCGAGGGAATCGAGAAGTTTATTTATGGCCGGTTCATTATAGGCAGGGATTATAACAATGATACCGGTCTGTTTATCAGGTTCCTCCTTAACTATTTGAGGGAATAATATCCTTTCTTCAAGATAGGCTGAGGCAAAACCCATTGGTTCTATTTTTTCTCTGCCTGGTATTTTTTATTTATTGCATCCAGTACTTTCGGGGTAATATCCAATGCACTATCGCTGTATAAAACGATACTTCCAAAACTCTTGCCAAGGATGTACTGGTAGTTGTAGGCCGATCTGTTTTCATCGAGATATTTGGTGATGTAGTCAATGATCTGACGATTCATAACCTGTTCCTCTTCCATCAGGTTTGATTGGAGTTTATCGCGAAGAGAGACCAGTTCCTGTTGCTGCTGAACAAGTGACTGTTCAATCTGTGCTGCAGTTGCTCTGGTTACCAGTCCTTTACTAACTTTATCCTGATAGTCGCGTGCACCTCTTTCGTACACACCACCTTTAGAGTTAAGTTCTGCTTCTGCACTCTTCTGCTTTACCATTAAATCATCTCTTCTGTCAGAGTACATCTGAAATTTAGATATTAAAGAATCGATATTAACGTAAGCCATTCCCTGGGAGGGAGCACCGCTGACGGAACCGGTAACAACACTTTTCTTACTTCCCGAGAAATGCAGAATATAAAGGCCTGCTATTGATAAGAACAGAACTACATACACAACTATTGATAGTTTCTTCATCGCAAATTAAATATTTGTTAAACATTAGACAGGCGCAAATATAAACAAATTAATAAATGTGGCTGCGTCAATAACATAATTTTAGAGATTCGGTTCATACAAACAGGAACCTGTGAAATAGTTAGAACTCGGGGCAAGGTATTGCCCTTATCCGTTTTCGCTGCTGTCCCATTGATAAATTATTAAATTCATAAACCAGCGAGATCTCATGAGCCCCGGATGTTGAGCTTATGAGGTTTGAGACTGTAAAATCGTAGCTGTAACCTATCTGGAGATAATTGGTTTTTATTCCAACCAGACCAATCAGTGCATCACCTGCCTGAGAGGTAACCAACGGTATTCCCCTGTACCATAAGCCAAAAACTAGAGGGTTGGTATAATAATATAACCCAAGGTCTGACTGGAAGAATTTCGCCTGTTTCTGAAAGTTCATTGCAATTGAAAGAATCTCCTGGTTTTTGCGTCTGAGCCGGGTCTGCTTAATAATCTGCATTCCTCCAAACATATTTATTTTAACAGGTATAGTAGATTCATCACCATAAAATGATGTTTTAGGAGACAGCAGATGATCGAGGGTAAGCCCCCCCCATATCCTTTCATTATAAACAAGTACTGAAGTAGTAAAGTCCACATCAGCCAGATTTTCAAATGGAGGAGGTGTAACAGATGGTGAGATTCCGCTACCTGACATCTGGCTGTTAAAAACAAGTTTGTAAATGTCCAGTCCGAGGTAATAGAATTTGAAATTAACACCCGGCCTGATGTGCCAGTTTTTGTTAATGTTAAAGTCATAAGAATAAAGAAGACCTATGTTTGTTGAACTAAGGTTTCCTGACCCGGCCACATCATAAGTTGCAAGCACACCTATACCCGAATTAAAACTGGCCAGGGCTTTATCGAATGAGATGCTGTATGTGTGAAATACTCCGGGTACCGCAGGCCATTGGTTCCTGTAATTCATGGCAAGCCTGTACTCTTCAGTAGCTCCCGCGAAGGAGGGTGACAGGTACAATTTATTGGCATAAAACTGGGAGAATGTAGGATCCTGACCATAACTATCTGTAAGAATGATAAATGAAAGTACCAGTAAATATGTAATCCTCTTTACCAATTTCGCACAGATTATGTTTACAATGACGAAAATAATGATTTGCAGTTAAAATCCATTACTCTTTAACGGAAAATAGCTGTAAAAGTGATATTTGCTATGCTTTTAATACCAAACAGCAGCGTTAGCCCGACCGGGGAGTTAGATATATTTTAAGAAAAGCGAAACAGCCATTCTGTCAGATAATGCTTCTCATTATCAGTTTTTAAGAAGAGTTATATCGCCCATTTTGATAAATGGCTCACCATTTTTGAAATTCCCCCGTACCTTCCAGATATATACACCCGGATTGCTTACCTGCCCATTATAATACCCATCCCATCCAATATTAATATCATTGCTTTCGAAAATAAGGATCCCTAATTTGCTGAATATTTTCAGCTGATACTCAGATACTCCTGAGAACACCGGGTGGAAGATCTGGGCCGTTTCATCGCTTTTTGAAGAATAAAACCCACCTGTCGGCCCGCCCTGATTAGGAATGAAAGCATTTGGAAAATCAATAAAATCCTCAGAGCCGGTAAATGCATTCAGAACTGTTAGGGAATCGATACATCCAAATTCTGATGAGACTACCAGCTTTAAATTATAATTGCCTGATTTTGAATATCTGTGAAGGGGTTCAGAAAGATCTGAAGAACTTCCGTCGCCAAAATCCCATCTAAATTTTACTCCATTCGCCGAATAATTGACGAAGCGAATCTCGTCATCAGGAAGAAGAGGCTTTGAGGGATTTGTTTCAAAGCTTACTGATGGCTTCGGGTAGACTGTTATTACTGCTGAAGAAGTTGCAATGTTCCCATCAGTGCCAAACACATCAAGAACTACCTTATAATCTCCTTCAACATCAAAGATCCATTCCGGATTCTTTGATGTTGAATAACCTCCGTCACCAAAGGTCCAGCGGCAGGAATCGTAACCGTTCAATTTATTATAAAACTGTATTTTCAAAGGGGAACATCCTTTAGCAACAGATGATTCGAATATGGGTTGTTCCTTATTCAATCTGCCTTTTATCTTACCGCTCTCGGGAGTCGATCCTGTGAACAGCTCTTTTTTGGAAAACGATTCAGTCACTCCTGCCGGCATAAATTTGTTTTTCATAGGAACTTCTTTTAACCGGATCGTCTCCTTAGCCTGCATTTTTCCGTGACTATTTTTTTGTCCGGTAGTCACTGATTCTGAAGCTCTGTCTTTTAAATTACCTTCATTCTGCTTTAAAGGGCTGAAAGCCGCATCAGTTGTATTATCAGCACGGACATTAATATTCAGACTGTCAGAGAAATTCACGGAAGGCAATTGACCTGAATCCTTTTCTCCTCCGGAAAGTAAAAAAACGACTACTGCTACTGCAACAAAGATACCTCCAAGATAATAGATATTTATTCTGCCCGGGGTGAAACGCAGGAACTCACGTCCGGCGAGCTTGCGCATCAGCTTTGCATTAACTGAAGCATCCGGAATAATTTCACTGTTTTCAAGCTTCCGCCTGAATAACTCATTTAAGTCCATATTCTGTTTCCCTGTCTTCACCTTTTTTAAAATGTTATCATGTTCTTTCAGCCATTTTCCGGATAGCTGCTTTTCAATTTTCCAAGTTTTTCAAGTTTGTCTCTGAGTACTCCTTTTGCCCTGCTGTACTGAGATTTAGATGTATTTGTATCAATCCCGAGCATTTCAGCAATCTCCTTATGTTTATAGCCCTCAACTGCATAAAGGTTAAACACCATTCTGTAACCGGCCGGCAACTCATTAAGCACTTTGAAAAGTTCTTCGGAATTAAAAAAATCTTCTTCAAAACTTTCAGTCCCTGCCTCAACCGAAATGTACTCATCAATATCAACATGATATCTGTATTTCAGATTTTTATGATAATGGGTAATTGCGGTATTAACGGCAATCTTCCTTAACCATCCTATAAAAGAACCTGTTCCTGAAAAATCTTTGATATTAAAGAAGATCTTCAAAAAACTCTCCTGCAAAATATCCTCAGCCTCCGCCTTATCTTTTGCATATCTTAAACAAACACCAAGCAAAAGGCGGGAATACTTATCGTAAAGTATCTGCTGCGCCCTCCTGTTATGTTTAGCGCACCCTTCTATTATTTGCTGCTCGCTCATCATAACCCGGGGACATTTTTAAGACCGATCAAGGAAAAGAATGGTTGCATTATCTGAAATATTTCTTTAAAAAAATATTTTCATGCGTTATTCTTGTTTTCTGAATGACAAAGGTCATTAAAAAATGAATTGTTTTCAGCTTTATTAGCATTTTAAAAAGTGAAAAAGGAAAATTAGTTCTAAAAGTTACAAAATCATATTATGTTCAACAAATTCATAGCGGCAATATTGCCCTGGTTTCCTAAAAAATTCATCTGGATATTTTCGAGAGCTTATATCTCAGGTGAAACAATTGAAGATGCAATGCAGGTATCCAGGGAGCTGAACAGCAAAAAGATAAAGGTTACTCTTGATGTCCTTGGAGAATTCATTAAGACACTTGAAGAGGCTGAACTCAATAAGAATGAATACCTGAACCTGATTGAAACCTCATACAAAAACGGTATTGATGGAAATTTCTCAGTTAAACCTACCAGTTTCGGTTTGCTGATCGATAAGGAGGTCTGCTTCAATCATATCAGGGATATTGTTGCAAAAGCCGCACAATACAACGGGTTCATCAGAATCGACATGGAAGATTCTCCCTGCACCAGTGATGAGATTGAGCTTTTCCGCAGACTTAAAGCTGAATTTCCAGGAAATACAGGACTTGTTGTACAGGCATATTTAAGAAGAACATTAAAAGACCTTGAGGAGATGCTTGATCTGAACAGCGCAAAGATCCCGGTGAGTTACAGGCTATGCAAAGGTATTTACGTTGAAAAGGAAACAATTGCATTTAAAAAATATGAAGAGATTAATACCCATTTCCTTGAAGATCTTGAATTTATGTTCAGGAATAAAATTTATGTCGGAATTGCAACACACGATAAACCACTTGTAGACGGAGCATATAAACTGATTGAAAAATATCAGGTCCCGAAAGAGATGTATGAATTTCAGATGCTATACGGTGTTACTCCCAGACTTCGGGATAGCATTGTTAATGAAGGACATACCATGAGGATTTACGTTCCGTTCGGGAAACAATGGTTCGGCTATTCAACACGAAGGCTGAAAGAAAATCCTAAAATGGCAAGCCATATTATTAAAGCTGTTTTTTATAAAGGATAATCCTCCCGGTCAAAAGGATTCTATTTCCTCTGCCGCAGAGTCTCAAAGTATTTTTTCTGTATCTGATTCAGATCCTGATCAGTCAGTTCAGACTTAAACTGAGCTGGCTTTTCCGGGACGCCCTTTATAAGAAGGAAAGCTGCTGGTATTAATAATAACGGACTTAACCCGGCTATCTTATCCGATGGGATTCCACCTCTTTCAAAAGCATCATTCTTCTGTTTCTGGCTTAATATTGAATAGTTGCCGGATGCATCACCAAAATTATTTATACCTGTACGTCCCTGATATGCTGACATAGCTACGTTATATCTGGCATTATTAAATGTTTCAGGGGTTTTACTCCTTCCATTCATAAGGTCAGATTTCAGGTTTGTTAATCTGGGAACTATAATAACCTCACCTATTGACAGCGTATCGCTATTCAAATAAATACCAGCAATAAACTCCATTCCTGTGAGTGTATCACTTATATGCATAAATTCTGATTTATATCCGAGGCTGTTAAAGACAACTGTATCGCCGTGATTCACATAAAAGGCAAAAGATCCATCATCACTGCTTACAGCTGAAAAGGAGCTGTTAATCATGATCTGTGTGTTGCGAACCGGTGATAGGTTAGCAGCATCCATTACCATGCCATGAAATAGAATACCGCCGTCACTGGTTTCTTTTTTCTGACTAAATCCCGATTGAAAAATAATAAGTGCTGAAAAGAGAAAAAGAATGATTCGTCTTTCAGTCATTATCAGATTATAACTTAATTATCAGCTCACTAAGGGTTCTTTTAGGGACATGATGCTTCTTTTCACCATCTCTCCAGTATTTGACATCATTATTTTTAATCTCATCAATAATAACCACCTCAACCGGTTTCCCCAATGCGAGAACAAGAAGGATATCGAACTTATCAGGTATATTCAGTTCTTCCCGAAGCTCTTCACGTTTTATTGAAGATATCATACAACCTCCAAGGCCTGCTTCTGTTGCTCCAAGCATTATACTTTGTGCAGCAATTCCGTGATCTACACCAAAGATCTCAGTTATAGATTTATCGCCAAGAATTATAATATAGCCCGATGGCCGTTCTCCTTTGGAAGGGCCTGCCCATGCCTCAATATACCCTGCCCAGGAGAGATATGGAAATATTTTTTCACAATAACCCTGGGTGTTGAAAAGAAGGTATTTTAATGGTTGCCTGTTAGCACCCGAGGCTGAAAGTCTTGCAAGGCCGACAAGATTTTCGAGCGTTGACTGATCAATACTGTGCGACTCATCGAACCTGCGAAAAGTACGGGTTGCTGAGATTAGTTCTTTAAGATTCATTTTTCAGTTTTTTTCTTATGACAAATGTAAAAAAAAAAAAGGAATCGCCTACTGATTCCTTCCTGAATTTATGTAAGGTTATTAATACCTTTTTTCAATCTGATCCCAATCAAGAACCTCCCAGAATGATTTGATATAATCCGGACGTTTATTTCTGTGATCAATATAATATGCGTGTTCCCATACATCGCATGTAATAAGCGGTTTGAGTCCTTTACGCAAAGGGTTGCCAGCGTTTGATTCCTGAACAATCTGAAGAGTTCCGTCTTGATTTTTCGCCAGCCAGGCCCATCCGGCTCCGAAAAGGGTAGCCGCAGCTTTATTAAATTGTTCCTTGAATGAATCAAAGGAACCGAAAGAGCCGTTTATTGCCTCAGCAAGAATGCCTTTAGGAATCTTCCTTCCATCGAGTGCAAATGATTCGAAGTAGAAAGTATGGTTCCAGACCTGAGCAGCATTATTGTAAATCCCGCCTTCAGCTTTCCTGATAATTGTTTCAAGGTCAGCATTTTCAAATTCTGTGCCGGGTACAAGTCCGTTCAGGTTATTAACATAAGCCTGATGATGTTTTCCATAATGGTAATCGAGCGTCTCTTCACTTATATGAGGTACAAGTGAATTCAGCTTGTAAGGTAGTTTTGGTAGTTCAAATGCCATGATTCTGATAATTTTGAATTAATACTTTCAACATAAAACAATGAAAAGTTACCTATGTTCAAATTTAACAAAAATATACCACTCCTTTAATATTCGGGGTTAAGAAAAATCCTTTCGGGAAGCCCGGGAATAACCCCTTTTTCTACGGCTACCCTGAAAAGCTCATTAATAGCCTCTTTACCTTTTTTCCCAAGGTTAAGGGAAAATTCATTCACAAAAAGTTTAATATGGTTATTCATAACAGTACTGTCCATCTCTTTTGCATTACCTACAACAAAATCATAAGAAGCAAATGAATCGTGATAAGCATATTCGAGACTCCTCCGAAGTATACGGTTTACCTTCAAAGCTACATCTTCAGGGATATTGCGATTTATAACAATAGTTCCGAGAGGGATTGGCATTCCGGTAAGTTTTTCCCAGTACTCTCCCATATCTGCTATCTTTCCCAAACCTTTTTTATGATAAGTGAATCGTGTTTCGTGAATTATAAGTCCGGCATCAGCTTTGTCTGTCAGAAGTGCCTCTTCAATATCCGAAAAAAGAAATTCTGTCTTCTTTTTTGCCTCCGGGTAAGCTATGCTGAAAAGAAGATTCGCTGTTGTATATTTCCCTGGTATTGCAATTCTAGCATCAGCAATCTCAGATGGATCAATTATCCTTCTGCTTATAAGCAATGGCCCGTTTCTGTGCCCCAACGCACTTCCTGAATCCAGAATGAGGTAATTATGAGCAACATAAGCATATGCATGACAGCTAATCTTTGTTATATCTACTTCTGAAGCCCGGGCTTTTTTGTTCAGCTCTTCAACATCTGCAAGAAAATAATCAAACTCCAGTCCTTCAAGATCAACCCTTCCATGCACCAAGGCGTCGAAAATAAATGTATCGTTAGGGCATGGGGAAAAACCCAATGTTAATTTCATCTTTTCAATCCAAAGTTAGTAATACTTCAAGAAGCTTTTCCGAAAGGTTACCGATCGCAAGGGGGATATTCCATTTGCTCTTATCACGGAGTTCCACTCTGTTAGAAATTGACCTTAAAGCCAGAAAAGGGATCTGTTCACTAATGCAAATATAAAAAAAAGTTGCTCCTTCCATCGTCTCAATATCAGGATTAAACTTCCGGAACAGTTTAATACGGGTAGCTTCTGAACCTGTGGCAGTATTTACAGTTATAGCCCTGACCGGCGGTATTCTGCTCTTTATCTGATGAAAACACAGGTTATCAGCATAAAGAAGCCCATCCTTAAATGGAAATTCACCGGCACCGGTTAAACCCGCTTCAGCCAGCGTGAGGAAGTTGTCCCCGTCCTCAATGCCGGAATCGGCAAAACAGTCAGACCATGGCATAACAACATCTCCGATAATAAATTCATCTCTGTAACTGCCTGCAATACCTGCATTTATGGCAAGGTCCGGTTTACCATTTTCAGTGAACCATCTCTTCAGAGCCCAGGCCGTTAAGATTGAACCTACGCCGGCAACAAGAAGAGTTATCTCAATGTTTCCAAAGCGGTATCCGCCGGTTACCTTCTGTATACCCTTGATTTTATTCAGGGCATCTGCTTCTGCAGAAGTGGCTGTAACGTATAATATTTTAAATGACATAGTTAGGCAAAGAGCTGTCTAAATTACCAGAGTCGTAAAGATATTGCTTTTATGGATCAGAAAGATCAAAATTAATGGCTAATATTGTAACATAAATTCATTGAAGTATGATTTACCTGACACGCAGAGAAAGATTCTGTTCCGCACACAGGATGTTCAGGAAAGACTGGTCTGATGAAGAAAACCAAAAAGTATTCGGGAAATGCTCCAATCCGAACTGGCACGGACATAACTATGTGCTTTGGGTTACCATTAAGGGAGAACCTTCGCCAGAACATGGTTTTGTTATGAATATCAACATCCTGAAACAGATTATTCTCGAAAAGGTGATCAGTAAGATTGACCATAAAAACATCAATCTTGAGGTACCTTTTATGAAAGAAAGAATTGCAACAACCGAAAATCTGGCAGTTGCAATCTGGAATGAACTTGAATTGCCAATTAAAATCGAGGGGGCAAGCCTTCATTGCATTAAAATTGAAGAAACGGAAAATAATTCAATAGAATATTATGGCTGACAGAATTGAAAAAGTAAACGACGGATCCGGAAAGAAAACCGATGGATATAAAAAAATTGAAACCTGGGACTCTGCCACAATTGATGAGCTTTCTGGTATTTATTACAGGGTTCTTAAGCTGATTGGCGAAGATCCTGATCGTGAAGGGCTTCTCAACACACCGGTAAGGGTTGCCAAAGCTATGAGTTTTTTAACAATGGGTTATAACCAGGATCCCTGTGCCATTATAAACTCAGCAAAATTTAAAGAAGAATACAGACAAATGGTACTTGTCAAGGATATTGACATCTATTCGATGTGCGAACATCACATGCTTCCATTCTTCGGGAAGGCACATGTAGCTTATATCCCCGATGGATATATTACCGGCCTAAGCAAAATCGCACGGGTTGTTGAAGCTTTCAGCAGAAGGCTGCAGGTTCAGGAGCGGCTTACCACACAGATCAGAAACTGTATTCAGGAATGTCTTAACCCGCTTGGAGTTGCTGTAGTAATTGAAGCAAAGCATATGTGTATGCAGATCCGTGGCGTTCAGAAACAGAACTCTGTAACAACTACTTCCGCTTTCACCGGCGTCTTTCTTGAACAGCTTAACACACGGGAAGAGTTTGTTCACCTTATTGGAACCAAACTACACTGATAATAGCGAAAAATCATTTTAGCCTCAGGAAACTTCTGAACTATTTAAAGCTTTTATACTGTTAACTAAATAACAGGGTAACATTCTGAATTACTGATTCATTAAGGGAAAGAGCAACCGGACATGTTTTAACGCAATACTCAAGGATTTTTTTCTGCTTTACGGTATAACTATTTCCTGAAAAGTCGAATTCAATTTTTATCTCTCCAATTTTCCGTGGAGTGTCGTTCATTATTTTGGTTATTTTGCAGGTGCTGCCTTCAATTGAAAAGCCATGCTCCATGGCGGCAATACCCATGATAGTGAAGATACAGCTCCCAAGAGCCGAGGCAACCATATCAGTTGGTGAAAAGTTTTCTCCCTTTCCTTTATTATCAACAGGTGCATCTGTGGTTATAACACTTCCCGACCTGACATGAAGAATTTCAGTGCGGAGATCTCCAAGGTATTTTGTTTTTGCTGTTTCCATTTATATTCAATTAAAATTTATAACTTATTGATGCTGACACCTTAATTTATCAGACTAACGGAGATTCCGGGTACTATTGCAATGGCAAAACTGTTCCTGGATAAATTTGGCTATCTCGGCCTTTCTAAATAATTTTTCAAATTTACAATATTTTTAAACAACCCGGGGGTGTCATTGCAAAAGTTACAAATGTAGCGTTTAAGGGTAGATAACCACAAACAGCAGGCTTTAGAAATACAATGATTTATGTGAACCTCTTGTGAGAAGGATTAAGTTTTAACAGGTACAGGCATTGATAATTGCGCTTTATGAACCTCTAATAAAAGTTTTAAAGCATCAATTAAATTGATTTTAAGTTCGTCTATGGTTTTGCCTTGCGAAATAGCTGCAGTTAGTTATTACAAAATTTCTCATGTTATATGCCATTTTTAAAAAATAGAATTAGTGAAATATTTGTTGCCTCTCCGATTGAGACAAGCAGAGACAAGAAGTGCCTTGTCGCTGCCCAAGTTTGTGTGCCAATTTTTATTGAACTATTGCTTCCAATATTCCCATAAGAATTTAGCAGTAAAAATATTCCGATTATAGCGATAACCGTTTTAAATATCCTCATTCAGTAACGGTTATCCTCGTCATTTATCTTAAAGAGATCCTGTTTCCGTTGTCCCCTGTTTGACAAAAAACCTTCGAAATCAGGGTTTCAGGATAACTCCTCTGTGATTTTTTCCGTCAATCAGAATCTCGAGCGGGTTGGAAAATCTGACATGCCTGATATAACTATCTTCATAAATGACATCAAGTTTATTCAGATATTCCACATCGTAATAGCCCTCATTAATATATGGATTAATGGTAAAATAGCCAACACGGAATGAGGTCAGATTCTGAAAGAAATGAGTACCCTGACTGGGGTCAATCCTATAGTTTTTCAGCCCCGATTCAATTATGATCCTTGCTGCCGAAATCTGGGGCCACTTAACCGGAATACCAAGCCAGGGATCAGTTGATCCCCATCTTCCCGGTCCGACAAGGACATATCCTTTTGCCTGCTTTACAAACAGTGAGTTAATCCGGTCAATTTCAATTGCAACATTTTTATTATTTGCAGCATTGAAAGATTCCGGCTTTACGTAAACAAGATCATGAATACCCTTAAAAATGCCATTCCCCAGTGCCGATTCAGAATAGATGATGGTCTCTTCGGTTTTAATATGATCGAGATTAATATGGTGGGTCTCCTCAGTATGGACGATCGGTCTTATCTGCAGGAAGTTGAAGATCTTTGGTGTCCCGGCAGGTGTTTCAAGGTTTGCTGCAAATTCAATTTCAATAGGATTATTCATCTCCTGCTGGCCAATTTCGAGAAGTGTACTTAAAATGTCAGCAAGAGGGAATATTTTGTGCTGAAGTATATTTGAGAAGGTAATTACACGCTTGCCTGAATGTATAATGCCATCTCGAAGGACGTTGTTAGTCCTGTCATATGTGGAAGCAACATATTTCATTGCAACCTCGTTGTTCATATCCTTTATATCGATCTTCATAATATTCACACCATCATCAGTGGAAGGGATAAAACTGTTGATATTGAGGTCGAGTGCACAAAACTCTTTTTGCGTATCCCTTAATGCTGCTTCGGGTGATGAAAGCTGTAGAATCTTTTTTGGATGCTTAGGTGAAAATCTGAGCGACAAGCCCCCTTCAACAATCATTTTCCCGAGACCGAAAGCAATATTCACGATGCCGTCCTCAGCTTTTTCCGAACCAATCGGATAATAATTTATCGATCGCGCCACACCTGATAAGGTAGGATAAAATATCTCTCCGTGCTGGTTGCCGCAAACCTCCTGAAGGATAATCCCCATCTTCTCTTCATCAATAACATTTGCTGTTGCTGTCATGTATGCTTTACTCGACTTATAGTAGACTGAAGCATAGACCTCTTTTATTGCGTCAGATAACATCTTAACCATCAGCTTATTATCGGGCAGCCTGGGGATCATATATGTTGAATAGATCCCTGCAAAAGGCTGATAGTGTGAATCTTCAAGTTTACTGGAAGAACGGACAGCTATCGGAACATTCTTTGAAACAGCCAGAAATGCATAAAAGTCCTGATATACATGTCCGGGAAGCTCAGCATTTACAAACCGGTTAAGGATCTCATCGTCGGAAAGATCAGACAGTGCAATGGAATAGAGATTGTTCTGATCCATGAACTCATCAAAAATGTCGGTACTTAAAACTACTGTCCGCGGAATAGTAATGAGAACATCGGGATATTTATTAAACAGCTTATTATTTTTTATTATCCTGTTAATAAAAGCAAGTCCTCTTGCCTTACCACCGATTGACCCCTCTCCGATACGCGAAAAGATCTGGTATTCATCAAAACTTGATTTGTCGAATTTTGCAATAATCCCCCTACCCTTTCCCAGCCGGAAGCTGGAAATGGCAACATACAGGAACTTCCGCATCTCGTCCATACTTTCAAAATCTTCCCTGTTGATATATTTAAACATCTGGGCCACAGGAAAAAGGGCTCTTGCATTCAACCATTTGGAAAAATGGTTCCGTGAGGCGTGGTATGCAAGAGAATTGTCGGGGATAGTGAGTAATTTTTGTTGCAGGCTCTGAAGGTCAGTTGCAATAGCAATTGGTTCAAGAGTAACCGGGTTTCTAAAAACAAACGGACCAAAGGCAAGATTCTGGATAATAAAATTCCGTAACTCAAGAGAGAGCGATTTGGAATATTTATTTATGAACCCTGCTCCAAGCTCTTCTGCCACCTTTTTATGTGTTAAACTTGAAGATTGTATCAGGAAAGGGACTTTGTCGTCATCAGCCATAACCACTTTGCACAACTCAATCCCTGCATTTTCATCCGTTATATTATCTTTCTTATAACTTATATCAGATATAACTCCAAGAACATTGTACTTATATTTCTGATAAAGCACAAGGGCATCGTTGAAATTATTTGCAAGAAGAATCTTGGGACGTCCCCTCATCTTTAGCATTCTCTGATGTTCGTTGAGTGCTTCCCGCTGAAAATCGAGTGATTGAAGAAGTACTATTCTGTAAATATTCGGGAGGTAGGAAGAGATGTATCTTATAGAGTTTTCAACGAGGATGATTGCCTGAACACCAATATGTTCTATGTCATATTCAGCATTCATCTTATCTTCAATCAGTTTTATTATGGCCAGGATAAGCGAGGCATCACCAAGCCAGCAAAAAACGTAATCGATAGCGCTAAGATCTTCACCTTCAAGTCGCAGCGATACTTCCCTTGAGAAATATGTAAGAACAACAATGGGGATATTTTCGTACTTCGCCTTAATCTTTTTTGCCAGAGCAAAAACGTCAGTACCTTTAAGGCTCAGCATAGAGATTACAAGATCTATGTTTCCGTCCTGCAATATTCTGAACGCATCTTCCGCATTATCAGTCTGAACAAATGTTGGCGGGTACCTGAGGTTCAGCGAAGCATATTCATTAAAGATCTGTTCATCAATCCTGCCATCTTCCTCAAGCATATAATTATCATAATTACTGCATATTACAAGTACCCTGTGTATTCTCTTCTGCATTAGCAGATCAAAAGAGGTATCGGTAAAATCGTATTTCTGAAGATCAAGTATTCCGTCAATAATGGACATAAATTCTGAATTTTAATGAGTCATTGAGATAACAGCCATTCCCTTTTTACCATCCATCCGTATTAGAAGCGGCTTATCAAACCTTACATGCCTGAAGAATTTCCCCTTTTCAATAACCTTCTGTTTATTAAGTTTTTCCCATTCAATTAAACCGTCATTAAACTCCTGATTTATTGAAAAATATCCGACATTCATTGAGGTTACGTTATGAAAAAAATGAGATCCAAGTGAGGCATCGAGGTGAAAATCAGGCAAGCTAACCTCGACAATAACTTTTGCGTTTGATATTTGTGGCCAAACGACAGGTATCCCAAGGAACCTGTCTTTTGTTCCCCACCTGCCGGGCCCGAGAAGGACATACCGGCGGTTTTCCTTCATCATTTTTTCGTTTATCAAATCTATTTCGTATGCCATCTCATTGGTAGACATGTTATTGAACTTTTCAGGATCGATATATATCACATCTGTAATATCGTTAATAACACCGTTGCCCATGCTTTTTTTTGTGACAAGAATCAGCTCTTCATTATAAATACTTTCAGGATCAACGGAATAACCACCACCAGTGCCAACGAGTGGTTTTATCTGAAGGAGATAAAATGATGTATTTCCCGACAGATCCTTATTCAGGTCAACTGCAAATTCAATCTCAACCGGTGTTCCAAAAGCTTCAGTAACTACTTCGAGAACTACCTTTAAGGTCGATGCAAGAGGGGCATAATCATATTTAAGGATATCAGCAAAACTAATTACGCGGGGACCAATTGAATCCAGGCCCGGAACTAAAATATCATTATCGGCGTTCCATACAGAAGCAGAGTGTTTCAGTGTGCCATGTTTTTCGGCCTGACTGATATCAAGAACAACCAGCCCGGCATTTTCCCCATCAAGAAGATTCAGCTCTTTTTTTGCCATATCAACGGCATAGAAACGGGTCTGGGAATTTTTATAAATGTCTTTATGTGAGATAATATCCAGAGCCGGATAGGCGGGTGAAAATCTGAAAGCTCTCTCTCCTTCAACAACATACTGACCAAGCCCGACTGCTATAACTGAGAATCCATCCTGAGGAGTCATATGGGCAACCGGATAAAAATTAAAAGACTGCGCAGTTCCGCTGATATGTGGGTAGAAGGCATCTTCAAACCTGTTTCCCACAACTTCCTGGATTACTACAGCCATCTTTTCCTGCTCCACTTTATAGCTGATAGCTTCGAAATAGGTACGGGCATTTCTGGAATATATTGAAGAAAAAACAAGTTTGATTGCATCCGATAACTGCTTCAGCCTGATCTCCGGATCGGAGTTATTATTGGGAAGAAGATATGTTCCGAAAATTCCTGAAAAGGGCTGGCTCATTGAGTCTTCGAACAGACTTGATGATCGGACGGCAAGTGGCTTGCTTATGAGCCGGATAAATATCTTAAGTTCTTTTTCAAGGGTGTAGCTAAGACTTCCTTCTAGGAAGAGTTTTTTAAGAATATCAAAATCTTTTTCCTCTTTTACCCTGTTCCACAGATGATTTCGTTCCATGAACATATCAAATTCATCTGTACCAATAATTGCCGTTACAGGAGTTTTAATATTTATACCCGGCAAAAGGCGTCCTAATTCGAAGCTATAGATAAGGGTATTGATGAATGCCAGTCCACGACCTTTTCCACCAAGAGAGCCACCCGCAAGACTTACAACATTTGTTTCATCAATAACTGCAGATTCCTCAAAATTAACCACCTTACCTTTATTCATTTCCCTTCGTCTCCTGCGGATTATGTCAATTAGGTACTCACGGAGCTCTTTAAGACTATTGAAATCAGATACTTTTACAGGATTTATCAACTTGGCAATTTTCACCTCTCCTCTTGCCATCAGCCATAATGAAAAATGGTTTTTCATGGAATGATAAGCAAGAGAATCCTCGGGAACAGTCTGAAGGTAGGCTTCGAACTCCTTCATTGATTTAGCCACTGCAATCTGACGGCCTTTTGTGTCTCTGTAAACAAAGTGGCCAAAGCCCAGATAATAGTTTATAAATGATTTAAGATCCTGAAGAAGGCTTTCGGAGTTTTTGTTAATAAAATTTGATTTCAGTATATGTGCATATCTTGCGTTTTCGGGATCTGCCGACTGGAGCACGGAAGGAAGATTTGGAAAGTCCATTTTTACATGCTTTATAAGATCAAATCCTGCTGTATCGTGTAAAACTCCGTTCCGGGGAAACCTCATATCAGAAATCACGCATAAGAGACTATCCTTGTGCTTATTATAAATCGTTATCGAATCTTCGTAGTTTGAAGCGAGCAGGATCTTCGGTCTGGCTCTCAATTTCAGTACTTTATACAATTCATCGGTAGAGACATCCTCAATCAGGTTTTTTGTCTGTTCCATTATTAGAGTATAAAGCATAGGCAGATAACTTGAATAATATTCTGCCGAATCCTCAACGATAAGGATCACTCTTGTAAGTCCTTTTTTTGTATCATTATCAACATTTACCCTGTCTTCCAGAAGCTTGACCATTGCAAAGAAGACTTTCGATTCGCCTGTCCATACAAAATAGTTATCAAAAGGAATCCCGAGTGTTTTCTGCTTTCCAACGAAAGGGACATCACCTGGGTTGTTCAGAAGAAGGAATGTAGGAAGATAGGGGTATTTGTCTTTTATTTTTTTACACAGGATCATAGGACTCTCTTTATCGACCCCGATCATAATAATAATCATATCGTAGTGCCTGGCCTTCAGTCGACTGAATGCCTCATCTTCACCTGAAACACCAGTAACCCTTGGAATGGATGTAAGGCTCATCTGGTAATATTCTCCAAGCATATGGTCAGAAAATCTTCCTTCTCCTTCAATTGAGTAGGCATCATAAAGGTTTGCCACGAGGAGAATCTCTTTGACTTTAAATGGCATCAGATCGTGAAAAACATCCCTCTCTGCATTGTGGCGATCGAGAAATTTCTGAAGAAGCTTTCTTGAGGATACATCTTTAATATCAATATTATCGTCGGGAGGGATCTGTGCCAGCCCTATTATGTCTCTGGCTTTGTAGCTGTTAATATATCCTGTAAGCAGGCTGGCAATATTCAGGATCAGATCTCTTTCCTCTTTCAGGAAGGGGCCTTCATTTTCGGTATTGAATTCCGTAGTATAAAAAATCTCTATTGATCCTTTTTCACCATCTATGGTCAGAAAATCCTGACGCATCCTCCAGTTGGTTTCCTGAAAATCGACTGATTCAAACTCGTTACCCATGAATCGGATACGAGCAGCAGTATATTCAGGATACTGCCAGGCGGCGGGCAATAGAAGTACAATTTGCTGGAGCGATTCTTCAACAGGCTTGAATTCTTTCAGGATTGATGTAGTCTGGTTTATACAAGCCAGCTCCTTCAACCTCTCCTGCTGATCGTGGAGTAACCGGTTGTACTCAATTTTATTATGTTTCAATTCACCCATCAGCAGAAAATAAATTGGATCAGTTTTTAAAATTACTAAAATAGTTTCAGATAATGGCTTTTGAATTGAAGAACCTAAAAGTGCCTAAGGCCAGAGATTCAATAACAAAAATCCCTCTTCCAGTCAATGAAAGAGGGAAATGGCAATGTGCCGGATATAAGAAAAATGTAATCTGAAAACCGGGGAAATCGTCTCAGTTTTGCACTATTCAACTTTCCAGGTTGACCCGCTCATAAGCAGATCGTCCATGCACTTGATTTTTGCAGTACTTTGTATCGTGCTAATCTGATCAGCAACAGCCCTATCATACGTCGGAGCCGACACCTCTCTGATAACACCCAGAGCAACAGGATATTCCGGATATTTCATATTGGCCAGCATATAATGAATGCCTGGATTTGGCTCTAAAGCATCATGTATGAGAATGTCTTTTTCTGCAATGCCGTTTTCACCCAGTTTAACAACTTTGAGTTTCAGCCCTTCGAGGATCAGACCCTTGTCATTTCCGGTGCCAAAGATCATTGGCTGACCATGCTTAAGGATTATTGTTCTGTCGTCTCTTACATCTTTACCGGCAACGGTATCGTGTATCCCGTCGTTAAAAATAACGCAATTCTGAAGTACCTCAATAACAGATGTTCCTTTATGGCCCGCTGCTTCAATATAGATCTGAGTTGAAAGGGAAACATTTGTGTCGAGAGTACGGGCAAAGAATTTGCCTTTTGCACCAATTACAAGTTCGCCTACGGAGAAAGGCTCTTCAAGCGTTCCGAAAGGTGAAGTCTTGGTTACCAGTCCTTTTGTTGAAGTAGGAGAATACTGTCCTTTGGTGAGACCGTAAATCTCATTGTTAAACAGAATTATATTAATATCAATGTTACGACGTATTGCATGAATGAAATGATTCCCTCCGATTGCCAGGGCATCACCATCTCCTGTGATCTGCCAAACCGACAGCTCGGGATTTGCGGTTTTTACCCCGGAGGCAATTGCTGAAGCTCGGCCATGAATGCTATGAAAACCGTATGTATCCATATAATAAGGGAATCTGGAAGAGCACCCGATTCCGGAGATAAATGCGAATTTCTCTTTAGGTATACCCAGCTCTGCCAAAGCTCTCTGAACAGAACTTAAAACTGCATGGTCGCCGCAACCCGGACACCATCTGACTTCCTGATCGCTTTTAAAATCTTTCGCAGTATATTTAGTTACAAGTGTTTCAGCCATTTTATTTATCCTCCAGCATTTTAATGCATTTCTCTTTTATATCATTAATAGTAAAGGGGAGACCCTGAACTTTATTCAACTGTTCATAAGTGAACTCCTGATGCTTAATGCGCAGGTAGTCAGCAAACTGTCCAAGATTCAATTCACAAACCAAGATCTTCTTATACTTTCCAAACACATCCCTGACATTTTTCGGCAGAGGATTAATATAGTTAAAGTTAACAAGACTTACTTTATGTCCTTCGGCCTGCAGTTCGCGTACAGCGGTAATAAGATAACCATATGATCCGCCCCAGCCCACAACAAGGACATCACCTGAAGTGGCTCCATAGGGTACCAGGTCGGGGATTTCATTAACAACCCTTTCAATTTTCTCTGCCCTAAGATTAACCATTAATTCATGATTTTCAGGCACATATGAAACTGTTCCTTTCACTGTTTTCTCAAGTCCTCCTATTCTGTGTTCCAGACCGGGAGTACCCGGAACAGCCCAGGAACGTGCAAGATTTACATTATCGCGCTTATATGGAAGAAAAGGAATCTCATTCTTGTCGGCAAAAGGCGGATTTATTTCCGGGAGGTCTTTCATCTCAGGTATTCTCCATGGTTCAGTACCATTTGCAAGGTAGCTGTCAGAGAGGAGGAGTACCGGAGTCATATGTTCAAGGGCAATCCTTGCAGCTTCGTATGCAAAGCGGAAACAGTCTGATGGAGTACTTGATGCTATAACAACCACAGGACACTCACCGTTACGTCCATAAAGGGCCTGCATAAGGTCGGCCTGTTCTGTTTTGGTAGGCAGACCTGTTGAGGGGCCACCTCTCTGAACATTTACGATAACTATTGGAAGTTCAGCCATAACTGCCAGACCGATAGCTTCAGATTTCAATGCCAGGCCGGGGCCGGATGTTGATGTTATTGCAAGTCTTCCTGCAAAGCTGGAGCCAAGAGCTGTACATATTCCGGCTATCTCATCTTCAGCCTGAAAACTTATTGCTCCGAGGTCTTTACGGGCAGCAAGTTCCTCAAGGATCCCTGTTGCAGGTGTGATAGGATATGAACCGATAAAGAGTTTAATCCCGGCTTTTTCAGCTGCTGCCAGAAAACCCCAGGCAGTTGCTGAATTTCCGTTAATGTTCCGGTAGGTTCCCTTTGCAATCGGGGCCGGAAGTATTTTATAGACCGGCCTTAAAGCCTCTATTGTTTCTGCATAGTAGTATCCGGCTCGCAGTACAACTTTATTGGCATCTGCCATACCCGGTTTATTATGAAACTTCTTATCAAAGTATTTCTCGGTATAGTCAAGTTTACGGTCGAATAGCCAGTAGACCATTCCCAGAGCAAACATATTTCTTGTTCTCAGAACAGATTTAGGGTCGAGACCATAGTCCTTAAGGGCTTCTTTAACCATTGCAGATATTGGAGCAGCAATAATATTGTAGCTGTCGAGCTTCTCTTCAATGATCGGATGGCTCTCATAGCCGGCTTTCTCGATATTTTTTTCAGTAAAATTACCCTCGTCGTAAATAATTGTTCCCCCCGGCTTTATCCATTTGGCATTTGCTTTTATTGCAGCCGGATTCATTGCCACGAGAACATCAGAAAAATCACCCGGGGTATTTATTTCTGAATGACCGAGATGAACCTGAAAACCTGAAACACCGCCGACAGTTCCCTGAGGGGCACGGATCTCGGCAGGATAATCGGGAAATGTTGACAAGTCATTACCGAATAAAGCGGCAGTATCGGAAAACAGTGTCCCTGTAAGCTGCATTCCATCACCTGAATCGCCCGAAAAACGAATGACTACTTCTTCCCTTTCGATAACCTCTGATTTTTTAGCCATGATATTTGTTGTTTTATCTCAGTATAAAGAAGATTACATACTGTTAAATTTTAATAATTCACAAAAGTAACTTATTAAGAATTTAAAAACATACAAAAAATGTAATACTATATGATGTTTATCATATTTATAAACCTGAGGCCCCGCTGTTTTGCTTCTCCTGTTCCGGTGACTTGCCTGATCCTTCTGATTCACTGAAAAGGTGGTCGATGAATCACATTTACCGCGGGAGTTACCTCACCTTCCGGATAGTAATCTTTTAAAGAGGAAGATTTTTGTCAGTTGCAAGGTTAGTGCCTCAGCTCCAGATATCAGCTTTCATCAGGTTTATTTCCCCTTCAAAGAACATTTTTGCAATCTTCCCAAAGTAGGTTGTATAGTCGGAAACAAAGAACTGGTCTTTTACAATTCCTGAATCGTTAAGCATATTGTTTTTATCCAGGGCATCTCTCAGAATCATCGCCACAATACGTGCCGAATCAATGACTTCAATATTAAAGTTAAAAAATTTGCTGATCTGGTTCCTGATAATCGGATAGTGGGTACAGCCAAGAATTAAGGCCTCGATGCCGGCCAGAGATTCATTTGACAGATAAGTGCGGATTATTGCATTACTTATATCATCAAAAATAAAGCCCTCCTCAATCATTGGAACAAGCAAAGGTGTAGCCAGTGAGACTACTGCTGTGGATGGCGATTTTTCCTTTATCATTTTTTCATAGGTCCCGGAACTAATTGTTCCCTTTGTTCCGATAACACCTATTTTCTTTATATTTCTGGTACTCATATAATCAACAACGGGGTCGATAACGTCCAGAAGGATTGTTTTTTCCTGAAATTCCTTTTTTAGTGAATCAAAAGCAAAGGCAGAAGCTGTGTTACATGCAACGAGGACAACTTTTGAATTATGATTAAGCAGGAATTCAGTTATTCGCTGTGAATAGTATCTTATCGATTCAGCCGATTTATCTCCGTAAGGCAGGTGGGCGGTATCTCCGAAATAGATTATGCTTTCGCCGGGAAGAATCTGCTTTATTGCATGAGCTACAGTAAGTCCTCCGACGCCTGAATCAAAAATACCTATTGGCTGTTCTTTCACTATGATGGCATATTAAAAAAATGACCATCCCGGTAAAGGATGGTCACCGGTTTTATAAATACAATCTATTTTACACCGAGTTTAGCTTTGGCAAGCGCCATTACATTGGTGCTTTTTGTCTCGTCGAAATAGAGAAGAGCACCTTTTGCAACATCGAAAACATAAATGAATCCATTCTCCTTACCAACATCTTTTATAGCTTTGTCAACTTTGGCATAAACGGGCTGAAAAAGTTCAACCTGCTTATCCTGCAACTGGGTCTGGGCATTGGTTTGAAACTCCTGAATTCTTCTGTTCATATCCATAAGTTCCTGCTCTTTAGTCTGTTTTACTATATCACTAAGGTTTTTGTTCTCTTTTTCATAAGCTGCGTTCTTGGTATTCAATTCAACAGACATGAGTTCGAGAGCATTAACAAGTTCTTTACGAAATTTATCAAGTTTAACTGTTGCAGTATCAAATTCGGGTAATACCTGAATAAGTTCATCACTGTTGACATGTCCGAACTTAAGACTTTGAGCTGATGCTCTCTGCCCCATAAACATAAGGATAATTGTAAAAGCTGCTATTCCAATAAATCTTTTCATTTTAATAATTTTATTAAACAATTAGTGCAAAAGTAATTAATTAATTTTTATAACCTAATTTTTCAAGAACCTCATCGCTGATGTCAAATTTAGGGTTGGCAAACAGTATGTTACCACCTGCGGCAGTATCAAAAATAACTGCGTAAGACCCATCAACGGCTATTTCTTTAATTGCCTTCAATATCTCATCCTGAATGGGTTTAACCAGTTCTTCTCTTTTCTTGAAGAGATCGCCCTCCATTCCAAAGTACTTATTCTGAAGATCTTTCATCTCCTTTTCCTTTACAATGATTGCCTCTTCCCTTTTTGTTTTCATCTCCTGAGAAAGAAGTACTGCTTCATTCTGATATGCTTTGTACATCTGTTCAACAATAGCATAACCGTCGGCTACTTCCTTTTCCCATTGCGCTGAAAGTTTGTCGAGTTTTTCCTGGGCTGTAACAAAAGCCGGAATATTTTTCCGTATATATTCGGAATCAACAAATGCATATTTCTGAGCTGTGGCCATGGCCGAAGTCAGAATAAATAATCCTATTAAAATTCCAATTTTTTTCATAACGATAGATTTAAATTACTTCATTAAAACTGTTGACCTATAACAAAATGAAATTGTGAATGGTTTGCGTTTTGATTGGTTGAAGGATCCGGAACCTCATCAAATCCATAACCCCAGTCAATACCAAGCAGACCAAACATCGGCAGATTAGCCCTCATGCCAACACCTGCTGCACGGTTCATCTTGAACGGATTGTATTCTTTAAGTTCGTACCAGGCTCTTCCTGATTCAAGAAATGCCAGTCCAAAGATGGTTGCCTGAGGATTAAGCGATATCGGATATCGGAGTTCCATGGTAATTTTCGAATAAACATTACCTGATGGTTTACCCTTAACAGGATCCTTTGGAGTAAGGGATCCGTTTGTATAGCCTCGCTGGGCGATTACTTCACGACCGTAAAAGTTGTACCCTGACATTCCATCTCCACCCATATAGAAGTATTCAAAAGGTGAAGGCCCTATATCGTTGTTATAATGTCCAAGATATCCAAATGCAAAACGTGTATTAAGAACCAGTTTATCATTCTTTGAGAGCGGAAAGAAGTAATCTGATTTAAATGTCCATTTATGAAATTCTATCCACTTGTATTTAATCTGATCCTCTGCGCCAAGCATATCTTTTCCGCTGATAGCTGAATATGGTGGGGTTGCCTGTATAGAAAGGGTGAAGGAGGATCCGCTTCTGGGATAGATCAGGTTAGGGCTTGTGGAGAACCTTGTAAGTTTTCCTGTAAAGCTTAACAGATTTGAGGTCCCGTCTTCGAAAAGGAAATTAAAATAGTTATAATGATTAAGATTATATCGCTGATAGCTCAATTCTCCATATAGTGAGAAATAGTCATCGGGCCACTCAAGTCGTTTTCCAAGACCTATTGTAGCTCCGTCTATAACCATCGACTGATATCCGTCCTCTCCTTTTTTCGTTCCGTTTGTCATAAGGGACTTGAATACTGAGACGGAAAAAGTATTTGGATTTTTTCCTCCGAGCCATGGTTCGACGAATGAGATATTGTATGACTGGTAAACCCGTCCGTTAGACTGAGCTCTGATACTTAATGACTGTCCGTCACCTGATGGATATGGTCTCCATTCTTTAAGGCGAAAAAAGTTGCGCATTGCAAAGTTATTAAACCGCACGCCAACTGTTCCTACAAGCATACCTGCTCCCCATCCTCCTGAAACCTCAAACTGGTCGTTTGCTCTTTCTTCGAGTTTGTAAAGCAGGTCAACTGTTCCGTTTGTAATATCAGCAAGTGGAGTAGGATTTATTTTTTCAGGGTCGAAATGGCCGATAACGCCTAGCTGTCTGATTGATCTCAATATCTTTTCCTTACTGAAGAGGTCTCCCGGCAAGGTATAAAGTTCCCTTCTGGCAATATGTTCGTTGGTTCTGGTGTTTCCGGAAATGATAACATTATTCAGATAAGCCTGATCTCCTTCATAAATCCTGATCTGAAGATCAATAGAATCGTGATCTACCTTGGCCTCGACAGGTGATAGACGAGAGAAGAGATAGCCATAATCCTGATAAAGAGAACTTACTGCATCCTGAGCACCTGCAGAGCCATTAAGTCTGTCGCTTATAAGTGACTGGTTATAGACTGAACCCTTCTTTACATTGAAAACCCTTTCAAGATCCTCTTTCCTGTAAACACTGTTTCCTACCCAGTCGACATCCCTCAGAAAGTACTGTTTGCCTTCTTCTATCCTGATCAACAAAGCAATACGGTCTTCAGAAACAGGAAAAAGGGAATCTGCGATAATTGTAAAATCCTTAAACCCGTTATCATTGTAGAAAGTAGTCAGCTTTTCTTTATCCTCAGTGTATTTTTCACCAATATATTTTGAGGCCCTGAAAAAATTCAGGTTCTTAACCTTTGTTCCTTTAAACTGCTTACGGAGCTTGGACGCTTCAAAAAATTCATTTCCGACAAAGGTGATATCAGCAATTTTCACCTTTTCCTTTTTATTTACATTTATGCTGAGAATGACATTATTTGGCTGATCAGGATCATCTTTCTGAACAAAATCGACCTGAGTG
Source organism: uncultured Bacteroidota bacterium (assembly GCA_903824785.1). Lineage (GTDB taxonomy): Bacteria > Bacteroidota > Bacteroidia > Bacteroidales > VadinHA17 > LD21. The sequence continues at coordinate 169,130 of CAIJYD010000078.1, forward strand.
TTAAGGAATCCTTTTTCAACAAAATGGTCTTTAATAATTTTTCTGGCTGTATTAACAAGGTAAGCGGTTACCTGCGATCCTACCGGCAGGTTTATTTTCTCTACCAGGTCTGTTTGCTCAGATTTTTTCAGTCCATTAAGTTTTACAGATGATATCCTTGGTCTCTCCTGCAGGAAAATATCAAGAAAAACAGAGTCAAAATCGATTTTTGTAACAGAGATTCTTACATCGGCAAACAGGCCCTGCTGCCAGAGTTTCTGAACAGCTGTCTTAACAGCATCACCCGGAATGGTTATCTCCTGCCCTATCCTCAGGCCTGATATTCCAATAAGCGCGTTTGTATCAAGAAATCTGATTCCGGTTATAGTTACCCCTTTGATTATATAATCCTCTGATGTATTGTAATCCACAATCTCCTGTATTTCCTGTGCATTCAGAATGAGACTCACAAGAGACAGAAATATTACTAATAAATTCTTTTTAATTCTTCTAATCACCATTATTTTATCATTTTTCCAAAATCTGTTCACTCGTTTTTCCAAATCTTCTTTCTCTTTTCTGGAAGGCAATTATGGCATCATAAAAATCCTTCTCACCAAAATCGGGCCAAAGTACGTCGGTAAAATATAATTCTGCATATGCCAGCTGCCACAAAAGGAAGTTGCTTATACGTAACTCACCACTGGTTCTGATCATCAGCTCCGGATCAGGTATTCCGTTTGTAGTGAGATATTTTTCAAAATCATCTTCACTTACAGAATCAGGATTAATAGTTCCTTTTTTCACCTCAGCCGACAATCGTCTTGCTGCTTCGGTTATTTCCCACCGCGAGCTGTAACTGAGTGCAACAACAAGGGTTAGTCCTGTTCCAACCGAAGTCAGATTTATTGTTTCATTCAGTCTCTCTTTTACCTCATCTGCAAGCCTGTCAATATCTCCTATTGCCCTGAGCCTGATATTATTTTTCAATAGCGTTTCAGTCTCATTATTAAGCGACTGAACCATAATTCCCATTAAAGCAGAGACCTCATCACCTGGTCTTCCCCAGTTTTCAGTAGAGAAAGCATAAAGGGTAAGGTATCCGATTCCCAGTTCAGCCGCAGTTTCAATTACCTCTCTTAAGGCTTTGACACCCTGCTGGTGTCCGAATACCCTGTCGAGACCTCTCTGCCGGGCCCACCTTCCGTTCCCATCCATTATAATTGCCACATGCGACGGTAATTTATCAGTATTTATCTGGCTCCTTAACGTCATAACCTACCGTTTTCTTTTTGAATCCTCATCACTGTAAGCCGGACATCCGGCCAGTTTGCTGTATATTTTCCATGTAACTGTTACACCTGCAAATGAATACCAGTCATTGTTGTGAATCCATCCAACATCCGACGGGGAAACAAAATCTTTTAAGCCGTCAAAGGTATCACAAAAAGTTTTACGAAAACCATATTCGGCTTCCAAACCCAAATTTTTATACATATTTACCTTAAATCCGATTGAAAACGGTATAACCGGATCATATCTTTTGATATCAGTAGTTTTTTGCGGACTGTTGGGAGTCTTGGATGTGGTATTAAAAAAAGCAATACCTACTCCGGCAGCGAGGTAAGGAGTGTAGTCCCATGTTTTTCCCTGAGTTGAGAACGGTAAAAAGTTGAACTCGAACTGTATTGCCCACTCACCCACATTTCCGTAAAATTCAGCTTTTCTTGTTTGCTGAAAATTGTTTTTAAAATTAATGTCATAAGCTTCGATCCCACCATAGAACAGACTGGTCCTTAATGCCTGTCGTGGATTAAAATTATACCTGTATAAAATTCCTGCTGCAAGGCTGGGTGAGTATAGCATTCTGTTTGGATTAATATCGCCAAGATAGGAGGAGGTTCCGGCGAAAACTCCATAATCTGAAACGCGCTGACCTGATAAAGAGTATGGCAGGTATAAAAACAACAAAAGCCAGTATATCCTTTTCATTAAGACTTATCCATCTCATTATCTTCTGAAGGAGGGCAAACCATTAAACCCTGTCTTCATCTTGTAAGTAACTGTTAAATTGAAAAAATAATAAACGTCATTTGAGGGTGAATATTGTGAATATCTTGAATCGTACCCGTCAAGTCTGTCGGTCAAAGCATATCTGCCACCAAACTCAACCCCTAAATTAAAATCAGGTGTCACAATAAGCGTTGTTCCAACTCCTGCCGGGACTATTGCAGTAAATCCCTTATTTACCATGTTGTCTCTTGCCATAGCAGTTTTCAGGGCAGTATTTGGCAAAATGGAATAGCTTAGACCACCAACGCCGGTAAACAGATAAAAATCGAGTGCCCCGAGAAAGTCCTTTATCCGATTAATTCTGCCTTTTTTAAAAACGTAACTATCTTCAGACCAGTGTTTGAGAAAATAATACTCACCTATCAAAGCAGGTTCAAAAATTGACATAGTGGCAAAATATTCCCTATCCTTATTTGACCCCCTTCTATCGTCAGCATTAAGAATGCCGTAAGAAAGACTGAGCCTTCCATTTATCTCCTGAGTGATACGGAATTTCAGATTAAGATTTAAGTTGAACCTTGTCTGGAGAAGACTCAGGTCGCGTAAACCAAGAATATTAATAGGTCTGGAGAACCCACCAACATCTCCAAAGAAAGAAGTTGAGCCAAAACCGGCAGCTGCTTCATATCGTCTCATCTTCCACAACTGAGCTTCAGTTATTGGAACTATAAGACTTAAGAATAATGCTATTAAAATACCCCGTTTCATTTGAACTTCTGATGTATTACTAACGCAAATATAATAATCTATTACAAAAGAATTGATTCATAAGGCCGTAATTGAATTAATTCCTCCTGTCGGCACCCCACATAAGCCTGTTTCTAAGGGTGCTGTAGAAATCGCGGCCATCAAGCATAACAGTTTTAAGTTTAACCGGTGCTTTTACGATATGCACCTCGCGACTGAAGGGCAATCTCTTCGATCTGAAATCACATGTTGCCAGATATTCAATGCTTCTCCCTTCCACTACCATCCGCAGCCTGCTTCTTCCTGAGAGGACAATAGGCCTGATAGTGAGGTTATGAGGAGATATCGGAGAGATAATTATACTCTCATCTTCCGGTGATAATATTGGCCCTCCGGCACTAAGGTTATAAGCGGTTGAGCCGGTTGCAGTAGAAACAATCAGTCCATCGGCCCAATAAGTATTGAGGTAAGTATCATCAACATAAACATTTATTGTTATCATGCTGAGATCAGCCTTTTGTATGGTTATCTCATTAAGTGCCGAGGATAAATTACCTTCAAATAATCCGGCCGGCCGGGATAACTGGAGCATACTTCTTTCAATTATTTTATATCCTCCATTACACAGTAAATCAATTGAATGGCTTATTTCATCAGCAGAAATATTTGCAAGAAAACCCATTCTTCCCGTATTTACCCCTGCAATGGGAATTCCAAGGTCTTTTACCTTCAGAGCTGTTTCCAGGAATGTGCCATCACCACCAACACTAAAAACGAGGTCGGGTAATCCTGATATTTCAGAAAGATCGTTGAACCGCTCTATCAATCCTTCTCCCGGACAGATTATGGAATCTTCCGATCTCTGATAGATCTGCATTTTTATTCCTCTTCTGCAAAACTCATTAACCAGCTTTATGACGCCTTCCCTGGTTCGGGCATTATTGTCTTTGCTGTAAATGGCAACTCTCTCCAGCATACTTTTTCAGATATTAAGATATTTCATAAGCAGGTCAAACCGTTCAGAATAGAAACGGTCCATTGAATCATTGTCTGTAACCCATGTTTTAACTTCATAATTGTATCGCTCAAATGTTCTGATTACCGATATCAGATCGCCTGTGTTTACTTTAAGCGTTACTTCAAGCTTTGTTGATTCAGGTGGTGAAGTTACATACATGCTCAATACTTTTACATTATTGCTTTCAACTATCTGGGCGATCTGGGAAAGTGAATAGTCTCTTTCCACAAGTTCAATAACAATAATCCCTCCCGGCTGGTCCATTGAGGAGATACCGGCAATATGCCGGATAAGGTCGCTGGTTGTTATAACTCCTTTGAAATGGCTATCCGAATCCAGAACGGGAACCACCGATAGTTTAAGGCGCGATGCTATCCCTATTACTTCAAAGATATGCTGCTCCGAATTTACAAAGGGTTTAAACAAAGTAAGAGAATGATTCCCGATGGGCTCATCAGGCTTATTCATATCATAAATATCTGCATCGGAAATAAGGCCCAGAAAATCCTGATCATTTACAATAGGAAGGTGGGATATCCTGAAAATTTCCATCCAGTTCAATGCAGCCTGACCCGAATCGGACATTTTTAAAGAAGGTATTACCTCTGAAATTAAATCTTTAGCAACCATACCTGTTTTTATTTTCAACTAAAATAGTAAATAAAAAGCCAGTTTATGTAATTTTGCATCACATATTCAATACGGAAAATAATTACTTTTATTATAATGACAAAGTTAAGTGTAAATATCAATAAGATTGCAACTTTGAGAAATGCAAGGGGAGGAAATATGCCAAATGTACTTACAGCTGCAATTAACTGCCAGCTTTTTGGTGCTGACGGCATCACGGTACACCCTCGTCCCGATGAGAGACATATACGATATAATGATGTCCTAGAGATAAGACCGATAATCACTACCGAATTCAATATTGAAGGATATCCCTCAAAAGAGTTTATTGCCCTTGTGCTTTCTGTGAAGCCCGATCAGGTTACCCTGGTTCCTGATGCCCATGATGCCATAACTTCAAATGCCGGTTGGGATACACTGAAATACAGGGCTCTGCTTACTGATATTGTCTCTGTATTCAGAAAGGAAGGTATAAGAACATCACTGTTTGTTGATACCAATCCTCTGAATATTGAAAATGCCGCCTTTACCGGAACTGACAGAGTGGAGCTTTATACCGAACCGTATGCCTCCGGATTCAGTCAGAACGCCATTGGTGCTATTGAATCGTTTATCAGAGCTGCGGAAATAGCACGCGAGGCAGGGCTCGGGCTTAATGCAGGGCACGATCTGAGCCTCGAGAATCTCAGATATTTTATTCAGTGTATTCCATGGATTGAGGAAGTTTCCATCGGTCATGCTCTTATCTCAGAGGCTCTTTATCTGGGCCTTGAGAACACAATACAGATGTACAAAAGGCAGTTAGCCTGATGAAACTTTTTTACAGGGAATATGGAAATGGCCCGCCACTGATTATTCTGCATGGCCTGTACGGATCATCAGACAACTGGATTACAATAGCAAAGAACCTTGCCGAAATGTACACTGTTTATCTGCCTGATCAGAGAAATCATGGTAACTCTTTCCACGACAATATTCACGACTATGAATCAATGCGTGCCGATCTGTTTGAATTAGCCGCTGAATTAAACCTTAAAAAGTTCTTTCTTGCCGGACACAGCATGGGAGGGAAAATTGCAATTTCTTTTGCCCTTAAATGGCCGGAGATGATTGAAGGACTCCTGATTGCCGATATCTCTCCCTTTGTAAATGAAACCTACGGAATTACCTTCTATAATGAGCATTATTCTATTCTTAAAGCTATTCTTTCAATTGACCTGTCACTCATTTCGTCGCGAAGAGAGGCTGAATCAGTCCTGCTGGAAAAAATTCCTTCTGAAAAGGTCAGAGGGTTCGTCCTTAAGAATCTGCATAGGATCTCCGGAAATAATTTTGCCTGGAAAATCAATGCCGGGGCTCTGCTGAATAATCTTGAAAAGATAATGGCAGGGATTGACCGCCCCACAGATGCTGATGAACAAATTTCGGGATTTCCTGTGATATTTCTTAAGGGGGAAGATTCTGATCACCTTCCGTCCGGTGATTTCAGTGATATTCAGAGAGTATTCCCCTCAGCTGAATTTATCAATGTCCAGGGGGCAGGACACTGGATCCATTCCGACCGCCCGGATGAGGTTATTAAAAACCTGAAAAGATTATCTCCTGACAACTGATTATGCAAAAGTTACAGATTCAATCCGGTCATCACTTAAATCGGGCTGGTTCATAAAACGCAACAGAACCTGCGCAATTGCCAGAACATCTTTCTCGCAATAACGAACAATACGTTCAAGATTGTCCTCCTTATAATAAATACCTGCAACCATACTTCCGTCAATATCGTCCTTTGGTGTAGGTATGCCAAGAACCGAAGTCAGCAGATCAAGTGAAGTATAGTTTTTATAGTCGCCGAATTTCCAGAGATCCATTGTGTCGAGATGCTTTATCTCCCAGGGCTTTTTACCTGCATTATCAAGAATACCGGGAATAACAAGCCGGTTGATTATCATCCTGCGTGCAATATACGGGAAGTCGAATTCTTTTCCGTTATGGGCGCAGAGCAGAGCCTCTTTGTGAGAGCCGGAAAATTTTCCGAGCATGGTTGAAAACTCAGAAAGAACAGCCTTTTCATCCTTTCCGTAAAATGATTTCAACCTGAAACTCATGGGATTTTTTTCTTTAACCATTCCAACGGAAATACAGATTATTTTGCCGAATTCAGAATAGATTCCTGCCCTTTCATAAACATCTGAAGAGGTTTGTTCTGCAGTTCTGAACTGTTTAGATTTCTTTTCCCACAGAACCTTCATGGCCTGATCAAGATTGTCAGATGATGATTCTTCAGGAACAGTTTCAATATCAAGAAACAATACATCTTCTACCTTTATATTATCGAGCATAACTTCAGGATTTACTTTTTAATAAATGTTTTTCAATAATAGATATCAGAACTTCAATACCAACCTGATTCTCCCCCCCCCGTGGTATAATAATATCGGCATAACGTTTTGATGGTTCAATAAACTGCAGGTGAGACGGTTTCACAGTATCGTGGTATCTTTCAAGAACTGTAAGAACCGACCTGCCTCTCTCAATGATATCCCTGTTTATAACGCGTCCAAGTCTGTCATCAGCATCTGCATCCACATAGACTTTAATATCCATCATATTACGTAATCCGACATCTGTCAGAATCAAAATCCCTTCAATAAGGACTACCCGCGAAGGTTTAATTGTAATTGTATCTTTTGCCCTCAGACAAGTAAGATAGGAATAGATTGGCATTTCAACCGGTTTACCTTTTTTAAGCTGCTTCAGATGGTCAATAAGCAATCCGAATTCGACGGAATCGGGATGGTCAAAATTAATTTTCTGCCTCTCCTCAAGAGATATGTTGCTGTTATCCCTGTAATAGGAATCCTGTGGCATAACGATAACCTCGTCATTAGGAAATACTTCCATTACTTTTCTTACAACAGTCGTTTTTCCCGAACCAGTACCTCCGGCTATTCCTACTATCAACATAAATGTCTAATTTTGTAATATTATTTATCAAAAATAATAATTTGTATTGAATGACCGGCTAAAGTGCACTAAAGTTAGTGCTCTTCCATAAAAAAGATAAAATGTCAGAACTATATCCACTAAAGTTTGAACCTGTAATAAAAGATAAGGTTTGGGGAGGAAAGGCCCTTGAGAAGCATTTCAGAAAAAATCCCGGAGGGCTTCCCAATATTGGTGAAAGCTGGGAATTATCGGCAGTTGCTGATAACCTTTCTGTAGTGAGTAACGGGTTTCTTGCAGGCAACAACATTGAAGAGCTTATTGAAGTCTACCTTGGCGATATTACCGGTGATTCCGTTTACGAAAAGTTCGGTAATGAGTTCCCGCTTCTGATCAAGTTTATTGAAGCCAGGGAAGATCTCTCCATTCAGGTACATCCCAATGATCTCCTTGCGAAGAAGCGGCATCAGGCCTATGGAAAAACAGAGATGTGGTATATTCTTGAAAGTGATAAAGGGTCAAAAATTTATACAGGGTTCCATGAAGGTGTAACTAAAGAGATCTATGAAGAGGCTCTCAGAAATGGCAAAATCGCTGATATTCTTAATATTGAAATAGTTGAACCGGGAGATGCCTTCTTCACCCCGGCCGGCAGAATTCATGCCATCGGAGCAGGAATGGTTCTGGTTGAGATACAGCAGACTTCAGATATAACATACAGAATATCTGACTGGAACAGAAAGAGCCAGGATAATAACCCGCGAGAGCTGCATACAGAGCTGGCACTTGATGCCATCAATTTTTCTGAAACAGGCAAAAGTAAAATCAGTGCGAATCCGGAGCTCAACAAACCTGAAAATATTGTAAGCTGTGAATTTTTTAACACTGATATCATTCGTTTCAACAAGTCAATAAAGAAAGATTATTTTTCTATTGACTCATTTGTTGTGTACATTTGCATAGAAGGTGAATTCTTAATCGGCTGGGATAATCAGACCGAGAAAGTATCAAAAGGCGAGACCGTTCTCTTGCCGGCAATGATAAAAGAGGTTGTTCTTGAACCTGTCGGAGAAGCCGTGCTGCTTGAGATTTTTATTGATAATGAAAATCTGTGATGCAGAATAACAGGCAAATCGTGAAAGTAAAAAAGATAAAAGGAGAAAGTAAAAATCCAATCATGAAAATAATTACCGGTTCACTTTTAGTTGTGGCATCAATTTTTCTTATTTACGGATGCAATGGAAAAGGTGCCGCAAAAAAGGAGATGCAGATTGCCGCTGAGACATCGGCAGTTTCCGATACAGGTTATACCGGGATTAAAAAATATATGAGCGGGAAGCTGCTTGTCAAGGAGGTAACCTTCAAAAATGGTGTCAGAGAAGGCTTAATGAAATCCTTTTACCAGACCGGTGAGTTGCGTCAGTCATTCTGGTACAGGAATGGTTTAAGGGAGGATTCTGCAAAATGGTATTACATGGATGGCAGGGTTTTTCGTGCTACACCATATAAGAATGATACCATAAACGGGATTCAGCAACAATACTATACAAATGGCCTTATTAAAGCCCGGATAGGTTATCTGAAAGGATTGCGCACAACTGAATTTAAAGAGTATAAGAAAGATGGAAGCCTGATTATTGGTTATCCGGAACTGGTTGTTACCGTCCGGGACGACTATCGCACCAACGGAATATACAGAATAAAGCTGGAGCTGACAGAAAAATCCACTTCCGTAAAATTTTACCGCGGAGAGTTTCTGAAAGGCGTTTTTGATACCGTTCATTATAAAAGAATAAATACCATAAAAGGAACTGGCAATCTGGATCTCAGAAAAACAGGATCACCCAAACCAGGCTATGTCGGTGTAATAGCCGAGATCTTAACCAATTACGGGAATAACTATCTTGTATATAAAAAGATCGACCTCCCGTATAACGATCTTAATTAAAGAGTAAATATGATTATTCATTCAGCCGCCTTCATCAAGAGCAGCCCAACATTAAAAGAGTGTCCGCCCTCAGCAAGGCCTGAATTCGGATTTATCGGCCGTTCAAATGTTGGTAAATCTTCCCTGATAAATATGCTGACAGGCTGGTCGAAACTTGCAAAAACATCAGTTCAGCCCGGCAAGACAAGAACTATAAACCATTTCTCGGTTAATGAGAGCTGGTATCTTGTCGATCTCCCCGGTTATGGTTATGCCAAAGTACCTGTAAAGCTGCGAGAGAAATGGGTAAAAGCAACAGAGAACTACATTCTGAAAAGAGATAATCTGGTCAGCCTTTTTGTACTTCTCGATTCCCGGCATAAGCCTCAGCGGTCCGATCTTGAATTCATGGACTTTCTCGGCACAAATCAGATTCCATTTGCCAGAGTCTTCACAAAGAGCGACAAGCTTTCAAAGAGTGCAATCGAAGAATCAATTGCATTTTACGATTCTGAAATGCTTAAAAGCTGGGAATCGCTTCCTGTTTCTTTCATTTCATCAGCTGTTAAAGGTGTCGGCAGGGATGAGATACTGAACTATATTGAAGAATCTATTAACATTTTTTCAACTGCCACCTGATATCAGCAGATATTTCTAATTTTGCATTCACAATTGGTTTATAAACTAATCAGCTAAATAATTTAGGAAAATGTTCGGAACAGCACCAATGAAACTTTTTTCCTGCAGGGCTTCTCAACATCTGGCTCAGATGATTGCAGATAAACTGGGGATTGAACTTGGTAAAAGTTCAGTAACAAAATTCAGTGACGGAGAATTCCAACCCTGTTTTGATGAGTCGGTAAGAGGTTGCATGGTATTTATTGTTCAGTCAACAAACCCTCCTGCCGATAATCTCTTCGAACTGCTTCTTATGATTGATGCAGCAAAAAGGGCTTCTGCATACAAAGTAATAGCTGTTATCCCCTATTATGGCTTTGCCCGTCAGGACAGAAAAGACAGACCAAGAGTATCAATCGGATCGAAATTATCGGCCGATCTGCTCAGTACTGCCGGTGTCGACAGAGTAATAACCATGGATCTCCATGCTGATCAGATACAGGGCTTCTTCAACGTACCTGTTGATCATCTTTTCGGTTCATCAATATTTGCACCATATATTGAAAACCTGAAACTTAGTAACCTCTGCGTCTCAGCTCCTGATATGGGCGGATCAAAAAGGGCCAACGCTTACTCGAGGCACCTTCAGTCGGAAATTGTATTGTGCTATAAGCTTCGCAAAAAACCAAATGTCATCGAAGAGATGTCAATAATAGGTGAAGTTGAAGGGAGGAATGTGGTAATTATTGATGATATGGTAGATACAGCCGGTACTCTTGCACTGGCAGCCGACATGATGAAGGAGAGAGGTGCTACCAGCATCAGGGCATTCGCGACACATCCCATTCTTTCAGGAAATGCTGTTGAAAGAATCAACGATTCTGCTATTGAGGAACTGGTTGTTAGTGACTCTGTTCCCTTTCTTAATTATTCAAGTAAGATAAAGGTCCTTTCAATTGCTGATATATTTGCCACAACTATTCATGCCGTGACTACTAATCAGTCAATTAGCACAAATTTTGTATTCTGATTCCTTTGTTCTATATTTGCACGCCAATTTTTTTATTAATGTCAAACGTGTAATGGGGAGTTATCGTGAGGATAACTTTTAGTAGCACAATAACTTTTAGACAAATGAAAACTATAGAGATTAATGGATTATTCAGAACAGAACTCGGAAAGAAAAGCTCAAAACTGATCAGAAAAATAGGGAATGTACCCTGTGTCATTTACGGAAAGGAAAAAAACATTCATTTCCATACACATGAAAACAATTTCAAAAGTCTTGTTTTTACTCCCAATGCACACCTGGTAAAACTGATAATAGAAGATAAAGAATATAAAGTTGTACTGAAAGATATGCAGTTCCACCCTGTTAAGGATAATATCTTACATGCCGACTTTATTGAGATATTTGACAATAAACCTGTTATCATTAACATCCCGATTAAAGTTTCAGGCGATTCAGTGGGTGTTATAGCCGGTGGAAAATTAAGTATCAAAAAAAGGAATCTTAAGGTAAAAGGGTTAGCAAATGACCTTCCTGAATTTCTTGCAATTGATATCACCAACTTAAAAATTCACGAAGGTGTAAAAGTTGGCGATTTATCGTATGACAAAATAGAATTACTTGATATGAAAAAATCAATGGTTCTTTCAATTGCCACATCGAGGGTTGCTTCGAAAACCGATGCTGAAGTTGCAGCTGAAGGAACAGGAGCAGCAGCAACACCGGCAGGAGCATAACCAATTATTGTTAACAACAATCAGACTTGATGAAATATCTGATAGTTGGACTGGGAAATACAGGTGAAGGGTATAAGAATACCCGTCATAATATAGGATTTATAGTATTGGATGCCATGGCTCTGGCATCCAATACTTTTTTTACCGATAAACGTTATGGAGCTGTTTGCACCATAAGACACAAAGGCCGCGACCTTGTCCTGCTGAAGCCTTCCACATTTATGAACCTGAGTGGCAATGCAGTAAGCTACTGGCTGAAGAAGGAAAATATCCCTGTCGAAAACATGCTTGTTATTGTTGACGATATTGCTCTCCCCCTCGGAAGTTTAAGAATGCGTCCAAAAGGAAGTGATGGAGGCCACAACGGACTGGCCCATATAAGCAGCATCCTTTCTTCGAATGAATACCCAAGAATAAGATTTGGTATAGGAAACAGTTTCCGGAAAGGTTCACAGATCGATTTTGTACTTGGAAACTGGGAACCGGAAGAAAAAATATTCATCACCGATAGAATCAAAATCGTCATAGAAATGATCAAATCGTTTGCATTTGCAGGACTTGAACTAACCATGACTGCCTTTAATAAAGAGGGAAAAGTACATCCTTCTCCCGAAAAAGAGGAACCAGGAAAAACTCTTCAAAAATAATACCTGCCAAATGGCTGATATTAACCCCATACGGATAGATAAATTCCTCTGGTCTGTCAGGATTTACAAAACAAGAAGTATCGCTTCCGATGCCTGCAGAAAAGGTAAGATAATTATCAATAATGTCCAGGTAAAACCTTCAAGAATAATCCTGAAGAATGAAATCATTATCGTAAAAAAACCTCCTGTAATTTATTCCTACAGAGTTATTGAGCCTGTTGGAAACCGGGTATCAGCCAAGCTTGCTGAACTTTATGCCGAAGATACAACTCCTCCGGAAGAAAAAGCCAAGCTCGATTTAAAACAGGTGGGAGTCATCCACAGGGACAAAGGAACAGGTCGTCCTACAAAAAAAGAGAGAAGACTGATTGATAAAATTAAAGAGGACTCAGGGGATCAGTAATGGTGGTATAAAGACGTAATATTCCTGAAATTGGTGTTAATATTTTTTGCTTTTTAGCACCACCACATCATTTTTTTTATCTTGCAGAAAACAGGTAAATGCCAATTGCTTTTTACTGAAAAGGCTAATATTAAATATCTTTTGTTAAATGGGGAAGGAAAATATTGAGAAGTATTCAGCCGGATACGCGTTGGTGAATTATACCGCAGGTCTCTGGCATAATAATGTTTTTTACAGAAAAGTTATTGTACTTGGGAGGGAGAATATAAATCCCGACGATCATCTGATATTCGCCCCTAACCATCAAAATGCTTTGATGGATGCACTTGCGGTACTTTTTACCCAGAAGGGACATCTCATTTTTCTTGCAAGAGCTGACATCTTCAAGAAAAAAACGTTGGCAGCCATTCTCTATTTTCTTAAGATACTTCCTGTTTACAGAATGAGAGACGGATTCAGCAGTCTTAAAGGAAATGATGAGATATTCACCAAGACAATTGACGTCCTTAAAAATAAAAACGGCCTGGTTATTCTGCCCGAAGGCGATCATGCCGGATTCAGAAGGCTTAGGCAATTAAAAAAAGGGATTTGCCGTGTTGCGTTTCAATCAGAAGAAGCAACCGGGTTTAATCTGAATATCAAGATAATACCTGTTGGGTTGGAATTTTCAAACTATAGCAGGTACAGGCAGGTTCTTACTGTAGCCTATGGAAAACCTATTGAGGTTTCAGAATTTTTCGGATTATATAAAGTTAGTCCTGAAAGAGCCCTTAATGAGTTGAGATCGAGGCTTTCTGATGAGATGAAAAACATTATGGTTCATATAGAATCGAAAGAGGATTACGAAGCTATCGATGAACTAAGGTTAATGATCAACGGTAAATTCAGTGATGACATCCGGGTTCCGAAACTTATCAGAGACAGAAAACTGATTAGTGAGATAAACCTTCTCAGATCTTCTGATCCTTCTCTTTACGAAAGGATCTGCTCACTTAGCCTTCAGATTAAGAAAAGCATAAAAGAGCTTAATATCGATTACCGTCTGCTTGAAAAAAAGAGTCATCCTGCAGGATGGCTTATTGCCGGCATGGTCGGAATTATTCTTTCATTCCCGCTGTTTCTTTACGGTAATATTTTCAACCTTACTTTCCTCGGAATTCCTAATCTTCAGGTACGTAAAACACGAGATCTTCAGTTCCATTCATCAATACGATATGCAATTTCACTTATCCTTGCCATTGTTTTTCTTCCTGTATTTCTTATACTTACCCTGATCTTTTTTACTCCCTGGTGGCTTGGGTTAATTGTTTTTCTTTCTCTGCCATTATCCGGCCTGTTTGCCTGGAATTACTATCTGCAATTCCGGAGAATTACCGGAGGCTTCAGAATAAGGAACCTGATAAAGACAAAGAATAAGGAATTCGAACTTCTGAGAAAAAACCACAATGAAATAATTAACCTGATTGCAGAATTACAGAATGAAAAATGACAATCTTTTTTCAGGGAAGGTAGCCTGGATAACCGGTGCTTCGTCTGGTATAGGTGAATCTCTTGTCCTTGAGTTTGCAAGAAGAGGCGCAACAGTTATCGCCTCATCAAACGATAGTGCAGGGATCGACAGGGTAAAAGCCGCATGTGGAGATAATTCCTCTAAGGTTCATTGCGTACCGTTCGACCTTTCCGACACTTCAGGAATTACTGAGATAGTTGAAAAACAATTAAATATATCAGGGAGAATAGATTTCCTGCTCAATATTGGCGGAATAAGCCAGAGGGCAAGAATTGATGAGACTCCACTATGGCTCGACAGAAAGATTTTTGAAATTAACTATTTCGGAACTATTGCCCTCACTAAAGCCGTACTTCCATACATGGTAAAACAGCAATCGGGGCACATACTTGCAACAAGCAGTATATCAGGCCGATTCGGATTTCCGCTTCGCTCAGCCTACTCAGCATCCAAACAAGCTCTTCATGGCTTCTTTGAAACTCTTTATCTCGAAAATAAAAAATTCAATATCCGCTCCTCTGTTATTATTCCGGGAAGAGTAAGAACGGCAATCTCAATTCATGCTCTTAACTCTGAAGGAAAAGAGCATGGAAAACTTGATGAGGGTCAGGCAAAAGGGATCCTGCCGGAGAAAGCCGCAGAAATAATTATCAGAGGAATAGTAAGGAATAAAAGGGAGATCCTTGTTGGCAAAAACGAACTATTCCTTTTGCATATAAGAAGGTATTTCCCATGGCTCTTTTTCAGAATTGCAGATAAGATAAGCAGTACCTAGGCACTTTAAACTAACATATTAATAAAACAAAAATGAAGGGATATGTAATAAGCGGAATCCAGCAGATGGGGATAGGCGTTACAAATGTAGGCGAAGCATGGAAATGGTATATCAGCCAGTTTGGCATGGACTGCCGTGTTTTTGAGGATGAGGCAGAAGCCAGGCTTATGCTTCCATATACCGGCGGAGAGCCAAGAAGCAGATATGCTGTTCTGGCATTGAATCTTCAGAGTGGCGGGGGATTTGAGATATGGCAGTATAAAGGAAGAGATCCGGTTATGATCAGTGAAGAGATCAGGATCGGAGATCTGGGTATAATTGCCTGCAAGATGAAGGTAAAGGAGATTCAGGGTACCCTGGATTTTTTTAAGAAAAAAGGGCTGCCTGTTCCCCAAGAAACATCTGCTGACCCATCAGGAAAAATGTCATTCTTCATGAAGGATCCATATGGAAATATTTTTCAGGCCGTTGAAGCCACCGACTGGTTTATGGATGAGAAAAAACCAACAGGTGGATCATTCGGTGCCATCATAGGTGTTACAGATATTGAAAAATCGAGAACTATTTATTCTGATATTCTTGGTTATGATGAAGTTGTTTATGATTCAACCGGAATATTTTCTGATCTGGCCACTCTTCCCGGGGGAGATATTGAGTGCCGCAGAGTGCTTCTCAGAAGATCAGAATCATTTGCAGGCCCATTCAGTAAGGTTCTGGGGCAAAGCTTAATTGAGCTGATATCTGTTCCGTCAGGGCCAGGGAAAAGAATATACGAAAATCGTTTCTGGGGCGACCCGGGTTTTATTCACATCTGCTACGATATACGTGGGATGGATGAATTGAAAGAATTCTGTAAAATTAAAGGATTCCCATTTACTGTTGACAGCAAACAGAGTCATCAAGGAAACAGTTTTGATATGGGAGAAGCAGCCGGCCACTTCTCTTATATTGAGGATCCCGACGGGATCCTTATTGAATTCGTTGAAACGCACAAAATGCCGATCCTGAAAAAACTGGGGTTGTATTTTGACTTGCGGAAAAGAGATCCCCGGAAATCACTACCCGACTGGATGGTAAAAGCTCTTAAGTTTTCGAGAGTAAAGGCATAAGATGTTTATCCCGGATTGAATTCGAAAACCGGGAAATATCAGGCTTTTATTACAGTCGCGCTGGCTGTCTCCTCTGCTTTTCTCAGTACTCTCATCACATTGCCTCCCCATATCTTCGTGATATCGTTTTTCGAATAACCGCGTCTCAGCAGTTCAATTGTAATATTTTTCATTTCGGCCACCGAACTGCAACCATCAACTTTCCCACCGCCATCAAAGTCGGTACCGATACCAACATAATCTATACCAATAACCTGCACAACATGATCGATATGATCAACCACATCTTTCACCGTTGCAAGTTTCTCGTACTTTTTCTGGACCGCCCTGTACTCCTCCCTCATCTTTTTCTTCGTAACATCAGGCAGGGAATCGTATTCGCCGTATCTATTCTGAAGTTCCTTTAGTTTTTCTGCCAGTTCAGGATTTGGTTCGGGTGTTTTAAGGTAATTGGTTAAAATGCATATTTGAATAACCCCACCATTTTCTTTAAGCGCCAGAAGCATATCATCTGTCAGGTTTCTCGGACTTCCGCACAGAGCCCTGCATGACGAATGAGAAGCCAGTACCGGTGTTTTTGTCACTTTCAGAACATCATAAAATGCTTTATCTGAAATATGAGACACATCAACCATGATACCAAGATGATTCATCTCTTTTATAACCTCCACTCCAAAAGGGGAAAGTCCATTGCTTTCGGGGCCTTTTGAATCAGTTGAAGAGTCGCAGATATCATTATTCTTTGTATGAGCCAGAGTTATATACCTTGCCCCATTTTCATAATATTGTTTTATCCGTGAGAGATCCAGGCCAATGGGATAACCATTCTCAAGTCCAATGAAGGCTGCTATTTTTCCAAGCCGTTTTATCCGGTAAGCATCATCAGCGGTAAATGCTATTTCAGCCAATGAAGAATTTTTAGCTACATTTTTATGTATCTGATCGAATATTTCAATAGCCTTTTTATGAACTATGTTGAATGAGGAGTCATTCCGCGGCCCTTGCGAAGTGAATACTGCAAAAAATTCTGCATCAAGTCCGCCTTCAACCATTCTGGGAAAGTCAACACACCCGTCATCATGCCTGACACCGAGATCAAAACCTGCTCCAGAGAATTCCATCGGAGTATCACAATGGGTATCTACAGTAAGAATTGACTGATGTATCTTTCCGGCCTTCTTAATCAGATGTTCCTCACTGGTGGCACATCCCGTCAATAAAAAAATGACAAATGGAATAGTGATGATAAATCTCATGGGCTCAATTATTCGTTAGGAACTGCAAGATAAGTAAATTGATATCGATGAATTATATATTTGTCGGATTTAACCTAATTTAACAATGCAAAAAGCCCCTGACGTTACAGTCCGGGGCAGCAATGAAAACAATGTTAAAATTACCTGAGAGAGCAAAATGGCTCTTCTTAAAGTTTCACAACTTTGTATATGTTTACAAGTTTACCTCGTGTGAGCCTGAGATAATAAACTCCTGCCGGAAAATCCTGCAGATTAATTTGTTTCTCAACAATGGTTGATTCAATAATATCCCTTTTTACAAGTTTTCCCTGTGAATCAAGAACTGATACAGTTATTGCTCCGTCAACAGGTTCCTGAAACTGAATGTTCACAACCTCACTTGCCGGATTTGGAAATACTTTAAGATTGATCGCAATATCAAGGTTCTCTTCGATTGTGGTAACAATCATCTGCTGCTGAAAACCATGAGTAATAACAAGATCTCCGTTCGTAAACACAGGAATTATTGTTTCTCCAAGAGTCCAGCTTATAGAAAAACTATTTGGTGCGGTGCCTACGACACTATAACCACCGGCACTTGCAATCACTTCCTGTTTAATCTGTCCGCTTGCAGTTATGACAGAAAAGATCGCCAATAAACTAATAATGAGTCGTTTCAAATCTCTTTACTTTTTATTAACTGGGTTTTCCCGTGGTAAAATTAGATTAATTCTTCTCCAAATGCAACTAAAACATACCCATTCTTATCCAGCCACAAAAAATATTAACAAATAACCCCAGGCTGTCATGACTTCTGTTAATTTAGCAGATTGAATCGGTATGACTAATAATAAGTGCGATTATATTCCTCTAATTTTTTAATAATATATAATCAGGTGAACAAATATACACTTGTGGCACTGTCGGTTACAGGGGGAATTCTTTCGGGCCTCGCCTGGACAGGATGGTGTTCCGGGCTAATTCTTCTTTTTGCACTTATTCCTTTTTTCCTGATTGAGAATTGGCTATTTGAACATCACACCAGATTCAGTCCAAATTCATTCTTTATTTATATCCTTCCCGGTTTTGTGATTTTCAGCATCATAACTCTTGGATGGATGAAAGTTGCAAGTATTGCAGGGGCCGTCTGTGTGATAATGGGATTATCATTCCTGATGGCTTTCACCATGTGGCTTGCTCATATTGTAAGATTAAGGGCCGGAAATATCCCGGGGTTTATTTCGATGATCACATTCTGGCTCGGATTTGAATTCATAACCCTGAATATCAGCATTATTTCTCCATGGATTAATCTTGGCAACGGACTCTCAAAAGATATTTTATTCATCCAATGGTATGAAGTTACCGGCACCGCAGGAGGGACACTCTGGATCCTCTGTTCAAATCTTTTTTTTACATTATTCCTGGTAAATACTCAGATAAACAGAAAAAGCAGTAATAAATTTTTAGCTCTCTGGCTGCTTATGATTATCATACCATCAACTATCTCAATAATAAGATATTATACAATAAGTCAGAATAACGTGAACGCCAGCGAGGTTGTAATTATTCAACCTGACACTGATCCTTATACTGAAAAGTTTGTTATCCCTTTTGATGAACAGCTGAAAAGAGTACTTGTTATGGCGGGTTCTGCTGTAACGGACAAGACAGACTGGGTTGTTACACCGGAAACTACTGTTGACGATCCGGTGAATCTTGATGACCCAGATAACGATAAATACATAAGAATGATAAAAGAACTTGCCAAAGAACATCCCCGCTTATCGGTTGTTGCCGGCCTTGTTAGCTACAGATTATATCCTCCGTCGCAGAAACCACCAACTATAAGCGCAAGAGAAACAGATAGTTCAGGCTTTTATTATGACCATTTCAACTCTGCATTTAAAATTGATACCGGAATTACTACGGAAGTATATCATAAATCTAAACTTGTTCCGGGGATAGAGATGCAGTTTTCGAACAGTCTGAGTCGTATTATTGTAAAGATCCTTCCTTATCTTGGTGGAACAAAATGGGGTTATGGCATTCAGGAAGAGCGAGGATGCCTCAGCCACAATTTATTGAAATATAAGATAGCACCGGTAATCTGTTATGAATCTGTGTTCGGCAGTTTTGTAACCGGTTATATCCGGAATGGCGCCGAAGCGATATTTATTATTACAAATGACGGCTGGTGGAAAAATACCAATGGCTATAAACAGCATCTTTCCTATGCTTCGCTCAGAGCGATAGAGACCAGGCGTCAGGTTGTAAGAGCTGCAAACACAGGTGTATCCTGCATAGTGGATATCAGGGGAAAACGGATTGCAGAAACCGGATGGTGGAGCCAGGCAATATTAAAAGGTGAAATCCACCCGGAGAAAAAAATAACAATTTATGTAAAATACGGAGATCTCCTGATGCGGATCTCTATAGTAATCAGTGTCATAATCCTGTTAATAATCTTTATTGCCATGCCATTCAGAAAAAAATATGGCTATCTGACAAAACCGTGCAACCCATAAGAAATCCGTTTGTCTTTACAAACAGATAAACTAATCAGTTGGAGAATTCGAACTTTTATATTCATGCTCCTATTATTGAGGAGTGTATAAACGGAAGCAGCAAAGCTCAGTACAGGCTCTATAACCTTTATTCAAAAGCTATGTTTAACCTGGCATACAGGATGATGAATAACAGGGAGGATGCTGAAGATATCCTGCAGGAGGCATTTGTTGAATGTTTCAGAAATATAGCCTCTTTCCGGTTTGAATCTACTTTTGGAGCCTGGCTCAAGAAAATAACTGTAAATAAATGCATTAACCAGATAAATAAGAAGAAAATTGACCTGATGCTGTGTGAGACCCTTCCGAATACTGTTTATGAAGAAGAGGATGAGCCAGCCTACGATACAGTTAAAATTTTTAAAGGAATCGGAATGCTCCCCTATGGTTATAGAATAATACTGACACTCTACCTTCTCGAAGGTTATGATCATTCGGAAATATCACAGATCCTGGGGATCTCAGAGTCGACTTCAAAATCTCAGTATTCAAGAGCAAAAGAAAAATTAAGAAACTCACTTTCAACAAACTGACAATATGGATAAGCTGGAAGAATTCATACTTAAAAACAAGGAAGACCTTGACAGATACACTCCCTCTTCAGGGGTCTGGAAAAAGACAAAAAAGAGATTGGCAAAGGAAAAATATGCCTTCCCAAAATGGCTTTTTATTGCTGCTATGTTTGTTGTTATACTGGGCACATCAGTAGTTATAATAAGGCAGGGATACAACAGATCGGAATCGGATAACGAATCAGTTGCCGGAGGTGGTATGCGACCATCAAAATCGCATCTGAAAGAGACTGAAATATACTATAACAATCTCGTTAACTCACTTTATCGTGAAGCAACTCCCTTCCTGACAAGTAATCCGGAGATAAAAAAAGAACTTAATACAGATATCTCTCAACTTGATAGTATCTGTTTTGAAATAAAAAAAGACCTTAAAGATAATGTTGCAAATCAGGAGGTTGTGGAGGCATTGATACAGAATTACAGGATTAAGATCCGTCTCCTCGAAGATATGCTGACAATATTGAAGGAAAATGAAAATCACCAGGAAAAAAACAGAAGCCATGAATTATAAAATATTGTTAATCACTACATTAAGCTCACTGTTATTCAGCTCTTTATCTGCTCAGAGCGAAACAGAAGTCCGTACTTTTATGAAGACGGTTCCTGTTGGAAAACAAACTTCCCTGGAGGTGAATAATAAATATGGATCTATTCACATAACCCCATGGAACAAAGATTCAGCTTGCATACGCGCTGAAGTAAAAGCTTATGCCTCAAACCATGAAAAGCTCCGGAAAATGTTTGATGGGATAAATATCAATATAGCAGAAACATCATTTATTATAAGGGCTCAGACCGATTTTAATCAGAATGTCAATATGTTTTTCGAAAGTTTTAAAGGGATGACCAGTAAACTTATATCTTACGATTCTCGTGTAGAGATTAACTACTTCATCAGTATTCCGGAATATCTGAATCTTAAAATTGAAAATAAATACGGGGATGTATATATGGAAAACAGCAGTGGAATGTTTTCCGTTTCTGTTACCAACGGGTCATTCAAAGCAAACTCCCTTGGCTCCGAATCATCTCTGACGCTGGCTTTTTGCGATGCGAAAATCAACTCCATCTCTTCAGGGAAATTAGATGCCTCCTTTTCGGATCTTACAATTGACGAAACAGGAGATTTAACAATTAACTCATTATCATCAAAATTTGAAATTAAAAAAGCCGGCAGCATTAAAACAGAATCTAAAAGAGATAAGTTTTATATCGATAATATTGAAACACTAAAGGGGAATTCGTATTTCACCGATTTTAGAATACGAAACCTTAATAAAAAGCTTGACCTCACAACCAGATATGGCAGTATTGATGCCGATCTTATAGAAAAGCAGTTTGAAGAGATAATCATTAACTCCGGTTATTCCGATATCTCACTCAGGTTCTTTCAGGGCTCATCGTACAATTACGACATAAGGCATAATAATTCCTTCCTGGTCCTGCCTGATAAGGATCTTAAACCTGACAAGAAAGTCCTAAATGAAGAAAAGAAAGAATTTATGTCATTTGGAACTGTTGGGAAAAGTCCGGGAACTGTTAAAGTGAAAATTGACGCGACAAGAGGTAACATTTATCTTAAATAATTTCTTCTCAGATGCAACTTTGAATATGTTCTGTTGTCTTTATTTTAAAATTCACAACAGTAGTTTGAAAAGTGTATTTATAGTTCTGATTATAATGATATTGCCTGGTTAATTAAGGTTCCTTTTTACATTGACCATACCAAAACAGAGAAAATAAAACGCTATGAAAAAGCTCTTTCTTTCAATAATTCTGACAATATTTCTTTTCTCACAAATCCTCTCCGGCCAGGGGGCAGTTAAACAGGCCGGACTCCGTACTGGCTACAGAGGCGGTTTCTTTTACCAGATTTCAAGTGACGCGGGCAATTCTGAGATCGGCTATAATGCTATGTTGAGTTTCAGCAATAATGGAATTCAGTTAACCGGTTTAAAGATTGTCTATGAATCTCCTCTGACTGACATTTCTCCTGATCTGTATTTTGCCTGGGGTTATGGAGGCCACGCCGGCTTCATTTATACTGATCACCTAACCTTCCTTGATGAAAGATACAATTTTAACGGGAAACAGTTCCTCCCTGTTGTGGGTGCCGATGGCTGGTTATCAGCTGAATACCGGTTTCAGGATATTCCATTGAATATAAGTCTGAATATCAAGCCTTTTGTCGAGCTGACATTTCCTTCATTTGTGAAAATCATGCCGGCAGACCTTGGTTTATCAGTCTCCTATGTCTTCTGATTAATGAATCTTTAACCATGCAAGTAATGAAACCACTCTGCTATGACATCACAACCGGAACTTCAGGTTCAGCAGGTAAAAAACCAGTACTGAATCTTAGTTTTATCAAAATGTTATTAAAAAAATACTTTAATATCAAAATCGTATTAAAATGAAAAAAACAGTTCTTCTATCAGCATTGGTTATCCTGTTTTGTCTTTCAGCATTTTCGCAGGAACCTGAATTCGAATATTATAAAGGCAAGGAAATAAAAACGCTGCTGGGCCGCAACAGACCGGGTGGCGGATATGGTGCATTCACAACAGGTTATACAGCAATTGATGATAAAAATGCTGTCCTTTTCGGAGCAAGATTCGGGTGGCTTGCCAGCCATTCCATAGGTATTGGTCTGGGAGCAACAGGCTTCATTAATGAGTTCCATTATGAACCATCACTCGACAAAGATGTTTTTCTTTCCGGAGGTTACGGTGGATTATACGTTGAACCTATTCTACTGCCCAGATTACCTGTGCATATCTCCTTTCCGATACTCTTTGGTGCAGGAGGCGTTTCTTATGTCTCAAAAGAAACAGATTTTAATAATAATATGATTCAGGATTCAGAAACATTTCTTTTGATTGAACCTGCCATGGAGGTTGAACTTAACCTGACCCGGTTTCTCCGTTTTGCTGCCGGTGTCACCTACAGACTACCGACTTCATTCAATGTTGGATTGTCAGGTACACCAACAGCAAGTGCAGAGACTATCAAAGGTGCCAGCTATACTTTAACATTAAAGATCGGCAAATTCTGAGATGAGGTAAACTACTGCTATCCAACTTATTTTGCTCCTCCTCTTACCGGGAAGAGTTGAATTTCGCCAGCCCTTCATCAAGCCACTTTTTGTATTCCTCTACATTCAGGTTGGTTGGCATCGGGCTATTCAAAGGATTTCCACTATGATCAGATATAACATAAAGAGGCAATGCATTTGTCCGGAACTTTGAAATCTCCAGATCTTCGTTTACTTTTCCGATCGTTTTCTTGATCTTTCCATCGATTGCAGAGGTTATCCACTCATTTTCCGGCAATTGAGTCCTGTCGTCGACATAAAGAGCAATAATTACAAAATTCTCCTTAAGCCTTCTGAGTACTTCAGGATCAGACCAGACCCTGGCCTCCATCAGTTTACAGTTGGCACAGGCATGGCCCTTAAAGTCTATAAGAACAGGTTTTCCCTGTTCTTTTGCACAGGCCAGACCCTGTTTAAGATCAAAATAACCTTTCAGCCCGAAAGGCATATCAAAAATATCGTCGTGAACCGGAACGGAACAAAGAACACTTCTATCTTCCTTACTAACAGACACTTCTGAATAAGAATGACTTTCCGAAATCATACCCGGAATATTAAGTTCTGAAGTTGATGCTGAGGGCAGAAATGATGATAATCCTTTAAGCGGAGCTCCGAAAAGACCCGGAACAAGATATACTACAAAAGAAAATACGGTTATGATCAGAAATAATCTGAAAGTTCCAATATGCGGAAGATCGCTGTCGTGAGAGAACTTAATTTTCCCCAAAAGGTATAAACCCAACATGGTAAAAAGGACTATCCAGATTGCAATAAACAGATCTCTTGATAATATTCCAAGTGAATAAACACTGTCTACTGTCATCAGAAATTTCATACTGAAAGCAAGCATTATAAAGCCAAGCACCACTTTTATTGAATTTAACCAACCTCCTGATTTGGGGATCCTGTTCATAATAGAAGGGAATAGAGCAAAAACTGTAAATGGAAGCGCAAAAGCGACTCCAAATCCTATCATCCCGATGGTTGGTCTTAAAACATCTCCGCTTGCAGCTTCGACCAGAAGTGCACCAACAATAGGGCCAGTACATGAAAATGAGACAATTACGGTAGTTAATCCCATAAAGAATGCAGCAAGAAGGCCTCCCTTATCCACCTTTGAGTCAGCACCTGTGACCCATTTATTTGGCAGAATTATTTCAAATGCTCCGAAAAATGAAGTTGCGAACAAAATAAACAGTGCAAAGAAGAGCATATTCGGAATCCAGTGGGTACTCAGGGTATTTGCAAAACCCGCCCCGGCGCTGGTCAGTGACACAATAATACCAAGAGATGAATAGATGAGAACTATTGAAATGCCAAAAATCAATGCTTTAAAGACAGAACTTTTTTTGTTATCTGACCCCTGGGAAAAAAAAGCTACAGTCATGGGGATCATCGGAAATACACATGGAGTAAGAACTCCGGCAAACCCTGCAAGAAGGGAGATAAGAAAAAACTTAAGTAATCCCCTGTCCGAAGCCGGGGCTACCGGTTTTGAATCAGCTCCACTGCTTATTACAACTTGCTGTTTTTCAGTCTTATCTGCTATCTCAATAGAAAATTTTACATCTTTTGGAGGAGAGCATGTGGCATTATTACAGGCCATAAAATTCACCGAACCTGTAACTGTTAATGATGATGCTACGGCCGTTATTTTCTGCCTGAACTCAGCTTTATTACTAAATGTTCTGATCTTGAAACCAAAAGCCTCATCAAGAAGTTCCACAGGTTTTGTCACCTCAAACGGGTTGCCGGTTAGTTTGAAATCAGGTACCGTGTCAAAGCTGAAAGACGTCGGAATAGGACCTCCATCAGGAATATCCATTGAATAGATATGCGAATGCTCATCAATAGTTGCAGTAAAAATCAACTCGAACTGTTTCTCTCCTTTTTTCTCATAACTAAAATCCCACGAAACAGGGTCGTAAATCTGAGATGATGCATAAGAAGCAACAAGTAACAGACCAATAATTACAGTGAGTTTTCTTAACATATTTCTATATTTAAATACATAGCAAAAGTAATAAATCACATTAAAATATGAATAGATCTAAATCAGGCCAAAAATCTATATGAAAGACTATTAAGAGAGATCTATTTCATTATCAAAGCGGTCGTAAAAATGATATTCCAGCATATGATATGATGTAACTGCCTGTACCTTAAGATTGATCTTATACTTAAAGTTCCACTTTCTGAAAATGGGTATCAGACCCTTTTTGAGATAAGATGCCACAAAAGGATGAACATTAAGAATAAGTTTTCGTGTTTTTATTTTATCCACAATAAAAGAGAGGCCTCTTTCCAGCTCATCGGTAAAAAGAATTGTAGGTTTAGTTTCGCCTGTTCCCTGACATGAAGGGCATTTTTCGTCGGTAACAATGCTCATTTCTGGACGAACTCTTTGTCTTGTAATCTGCATTAATCCGAACTTTGTAAGAGGAAGGATATTATGTTTGGTCCTGTCGTTGGCCATTACCTCCTTCATTTTCTCGAAAAGTTGGAGCTTGTTCTCAGCCGATTGCATATCTATAAAGTCGACCACTATAATCCCACCCATATCCCTGAGTCTCAACTGCCTGGCAATCTCCGTTGCAGCTTCCATATTAACCTCAAGGGCATTTGACTCCTGGTCATTTCCCGTTCTTGATCTGTTACCGCTGTTGACATCAATAACATGAAGTGCTTCAGTATGTTCGATGATAAGATAAGCGCCATGCTTGTAAGAGACTGTCTTTCCAAAGAGAGCTTTGATCTGCTTATTTATGCCGAAATGGTCGAAAATAGGAAGTGAGCTCTTATAGAATTTAACTATCCCCTCCTTCTCTGGTGCTATTTCTCTGATATACAACCTTATATCATCAGCTAAGGCTGAATCGTTGATATGAATACTGTTAAATGTAACATTAAGCATATCGCGCAGGATAGTTGAAGTCCTGTTCATCTCACCTATAAAAAGTCTCGGGGTTTTTGTCTCTTTCTTTATGGTAGTGAAAGCGGCCTCCCATTTTCTTACAAGCTCCCTTAGTTCTGCATCAAGTACGGCAACTTTCTTCCCTTCGGCAACAGTTCGTACAATAACGCCATAGTTTTTAGGCTTGATACTCTGTACAAGAGATTTAAGACGGTTTTTTTCTTCAACACTCTCAATTTTAGAAGAGATAGAAACCTTATCGGAATAAGGCATCAGAACAAGGTTTCTTCCTGCGAGAGATATTTCGGAAGCAAGCCTTGGCCCTTTGGTTGAAATGGGTTCTTTAGTTATCTGAACAATAACTGTCTGTCCTGAAGTCAAAACATCTGTTATCTTGCCATCCTTATCTATATCCGGTTCTGTCTTAAGCTTATGTACAGGAAGAACCTTCCCCAGTTTCTGTATAGCTGTGGTATAATACTTATGCTGAGTCCGGAACTGGGCTCCAAGATCGAGATAATGCAGAAATGCATCTCTTTCGTAGCCAACATTAATAAATGCAGCATTCAGCCCGGGCATAATCTTCTTAACCTTCCCAAGGTAAATATCCCCGACTGAAAACTTTATATTTCGCTTTTCCTTGTTTAACTCAATTAACTGCTTGTCTTCCAACAACGCTAAAGAAACCTCGGAATCACCAACATCAATGATTAAGTCCTTGTTTACCACTTCACTAAATTAATCTGAGTTAATATGTCACCAGTGACTGATAACTATCTGATATAAGAAACCTAAAGACCATCAGATCTTTAGGTTTAATATAATCTTTTAATGACCGCTTAATGATCTGTTACTTCTTTTTATGTCTGTTCTTCCTCAAACGCTTTTTGCGTTTGTGAGTAGCCATTTTATGTCTTTTTCTTTTTTTACCGCTTGGCATATACTATTACTTCTTAGCGTGTGATTTAACTTTGGTTATGAAAGATTTAGCCGGTTTGAAAGCTGGTATGTTATGGGCAGGAATAATAATGGTTGTATTTTTGGAGATATTCCTTGCAGTTTTTTTAGCTCTTTTCTTAACAATGAAGCTTCCAAAACCTCTTAAATAAACATTATTTCCTTTTACCATGGAGTCTTTAACAGTTTCCATTAAGGCTTCAACAGCTTTCTGAACTGTTACCTTTTCTATACCAGTATTCTTGGCAATTTCATTTACGATGTCTGCTTTAGTCATTTTCCGTGAAGTTTAAAATTCAACAAATTATTTTGGGTTTTCGTTTTTTCTATTGTGCAAATATAAATATATTATTTGTTTAAAATGAATCACCTACATATTATTTTTTAAAATTTAATTTTATTAATGCCTTAATTACAATGAAATAGATAAATGCTACACATATTTATGTATTAAAATGTACTGAAAGATCAAATATAATATTTTCTGTAAAATACTACAACAATGGATTTTAGTCAATAAATCGGGCGAAGGGTTGTATAAAGTGGTTTTTTTCTTAACTTTACCTTCAGGCTGGAGATAAAATAATAAATATATAACTATATGTCTATCAATAAAGTCATTCTTGTGGGAAATGTCGGGAAGGATCCGGTTATCAGGTATTTTGACAAAGGAGTTGCCAAAGCATCGTTCCCTCTAGCCACAAGCGAAACATATACCAATCAGCAGGGTGAAACAATTACTTCAACTGAGTGGCATAATATTGTACTATGGCGGGCCCTTGCCGAAGTTGCCGAAAAAACAATAAAAAAGGGTGCACAGGTATACCTTGTGGGTAAAATAAAAACCAGGTCCTATGCAGATAAAGATGGTATTAATAAATATATAACTGAAATTCTTGCAGATACCCTGCTCCTGCTTGAGAAAAAACCGGCTTCAGCTGGTACTTCTTCACAGGCAGGGAGCGGGAAAACTGAGACATACGAGAGAGCTTCTTCCGATTCAGGTGTAAATGAGTCATCTGCAACATACCATACAGGGAAAGATATTGATGGAGGGGATGATTCAGCCACGGATAACTTTCAGAAAAACGGACCGGGAAATATCCAGAACGAGGATGATCTGCCGTTTTAGCTTGTCTTATTAAAAAAAACTCAATTGGAACCGGGACAACCACTGACAAATATATTATTTCTTTCAGGTATTTCTGTTAATGCTCCTGATATTAAGCTAATTACAGGCCTTTTCATTCTTATTATCCTGCTAATAGGATCAGCCCTTATGTCGGCTTCTGAAGTTGCATATTTTTCTTTCCGCCCTGAAGACATTGAGAAGTTTAAAACAAATAAGAACAAACAGGCACAGTCTGCCCTTAAGTTGTACAATAACCCTGAAAAACTTCTCAGTACCGTACTTGTTGCAAATAACACAATTAATATTGCTATCGTTCTGCTGGCTGCATATCTCAGCTCAGAACTGTTTGTATTCAACTCCGAAGTCGTCGGCTTTATTATTAATGTCATTGTAATAACTTTTCTTCTCCTCTTCTTCGGAGAGGTAATGCCGAAGGTTTATGCCTCACGAAATCATGTTGCGATTGCAATTGTAATGGCATATCCACTTACAGTGCTTGTAAAGATCTTTATGCCTGTTACATCCTTGCTGATCTTCTCTTCTTCCTTTGTAAAAAAAAGAACCGGTATGTGGCGGGCCAATATCAGCATGGACGATCTTTCAGATGCTCTGGAGCTGACTTCTGATGATTTTAATGAAGACGAAAGAATCCTTAAGGGAATAGTCAATTTCGGAAATATAAATGTAAGCGCCATAATGTGCCCCCGGATCGATGTTACTGCAATTGACATCAGATCGGGGTTCGATAAAATAGTTCCTGTTATTATCAGCTCGGGTTTTTCACGAATCCCTGTTTATGCGGAAACATTTGATATCGTGAAAGGAATATTATATGCCAAGGATGTTCTGCCATATACGAATAACCCAGGCAGCTTTAAATGGCAGGCTCTGTTAAGACCACCTTACTTCGTGCCTGAAACAAAAAAAATAAATGATCTTCTTAAAGAGTTTCAGACCAGAAAGATACATATGGCGGTTGTAATCGACGAATACGGAGGCACCTCCGGAATTATTACACTTGAAGATATACTTGAGGAAATTGTAGGGGAGATAACTGATGAAAGTGATGAGGATCAGCCAATGTTCCGGATAATTGATGAAAAGACATATATTTTTGAAGGCAAGATCCTGCTGAATGATTTCTGTAAGGTCTTTGAAATAGAAGAAGATCTTTTTGAAGAGGTCAGGGGTGAATCAGAAACACTTGCCGGATTGATTCTTGAACTGACAGGCGAAATACCACAGAAAGACAAGACAATAAAATACGGGGATTTTATTTTCAGAATAGAATCGGCCGACAGACGCAGAATAAAGGAGGTAAGGGTTGAAATAAAAAAAGATGATGCTAGTAATTAGAAAGATTAGTCTGCTGATACTTCCGGTATGCTTTATCGTTACTTACGGTTGCAGGGAGGTAACCACTCCAAAACCAAAAGGCCATTTCAGGATTGATCTTCCTGAGAAAGAATATCATCTTTTCACCGGTCAGATGACCAGCAATTTCAATTTACCACTAACTTTTGAATATCCGTCATACGGTAATCTGGTAACTCCGGTTGAACAGAGGTCTGACCCGGGATGGTTAAATATTGAATTCCCGGCTTACAGAGCTAAAATTTATCTTACCTATAAGAAAGTTGAAAAGGATTTCGGAGGTTTGATGGAACAGACATATAAAATGAATGTTAAAAACCATATCACAAAGGCCGATGCTATAAATGAACAGGTGTTCGCTGATCGCGAAAAAAAAGTTTATGGAGTATTATACGATCTTAAAGGCAATACAGCATCAGCTGTTCAGTTTTATGTTACTGACAGTCTGAACCATTTTCTGAGAGGATCTCTCTACTTTTCTGCCGAGCCAAATGCAGATTCACTGGCGCCTGTAATTGAATTTTTCAGGAAGGATATCATTCATCTGATTGAAACACTGAAATGGAAAAAATAACACTTATTACCTTACAATGGGTTGTATAACAAAACATTATTTAAACGAGTTCTCCATTCTTGGTGTGTGGAAGATAGAGGAGGATCTGGAAACTCTCCTGAACCTCGTTGTTCTTGATAATGAAGAAAAAAAGAAATATAAATCGTATAGCAGCAACTCCCGGAAACTTGAATTTTTAAGTGTCAGAGCTCTCCTTTCAGAACTTATCGGGAAAGAAGCCAGGATCGTCTATAATAAAAACAACAAGCCATTTCTTAAAGATGGTTCAAGATTCATCAGTATTTCCCATTCTCATAAACTTACAGCGATACTGTTAAGCACAAACGAAAAAGTCGGAATTGACCTTGAATATATGAGTTCGAACATTGCTGCAATTGCATTTAAATTTCTTAACAGGAAGGAATCTGTAACAAAGGAGGTCAATGACCGCAAATACCATCTTTATATTCACTGGTGTGCCAAAGAGGCTCTCTATAAAATCTGCGACAAAGAGGGTATCAGCATAAGAAAAAACCTGACAATTGAACCATTTATCGTGAAGGAGTCGGGAGAAATAAAAGGAGAAGTTCACACCGATAAAATAAATGAATCATTTGATCTTTACTATTCCAAATACGATAATTATGCAATAGTCTGGACAAAAAAGAATTATGAAAGCAAGTAGTTTCCCGGGTAAAAAAAGTATCGCTCTCCTGCTCGACCCTGACAAGGCCGGAGGAGATTCGCTTATAAACATTCTCAATATTGCCAGAGAAAGCAATGCCGATTATATCTTGGCAGGGGGAAGTCTTACTTTTAACAGCATCGATAATCTGATTGAAGAGGTAAGAAAACATTGCTCAATTCCTGTAATTCTTTTCCCTGGCAATCTTCTCCAGCTCAGCCATAAAGCAGATGCGATACTGCTTTTATCTCTTATTTCAGGCCGTAACCCGGAACTGCTGATAGGCAACCATGTAATTGCTGCTCCTTATCTTAAAAATGTTAAAGAAAAACTTGTATCGGTTGGATATATTCTCATCAATTCCGGAACAAAAACATCTGTTGAATATATAAGTCAGACTGAAGCAATCCCTTCAGATAAACCCGAAATAGCAGTTGCCACCGCTCTGGCAGGGGAAATGCTTGGGCTTCGGATGATCTATCTGGAAGCAGGCAGCGGTGCCGCCAGCCCCGTCCCGGTAAGTGTCGTAAAAGCTGTAAGGGAAAATATTTCAATCCCGGTTGCTGTTGGAGGCGGGATTAAAAACAAAAACGAAATAAAGGATCTGTTCAGTGCCGGAGCTAACCTTATAATATTGGGTAACAGCTGCGAGAAAAATCCCGGTCTGCTAACAGATGCCTGCAAAATAAGGGATGAATTCAAATAGAAAAACTGTTCTTTCAGATGAACACTCTTCCACTCTCATCTGAATAATTCAACCAAAGGATTTCCGGTACAAGCATTTGGATATGGAACTTTGCAAAGAGATGATAACGTTGCAGCAATATCTGTCATGTTAACCTGCCTGGTTACCGTTGACCTGTTAACTGACCAGCCATACCATATCAGCGGAACATGCGAATCGTACTCATATGGTGAATTATGATTTGAAACATAATAACCCTCCTTTTCAACCCAGCCCGGATTGAGGGTAACAATAACATCCCCGGATCGCTGTGGATTAAAACTGTTAATGATCTTTTTCAGGTTACCGTTTCCAAAATCGTTAGCCTCAAAAGCGGAATAGGGATAAGCAGCCGCAACACCTGTAAACTGAACAAGAAAACGGGCCACCTTTTTTTGAACCTCCTCAAGGGTAAGGCGGGCATCTTCAATAAGGGTTCTGTTCAGAAATACCTGTCTCTCAGAATAACCCTTCACCCAGTCGCCTTCACCATAAATTGCATTAAGATAACTCCTTAACAACTGCAAGGCCTGATTTTGCTTGAAATATCCTGACGGAATCCGGTTCTTCTCCAGAACCGTCGGAATCTCTGAGATCCCATGAGAAGAGGTAAAGTATATCAGTATATTTTTTTTGCCTATGCTGTCGTTTAAAAAAGTAAGTAGATTCTTTATCTCGTCGTCAAGCCTTAAAATTGCATCACCCATCTCTACCGAGGAGGGGCCAAACCGATGGCCAATATTATCAGTTGCAGAATAACATATTGAAATATAATCTGTTACATCATCTTTGCCAAGACCTTCCTTTTCAATTAGCCTCATCGCAAAACTGGTTGTCAGAGAATTGCCAAACGGGGTCTCGCGCAGCAAAGAGAAATCAGTTTTCGAATTAAACAAGCCCTTTGAGTTCAACTTCTTAAGATCGTAGGGGAAATAATTTACCCCATTAAACCCCGCCTCGAAACTATTTGAATCGGCCAGGCAGTCAGCATAATCCCCGGCCTGTTTTAAAAGACTCCAGGTGCTGTTCAGGTATGAATCTGAGAATTTCATTGCATTGAAGTCATTGATCCATGCAGGAAGTGAATCGATATAGTATGTACTCGACATCCATGTTCCGGTACTGTTATCGTACCAGTAAGCTCCATCCGCTGCATGTCCGGCTGAAAAAATGGCAGAATTCTCTTTCATACCTACTCCAAAAACTTTTGCCTTCTTGTTGGTTGCCATCTCAAGTTCATCGGAAAATGTAGATGCCTGAAGGTTAACCGGAGAGTGCAGTCCCGATTCGAAACTTCCTCCTACCGGGTTCACCTCAATATCCTTTGAGCAATAGATAAGCTCATTTTTCAATGGAAGAAACCAGTTGTCGGAGGTTATTCCATGGTAAGAAGGTTCGGCGCCTGTTGAAATTGTGGCATGACCCGGAGCAGACTGGGTAAGCATATATTCAAATGATGCATTTTTAAAATAAGTTCCCTCATTTATCAGCCTTTTAATACCGTTCTCTCCCAGCCTGTCTCTGAATTTCTCGAGCTGATCGTATTTCAACTGCTCCACAACAATTCCAATTACAAGACGCGGCTTTTCAGGAGGCAGGTAAGCTCCCTGTCCGGATAATTTAACAATAACAGAAATCATTAAAATAATTGCTGCAGCTCTTTTCTTCACCATTCCCGGATTCTTCATTTTATTCAGATGCGATTTCCTTTGTTAATAATAATAAATATTCTTTGTTCAGTGTTATGTTACATTGAGATTATCTGTGCAGAATAAATTCAAACCTCTTGGTAAAATATGTCCCATAAAAACAAAAACCAGGTGTAAAAATAGTTGTTTTAATCACAGAAGCAAATGGGAAGGATTATTTAATAACCATAACCCTGCTCCGGTAAATACTCTCTGTCCCGGCAGTCTGAAAAACAACAATATAAATCCCTGAAGAGAGCCTTGTCAGGTCAATTTCAAGGGGAACACCTGACATCACTTCAGTAAGATAGCCGGCCATTATCCTGCCCGACAGACTGATGATCCTTATGTTTACTTTTCCCTCAATGCCAGGGGGAAGAACAGCCACTGTCCTGGCGGTTGCCGGGTTGGGATAAAGGAGTGGAATCTCCTTCTTTACCGGGTCAACACTATCTAAAAGAGTAGCCATTTTAACAATAATATCAGTCTTTTGTCCCTGAGTAACAATAACATTATTCATTGTCAGATTCTGGTAGCCTGCTGCTGAAAAAGTAAGGTTCCATGAACCGGGAGCAAGAAGCCTTACAAAACTGCCCGAGAGAGCATCTGAATAAACATGTGAGCTGTCTTTGTCGTGACCTTCAATAAAGATTTTAGCATGTACCGGAGCCTGGGTAACGGTATTTTGTACCACCCCATGAATTCCATACAAGGCATTTTCAAGATACCCTGTTAACGAGTGCCAGTTATATTGCCACAGCAAAGACAATTGAGCTGCCGGGGTTATAAACTGGTCGTCAAGTTCAATTGTCACTTCACGTCCCTGTAGCTCCCAGGTTACGAAATCCTGCCTGCCGCCATAAATTATATACCAAACAGAGCCTCTTGTAACCCCATTGTCGAGTTCGTTCAGATAGGAGGGCCCGGAATAAACATGAACCGTATCGGCATAAGATCTGCTTATACTATTAAACCATGCATTATCGGCATGAATTTTAGTTAACCACCTGTCCCAGGGATAATTTACAACTTCAGAACCCGAATGAAAATTAGCAGATATGACAAACTTATGGTTCCGCAAAAACTTTATCATATCAACGTTTTCTTTTTGCTGGATCTCTGAGGGTTGAAAAGGATCGGGAAAATTCCGGTTAAGATCTTTCCCGTTTGCATTAAATCTTGTCGGAGATGATATTATATTCCCTGTTCCGTATGTCCCGTCAGGATTTGCAAGCGGATTTATCCATATTTCAAGATTATCGACAAGGTTTTTAACCTTTGCATCAAGGGTGTAATTTTTAACGAGGTAATCCACAAGCCGCAACATAAGAATGTAACCACCCGTTTCATCGCCATGAATAGAGGAGGAGTAAAAAACTTCAGGCTCATCTTCATCACTGCCTGCATTGTCGGAAATTTTTACAGCCAGGACAAGCTTACCATTAATACTTGTTCCAATTGTATCGAGATGACATAAAGCAGGATATATATTAACGAAACTCCTCATTATGGAATCGTATTGAGAATAGGTCGGATATTTATCCCATTCCATTGCCTGGGTTAAATCAGCTGCAGTAACAATACCTTTTGTACCGGTATATTTCTGAATTTCGTAATTGTATTTTTGAAGTATAAACCATTCAACCGTAAGAGGCGACAGGCTTATATGAACTATTTTGTCTTTAACGGAGAGAATTGAACTGTTCCTGGTAAGCTTGTCAAAGTCGATGTTCCCGGTTAAGGGAATCGATACTTCGGCCTGTTTGTATTCCCTGACAATTTCCCGTAACCTGTCATCATTGCTTACTTTTTGCGGATAGCATACCTGGTTTAAAGATACAATCAGTAAGAGCAATATCAAAACACGTCGGAACATAAAGCGATTATACGTTAAACCTTATATGCAGGATATCGCCATCCTCAACAATATAATTCTTACCTTCAATATAAAATTTACCGGCCTCTTTGCATGCATGCTCTGAACCGAGGGAAATAAAATCGTGGTATTTCATAACTTCTGCTCTGATGAAACCTCTTTCAAGGTCGCTGTGAATTACTCCTGAAGCCTTGGGAGCAGTCATACCGGTTTTTATTGTCCAGGCTCTGATCTCCATCGGCCCTACGGTAAAAAATGTCTGGAGATTCAACATCTTATATGCTGATCTCACAAGCTTGTCAACACCCGGTTCAGCAAGACCAGCATCCTTCAGGAAAGCAAGCCTGTCTTCCCTGCTCTCAAGCTCTGCAATCTCTGCTTCAATGGCACCTGCTATAACAATAACCTCAGCGTTTCGATCCTTAAGGAATTCCTTAACCTTTTCTACATATTTATTACCTGTTACAGCTGATTTTTCATCAACATTACAAACAAATATTACAGGTTTCATTGTAAGGAGAAAAAGGTCGTCGATATGTTTTTTCTCATCTTCACGAAGGTCAATTGTCCGTGCATTTCCGAAGTTTTCAAAATGATCCTTGAACCGTGTCAGAACCTCAAGTCCCTGTTTTGCATCCTTATCACCAACCTTTGCAGCCCTTTCAAGCCGCTGGATCTTTTTCTCAACCGATTCAAGGTCTTTTACCTGAAGTTCAAGGTCAATAGTTTCGAGGTCCCTTACAGGATCAACAGAACCTTCAATATGAGGAAGCAACTCATCATCAAAGCATCGGAGGACATGGATCAGAGCATCTGTATTCCTTATATCGCCAAGAAATTTATTCCCCACACCTTCACCCTGATTCGACCCTTTAGCCAGTCCGGGGATATCAACAATCTCTACGGTTACATGAACAATTCTGTCTGTAACCTGATGTTTTTCAAGTTCGTAAAGTCTGGGATCGGGAACCTGCACCACCCCCATATTGGATTTTGTTGCACTGTATGCAAAAGCGGTTGTTTCACCTTTAGTATTGGAGATACAATTAAAGATAGTTGTCTTGCCGACATTTGTAATCCCTATTATTCCACATTGAAGAGCCATCGGTTATCAGATTATTCGTTAGGCTGCAAATTTATCATAATTCCGGGGATTATTCAATATAGATTTAAATGGATCAGAAATGGCTGAGAGGCAGCCATTACGACTCAAAAAGATGTTTTACAAAAGAAATTTCTGCTGTCGTAAAGGTTAACTCATCCGCGGGGCACTTTCAGAAAACAGGCAGGAGAGAATCAGATTGCAGGAATTTCAAAGCTTCTTACAAATTGTATTGCCTTTGCAATTTCACTATACATTACCTTATCATCTTTAATGAAAGGTATATCAACACGAAATGCTTTTACTACCTCTTCGATGAATCCGGATGATCTGAGAGGTCTTCTGAATTCAAAAGCCTGAACTGCAGTAAACAGCTCTATTGCAATAATTTTTTCAAGGTTTTCAGCAACGCGTAACAACCTGGTGGCGCCATTAGCTCCCATACTTACATGGTCTTCCTGCTCATTTGACGACGGAATGGAATCGACAGACGATGGTGTACAAAGTTGCTTATTCTGACTAACAATTGAGGCTGCGGTATATTGGGGTATCATAAATCCACTGTTCAGACCGGGGTTGGCAACAAGAAATTCAGGCAGCTCTCTTTGTCCGGCAATAAGCCTGTATACTCTTCTTTCTGAAATACTTCCAAGCTCAGCAAGGGCAATGGCCAGATAGTCGAAAATAAGGGCCAGAGGTTGTCCGTGGAAATTTCCTCCGGAGATGATCAGATCTTCATCAGGAAATATGGTCGGGTTATCTGTTACCGAATTGATCTCTGTAAAAAGTACTGATTTGGCATAGGTTATAGCATCTTTGCTCGCACCATGAACCTGAGGAATGCACCTGAATGAATAGGGGTCCTGAACATGAGCTTTTGCTCGTGAAATCAGCTCGCTGCCCTTTAACATTTCCCTGATTGCTTTTGCAGTATTAATCTGTCCCTTATGTGGTCTGATAGCATGAACACTTTCAAAAAACGGATCGGGACGACCGTCATAAGCCTCAAGTGATATTGCGGAAGTAATATCGGCAAATAGCGAAAGTCGTTCTGCCATTGCGATTATATAAACACCATAGGCACCCATGAACTGAGTTCCGTTAAGAAGGGCCAGACCTTCCTTCGATTTCAATTCCACCGGCGACCAGCCATACTTACTGATAATCTCAGCGGCTTCATACTTCTTCCCTTTATATCTCACCTCTCCCATTCCCAGTAAAGGAAGAACAAGATGAGCAAGAGGAGCCAGATCGCCGGAAGCTCCAAGCGATCCCTG
The DNA here is from genome assembly GCA_903824785.1 of uncultured Bacteroidota bacterium. GTDB lineage: Bacteria > Bacteroidota > Bacteroidia > Bacteroidales > VadinHA17 > LD21. The sequence continues at coordinate 206,948 of CAIJYD010000078.1, forward strand.
TTCGTATACAACCGGAGTGATACCCTCATTAAATAAATCGATGAGCCGCTGAACAGTCGATACCTGAACACCTGATTTACCCAGACTTAATCCATGAATTTTCAAAAGCAGCATAATGCGCACAATCTCCTCACTTACCTCAGGTCCTGTACCACAGGCATGAGACATAACCAGGTTTTCCTGAAGCTTATTCAGCTGATCGTTGCTTATGGTTCTGTTGTGAAGTGAACCGAAACCGGTTGTGATCCCATAAATAGGAGATGTATTATTCTCAAGTTTATGGTCAAGATAACTCCTGCAGTGTGTTATTAATTTAACAGACTCCTGTGACAGAGAAAGTTTTATACTCTTTCTCAGAATTTCCTTTATCTTTTCCAGTTTAATATTTTCGGGAGATATCTTAAAATCCATATAATAAATCTATTTATTAACAGTGTTTATCTTCAGGTTTATTCTGACTTTTTAATTTCATCCGCAACGAAGGTCTTCATGTCTTTTAAAGCTATTGTCTTTTGTTCCCCGGTTGACATGTTCTTTACTGTAACAATACTCTTGGATATCTCATCTTCACCTGCAATAATTATATAAGGTATCTTTTTCGCATCGGCATACGACATCTGTTTCTTAAGTTTAACACTATCCGGGTAAAATTCGGCACTAACGTCAAAGCTTCGCAACATATCAAGAATACTGAGGGCATATTTCGTCTCTTTCTCACCAAAATTAACAATAAGAACCTCTGTTGAAGAGACCTTTAGCTCGCTGAATAAATTCAACTGGATTAGAACATCATAGATCCTGTCGGCGCCAAAAGAGATACCTACTCCTGAAACGCCTTCCATTCCAAAAACTCCTGTAAGGTTATCGTAACGACCACCACCACAAATACTTCCTATACTAACATCTTTCGATTTCACCTCTATTATTGCCCCTGTATAATAATTCAAACCGCGGGCGAGTGTAAGGTCGAGTTCAACTTCACAGTTCAAAGCACTGCCTCCGATAAACTCAAAGAGAGTCCTTAATTCAGAAATCCCCTTTATCCCGGTTTCCGAATTCACCAGTAATTCTGCCAGTCTCGACAGTTTTTCTTCGGTATTCCCTTGTAGCTGAAGAACAGGCTGGAGATTTGATATTGCTTCAGCAGAGAGGCCTTTGCCTGTCAACTCGGCATTTACGGCCTCCATTCCAATCTTATCGAGTTTGTCTATTGCAACTGTGATATCGATAATCCTGTCCGGTTCTCCAATAAACTCCGCAATTCCGGCAAGAATCTTCCGGTTATTGATCTTAACAACAGTGGCAATTTTTAATCTGGAAAAGATATCATCAACAATCTTAATAAGTTCATATTCATTTAATAATGAGTCGCTTCCAATAACATCCACATCGCATTGGAAGAATTCACGGTATCGTCCTTTCTGGGGTCTGTCGGCTCTCCAGACAGGTTGAATCTGGTATCGTTTAAACGGGAATACAATTTCGTCGCGATGCTGAACCACGTAACGGGCAAATGGGACAGTAAGGTCATATCTCAACCCTTTTTCGCAGATCTTTGATGAGATTTTTCCGGTATCGCGCCTGCCCATCTCTTCATCGTTAACAGATGAAAGAAAGTCGCCTGAATTAAGGATTCTGAATAGCAGCTTATCGCCTTCCTCTCCATACTTGCCGAGAAGTGTTGTAAGGTTTTCCATTGCCGGAGTCTCAATAGGCTGATAACCATATAATCTGAAGACCTTCTTAATGGTCTCAAAAATATATTCACGTTTCAGCATCTCGTCGGTGGAGAAATCACGAGTTCCTTTTGGTATTGATGGTTTGGAGGACATATATAGTTTCAGGATAAAAGACAAAAGTAAAAAGACAAAAGTAGAAAAAACAAAATTAAAATAACAAAGTAATAAGTTGTGGGGGGGCGATTCGTAAACCACTTTAAGAATTATTACAAAAAAAACGAAAGGCCTTAACTATTACACCTTTCGTTTCTTTGTTTTTATCTTTTGTTCCGGGTTCAGTATTTTTCCGGCACAAAAGTCTGATCTGTAACCGGTGGCCTGACATAAGCCACGTCATGTTTCAGCGGAGGCAGTTTAAATGGTTTTGGAGTAAGATCTTCGTATGGGATCAAAGAAAGAAAATGGGTGATACAATTTAGTCTTGCCCTCTTCTTATCATCGGCATGAACAACATACCAGGGAGCTTGTTTTGTATCTGTAAATGAGAACATTTTATCTTTAGCCATCGAGTACACGACCCATTTATCGCGCGATTCCACATCCATCGGACTTATTTTCCAGCGTTTCGTCGGATCTTTTATCCTGTCCTGAAAACGTTTTTCCTGTTCATGGTCACTCACTGAGAACCAGTATTTAACAAGGATTGTTCCGGATCGGATAAGCATCTTTTCAAATTCGGGGCACGATCTGAGAAATTCTTCATACTCATCGTTGGTGCAATACCCCATTACTTTCTCCACCCCTGCCCTGTTATACCAGCTTCTGTCGAACAGAACAATTTCTCCTCCGGCAGGTAACTGGGAGGCATACCTTTGAAAATACCACTGGCTCTTTTCTTTTTCGGTAGGGATCCCGAGAGCTACAATTCTGCAAATCCTTGGATTCAGACAACCTGCAATGGTTTTAATCACTCCCCCTTTACCGGCGGCATCCCTTCCTTCAAAGACAACTACAACCTTAAGCTTATTTGTTTTCACCCATTCCTGGAGTTTAACAAGCTCAATTTCAAGAGTTAATAAAAGATCTTCATACTCTTTACGTCCGAGTTCCTCCTTTTTCTCAGGTACAATATCATAATACAGATCTGACTTCTCAGCAGCTTTTTTTTCGGCTTTTTTCTTCTCTTTATTATGTGCCATAGCAAGACTCTTTAAAATGAAGGAGTAATATACGAATAATATATGAGAATCTGAAAATCACCTGATTGATCAAAACACAACCGGGTTTACGGCCTCCAAGATATCAGACAGGCAGACGCCTACTGAACAAATGGTATTACAAGAGGGTATCTGAAGAGTTTCCCGTTTCCTGCCCTGATACTGGCGATAATTATACATATTACTTTAAGGGTTAACAGAAACAAAACTATTGGTATTCCGATAAGAATAAAACATAATGGTATGGCAAGCACACTATAAAGCAGTATCGAAAGCTGAAAATTAAGGGCGTTCCTTCCATTTATATTTACCCATACCGATTCATCCTTTTTTGATAACCAGCATATCAGCGGACCCAGGGCCCCCCCGAAGGGAAAAATGAAACCTGCAAATGCTGAGAGATGGCACAGCATTGCCCAGTTTCTTTCTGACTCGGATGATCTTATGTTCTCTTCCATGGCATTCAGTTTTTATTTAAAGACGGATCTGTTCCTGAAATGCTGCATCACCATTATTTTGCCAGACGTTTGAGATCGGCAGGCAATAATCCGTTGGGAGTTGATTTGTCAATCATATGCTGGTTATAATAATACATGTTTGAATCATCAACGCCGATAAGCATCTTAAAACAATAACCCGACTTTTTATCTCCCACAGGACCAACCTTATGAAGGATCAGAGTATTTGGAGTTTTCTTATTTATTGCCTCGATGATATCGTTTTCGGTAACTATCTCAACCTTACCTGAGTAAATCCCTGCTATCTTTTCAATTGAGGCTATTTCCGGAGAGAGATCCTCCTGCTTGACAAGTATTGTCTTGCTCTGGACCTCAGGAATAAATTTATTATAATATTTCAGATATTTCCTGCCTGTAAGGGAAGGATCTTCTGAGATCATCTTTGCATGTTTCTGCATAAACAAAAGGACAGCCCCAAGTTTATAGCTGTAATCCATATCGTCCTCACCTGCAAAAGAGAGGGGTATTGCGCAAATCTCAGGCATCTCGCCAATTCTGCCAACATTTTTCCCCTGAAGGAGGTTTATAAAATTAAAGAGAGCATTTGATTTATCCTTTTCAAAATTGGTTTGAGTAAGTACAATAAACGAATACTCCGGCTTACGCCTTTTGACATTAAAATCGGCTATCTCAATAAATTCGTAAGGAGTAATTGTCCAATAGGCTTTTACAGCCGCTTTGATATAGGAATTGAAAGAAGAAAACGGGTCATCTTCAAGTACCACACATGTTTTTGATACGGTAAATTGTTTTATCTCATCCTTATCCGGGAAAGGAGCCTGTCCGCTCATCAGGAGGGGGAAAAGAAACAATACAATGGCAGTTAAATAAGTTCTCATATCAATACTCTTTATTTAAAGGTAAATACAAAGGATTATTTTCGTTAAATTTCCGGATATAAACAAACATAAGATTTTTTTTCTTTTTTCTGGAAAGGCCAACAAACTCTTCATAAAGTTTATTATCCTTCATCAGAAGCAATTCAGTGTTATCAATATCAAACTCAAGGATCTTGCCACTCTCAAAATCAATAAGATACTGCTTCAACTCGGTACGCGTCATATTCGACTGCCGGTAAGGGGAATAATAAGAGTTGTATGGCGAAGAGTAATTGCCATAACCATAGGGTGAGTAATATGGATCGTAGTAACCATATGGCGAGTTGTAATTACGTGAGTCGTAAGTTGTTATATCAGCAACAAAATGGCAGATAGTACCGACGAAAGTTATCCTGTTGAAGCTCTCCTGAATCTGTATGTTCAGAACACCATTACGAGCATAACCCCATATCGTATTCCTGACAATCTCCTTCCTAACCCCCATTTCGTCGTAGAAATAGATTTTATCCATTTCCATTATTTTTTTAAAAAACTCTCTGTCGTTATAATCAACTGAGGTCAGTAATTTTGCTTTTGGAATAGGACTGTTCATCTTAACCTGTTCAAAATTAAGGTAAATCCCATCCTTGAATCTGAAATCGGGAGTATACCTGACCATGCCTTCTTTCTCCTGACCATACAATGGAAAAAATGAGTTGCCTGAGACAAACAAGACAATTAGAAAAAATAATTCTGATACTCTCTTCATGGTGATCATGCTTTTTCCTTATTACGGCAAATATCGTACCGCAGGGACAAATTTAGCGTTTTCCTTCAAAGGATATTAATTTCAGTTAATGTATTATTATTACATATTTTGATTAATTTTACAAAACTTCAATAAAAAAATGATTTATGGCTAATAAAACTAAAAATTCAAACAAAAATAATAGCCAGAAGATGTCTTCAGATAATTCTTCAGATAACCTCATGAAGAGCCTTGAAAATTACTCGATTATTGTTTTGTTTTTTTTGATAGCTGCCATTCTTTTTCTCTCATTTGAGCTAAGACTTCTGGCCGGAATAATGATAATTGCAGGAGCAAGCATCGGGCTGATTGTAATCAGAAAAATTTCTTACCTTAATCAGAAAAACAAAGAATCAATTGATATTATTAACACATTAAACGAAAATAAAGATAGTGTTATCATTGATTTTTCTCACAGGATAAGAGAGCCCCTCAACAACCTTGTGATCATCTTTGATATGCTTATTGAATCGGGTCTTGATAATAAACAAAAAGAGCTTCTTGAAACCTGCATTGCCTCAACGAACAATATGGTTACTACCGTTAATGACTTAACAATGCAGTCGGCAGGCAACCTTGGCTATGAAACCAGAAAGCATATCCGTTTTAACCCTTTTTCCACCGTACAACATACAATTGAACTTTATAATCTTAAGGACAGAGCTAATATTGAATTCACCTTTAATAAACATGAGTTCATTGATTTTGAATGTTTTGGTGACCCGATAATACTAAAACAGATTTTTATTGCACTGTTCAATACCATTGAATATCAGGTAGGAGACAGGGCTACAAAGGTCACGATCAATCTTAAGAAAGATCGGGAAGAAGGTACAAAAAGCATTATTTCGCTTAGAATAAAAACCGACCACAGCATTATTCTTATTAATGACATTGGGGCTGACAAAAGCATGACTGCCAGGCTGATATCATCAGGAGACGGTACCTTCACCCAGGAGTTTGGAGAAGATTATACTATACTGAACATCCTGCTGGCATTTAATAGCCTTGTTGCAGAGACAAAGCAGACTACTGCTTCGCCAAAAATTGAAGAGCTCAAGCAAAAAGATAAAGGCCGCAAAGAGCTTAAAGATCTTAAAGTACTTCTTGTAGAAGATAATCTCATAAACCAGAAGATCACGCTTCTCACTCTTAAACCACTGGTTAACAGTATTGATACAGCTTCCAATGGGAAAGAGGCTCTGGATAAATTTGGCACCAGCAATTACGATCTTATCCTGATGGACATACAAATGCCTGTTATGAACGGACTTGTAGCTACTGAAAAGATCAGAGCACTGGAATCATCTACCAATTCGCATGTGCATATAATCGCCATTACGGCAAACGCTATGATCGGAGATAAGGAGAAATGTCTTTCGGCAGGTATCGACGATTATATCAGTAAACCGTTCCAGCCTGCAGCATTCATTGAAGCGATAAAGAAAAATATTTAGACCTTTTTGGATAATGGTCTGAAACCTATTACCATAATATCGTCAACCTGTACATTAGGCCCCATCCATGTCTTAATGTTTTCCTCAAGAATAGCTTTCTGATCACTTACAGAAAAACTGTGAATATTCAATAAAAGATGTCTGAACCTCCGGTACATAAATTTCTTATTCTCAGAACCGCCAAACTGATCCACATATCCATCTGAAAAGATATAGATTATGTCATCTTCCATCAGGTCGAGTTCATGATTAACATAAGGCATCCCATCGGGATTCATTCCAATAATAATTTTATCTCCCTTTATTTCAATCAGACTATTATTACGGATAATATAGAGAGGAAAAAAGGCTCCTGAGAAACTTATCTTTTTATTAGTTTTATCAATGACGCAAAGGCCGATATCCATTCCATCCCTGATGATGGTTCCGATATTCTTCTCTCTGTTGAATGTTTTCTCAAGCTCCCTGTTCAAAACTGCCAGGATCTGTGAAGGAGTATTTATACTGTCATCGTTAATAGTTTTTTCAACAATCTCAAGTCCTATCATCGACATAAGTGCACCGGGAACTCCATGACCTGTGCAATCTGCTGCAACCACAATAACGTTATCTCCTTTTTCGCCTAACCAGTAAAAGTCGCCGCTTACAATATCCTTTGGCTTGAAAAATATAAAAGACTCTTCAAAATGTTGTTTGAAATATGCTTCAGAGGGCAGACGCGCCTCCTGTATTCTCTTGGCATAAATGAGGCTGTCTGTTATATTTTTTTCCCGTAATTCCAGTTCTACTTTCTGAATTTCAACCTGTCCGAGTGCCTGTTCCTTTTCCTTCAGAAGTCTTCTGGTCTCAATAAGCCTCCGCGTCTGTAACATAACCAGCAGATAGACAAAAGCTATAAGAATTGCACTGTAAAGAATAAAACGGTAAGGGGAAGCTGATGAGCCTATTGCAACACTATCCAACACGACAGAACCGCTTGAAACACCCCTAATTATGAGTGCAGATAGATATATGCTATACAATAATCCCATCAGGAAACACAAAAATAGACTAATTATCCGTACATTTTAGTTGCAAAGGGTAAAAAAATCGTACGTCCTATTTAATGATGATTTCATCAGTTCCTCCCTGATTCAAATCCTTGTTTATATTTGATGGCGATGAAATGAGAGGCCCTAATCCGAGCGATTCCCATTTCTGATCAATAGCACTGATTGTATCTTCTGCAGAACAAACCACATTAGGCCACCTCCTGGAAAAACCTCCTTTTCTAAAAGCTTTTATTGTTCCATCGATAAAAACAGATTTACGGGAAAGAAATTCATGGTCGCGTTGCGGATCTGTATTTCCAAGTATCTGCCAGGCAACCATATTAATATCATCAGTATCAACGCTATGATCTACTGCAAGAATAAGTCTGAAAATGCCCTCCGTATCAATCTCCCTGAACTTTTTCTTTGCGTTTTCAATAGCATCCGCATCAGCCCGCATATCAACCGAAACGATTAAGACCGGGATATCCTCCTTTAAGAGGCTTATATTAAATCTGTTAATTATCTTTTTTTCAATTAAACCGGTAAGCGAATTTAATACCGGAGAGTTGTCTGACAGGATAGGATCCGGAAGACCGGTAATCTCTTCAGGCAGCTTAATTGTGGCATCAACACCCAGCTTACCTCCCACCGAATAGTTCTCGGAGGAATGATCGAGGATATCGAGAGGCCCGCGGCTGAACAACAAATCCTTATCGTGATGAATATTTGAGAAGAGATGAGCCGCCAGTTCCCTGTAATTTCTGATGTCAACTTCGCCACTGACAACAATCAGGTATTTTGTAAACATCATCTGACCTGCTCCGAATAATGAACTGATGACTTTCATCCCCTGACCGGGATAGTTCTTTTTTATCTTGACAATCATTAGATTATGAGCAACTCCGGCATGAGGCATATGAAAATCCTCAACTTCCGGCTGAATAGTCATTCTGACAGGAGAAAGAAATATTTTTTCTGTTGCCTTAGCGAGCCAGACATCTTCCTGGGGAGGTATCCCCACTATTGTAGCCGGATAAACTGCGTTTTTTGAATTAGTAATACATGTAACATGAAACTTCGGATACCAGTCAGCCAGTGAATAAAACCCTGTGTGATCTCCAAAAGGGCCCTCCCATACAAGCTCTTCGCAGGGGTCTACAAAACCTTCAATAACAATATCGGCATCAGATGGTACATATAAATCGTTAGTGATACACTTCACCATATTTACTTTTTTCTTTCTAAGGAACCCTGCAAGAATATATTCATTTATATTCTCAGGCAGCGGGGCCGTGGCGGAGTATGCATAAACAGGGTCACCGCCAAGAGCCACGGAAACAGCCATTTTTTTCTTGATCTTCTTCCATGCCTCAAAATGGTTCGCCCCGGTCTTATGGCGTTGCCAGTGCATCGCAGTTGTGTTCTTATCAAGAATCTGCATCCTGTACATTCCGACATTTGTTTTACCTGTTTCGGGATGAATAGTATGCACCATAGGAAGGGTAATAAAACGACCGCCATCGTGTGGCCAGCATTTGAGAACCGGAAGAATTCCCAGATCGGGATTAAGGTGAATAACCTGCTGACAGGTTCCTTTCCTGTTCGAACGTGATGGCAGCACACCTGTAAGCTTAAGCAGAGAAGGAAGTGCTGAAAGCTTTTCAAGGAAAGAGCCCCTGTTGTCAGATAAACTATTAAATACAGTTTCAATCTCTTTACCAGCGTCGTCAAAATTTCCCCGTCCGATAGCCATTGCCATCCGCTCATCTGAACCGTAAGCGTTTATCAGAACCGGAAAATCTGTTCCTGTATTTTCGAACAGCAAAGCCTTCCCTCCTGATTTGGTAACGCGGTCTGTGATTTCGGTTATTTCCAGTACAGGATCAATAAATGTTTTTATCCTCCTCAGCTCATCTTTTTTTTCCAGAGCGGTAATGAAATCAGATAATCCTGAATAAGCCATCTTTAAAATTAAAGTGAAAGCCAAAGATATTCAATAAGGCAATATAGTTGCAGAAATTTATTAAAAAGGGAGTCACGGGTTATTAAAAACAAAATGGGAACTATTCGTTAAGAGTAGTTCCCATTCATCATTTTCGACCAAGGCCGTTAATGATATCAGATTACTGTTATTCTGACCGGCTGCGTTGTCTGATACTGGATCTGATTCTGCAACCCCTGGCTTTCCGGTATTGCCTGTTACAGCATAACCTTCCTGCTTTCCTTTCGTCCGTTTTTAAGGCAGACTTCCGGGATGAAGTGTCTTTCAGGCTCCGTTGTGTATATCCCGAAGGATTCCGCATCAGTTTAAGATTACCCGTGGCCGAAGCCCTTCGTATTCTATCGCCCTGTGACTCAATCGCTGAAAGAACGTTTCCGGTTTTCGTTGACTTTCTGAACATCCTGGACGCGAGGTCCTTTTAGTTCAGGCTTCGGCTCTCCTTCTGCGCAGACCCGAAGGTCTGACTGAGGCGGATTGTGCTTCACTTAAGTAACCTTTTCCGCTTCCACATCTTTCGAGCAGTCTTTTATCGCTCACCTGATGAAACAAATTTATACCAGGATTGAGTAAAAACCAAACAAAAAGAGCCGTTGTTATAAACCTGATTTTAACAAAAGTTATCAACAATTGTTAATAACTTCGACGAAGATCATAATATAACAACTATAGCATTTTAATTAAATTTGTAACAGATAAGGCAATAGCGATTTGAACTCCTCAGGATATTATTGCCATTTGAATACTTAGTTGATTAACCTTATAAAATTCTGTTATGACACACGATCCCGATCAACGAATTATTGAACTGGGACTGATATTGCCGCCTGCCCCAAAACCTGTCGGAGTTTATAAGCCGGTTCTTATAGCAGATAAGTTTTTATTTGTCTCCGGACAGGGCCCCATGAGGGTTGATGGTACTCTTATCACAGGTAAAGTCGGAGCAGATATGGATACCGAAGAGGGTAAGCAGGCTGCACGACAGGTTGCTCTTACGATGCTGTCAACCATCAGGACCCATTTCGGAGAGCTGAAAAAGATTAAACGGCTGGTAAAAGTACTTGGAATGGTCAATTGTACCCCAACCTTTGATAAGCAACCTTTAGTCATTAACGGATTCAGTGAGCTGATGGCTGAAGTATTTGGCGAGGAGAACGGGATCGGCGTACGAAGTGCCGTTGGAATGACTCTCCCATCGAATATACCTGTTGAAGTGGAAGCTATGTTCGAACTTCATAAGGCGGAATAATGGGAAAAATAAAATCTCCTGACAATCTGTGGTTTACTATTGATAATGCAGATGAAATAAACTCCCCTGCACTATTGGTTTATCCTGACCGTATTGAAGAGAATATCCGTAGAATGGTTGGTGTATCTGGAGGCGTTCATAGCTTAAGACCTCATGTTAAAACACATAAAACGCCGGAGATCATCAGATTGCAGATGAAATATGGAATTAAAAAATTTAAATGCGCTACAATATCTGAAGCAGAGATGGTTGCCAGGTGCGGAGCAGCCGACATTTTGCTTGCCATACAACCCGTTGGCCCCAATATTGCAAGATTTTTTCAATTAAAAGAAGAATTCAAAAACTGCAGGATCTCATGTATTGCTGATTCTGAAGAGATAGTTATTCAATTATACGAACAGGCTCGTAAAACAGATAAAGAGACTGAAGTATGGCTCGATATTAACAACGGGATGAACCGGACAGGAATCATTCCGGGGGAAAAAGCCGCAGATCTGTACAAGATGATCGAATCTTTCCCAAGCCTTAAAGCTGCTGGTCTTCATGTTTATGACGGTCATATTCATGAACATGACTATTCCCTGAGGAAAAAGATCTGCGATGAATCATTTGCTCCTGTATCGACCTTCGCAGAAAAGCTTATTAAGGCGGGTAATAGACCTGTTAAAATAATTGCAGGAGGTACACCTACATTTCCAATACATGCTTTGCGGCAAGGGGTGGAATGCAGCCCCGGCACAACACTCCTCTGGGATCAGGGATACAGCAGTTCATATACCGATATGGACTTTCTGCACGCTGCAGTACTGGTTACCCGGATAACAAGCAAACCTGAAAAAGATCTGCTATGCCTCGATCTGGGTCATAAAGCAGTTGCCTCGGAGATGCCTCATCCGAGAATGAAAATTACAGGACTTGAGAACTATTCTGTTGTTTCTCACAGTGAAGAACATATGGTTATAAGAACAACTGAAGCTGACAAGTATGAAGCCGGTGATCTGTTTTACGCTATCCCCTGGCATATTTGCCCTACAGTTGACCGCTATGACACACTTTTTGTTGTTAATGACCATAAAGTTACAGAAGAATGGCATGTGGAAGCCAGGAGAAGAAAAATCAGTATTTAATCAAACCCGTCCTTTCACCTGTAGAGATAAACAAATCCCTTTTGTTCCTTGCTGTTATAATCAACATCATCCCATCCAAAGGCACGTATGATATAGAAATAGACACCCGGAGTGGCTTTAATGGACGAGTTGTTAATATTGCCATCCCAACCCTCCCAGCTTTTGAGTCTCTCTCCTTCTCCGAAATAGCTGTAAACTTTCATGCCGCTGCGGCTGAAGACTTCAACATTTATAAACCTGAGAGATTTTGATGCAATAATAAAATTATCATTCAGCCCATCTCCATCGGGAGTAAAAACATTCGGGATGTTCAATTCCGACGGATCAACAACAATCTTTTCAAACCTCATGGAATCGATACAATGAAGGACACTCTCAATCGTCAGTTTAACTGAGTACTCTCCCGGTTTATAATAAATATGAGGCGGCGGATCCTTCAGGTCTGAGATACTGTCTTTTCCATCACCGAATTCCCAGGTATATTTGTCACCTCTTATCGAACTGTCGGTAAAGGTCACTTCAAGAGGTGCTTCTCCTTTATCCGGATCAACCGTGAAATCTGCTTTAACGTGTATCGATTCATAAGGAAATGAAGATTCGTTTAAACAGCCAAAACTGTCACTAACCTGAAGCTTGTAAACCACATCAACCAGAGGAGGATTAAAAGTCTGAGGATTTATCTCATAATCGGGAAAGGGTATTGATGATGCCGGGGTGGATGACCATAAGAATCTCACTCCGTTTGGAAGCTTTACAGGAAAACCATTTGAGGGATTTCTATAAAAAAAAGTATCGACTGCCACTTTTCCCTTTAATGCAACATAATCGCAATTGCGCTGCTGAAGCTGTGCAAGCGAATAGGGTTTGTCGATAAAGATCCATCCGATAAGAGTTGTATCATATCCTCCGCTGATATCTACCCGGTATCCTCCCTCTTCAAGATTATCTGAAGATGAATTAAGGAGACCTGATTCGGTCTTCAGAAGAACGCTGAAACTTTTTGTAACGTCGCTCCATCTGTACCATGAAAAATTGAACGATCCTGTTCCACGCGGACTAACTGCACTAAGAGCTCCCTTCTGAGAGCCGGAAGAGTTGCAGAAAATAAACACCGGGTCTCTTCTCACAGACGGGGAGGGATATGAAGTATACCTCACAGCACTCATTCCGGGAGCTGAAAGTTGTGCCTCAGCCATTAAAGTGAAGAATACTGCTATGATCAGAAAAATATAACGCACAGTCAATCAGGTATTAGTATCAGAAACGTATGTTTTTTAGTTTTGGTATATTTTTCTGCAAGTATAATAAAATAAGGGCAAATTACAGGCTCAATCAAGATGAAAAACCTCATCCATATCAGCCCACCATTCACCTTTTTTGCGTGATGCGACCGGATCCTGCATTGGTTCCATTACAGCCCACCACTCCTGCGTCTTAGGGTCTGCGGCCATTTTAGCCATATCGGCATTAAAATCGCTGCCCGTATATTCAAAATATGCAAACAACATTCCGTCTTTATGGAATATTGAATAGTTATGTAAATGACATTTACTTATCATGTCAAGAATTTCCGGCCACACTGCAGCGTGATATTTTTTATACCTTTCAAAATGCTCCGGCTTAACTCCGATTATCTGTCCGAATCTTTTCATTTCATTTCTGATTAAAATTTATTAATAATCTGATAAATATATCTTTCAGTCTTAATCTCTGATATTTCGCTACTCTTTCAGAAGCATGATTTCATAAATGCCGGGAACTCCTGAAGAGGATTTTATTACCAACCTAATAAACCGGGCTTCAACAGGTTTGATTGTGATCTCATTTCTCGATCCGATGATTGTCCCTTTATAAAATGTCTTCCATTCATTACCCGATTTAGACTGAAGCTCAAATGATTTGATTTTCTGTCCGCTTTCATAAAGCACAACTTTTCCTATTTTCTGCAGCGCTCCAAGATCTATCTCAATCCATGGCTCTTTATCGTTCTCCTCTGCCTGCCAGAATGTACCAACCCAGTCTCCGTTAGTAACCGACTTAATATCAGTCCACTGAAACTCAATCCATTTGGCTGTAAGGTTTGATGAACCTATAACCATTTTCATATAGGAGAGCGACTGAGGCGTAACCTCCACTGGCTTAATATCCATTGCATTACCATCAACTTCAATTTCGACAATTGTGTTTATCGGCTTAAGAAGTTTACCATCGAATTCTATAATATTCTCACCGTTTATCTTTGACCATTTCGCTTTACCTCCTCCTGCCAGAGCACAGTTTTTTATGTTCATCCCCAAATCCGGCAGAACTATTTTTGGTGAGTCTCCTGACCATTTAAGAATATGAAGGTAGATTTTGTTTCCGCTCCTGGTACTTACCCCCCAATCGGTTGGTTTGAAGGGTCCACCGCGGGTTTTGTAAATCGTATAGCCATATTTCTCAAGCCACTTCCCCATCTCGCGCAACCGGTCCTCCTGAAGTGGTTCAATGGTACCATCGGGCTTAGGACCAACGTTGAATAGAAGGTTCCCGTCTCCACCTGCTGAACGTATGAGACTGTGAAGGCATTGTTCTAGGGATTTTACCTCATCATCCGGTTTCCAAGCCCACTGCCGGCCGATGGTCATGCAGGTCTCCCAGGCACGATCGTTCTGAAAAGTGCCCACCCTTTGCTCGGGCGTATCGAAATCACCCTGAGCACCGGTACGGTTATTTACAAGAATATCGGGCTGGATTTTACGGATATAGTCAATAACTCCCTGACCACGGACCGCATCAAATTCCTGAGGCACATCATACCACATAACAAGCAGGGGACCATATTTCCGGATAATTTCAACTGACTGATTTTTAAGATATTCTGTGTATCTGTCAAGATTTGACGTTGCTCTTCTTACAGTTCCTCCGGGACTTGTAAGCGGAAAGTCACTATTATACCAGTCGGTTGTGGAGTGATAGAACCCCAAAGCCATGCCCTGTTTTCTGCATGCTTCAGAAAGTTCTTTCATAACATCCCTGCCGAATGGTGAATTCATGATATTATGATCGGTATATTTTGTATCCCACATGCAGAAGCCATCGTGGTGCTTCGAAGTGAAAACAATATATTTCATACCCGCATCTGCAGCCAGTTTTACCCAGGCATCGGCATTGAACTTAACAGGATTGAACTGTTTGTAAAGATTATCATACTCTTCAATTGGGATCTCCTTTCCCCTCGACCAGCCAATCTCAGTCCCTTTCAGACTTACAGGGCCCCAGTGAATAAACATGCCGAAACGGGCAGCTTTCCACCATTCAAGCTTAACTTCCTTCGAAGGCAGAGTTTGACACATCAGACTTGTCATAAAAGACAAACCTACTAATAAGGTAATCAGTTTCTTCATTTCGATGGATCTGTTTTTGTTAATAATAAACTACTATCTGCGGTTAAATTCTTTTACTGCATCAAACATTGCAATTATGTTTTCCGGCGGTACATCCGGCAAAATATTATGGACAGTATTAAATACGAAACCTCCGTCACGGGAAAAGATCTCCATCCGCTGAAGTACCTGATCCCGTATTTTCTCAACAGGACCATCATTGAGAGTACCAACTGTTTCGATGCCTCCGCCCCAGAAAGTACACTGCTTTCCGAATTCTTTTTTCAGGAAGGCCGGATCCATACCTGAAGAATTAGTCTGAACAGGGTTGAATATTTCAATTCCTGCATCAATCAGGTCCGGCATAAGGAGAGCGATAGAGCCACAGGAATGGATGAAAGTATGCATTTTGCTGTGCGATTTAACATAATCGCACAATATTTTATGGCGTGGTTTAAAGAGCTTCCGGTAAATTTCCGGTGCCATAAAAGGCCCCTGGGTCATTCCCAGATCATCACCAAAACGAATTATATCAACTATATCCCCAACACTGTCACAAACTTTTTCAAGTGTTGCCAGATGTCTTTTCATCAGTTCATCAAGAAGTTTTTCAACATTATCCTGATCGCACAGTAGATCCATCAGAAAATTATCCATTCTTCTCAGAAAAGTACCCCATTCAAAAAGGTTACAGCCACAGACCACCAGAAGCGCCTTATCAGTTGTTTGTCGTAAAAGCAACGTTTTTTCACGCAGTTTCTGCCAGAAATCGGGTTCACCTGCATGGTCCCACGGACTATGGACATGCCTTGACCACATTATCCGGTTCATTTCAGCATCCAGGTTTTTATAATCAGAAGGATAGCCGTCGACGAAAGGAAACCAGGTCTGATCAAAGAATGTTGCACCTGCCGGCATCCTTGAGAGAACTCTTTTTCCATCGTCGTCAAAGGTGTTAAAAGAGCCGTCGTTCTGGTTGACAGGATGAAACCATTTTGGATATAGTGCCTTAGCGCCATTAACCATTTTTATAGGATACCAGTCTGAAGGAAGGTCATTGAATGTACGTCCTATATCAAGGACATCTGACCCGAACATATCGAGAATAGTGATATCGGGCTGGGCAAGTTGCTGAACCACATCATAGATATGAACAGGCAGATCAGGACGTGAAATATGGTTAATCAGATTACTGTAAGCTATAGCAGAAATACCGGAGCTCGGAGTAGCACTCAGATCAACCGGGACCTTGTCGGGCAGTTTGTGACCGATTGCTGCCAGTATTCTTTCACGTGAAGTCATAAATTCAGATTTTCAGGTTTATATTGATCCGCTTATACCTATCATAAAGGAGGAGGCAATTATTATCAGTAATGAAATAACCATAAGAATATAAATTTTAAGCTGAGCTCCTTTCCACTCTTTCCTGTATAATCCCCAGAGAGTTGCAAATACAATTGTGAGTCCCATCAGTATCCCCCATGAGGTAAAAGTGAATGGTCCCATTTTGCTCTTCCCCATCCCAAAAAGGATAAACTGGCTGAACCACAGAACTCCGGCTAAAAGTGCAAAAAGGTAATTAAAAGCCAGTATCGAAGATGAAGAACTTTTAGTATAGTCTTTCAATGAACGGTTTCTGACTCCGAGATAAATGCAGTAGATGAGAGTCGTTACCAGGGTGCCTGAAAGCAATAACAGCATAACCGGCATTGTTGTGAATAAAGCATCAACGCCCGATTTGGCTGCATATTCAGCAACAGGCAGACCCTCTTCAAAACCCAGAGACATGGCTGAGCCGGTTATTCCAACAAGCAGTGCTGCCAATGATCCTTTAAGAAAATGAAACTCAGTAATGCTTTTCTGTTTCTCGGTATCTGATATTATTTTGTCTTTCAGAAACCCGGCCCAACCGGATAGAGCAATACCCGCACAGGCTACCAGAACTCCGGCTAAGAGAAGGCTTCCTCCTGAACTTTCAATCATTATCTTAAGGCGTCCGTCGAGAAGTGGGGGGATGAGAGTGCCAATGGCAAGCATTAATCCTAAAGACAAGGCATATCCGAGAGAAATACCAAGATATCGTAATGACAGGCCAAATGATAAATTTCCAATCCCATAAACAGCACCAAGAAGAAAGACCCTGAGTAAAATTCCGGAAGGGACTTCTTTATAAATGGAAAAGAAGTCCGGAGCAAAAACCATACAGGCAGTCAAAGGAAAGATCAGATAGGCACCAATGCTGTAAATAAGCCAGTATGATTCCCATTTCCAACCGGTTATCTTTCCGAATGGCATAGCAAAACTACCTGCAGAAAAGGCGCCGGCTGCAATCAGAAGCAAACCTGAAATGATGCTTTTGTCCATAGTGTAAAGTTAAATACTTGTTACAATATAATAATTCATCCAGCTGATTTATTCCCGGAAAAACTGACCAGGGTTAACCATATACAAGTATAATAAAAATAAATATGAGTATCAGGAATCGGGTATGTTAATAAATAATCCTTTCGAAATTATCAGGAAAATGATTACCGCAATTTGTTATTGTTAAATTTGCAGACCCTGATTGCTGTAAACCAACTAATCGCATGACAACCAACTATCTGAACGATCTGAATGAATCTCAGAAACAAGCAGTTATAAATACTGAAGGACCTTCTCTGGTAATTGCCGGGGCAGGTGCGGGTAAAACAAGAGTTCTGACCTACCGTATTGTAAATCTGCTCGGGAAGGGTGTTCCCGCAGGTAAAATTCTTGCGCTGACCTTCACAAATAAAGCTGCAAAGGCGATGAAGGAAAGGATTACACGGATTGTCAGTCCTGAAATTGCCAGGCACCTCTGGATGGGCACATTTCACTCCATTTTCGCAAAGATCCTGCGAATGGAAGGGGAAAAACTCGGATATAAACCGAATTTCACAATTTACGATTCAACCGATTCAAAAAGTCTTATCAGGTCAATCATAAAAGAACTTAACCTTGATGACAATATTTATAAACCAGGGGTAATCAGCTCCAGAATCTCAGCGGCAAAGAACAGCCTTGTTACAGCAAGCATGTATGCAGGAGATTCTTCCATGCAGGATTATGACAAATCGAGCAGGATGCCATTGCTTGCCGATGTTTACAGAACCTATGCAATGCGATGCTTCAAAGCCAATGCAATGGATTTTGATGATCTTCTGCTAAATACCAATATTCTGTTCAGGGATTTTCCGGCAGTGCTGGCAGCCTATCAGGAACGTTTCCGTTATCTTCTTGTTGATGAGTACCAGGATACCAACTATTCACAATATTTAATTGTGAAAAAGCTTGCAGCAGCTCATCAGAATATATGTGTTGTCGGCGATGATGCACAGAGCATCTATTCATTCCGTGGAGCCAGGATTGAGAATATTCTTGAATTCAAAAATGACTACGTTGATTATCAGTTATTCAAACTTGAACAAAATTACAGATCGACGCAGACAATAGTTAATGCAGCGAACACCATCATTGCAAATAATGAGGGTCAG
Source organism: uncultured Bacteroidota bacterium (assembly GCA_903824785.1). Classification (GTDB taxonomy): domain Bacteria; phylum Bacteroidota; class Bacteroidia; order Bacteroidales; family VadinHA17; genus LD21. The sequence goes on from CAIJYD010000078.1 coordinate 225,734, forward strand.
ATTCAGAAGAATGTTTATTCGATGAATGAGCCTGGGGAAAAGATTCAGGTAATGCAGGCCATGACCGATTCTGAAGAGGGTTTCAATGTAGCTTCGGATATCTTCAATAAGAAATTCTCGTTTCAGCTCAACTGGTCGGATTTTGCGATACTATACCGTACCAATGCCCAGTCGAGGATCTTCGAAGAGACACTCCGCAGAAAAAACATACCATATAAGATTTATGGAGGATTATCCTTTTACGAACGAAAGGAGATTAAGGATATTTTAGCATACTTCAGAATGGTCATTAACCCGGAAGATGCAGAAGCGCTGAAAAGATCGATCAACTATCCAAAACGGGGAATTGGAGATACTACTATACAGAAAATATTTGAACTGGCGGCAGCCTCCGACGTAACGCCATGGAGTATTCTGCCGGAAGCCGGGAAGCATCCTGAACACTTCAATACAGGTACAGGCAAAAAATTATCGATGTACGCGGATGTTATCAATAACCTGCGGCTTAATAAAGACACTACCGATGCTTTCACAAAAGCCAGAGAGATCTCCCTCGGTTCAGGAATAATGAGAGATTTAAAAGAGGGTAAATCACCGGAAGAGGTTAGCCGTTATGAGAACCTTGAAGAGTTGCTTAATGCAATAAAAGTGTTTACCGAATCGGCAGAGACCAACGGAGAACCATCAACACTTGAGGCATATATGGCCAATGTTGCACTGCTGACAGATCAGGATACTGAGAAAGAAGAGGATCGCAATAAAGTCACACTTATGACGATGCATTCAGCCAAAGGACTGGAATTCAAACATGTGTACATAGTAGGTATGGAAGACACCTTGTTTCCTTCGCCAATGTCATCGGGAAGTCCACGGGAGCTGGAGGAAGAGAGGCGACTGTTTTATGTAGCGGTAACCCGTGCAGAAAAACAGGCTACATTCAGCTATGCTCTTAACCGTTATAAATGGGGAAATCTGGAAAGATGTGGCCCGAGCCGGTTTCTTAAAGAGGTTGATCAGAAATTTCTGAACTATCTGCAGACCGGAGGCAAGCCAATTCAGAATAATGGGAATCCGCCACCCAGACCAGCCTCTTTTCGTGAGGAACCACCGGCTTATAAAAAGGAGGAGAGGTTTAAAAAGATCGGAAGATCAGAACCTGCTATTGGTATCCCATTTGCTGCGAGCGATTCGTCGTTGTTTTCAGAGGGCGATAAAGTACAGCATGAAAGGTTTGGCAACGGAACAATAATGTCGATTGAAGGAGAACAGCCAAACACTACAGCTACAGTTAACTTCGAGAAAGAGGGAAACAAAAAGCTGTTACTGCGATTCGCCAAGCTGAAAAAGCTATAGATTATTACCGGATTTTCGAACTATCTTCCGGAAGTAAGGGAGAAGAAACAAAAATGCCGCTGAATGGAGCGGCATTTTTATATTTATGATGGAATAGTCCTTTATTTCTTTTTATTCTGATTTAAATTCATCTGACGGAGAGAATATCCTTTAACGGAAATAGAATGGGGGAAATTTTCATTAATCTCCTTTGTCTCTGATTTAGAAAATAATTTTCCTTTATCATCATAAGTCTCATTGGCTAGAATTATCCCGTCCCTGAAATCTCCATAGCCATAGTAAGCAGCCATACCTGAGTTTTGCCAGCCCCTCTTGTCTATTTTCAGATTAGCCTCTTTTGTAAACCAGACTTTCCCGGTCATTTTGTTTTCAGTATCAATATATGAATACTCATCGCATCTATAACCTACAATGACCCTGGAATTTCCTGTTTTTGTAAATGTGGGTGGGGTAGCTTTTTTTTCAGGTTTCCCGTCAGTCTGAGTTTGTTCAGCGTTCTCGTCAGGTATGGCAGAGATCATTCCCATCTTCATGCCATTCACATCAGTAAGCATAAGGAAGCATTTGTTTTCTCCATCCATAACCATCACTGCAACTACAGGAACAGACTCTTTATCTTCATTGCTGATAGTTTTTGTTTCAACACCAACGACAGGGGTGACAGCACTGTAATACATATAAAAATCCATTTTCATTACATCTTTCTTGTCGTATGTCTCTGTTAGCATATAGATACGAGAGGTAAAACCATACTCCTCTTTATACTTGAGGTCAATTTTATTGGCCATAAGTTTTCCAAAATTTACCCCCCCCTGGCTTCCCTGCGATTGACTTCCTTCATCTGCAGAAGGCTGACCGGAATTCTGCCTGTTTTTTTCTTCTCTTGCTGCAGACTTATCCCTTGCATCCAGTACCTCCTTATGAACCGCAGTATCAATTTCTTTATTGACCTCCTGATCGGCAGTGTTGGCACCTGCATTAACAACCCTGTTCAGCTTATTTTTAAGTAAGCTGCGAACCTGTCCATCAGATGCCGCAGGTAACATTGTAATCAAAATTAACGATAAGAATAAAGATCTGATTTTCATACTAAAAAGTTTAATAGTAAAAGATAAAGTTAAAAATATTTTCTTTTCGCTCCAAAATCTAATACAAAAAAATACAATTTTGCTCCTTCCTGAAGCTGTAACTTTGACTCTCCGGAGAACATTTATCTAAGCTCAACCCCACTTTAGCGGAGCCGGAGGGTCGGCGAATTTCAGATATACCAGCACCGGTCCTCCTGTAAAACTAAGCTCAAAACTTAATCCAAGAGCCTCGTTTAAGGTAGCCTCCCACCAGTTTTTTACTTTCTTTTTATGAAGAGCATACTTTAAGCCTGCTGAAGATATTTCTGTTTCGGGATCGATGGAAAAGATAGAGATCTGCTGTCCACGGAATGAGGGAATTGCACAGTTTTCCAAAAACGGCTGAATAATTCCGGTATCTGTCACCATTATTACTTTTACATTTTCTGCATATTCAGCCAACAGCGAGATATTGCCGATTGTATGATCCTCCCGCTTACCTGTTGCCCCAATAATTACTAAATCTTTATATCCCCGGTTGGTACACCATTTAACTGCTTTGGTCAGATCGTTTGTATCCTGATCATCATCACTGAACAAACGGTCTTCAAAGTTTTCTGCAAGAGTTTTGCTGAGAGAATCCATATCTCCGACTATTGCATCGGGCATATATCCGGCTTTTACCAGGTTATCAGCACTCCCGTCACAACATATAATCCTTCCGGCAGTTGTGAGATAACCAAGCGGAATAGCATGTTTTGGAAAAATGCCATCAGCTACTATTACAGTTTTAGAATCCATAAACTAAATTATTGAATATTTTTCTGTCATTTATTCTCCTTCACATCACAAAAAAACCCTCTTTGCTTTTCAACCTTATTATGCCCTGTAAGCCTCAATTTATTCAACTTACATGAGGTTAATTGCATATAGTTTTCCTCCATGCTGCAAGACCTGTAAACGACATGACTGCATATACTGTATATAAAATAACTGTCGGATAAAGCCCGCGGGTTAAAAAGAGTACAGCAGATACAAAGTTAACAACAATCCACAGAAACCAATGTTCAAAGATTTTTTTTGCAAGCATCCATGTTGCTACAACTGACAAGGATGTAATAAATGAATCCCATACGGGTACCGGGGAATCGGTAAAATGAGAAAGAATCAGCCAGATTACCGCAAACAACATCAAAAAAACAGCTGCCAGAATCACACCTGTCCTTCGTTTTAATCTGGTTACCTGTAACAGACTAACCTCCGGATCACCTGAGGTAACAACCTTCCCTTCATTCTCTTCTCCTGTTTTAGTCTGCCCTGCTCCTCTTGCCCACCAGATCCACCCGAGCAAACTGATAACCAGATAATAGACCTGAAGGCTCATATCAGCATACAGCTTTCCTGTGAAAAAAACCCAGATATAAACCGCCGATGTAACTATTCCAACAGGCCATAACCAGATTGTTTGCCTTATTTCGAGAAATACATATATTATTCCGGTGATTGCTCCGAAAACCTCTATGTAATTATTTGATATCCAGTCAGATATATTCATTTTAACGTACTGATTATCAGAATTTCACACCTATTCTGAACATAATTGAGGTTCCGGCCTGCGGAAAATAGTAAGCCCAGCTCTTCTCAACGCCGTCTTCGTACCAGTTACCTCCATAACCATTGCTTTCATAAATCTCATTAAAGATATTGTTTACAAGAAGCTGGAACTCAACTCCCTTAATATTTCTTATTTCCTGCTCATAATCAAACCTTAAATCATTAACGAAGTAAGGGTCAATTGTACGGTTTCCATTCATGGTATTGTCAAAATACTGTTTTCCAACATATTTACTTATCAGGTGGAGGCCTGCTCCTTGAAACAGACTGACAGCAATGTCGCTTGTACCTGTTACTGAAGGAGAGTAAGCAATATCAACAACGCCTAGGTTTTTGCTTAAATATTCGGAAGTGTTATAATCAACTGAATGTTCTACAAAACCGATAATTTTATTTCTGCTGAGAGTCACGTTCATATTCCAGCCTACATTTTTTGCAGGCTTCAGACCGAGTGCCATTTCTATGCCAAACCTTTGGCTATTCTCAACATTTGTCATAATTGAATATCCAACATCACTAAGTTCACCGGTGGGTACAAGCTGTCCTGCATAAATCATTCCATATAAATTAATTGCAAGAGAGCTCTTGCCTGCTCTCAGTTTGTATCCCAATTCGGTGTCGTAAAGTGTCTCAGGCTTCGGAGTAGCATTATTATCGCCCGAAGCCTCTTTGAAATCAGAACGTGTTGGTTCACGGTTAGCTACTGAAAATGAAAAATAGGCATCCTGATCGGGAGATATTGTTAAGAACATACCGGCTTTAGGGTTGAAAAATCCAAATTTATGTTTTTGTCCGATATCCTTAAGATCGTCATCAACACCTTTAAAATTATATAAAACATAACGGTACTGAAGATCGCCGAACAGTGATATTTTATCTGAAAGCAAATAGTTTACTTTACCGTAAAGGCTGGCTTCTCCTTTTATTGCGCTGTTAAGATACCATCTGTAGTCCTTTTCACTGTTCCCTGCATTTCTCATCCATATTATGTTGCCGAAGTGATTGCCATAATACAGGTTCATCCCTCCTCCTGTTAAAATTTCAATCCGTTCATTCTGATATTTAAGGGAATAGACAACTCCGTAAAAATCATTTGACATCCATTTTCTCCTGATAAGATCTGTTTCTGAAATTACTGAATCGCCGATCGAGAAAGGAGTGAGTCCATAATCAGAAAGAGTCTGTTTTTGTCGGTATTCTTCATAATAGCCTTTCCCGTTTGTATAATGCAATGCCGTATGCAACGAGAGCTGCTTATTCAGTTTCAGGCTGTAAATGAGCTGATAATGGTTCTGATTATAATTATCTGATTCATTATCGTAGTAACGTTTTATTCCGGCGCCATCGGTATATTCACCTGCTGGATTGTATCTTCTGTTAACTGAAAGCATCTCTTCTGGTACCCCCCACCAGCCGATTCCTGTATGTTCTTCGCCAAGAATAATATTGGCTTTTAATCTTGCCCGGTCAGTTCTGTAAATACCACTTAAATAACCCGATCTGTGATCAGAAGCTGTTCGTTCGATGAACCCATCGCTCTTCAGTTCAGAATAACGCATCTGAACTGCAACCTTTCCGGAAAGCAGGCCTGTTCCTGCAGAGACCATTTTCTTAGTAGTATTAAAAGAACCTATTGAGGTGCTTACCTCTGCAAATGGTTCATTTTCAGGATTTGTGGTTTCAATACTAATAGTAGCTCCAAAAGCTCCTGCCCCATTTGAGGAGGTGCCAGCCCCTCTCTGAACCTGAATATTCTCCACCGAGGAGGCCAGGTCAGGAAGATCGACCCAGAAAACCTGCTGCGATTCCGGATCATTCAGAGGAATACCATCGAGAGTAACATTAATCCGGCTTCCGTCAGTTCCACGGATCCGAAGGCTGGTATAACCGATACCGTTACCCGCCTCAGAGGTCTCAACCAGAGAAGGTGTCAGACTCAGCAGATAAGGGAGGTCATGCCCGCTGTTTTGTTTTTTAAGCAACTCCCTGCCGAGGGTTGAATATGCTAAAGGGGTATGCTCACCTGCCCGTGAGGCATTCACAAAGACATCATCAGTAATAAAAGGTTTTGATTCCATCCTGATTTCCAGAATTAATTCCCCTGTAAGGTTTACCTTTTTCATCTGAGTCTCAAAACCTATAAAAGAAAACCTCAGGATATAGCTTCCATCCTTAAGACCTTTAATATTAAATGTACCGTCAGTAAGAGCATGAACTCCAAGAAATGTGCCATCTACAGTTATGGCTGTTTCGGGCAAAGGATTTCCATTGAGATCTGTGATTCTACCCATTATGACAGACCCATTCTCCTGCAAAGCATTAGCAGTTAAAAGTTCCGCCAGTGTAATAAAAAAGATCAGGCAAGTAAATTTTCGCATCAGCCAGAAATAATCAAACAATAGTTAAATCAATAATATGAGGCTTTTACGTAAGGCTGAAAAAAATGATACTCTCTTTTCCCTCCGCCGGCATTACCCGGATCAGGTTTAAGGGTATGATCTCAGCCCGTTGTTTTAAGGCACCCCGTTTTTGACGATGTAAAGGTAAGTTCTTTTCGGGAGATAAATAATCAGAATTTAGTTTAATTTTGCAATCTGATTCCGGACCACAGACCGAATATCAAAAATTGGTCGAGAACCATCTTACGATTGTCCGGAATAATAGAATCTGCTGGTTCAGGTTTTTATTACATTAGCGATCGGAAAAGAAAACAAAATGAAAAAGCTGTTTGAAAAGCTAAATTATAAGGGGCAGGGAAGGATTGCAGTAATTAATGCTGAAGAAAATTTCAACCTGATTCTTTCTGATGAACTTTCAGAAGTAACGATTGACAGGGAAATTGACCCGCGTTTTCCATATGATTTCATTGTAATATTTGTAAAGAGCGTTTCAGATATTGAACATATTACCCCATTCGCCATTCATAATCTGCTGGCCGATGGAGTCTTATGGTTCTGTTTTCCGAAGAAAAATTCAAAAATGCATATTCCGGGTATTGACCGCGATCACGGCTGGAAGATCCTGAATGATTCCGGTTTTCAGGGTGTCAGAATGGTTGTTATAGGCGATGACTGGTCAGCATTGAGATTCAGAAATGCAAAGTTCATAAAACCTTCAAAGAAATTACCCGATGATAAAGTGTGATATGTAATTTTTTAAATAAAAGAATATGATTCGAATAATAATTATCCTCATTTCACTGCTTGCACTAACCCTGGTTCTCTATCTTCTTTTCAGCAAAAAGCAGAAACCATGGATTGAGATGAATGAAAAGGAAAAAAACAGGAAGAAGATTCTTATAGCCAGCGGCACCACAGTTTTTCTTGCCGGTTTAATAGCAACATTTTTACTTGGAAAAAAGAAATGATTTTCCGGTCTCTATAATCTTAAATGATAACAACAACCAAAGTTGAAACTGAGTTGGGAATAATGATTGCCGGTGCAACTGATGAGGGGATCTGCCTTCTTGAGTTCAGTGACAGAAGAATGCTGAATACTGAATATAAAGATCTTGCCAGATATCTGAAGACGACAATAGAAGCAGGTGAAAGCAGCCATTTCATCTCTCTCCGCAGACAGTTAAAAGAGTATTTTGAAGGCACACGGAAAGAGTTCTTTATACCACTTGTTGCACCGGGTACCGAATTTCAAAAGTCGGTCTGGAAAGAGCTAATAAACATACCCTATGGCACGACACGTTCATATATGGAGCAATCGGTGGCGCTTGGGAAACCTGAATCAATACGTGCAGTTGCAAATGCAAACGGGATGAACCGGATCTCGATAATTATTCCCTGTCACAGGGTTATCGGATCAGATGGTCATCTTACGGGTTATGGCGGTGGACTGAAAAGAAAGAGATGGCTGCTTGACCATGAAAGAACTCATTCCGGACAACCTGTCGATCTTTTACTTTTTTAATACAGAGCTAATAATTAAAACTTCGATAATGAAAACTATTACCGACAAAAAGAAAATCCTTCTGGCATTTTTTCTTATCTCAATTGTCCTTCTTTCGGGATGCGCAAATAATGAATCTATTAAGCAGTGTCTGACAGGACATACTTATGGATTCTTTGGAGGTTTATGGCATGGATTCATAGCCCCGTTTGATTTTATTGGCATGCTTTTTAATGAGAAAATTACAATGTATGCACAGAATAATAACGGTGGTCTATATGCACTTGGTTTTTTGCTTGGAAGCGGAGGCTGGGGTTTCTTTGGAAGCAAAGGGGCTAATAAAGTAAGAAGCAACAGGGTGAATTTTCAAAATCAGAGATTTGACAATGCAGAGATAATTGAATAGAACGAAAGAATTAATAAAAACCTGATACTCCGGAGCCTGAGAGGGAAGAAGATGATACTTCCATGGTTCATCAATCAATACTAAATTCAAAAATATAATAGCATGAAAAACCTACTCACACTTATTCTTATGTTAATCTCTTTGAGCTCTTTTTCCCAGAACAAAGATCTGATCTACCTGTGGCCTGATAAAGTCCCCGGTGAAGCAGCGGGAAAAAACAAACCTGTTTTTGACACTCCTAAAAATGATAATATCTTGAGGATAAGCGAAATCACAAATCCTGCTATTGAAGTATGGCTTCCTGATCCTGCTGTTAAAAACAGTTCGGCAGTTATTATCTGCCCGGGGGGAGGATATAAAATACTTGCTTACGACCTTGAAGGTACAGAGGTCGCAGCCTGGCTCAATAAACTGGGCTACACAGCTTTCGTACTTCAGTACAGAGTGCCTGACAAAAAAGAGGGTGCCCTTCAGGATGCACAAAGAGCAATAAGAGTTGTCCGCAGTTATGCTTCGAAATATAAAATTGATCAGGAACAAATTGGGATAATGGGATTTTCGGCAGGTGGAAGCCTTAGTGCCCGCACCTCTACTCTTTTCAACAAGAAAACATATTCTCCGGTTGACAAAGCTGACAGTTTATCATGCCGCCCCTCTTTCACAATGCTTATTTATCCTGCTTATCTTGATCTGGGAGCCGGAAGGACTCTTACTCCGGAACTTGAAATCACAAAAGAAACGCCACCATTCTATATTTTCCAGACTGCCGATGACCAGTACGGAAACAGTGCACTGGTTATAGCCGGTGCTCTCAGGGATGCAAAACGACCTGTTGAACTTCATCTGATGCCCTCAGGAGGACACGGATATGGTCTGCGGGCGGGAAAAACAGCACCTGAAACATGGCCACTTCTTGCAGAAAAATGGCTAAAAAACCTTCCGATTTCCAATCAATAAGGTATCTTTATCTTGTAAACAGATAAATGGTATGTAAAAATGGCTTTACGGAATAATAATCATGGTAATTTCTTTAACCCCGTTAAACGTTTGGGTTATGTCTTTATTGCATGCGGCCTCATTGGAATGGCCTATTCCCTGGCTGCAGTTCTTCTGACTATACCGGGTGCTTTTATGGCATTTACATATACCGGGACCATAATAGATACTGAAAAAAAAAGAATCAACCCCTACACTTCTCATTTCGGCTTTATCAGAACAGGAAAATGGATTGAGGTTACCCGGTTCGCAAGATTCAAAATAGTGAAGTCAAACAGAGGAAGCTCTTTCTACAGTCGCGGAGGTGTCCGGTTTGACATGAATTTAACTGATATAACCCTTCTGCTGGTAAGTCACGATGGCAGAGAAAAGGTTGTAGTTAACAGGTATTCGAGCTTTGAAGAGGCTCAAAGGGAAAAAGATGAATTAATTGAAATTCTTTTTCCAATTACCCTGCCCTCTGCTACCATACTTTAATTGTAATACTTCCCTTGCCCGGCTTTTCAAATGGACCAGGGGAAGGATTGGTTTCTGACCGTTTTTTGCCAAGATAATCTGTATCCAGGGTAATCGGGGTTCCGTCAGGATTCTCGAAAGCTTCTTTAGCCATTTTTGCTTTTCCGAGTAGTGCCGTTGATATGATCTCTGTTTTCGGATCAGCGTTTTTATCGTCAAGTGAAAAGCTAAGGAACACATTATTTCCCTCTTCAGCTGTTTTTACATCTGTCCGGAAAGCCGGATTTTCAACATAATTGATCTCAGCTTTGTAGTGTACAGCTTTATTATAATAGATATTACCGCTTATCCAGACCGGAAGTTTTGCATTATTATAGGTAATAAGTCCGAAGGCCTGCCGGGTGTCATTTTTTTTCGTATCAGGTTCATTCCCCAGAAAAATATTATTATAATACCTGTCATCTCCCGAAAAGATTGTGGAAAGACCTGCCACTTCTGTTGAATGAGGCAGATGATAAGGTGTAAAACGATTTGGTTCCGGCCACATGCGGAGCTGCCCGGCAATAAGATTATGTACAATGGCACCACCTTGCGACTGAGTGCTGATTCCAACAGTGGATAACAGAAGGTTATTGTCAACCAGTGTGGGTCCGTGATTAACTTCCATAAAGAGGTCTTCCAGATCATTTCTATACATCAGGTTTTTTGATACACGGGTTCCCTGTGCCATCCAGTCGAGCCAGATACCACGACCTGCATCATGGATCCTGTTCTTTTCAATTTTCGTATCTATTGCAGCATGAAATTTAATTCCTGCAATCTCTGCTCCATTAAACTGCCGCTTTGCCCAGATGTTATAAATATGATTGTTCTCAACAATACTGAAAGCTGCACCCATACTTCCGCATATACCGGTCTGCTCACAATTGAAAATCTCATTATTCCGGATAATATGAGAACCGATATTCTCTTTGCTCCAGCCATTTCTAAGAGTTCTGAAAGTTACTTCAATATAATGAAGGGACCCATCGATGCTCTGGTCGGCATACCATACATTATGTCCGGTTCCACGCTCTTTCCCCAGTGTTATTCCGGAACATTTTGAATCGTGGATAATATTGTTTTCAATTATCCAGCCCTTGTTCCAGTTGGTTGAAATCATTCCGATCTGTTCTGCAGTAGGGGCTGCCCATTGGGTAGCTGCCTGGCTGATACGGAATCCACTTATTGTAATATAATTGATACCGGGTTTTTCAGGATAAAAACAGCTCTTTCTTGCACTGATCTCAACCAGCTCCTTGTTTGGGTTGAATTTTTGAAAGTTGGCCCAGATAGTTACAGTACCGGCATCGCTCCTGCAGTACCAGGTGTATTTTGAACCTGTGGTATCCCTGGTTCTTTTATCGGTAACAGTGTTTATTACCTTTTCAAGGGTCTCCCTTTCGTATAATGATTTCCCGTTCAGAAAAACTTCTCCGGTATGATGTATTCTCTTGTAATTATCAAACCAGTCGCCAAAAATTGAGTCGCGATATGGATTATAATTACCAAAAAACAAGTCGGGTAATGTAACTTTCCATATCCCGTTCTTTTCACTCTTCCACTCTTTGACAACCTCCGAACCTTTTATTTCGACAACTTCACCGGCAGCAGCCCGATAAACAATTCTTTTTGAATCGCTCTCGCCTCCCCTTGCCGGATTGATCCATTCTCGGTATGTTCCGGCATGGACTGTAATCACATCACCCGGCTGAGCAAGCTGAGCAGCAAAGTTTATTGTCTTAAACGGCTTCAGCTCAGAGCCATCATTGTTATTGTTTCCGTTAACAGAAACATGGTACTCTTTTGCAACGGCTATTGAACTTGTCAGTACCAGCAAAATCAATAAACTGAATTTTAATCTTTTCATATTATAGTTGTTTTTATCATTAAGAGTGATCTGTTCTTATCGTTATCTAATCCCGGTTCAGAGGTGCAGGAAAACTCATTTCCATTTTTCAACACTTTTAATAATCCTCATTTGCGTATCAGGGTCTGCATCAATGCACAATAGTATTCCTTCCGGCCTTACTGCCTGCATAAAAGAATCGAGTTCTGAGATTTGCAGATCAATAACAAGTGACTTGCCTGCCGCCTGTACTTTCCTGATAAGCGGTACCCATTGCATTATGGGTGTATCATGTCCCATACCCTGAACCCACTGAATAGCATTTACTTCAGGTAAAGCCAGAATTTTATCAAGATGCCTGGCCACTCCCTTTCCATCCACATGAAAGATATTTTGTGTCATACCTGCTACCTCTTTCTTTAGTGACGGAAGAACAAAAGTATCAAAATCCTCCGGTGATAGCATTGATGCAAAATCGCAACCGGGGATGTGCAATTTCCCAAAGGAGGGAATCCCCATCCATGTTACAGATAGCTGATTATGAGCTTTTAATATTGTATCGAAATGGTTGTATACAGCATAAAAATCGCGTGATGATATATCCACCAGTTTCTTTGCCAGTTCAGGTTCTAAAATCAGATCGATACAAAATTGCTGGGGATCCCTGAAGGCTGCAGCACAATCAATACCTGCATGAATATCAGTATAACCAACCATGTATTTGCCTTCGCATCTTTTCAAAGCCTCATTTGTCATCTCTTCCAGCTTCAGAAAATATGGATTTTTAAAATCAATCCGAATGTCATCAATCTGCTCCCACCTTTCAATGGTTGGGATCGAATATGCTGTTACTTCCTTATATTCAAGCTCCACTCCATAAAAAGCTGTAAAGACTTCGGGACCCAGGTTTGGCCAGAAAACAGGAAAGGTCTCAGCATTAAACGTAGAGTGAGCGAGTTTATATTCGAATAATTCAAGCTGATAATCAGTATGCCACCATCGCTCTTTTAAATTCTTCCACGAATATCCGGGTAATTCAACGCTGCCACCGTACTCTGCATTATGAGCAGAAAAACGAATGGGTGCTCTGTCAATAACTTCCTGATTATACCAGGCATATATTCTCTTTAGACAGCGATCAAAATCAGGCTTTTTTTCTAACTCTTCAGTCCAGTGTCGGAATCCGTTTTCCATTTCCTTTCGCTTTTTAACTTTTCAGATATAAATGTAAATAGAAGCTTTTCTTTTACCGGGAACAAATCAGATTAAGTATTCCGGTAAATGATTTCCAGTCAGCAAAGTCCCTTTTGAAGTTATCATATTTTAAAATTTCTGATACTCTTTATGGTACCGAACGGTGTATCTTTCAGAGATACTTCAAGGATATAGCTCCCTTTTTCCAGATTGGTATCAAGGGAGAAGGAGAGCCTGGTCTGCCCAAAACCGGGTATTGAAATCTCTTTCGTTGTCTCCTGAACTATCTTTTCATTTATTATTACCCGCAGGATAACATTTCCTTTCCATTCTTTTTCAAGGTCGTTTATGGTGACAACAGGAATATCCAGTTTAGCACCCTTCTTTACAGTATCATCCCAGAAGTCAGCCATTAAGCCAACGGGAGAAAATGCGTCCCGGACATATTTGTAAAACTGGGGCTCCCAGATCAGCTTCTCCACATCAATCCAGTTGTCGCAAGTCTGGCCATCCGGTCTGGCATAACCGAGGCCGGTAAAATGAAGTACCCCTGCGGCCTTCCTGTTGCAGCGCCAGAATTCAGTTTCGGCAGCTGTATATTGTGCATATACCTTCCATCGGTCGGCGGCAGTAGCATTTGCACCCAGAAGATTCTCATAGAGCTTTTTTGTAAGTGTTGTTGTGCTCCCGTCGCGATTAAGCCACAGCCATCCGTATTCATTTATAATAACCGGATAATTGCCTTCATTTTTCATCGGATTGCCTTCAGGAACAATGCTTACTCCTGCAATATCTTTAAGTTTAAATTCAGGATTATAAAAATGGTAAGGATGCGACTCATAGATATCCCCCGCGGAACGGTTAATACTATAGCTGTTATCCCAGCTACGGCGGGAAAGATCAAGATCTCTTACTTTTACAATTGCTGAATCTATTGAAGGTTCAGTCAGCCGGGTTTCGTTATTAGCATCCCATATCATAACAGAAGGGTGGTTCCACCGCTCCTGCATCCACTCCCTGTACTCGATTGCCAGCTCATCACTATTTATATTCTTGACCCATTTATTCCAGGAGGGAGCACCGTACCATATCGGAAATTCATCCTGAATAAGAAACCCCTCTTCATCGGCAATATTATACCATTCTTCGGGAGGAAACCCGATACAATTCCTGAAAGAGTTCCAGTACATATCCTCTTTAAATTTACGGTGCAATCTCCTCACCCATTCGTAGTTCCATGGGAGATCGCCACATAACGGGTCTTCAAAAAAGCGATATAATGTTATATTGGTGCCTCTCAGGAAAAAGGGCTTTCCGTTTAATACTGCCTGGTGAGTAGTTGAATCAAAACGAAGCTCACGCATTCCGAAACGGGTTTTATAACTGTCTGTAGGGGTAACCACCTCCAGTGAATAAAGGAAAGGCGTTTCGGGGGACCAGAAGCTGCAGTTTTCAATTGGAACGACAATGTCAATTGCCTTTTCGCTGTTTGCATCAAATGATATTTTTTCAGTTGTGAATTTGCCGGCTATGAGACCCGATTTTGCCTCTTTTATTACGAAATTAACCTTCGAGGAGGTACTCTTTCCTGAGTTGAAAAGGGTGGCTCTTATCCGTGCTGATTTTTTCTCAATGTCGGGAGCCACCTGTACATTCTGAATATAGGGAGTACCGCTTAATATCAGATCGACATTATCAAAGATCCCTGAAATGTATCGTTTTTTCTCATAATCAAAACCGTCTGGCATATCCTGAGGCAGTGAGTTTCTGGAGGAACCTACCGCAATAATCAGTTCATTTTCTCCTTTACGAATTGAGCTTTTTAAATCGAAATAACCCGGGGTAAAACAAGGCAGATGCTCCCCGGCATAAACTCCGTTCAGATAAACCCTTGTGCCAAACGTAGCTTTTCCTACTTTCAGAAGAACTGTTTCGGGAATATCCTGCGCTATGACAAAAGTACGACGGTACCAGTATGTTTCACGAAGAGAATCCTTCTGGTGATAGAATAATTCCATCCTTTCATTAATCTCCGATCTGTCGGGTACCGGAGGAGCAGGGTTAATAAATGCAGGCTGTGCCAGGGTAATCAGACCAGGAACAGCTATAGTACGGTCGAACACTGTAGGAACAACATCTTTTTTCCCGTCAGCTATCTGCCACATTCCATTCAGGGAAATAGTATTTCTGTTACCTGTTCCCTGGCTGCAACCTGCTAACAATAAAGCAGAAAGCATCAAAACTAAAAAACCGGCTCTTTTTTTCATCATTCAAATAATTGTGTTTAATGGTTCTATAATATAACTTCGTTTTTATTTCCTGGACTCATCCTCCCTTTCAACCTTCATGAACTCACCCCCTGCGGTTCCCCCTCTGATTTCCATGAACTCACCCCCTGCTTCGCTTTCGCTCAGCATCCCCCTCTCTGCGTCGCAAAGAGGGGGAATATCCTTATATAGTATACCTTACATCATTCAACCTTGGTCTCACTTCCTGTCGCCTGCGCTCTGAGCCCTCCGCTTAGTGTCTATAAATATTCCACCGGAAATTTCCATGGTGCCCGGTACTCCGGAATGGCAAGTTTCGAAGCTTCAGGGTCACCAATTATTTTTTCCTTTTCCGGATCGAATTTTATCGAACGTCCAAGTTTCAGTGATAAGGTGCTAAGAGTAAGCGGCACATCAACTTTCACATGGTAGCCGGGGTTACATGAAGGCTGTTTGCGCGACCGGATACACTCAAGCCACTCAATTTCATGACCGGGCGATGGGGCAATGGATTTCGGAGGCGTCTGCATTCCCTCCATTCTGTTGCCTTCGGGCAGAATTGTATATTTATCATAGTCAGTCTGCAATGTGCCGTTCACACCATGAAAATAGATCCCAAGTCTTCGCCGGCTTTCCTGTCCGCGTAAAAAATCGAAACCATAACTGTTTGTCAAAGAGCTCATCCATGTCATGGTAAGATTGGGGTAACGCATAATCACCTCGTGGTTATCGTAGGCATCGCCATCGTCTTTAAAAATATACCTGCCACCGGTTGCACTGACCTCAGTGGGGTAACCCAGATCAAGAGCCCATATTGGCAGATCAGTTATGTGGGGTGCCATGCCGGGAGTCCATCCTCCGCTGAAATCCATCCAGAATCCATGATAAAAAGCATCCTTCACAAGGTTCGGGTTAAATGGCTGCATTCGCGCCGGACCCACCCACATATCCCAGTCCAGCCCTTTTGGAATTACATTTGTATTATTTCCAAGACCAATACCTGCAGGAGCTTCGTTCATCACAAAGAAAGTTCTCACAGTACCTATCTGACCCAGATTCCCGGAACGGATCAACTCCACCACGCGGCGGTAATTCTCGCTGGCATGTATTTGTGTTCCGACCTGACAGATCACATTGTGCTTTTTCACCGCATTCCGTACAGCAAGGCTTTCGCCCAGATGCATTGTCATCGGCTTTTGCAGATAGATGTCCTTGCCCGCTTCGGAAGCAGCTATGGCAATAAGTGCGTGCCATTGGGCAGGAGTTGCAATAATTACTGCATCAAGATCTTTATGGCGGAGCATATCCCTGAAATCTGTATAGCCTGTACAGGTCTTACCAAACTTTTGCACAACAGGATCCAGCCGTTCTTTCCACACATCACAGGCTGCAGTAATGACAACGTCCGGCTGCGATGCACAATTGTTCAGGTTGACTTTTCCTAAAGAACCGCAACCAATAATACCAAGGTTGATCCGGTCGGAGGGAGCTATCCTCTGTCCGTTGAGAACTGACGATTTCATAATGATTGGTGCAGCTATGGCAGCAGTTCCTGTGGTTTTTATAAACTGTCGTCTGGAAAACGATTGATTGGTATTGGCATTCATCATCTCAAAGTATTAAATGAAAAAACTGTTTTTTGTATCTCTTATTTCAATCTCTTATATTCCATGAACTCACCCCCTTTTATCCCCCTCTCTGCGTCGCAAAGAGGGGGAAGTCTCTGGGATGTAATATTTTACATCATTCAACCTTCGGCTCACTTCATGACGCCTGCGCTCTCTGCCCTGTGCTCTGAGCCCTGAGCCCTTGATCCACATGAACTCACCCTTGGAACTCCATGAACTCACCCCCTCCCTGAGTTTTACATCTTACTGTTCTGGAAATGAGAATGTAAGTAATTCTGCTGATTCCGAATTAAACTCATCCCAAAGCTTTTCCGATATTGCGGTTTCCGGATTAGTTCCGGCATGTATCAGAAGTCTGTACCTGAGCACAAGCGATTTCCCTTTTAGTAATTGATAACGGGTTCCTGCAGCAGGAAAAGTTGGCTGACACCATGATAATTCCGGATATTGAATCCAGTCGCCGGGGTAGTCCGGATTCTGCTTATTCTGTAAAACCATCATTCCGGAACTATTTTTTGCACCGGCAAATAAACCACTTAAGTCAGACCATGCCCGTTTGGGTACCATATTTGTGGAATCGGAAAAAACAGCGATTTTCTGAGACTTCGGAGTTTGCATCCGGATGTTCAGTCCACCATATAATTTTGTTCCGCGGCGGGCAAGGGAAACACTGTCTTTCAGAGCAACAAACCTGAAAGCGAGATCAATTATCCTGCCCTGTTTTGTTGAACGATATGCCCTTATGACAGCCACTTCACTGACTATTGGAATGCTATCCCCCCACAACCACAGGTTTTCTGCTTCTATCTGTGCGAAGGAGGCACCATTGGTGAGATTTATCCTGCCGGTGGGCCTAGCAAATACTATCTGAAGAGCATGAAGATCCCCGGTTTTATTCCCGAATTCCACCTCAGGCCATGCCCAGTAAATACCACGATGATGAGGATGATCCCTCGACCAGTCGCGGGTAAGCAATTCACCTTCAGGGCCATAAACAGGATGAATGTAATTACTCCGGGGAACAGCATAGATACTGGGATTAGCCATAAAGGTATCTGTTGTCGTAACGATATATTTATTGGCAGCCAGAGTATCCATTGCGTCTCTTTCCAAAACTGTTTTATAGTTGTAACGAAGGACAGGCTTGCCTTCATCAGTAATATCGATCTGCCCGTCAACAGGGTTCTGAACTGCTTTAAGCCTCTCTTTGGTCTCTAACCACGAGCATGAGGCAAGGGCAGCTGTCACCAGAAAGAGGGCGTAATACAAATATTTTTTCTTCTTCATAAGCATATTTTTATCATTTAATTATTACTGTTACTCTGACCCGCAGGAAGCTTCTGAAAAATCAATGACAGTAAAATATTTAAAATCATTCTCTGTTAAGAATATACCAAAGGGTTTTATACTGTGCTCCTATTCCAAAGGACTGATCCGCTCCTGTTTTGACTACCTTAATTTCCAATCCCGTATTACCTGACGGATCGAGAGCATAGACGCTGAATTTATCCATATTCCTGAAGATCAGTTTTGCTGGAATCCCTTCGGCACGTACAGGCGATGTTCCCCAGTTGTTGCGGACAGTCGTTTTCTGCTCATCCCATTGCATAGCTGTATTTTCAACCCTGCCTGCAGCTACCAGCAATATCCTGGAAGATTTTTCAACCGGCTTTCCGTCAAGTGCTGACAGTGTTATAGTTGCCCAGTTGCAGAGCGTGGTATCCATGGCGATGGTTATATTTCCCAGATCAATACTTTTTCCTCCTATATAACCAATGGCTGCTTTAGCCGACGGGGCATTTATCTTAAATACTGCATTTATTGAGTCGCGGCTATCCCATACCAGTTCACCTGTTTCGCTCTCCCATGCTCCTGCAGGGTTACTGACCGGTTCCGACAGCTTTAATTCCTTTCCCTTCATATTCACACTCATCGGATGAAGAAGGGTAAGAGCATTGGGGGCGCCAGCTTCCTCCCAGATATAGTTCATATTTGTCCCGTGAAGCCTGAGTTTATCCCCTGTTTTAATGAGGTTTTTCAAAACTTCCTCAGGTGGCAGGTCAAGTTGAACCGAATGCTGTCCGGGCTTTACTGCACCCATACGGAACAGGGCAGCACCTACCGGAACAAATATCTGTTTGAGGGGATGACCGGCACTGGAGAAGAAATTATCGACGCGTCCCTTACCATAGGGAGCATCAAAAGTAAAATGATAAATGCCGTCAAAATCCTGAAAAGCGGCAACAGAATTAAGCATCGGGAACATTTCAGCACAGAAAAAACTTGGTGCGGGATGATCATACTCACTTATTGTAAGAGGCATTCCTGCAACACGGTGCTGCCCGAAACGGAATAAAGTTCCCCCTTTCTTATCGGTTACCATTGATGAGTTTCTTATCTTCCAGTCGGTGGACGACCAGCTTTTCGCCGTGAAATTGGGGTGTTCCCAATAGGCGTGCATATCGATAAAATCGGAGTATTCCGATTCGCGGTAGACACCCTGAACACCACTGTAGGAGGCCTGGGATTCGGTTACCAGCGCATGTATCTTGAGGTCATTTTTAAAATAACCGATCATCTCTTTTGCATATGCCATTTCAGTATTCATCAGAAAAGCCCATAGCATCTCTTTCTGCAGGTCGGTAGATGAAACATCATAATTTTTGATAATTCCCATAAGGTCGTTTTTTAACCCCTGGTTATTCCTGTACTTCGGGTTCGAATTAAGCCATTCTTTCCATTGGCTTATCAGACTTGCTTTATGTTCTTTGTTCAGATCAGGAAGATGGGCCCAGCCGGATAAGAGTGAATTTTCATTGTTTACTTCAACAAAAGCTACTGCAGGTTCGTCAGCATAACTGTTTCCGGTATATGGATTTCTGTGAGTAAGCAATTTTTTTGCATATTCCTTTTGCATTTCGATATAGGGGCGGTAGAACTGGTCGATGGTTTTTCCAAAATCAAACTGCTCTTCGCCTTTATAATCCATGCCGGGATAAGTACGCGAAACATGAGTATTTATATTGCTGTATATTCCATGTATTTTCAACTGGTAAACCAGCCAGTCGAGTTTATCAAGCTGACCAGGGTCAAGGTCTTTCATCTCTTTATCCCAGATGCCTTGCGGCACCGACCGCATATCCATGTGATGAAATCTTACAACATTCATACCAAGTTTTCTGAGCCGGCCTGCTATAAGGGCTGCTGTTTCTTTATCAGGGAAACTGGAAGAAAAGGTAAGATTTGTTCCAAAAAAGCGGATCTTCTCCCCATTGCCATCGGCAAAATGTCCATCTTTCAGGGTAATAAATCCTGAACCACCTGCATCACCTATGTTCAGAAACGACATATCTACTACATTAACAGTAGTATCTAGGTCAGGGACAACAAAATCAAACCAGCCATATTCCCTTTTTTCTACAGGTTCGGTCTGGCAGGCAGAAATAAACAAAACAAACAAAAGAGAGGTTAATATGTATGATCTTCTGATAGAGAAGAGATTTAAACTTTTCATACTTCCTGGGGTTAGTTTAAGTAATAAAATTAAAATGATCTGAAATTTCAACTATAAAAAGATAGCTATCCTCTCCAAGGCCGTGTTCTGTTAACATTTGCCAGTACATCGAGGGCAATATTCACATCCTCCACTATCTGAAAATCGTACATCCCGACACAAATGAAATCGGCACCATTATCAAACGCATACTTGAAACCTTTTTCAGGTCTTAATGCTCCTGCTGCCAATGTCTTGAAGGCTATCCAGGGCTGTTCCAGTGTGGCCATAAAATCGATTGTCTCCTGTGGTTTGTGACAAAAATTATTGTCTTTCCATCCCGGTTCAGGAACATCTTTATTAGCCAGATCAACCTGTGCTGACCAATAATCGTGAGTATGAAGTGTTTTCACCCAGAAATCGGGTTTAAGCCCATGCTCAACACAAGCTCTGATAGTTTCGATACGATGAGCACCGATGCCGGCAGGTTTTCCATAACTTCGAATAAGTTCAAGGCCTTTCTGAAGCTCATCAAAAAAAGTTAAATCGTTATTGTAGACCCTGGTATCTGATTTACCACCATGGCTGTACAGTGCGTGAGCACCACCTTTTATTGAAGCTTCAATACCCTCTCTGAAATTATTGCCAACACCGCAATCTGAAATAAACTGCATCTTTCCACCGGTTTCCTGCCGATATTTGCTGACAATACGGCATTGGGCAGGGTTAGAAATTATGGTATTTATGCCGCATTTTTCTGCCAGCTGAAGGGTCATCATAACCTTTTCATCGTTATGATACATTTTTATCAGCTTATCGACATAAATAAGGTCTCGTGCATGCGACCAGCCACCAATTAGATTTCCTCCCATTACCAGGCGGCTCAGCTCAAATTCTCCTATTTTTCCTTTTGGGATTGTCCCTTTCAGATCGGCTAGCGAAGTCAGCTGAAAGCTCTTGAGGGTAGCACTCGAAACAGCATCGGCTTTTTCGATAAGAAATTTCTTCTCAAGACTCTCCCATCTCTTCTTTTTATAGATGACATATGCAAAAGCACCAAGAAACGGTACGCTGATAAGATCGCGAAGAAATTCACGGCGCTTATCTGAAAAATCTCCATCCGGTTTTGATGAGGGGATCGGAGCATTTGGCTTCTCCTCTTTCCAATGTTTCAGCCATCTGTCGGCTCCGAAAAAATAGTCTGCCGGCAAAGTCACAAAAACGACCAGGAGAAACAATTCAATAAGGTTTTTATCTACCCACTGATAATTACCCTCAGCAACTACCCCAAAGGTATAACCCAATATCGGAGGATATGCAATGAAATAGAAGAAGAGCAGGATAGCTCCCGCCAGTGAAGACCACCGGACGAATAATCCAACAAACAGTGACAATCCGATCAGGATAAGTCCCCAGATATTTAGAAAATCAACTACTTTCAGGATCCCCGGCGATGATGCCAGCATATGAAAAAAATCTGCGAAGATCCATTTTGATCCAAGCAGATAAAACTTAGAGGTCCAGCCGGCGCTTATTAACTTTGTGATACCTTCATAAAGGAAATGCCATCCAACCAGTATCCTTAATACTGTAAGAAAATAGATTGAGTATTTTTTCATAGGGAAGATATTAGGTGACTGTTATTTGAAATAAATATACAGCATGATTTTCTTATAAACAAGAGTTTGCAGATCCATTTTTTTCAGAAATACTTAAGTTTATAATATATTGATTATCAATACATTATAAAGACATAGATTTGCCTTTCAGCAGAGTGAGATAAGGTCTGACAATTCCATCAACTGTTTATTTTAAAGAAATCACTGAAAACTCCAATCCGCAAGAGAAACGAGACTATCAAAAGAGGTCACCGTTTTCAAATTTCCCGATGCTTTTTTAAATGAATATGCCCTGAGCGGAAATTCAAGTTCCTGATTGATTAATTCTTCTGAAGCCGGCTCCAGCATCTGATCCTTAACTCCGGCTAACAGTACCCTCCTTGGTGCAATACAACCAATCAGATCAGGTAAATCATAAGCTGTTAATACGCCGGCAACGCCCCAGGAAAAGTCAACCTCATACGGATGCCAGTTACCTCCTCCTTCGCGTGGAGTC
Organism: uncultured Bacteroidota bacterium; assembly: GCA_903824785.1. Classification (GTDB taxonomy): domain Bacteria; phylum Bacteroidota; class Bacteroidia; order Bacteroidales; family VadinHA17; genus LD21. Next base: position 248,111 of record CAIJYD010000078.1, read on the forward strand.
AAACCTATCTTATAAAATCTGTTCATTACAACCGATCTGAATGAGATGAGAGGACCAACAAGAACAATATTTTTTATTGACGGATCAAATGCTGCAGCATGGATAAGCGGAATAGCCATTTCATTTATCCCTATCGCACCTATCTTCAGGGAATCAACGCTATCCAGATTTTTTAAATAACCGATTGTCCTGACAATGTCACCTGCCTGTATTCCGACGACACTTCTTCCTGTTAAAAGTGCTGTATAACCGTCAGCTATTCCCCTGGCGGCACTGTTTGCTGTTTCGCCAACACCTAGCACATCGATGGCTGCTACAATATATCCCTTTCTGACCAGTTTTTCAATTTCACCACCCTGTTTTGCTTCAGCGGCCTTTCCTTTCGGATGAAGGTAGACCACAGACGGATGTTTTACAGAATGATCGTCCGGCAGAAACAGAAGAATAGGAACAGCATAATTTCCTTCCCCCTTTAATGCATACTTTCCAACAGTATATCCTTCCCTCTGATATCTTCCGTTAATAAACGGCTCTTCCTGTCCACTTCCGGGAGCAACATATCCAGATAATTCCCTTGCCTTAACCTGCACTGTGGCAAGATGTTTCTGAACATCAAGACGTGCTTTACCCAGATTTTCAATAAGCTTTTCTGTCTCCTTCCTGTTAACATCAAAAATCATATCGCCGCCAAGGAAGGTAGAGATCTGCCCTGTCGGAGTTACTATCAGTTCATCCTGAGATAATATTTCAGCTTCCACTTCGGATGGGTCACCAGATAAATTAAAATGTTTCATAAAAAAGGAATAGATAGCCAATCTTATTTTGGGAGTCATCCAATGTTTGGAATCATCTTCTGCCATCTCAAGGTTTTCATCTTTTCCAAAAATGTTATATGCCTTCCGGGTTTCATTACAGGCTTCACGGGCCCCCTGCAGAGTCAGATATTCATCGCGTGAAACAAATGTAAGGAGAGCTGGCTTGGGAGCCCTTACTTCCAGAAGGTCCTCAAGGGTTATACCCATGGCCACTCCTCGGTAAAATTCTGATTCGGCATCCTGTGCTCCCTTTGTCTCGAGCTGCCGGCGCGAAGCCGTTGACCAGCTGCAAGGCACCGAAACTTTTACACGCTCATCATACGCGGAAATGTAAGATGTAACCGTTCCTCCTCCTGAAAACCCTGTAACACCAATCCTTTGAGGATCAACATCTTTTCTTGATATCAGGTAATCAATAGCCCGTATTCCATCCCATATAAAATATTTTGCACAGGATGAGCCCGACAGGAAACACTGATTTCCAAAATAACAGTGTTCAACTACGGAATAGCCTATCGACGAGAGTTTTATTTTTGGATCATAATACTGAACATGCTCTCCCTGACCCGGAGGATCAATGGCAAAGACTATAATCCCCTTCTTTACAAGGTTAAAATTAATAACCTGGTAGAGCTGGTTCCTGAACGACTCCTGATTATGCCCTATTACATTAAGTACGGCAGGAGCTTTTCCTTTAATCTTGTCGGGAATATATAGACACCCTGTAACATAAAACCCGGGAAATGACTCGAAGACAATCTTTTCAATCCTGTATCCCTTCTTTAATATTACTCCTGTTGTTCTGGCATTTAGAGCACCTTTTGGAGGAAACGGACCGGCTATCTCCCTAAGCTTTTCCTTAACGAGGTTTTGCCTTCCGATCCAATCCTCCTTCGTTTTTAACCCGGCTATCTCGCGATCTCTGACATCATAATAATCAGATGTCTGACCAATAAGGTAATTTAGCAGCATGCTTCCCGGATTATTCCACCGGATCCATTGCTGAAAGACCTCTAAATTCTCTTCATCTTTTTTAAGGAGAAGGTCAGTGCTCTTATTTGGATATTCAATTTGAGCAAACAGGAATCCATTTGCTGAAAGGAGAAAGTTCAGAATAATAAAAATTAAAGATTTTTTCATCTTCATAATATTTAAAATCACTATCGCCAATCAGGAATAAGAAACTGCAACTTGCGACAGGATCAGTTTTTAAAAGGAACATCAGTTAATAAATGTAAGGATTAAATTTTACCTGCGAAAGAAGAGGCAATTTAACTTTAATGTTTTTTAACATATTTCGACATGATTATTTCAGAATCAGATTCATACAATCAAAAAATAATCGTAATTTTTCATCCGGTTTAAAACCTGAATCAAACCGGTAATAAATCTTTAAAATGAACTTCTGAACTATTTTTTGTCATTAACCATAAACTTATTCGATGAACCGAGCATGTTTCACCAAAAACTCAGACTTGCATGAACAAAATCAACATGCGAGCTCCATCCGACCTGTTAAGAAAAATATTGTACGGATGAAAAAGTCCCTCCTTTTTATTTCAGCCCTTTTTGCCATTACACTCTTCTCCTGTACAATGAAGAATAAATCGCAGGAAGATAAAGGGGTGAAGATAATGGCTTATTATTACCCTTCCTGGAGAAACTTCCATCCTGAGAATCTTCAGCTGGGAAAGTTGACCCATATTATTTTCTCCTTTACCGAAGTTATCGGGAATGAAATGAAATTTGTAAAAGATTCCTCAGGGCTGATGCTGAAAGCACTTTCCGACCAGAAAAAAATTCACCCGAATCTGAAGGTTATGATTGCCTGCGGAGGATGGGGAGGATCGGGAGGATTTTCGGAAATGGCGAGGACAGTTGAGAACCGCAAAAAATTTGTGGAAAGTGTCAGCAGTTTCATCAAGGAATATAATCTGGACGGACTTGATATTGACTGGGAATATCCGGGAATGGAAGGCAACGGAAATCCGTTTATTCCTGAGGATAAGGAAAATTTCACATCCCTGATGCGCGAATTAAGGGAAGCAATGGATAAGATCGGGAAAGATCAGGTTCTGACATTTGCAGTAGCCGGCTGGGAGGAGTTCTTTAATCATGTTGAACTTGATAAAGTTATGCAATATGCTACTTATATGAATGTTATGTCGTACGACCTGGCAGGTGGCGGCGATACATATACCTCACACCATACCAACCTTGGCCTGGTAAAAATGGAAGATCTGAAAGGAACATCTGCGGAAAGAATAATACTGGAACAGGGAGATCTGACAAAACCCTATTCAGCTCAGAAGATTATATCCTACTGTATAGAAAAGGGAGTCAAGCCCGGACAAATTGTAATCGGAGGAGCCTTTTACGGAAAAGGATGGAAGGGTGTTCCACCTGAAAACAACGGATTGTATCAGTCGAACAGGGGATCATACAGAGGTGCCGGCAACTATTCCAGAATCCGTGAAACACTTGAGGATAAGAACGGTTTTGTAAGGCATTGGGATTCCGTTGCCATGGCTCCGTTTCTTTATAATGCTACCGACAGCATCTTTATTTCATATGAGGATACTGTCTCAATAAGACTTAAAACAAATTATGCCGCTACTACCGGGCTGGGCGGAATAATGTTCTGGGCGCTGAGCGGGGATACTGACAAAGATGGACTGGTAGATGCCATCTATGCTGAGAAAATGAGGCATTTAAATCCCGGAAAATAATCCGCTATTAACCGGCTGAAGTCAGTCGGATAATATAAAGCCGCATTCACCATTTCAGGGGATTTCCCTGAAAATTGAATTCAGCAGACTGATACTGTCAACTCTGGAATCCTGGGCTATTTCCCAGATCATTATACCTGAATATTGGTTGTTTACCACATATTTTGTTTTTTCAGCCATGGTAATTATTCCGTCGTAATAAATATTGTTTACCCTGTCGGATTTATAAGCATCAGGATGTTGCCGTATTATATCTGCATAAGTAAGAGGCTTCCCGCCTTCCTGATCAAAATCCTTGCCGTAGAAGGGAACACCGAGCAGAACTTTCTGTTTTGGCCAACGCCTGTAATTCACCCAATAAGCCAGACCTGTTGAATTTATACTGCTTCCGGACCCGATGGCATCTTTATATGCCGAATGAGCCCCCGGCGCTGTCCATGTTCCCGTAAAATCATAGCACATCACCTGCAAATGGTCAACGTAAGAGGGTATTTCATTAAGAAAATGCTTCCCTCCCCAGTCGGAGGCACCCAGATCTATTGATATACCCAGATTAAAAGGAGAAAGCTCTTTCTTAAGATCCCTGAGGAGAGTAACCAATGCATTACTTTCGGATGAAACAACAACATTATTGGTATAGCCTGTCCAGTATTCCCAATCAATATCGACCCCGTCGAGGCAGTTCTCAAAAACATACTGCCGCACCTCAAGAATGAACCTGTTTCGTGTCTTCTCATTTGTGGCCAGAACCGGGAAGTTGCGCGACCCGTCTCCCCCTCCTACTGAAAAATAGACCTCCACACCATGTGCATGGGCGCTGTCAACCAGCTGACTTGTATTAACCAGGTCGCTTGTGTTAATTGTACCATCAGCATTTGGTATTGCAAAAGCATATACAATCCTGGTAAGCTTATCCCATGGAATGTCTTTCACCTGTTCTGATCCGCTCTGCCAGGAGGGATAAAACCCAACTACCTGATAACTGTATGTTTTAGGAATGTATAAAGAGCTACAATCCGGTTTGCTGAGGTAGTTCCCCGGATTGGATTCACTCTTCCTGCATGCAGAAAGCAACAAAACAAATAATGTTAAGGCCAGAAATAATGCTGCTGGTCTCATAATTGTTGTAGGGAAATTAAATCTTTATCAGGTAAAGTATGGCAGCCTGGTAACTTTAGGATCAAAATTGAGTTTCAATTTAATTTTTGCTGCCTCTTTTTCTGAGAGCAATGGTTCTTTTCCAACCGACACACAAGACTCGAGCGGAGCAAATCCATCAATACCAACATTTGCCACTGAAATGGGAAGAGAGAGGGCATACCTCAGAAGGTCATCGCCTGTTACATTTCCAATGAGAGCATTCTGTCCCATAATTTTAATGGCAATAACGCCAACATCCCTTTTGATGGCAAGAGGTAAAAGGCCATCTTCATTACCATTTGATCTTGCAGCGTTTATGACACAGAGAATGGCATCAATATCAAACTCTTTAAAAGATTTCTGTGAGGCGTCGTTCCATTTATGAAATGAAAAACCAATATTCTTGATAACACCCTCATTCTTAAGTTTCAAAAATGCTTTGTACCCGCCTGAAGAGCTCAGAAGCGTATCGACATCTTCCACCTTATCAATAGAATGCATGCAGTAGAGATCGAGATAATCGGTTTTTAAGGTCTTCAGGGAAATGTCAATCTCCTTCATCACACCGTCGTAGGTTCGCTGAGTTGTTTTTGAATTAAGAAAGATCTGCTTTCTGTATTTCGGCGTGAGAAATTTCCCATAGCGCTCTTCTGCCACTCCATTTCCATACGACCGGGCTGAATCGAAATAAGTTATTCCGAGTTGAATTGCATAATCAATATGTTTTTGCAGCATTGCATCATCGGCCACCCAGTTGCAATAGCGCGAACCTGCACCAAAACCGAGGCACGAAACCATCCTGTTGGTTCTTCCCAGTCTCCTTTTTGGCATTTCATCCATTATGCCACCGGCTTTCTCTCCAACCGGAAGAGCGGATGCATCTGTAACAGAAGGAAGCATGGCGGCCGTTGCTGAAACAGCTGCTGTCTGCAGAAATTTCCGTCTTGTAAAATTCGTTTTCATTATTTCCTGATTTAATATTTTATTTAAACTGAATCATTTGAATTATTATCGGGATTGTTTATTGCATCACAACAAACTGACCTTTTAGTTTAATGTTTTCAGATGAACTCCCAACCATTACTTTGAAAATACCCGGTTCAACGATTACATTCATATCCCTGTCAAGAAGGGAAAGATCTTCAGGAAGCAGTTTTAGTTTCACGGTTTTCTTTTCTCCCGGTTCAAGTGATACTTTCTCATAACCTTTTAACTCTTTTACAGGCCTGGAAGTGGTGCTGATGATATCATTTATATAGAGTTGCACAACTTCATCACCCTTTACTGTTCCGGTATTTTTTACATCCAGCATTATTTCAACTTCACCTTCATTATTTATCTTATCAGGTGTTATTTTCAGATCGCTGTATTCAAAAGTTGTATAGCTTAATCCAAATCCGAATTCATACAATGGTGTTGCCGGCATATCAATATATTTTGCCCCCTCCTTTGTTCTGGAATGGTTGTAATAGAATGGGAATTGTCCAACGTGGCGTGGAACAGTAACCGGAAGTCTGCCGCTGGGGTTGTAATCGCCAAAAAGAACATCAGCTACGGCATTTCCGCCCTGCTCTCCGCACATCCATGCCTCAACGATGGCAGGAACATTTTCAGAGGCCCACCTGATGGATAGCGGCCTTCCATTTATCAGTACCACAATTGTCGGAGTTCCTGTTGCAAAGACTGACTTGAGAAGCTCTTCCTGAAGGCCGGTTAAATCGAGACTTGCAACATCTCTCCCCTCACCGTTGGTAACATAACCGCCTTCACCAATCACAACTATTGCAATATCAGCATTTTTAGCAGCGCTTTTAGCCTTATCTATTTCATTAAGCTTATTACCAATTACTTCACAACCTTTTACATAGCTGATTTTTGTTTTCGCACCCACTTTATTTCTTATACCCTCCAGTATTGTCACCACATGCTGTGGAATATTATGTGGAAAATAATCGCCAAGCTGGTCGACCGGCGCTTCAGCATTGGGGCCGATTACTGCAATTGTCTTAATATCTTTTTTCAAAGGAAGTATTTTCTTTTCGTTCCGCAGGAGTACAATACCCTCCCTTGCAGCCTGAAGCGCAAGTTGCTGATTTTCTTTTGAGTTAACAATTTTTTCAGCATATTTAGGATCAACATAGGGATGTTCAAACAACCCCATCTGAAATTTGAGCCTAAGCAATCTGGAAACAGCCTGATCAACCTCCTCAATGGATATTTTCCCTTCGTTGACATTTTCGATTAGGCCACCCATATATGCATCTTCAATGGAAATACCGACATCAACACCGGCTTTTATTGCAAGTATACCTGCCTCCTTTTGTGTTGCTGCATGTCTTTCAGTAACTATTGTGCCAAGTCCTCCCCCTTCACTTACCACAATACCTTTAAACCCGAGCTCTTCCCTTAGTATCTTTGTAAGTATTTTTTCGGAGCTGTGGACAGCTACACCATCAATGGCAGGGTATGTTGCCATAACTCCGAGTGCACCATATTTCTTTATGCCGGTGGCAAACGACGGCAAAAATACTTCCCGGAATTTTCTTTCTGAAATCTCCATTGCCCCGCGTTCAAACCCGCTTACCGGCTGGCTTTGTCCCGGATAATGGCAGAGAAATGAAACAAGTTTATCAGGATCGGAGATGTCATATCCCTGAATAGCCTGAACAATATTTGCAGCTATCTGAGAACAAAGGTAAGGATCTTCACTGTAGCCCTCCTCATTTCTTCCCATCCTGGGATCGCGGTTTGGTTCAATAACAAGTGTACACAACCCGTGGACACCTATCGATTTTCCCTCTTTCGCGGCCACAGTATAAATCTGCCGCACAAGGTTTTTATTCCATGATGATCCTATTGCCAGCCCTTCAGGAAAAATAGTCCCTCCCGGGCACATCAGTCCGTGGGTTCCCTCTTCAATCTGAAAGAGAGGAATACCTAACCGTGTTTTCTCAATGGCAATCTTCTGAAGTTCATTCATTACTTCAGCCTGTCTTTTCGGCCCTTCATATACCAGCCTGTCCGACAAAGTGAAGAAGCCGCCACCGGGTCCGAAAACAGTATTATGAGTTCCTTCCGCCCATTTTCTGCAACCCTCCAGCTGTTTATCCCTTACCTCTTTGGTGTCTTTCATATCCCAGAGATAGGGAGCATCGCTGTCAAGTCCCCACCCAAGCTCGGTTGAATAGCATGTGGGAATATTCATCTGCCCTACCTTTTCCTTGAGAGTCATCCTTGAAACAAGATCGGCTATTCTTTGCTCAACAGGGAAAAGAGGGTTTTTATATAAAGGTGTTACTGCAAACGGGGCCTCTCCTCTTTTTTCTCTGACATAAGCGGCAATTGTGTGCACGTTTTCTAACCAGATGCCATTAGCCGGATCGGAAGCATATTTGCAGATTGCTTCAATAGTATTCAGAAGGGAAGTCTGACTTCCTGCTTCATTCATCTCGTGGCCGGCAAGAACGAGCCACAGCCCTGAACTTTTAGCTGATTCAATTAAGTTTTTAACCTGCTCAAAGGATTTACCATCGAGCTCCATTCCGGTGAGTTGCGACATATCGCAGAAAGAGGGATCATTAGCTCCCTCATCGAGCCACCCGCGACCCGTTTCAAACTTCGATGCGATTACAGGTATATAACTTTGCACCATCTTGCCTCTTCCAACAAATTTCTGTCCACATGGAAATGCAAAAGAAACCGGCTGTATATCAAGCATTTTAGATATTATGTTACTTGCTGTATCAAGCTCATCATTCATCTCCTGAATTGTGTAATCTTCCAGGGCTTTATCTCTTGACCAGGCAAAATTTCCGGTGCAGGGATGTACAAGAGAATGGTTACCTATGTCGTGACCATTCCTTACAGCTTTTTTCCATTCCTCAAGGCGCTGCAGCATATTCCCCGGAGAGACATAAAAAGTTCCCTTCACTCCATACTTGTCGAGCAATGGAATCCCCTTATCGGCCTGTGAAAGACGGGCATCATCGAAAGTCAGGCTCAATGCCATTCTCTTACCCTCGGGCCATTTGAAATCACCCTTCTTAAGCACAGCTCCGGCCTGGTAAGATTGTGCAGGGCAGCTTCCGGATATTAAACTAATAATTACTATATTAACTAAGACAGTCAGAAAATCAGACGCTTTCATTTTCTTGTTTTTTTGATTGATCACAAGATACTATTTTTCAATTATAAATTATGAAGGAATAGAATATATCCGGACTGAATTCCTTACTTTTATGTCAGTTATCTGATTAGTAACTATAATCCGGAAAAATGAAAACTATCCACATTCTGCCATTAATTATTTTACTCTTAAGTTGTAACAATCAGAACAATAAAAGAGAGAAACTCCAGACTGCCACAGCCGAAGTAACAAGTAAGATTGTAAATGAAAAATTCGGAGGAGTGGGATTTCATGTTTTTGACCATGTTCAAAAAGGTTCCAAATGGCATTATGAACAGATATTTGCCAAGAGGTGGCGCGAATTGAATCCCTCCTTCGTAAGGTTGAATGATGATCCCAAATGGAGCTTCAAAGATCTTGATACGATATCCTATTATCTTCAGGTGATGAAAGGGACAAATACTGAAATGTATTTTACTTCATGGAATACTCAGTCGATAAAAGAGTATAAAAGCGAAAAGGATTATGTCAGTCATGAGGTGGATAACCTGGAATACCTGAAGAAGAATCTGGGTTTTGAAAATATCAGATATTACTGCATGGCTAATGAGTTATCGCTCGACAAATGGGCCTCAATGTCTAATGACCTTGAGTACTTCAAAAGAGTACAAGGATTATTCTATGACGAATTTAAAGCCAGAAATCTGGATATTAAATTATTGGCAACAGATGCATCCCCCTTCAGCTACTGGCATACCATAAAATGGGCATCTGAGAATATGGACGACATTACCGGGGTATATGGAGGGCATCACTATATTAACGATAAAGATCTGTTTGATAACACCTTCTATAACTATTTCCTGGAAAAAATCAAGTGGGGAACAGATATTGCCAAAAGCAAGAACAAAAGATTCATTGTCGGGGAATTCGGGGCAAAGCAGAACAGCAATATCATAGATTCTGTAAATCATGATGCTTGTATGTACAATAATATGCCACTAGAGAATTACATGGGAATACAGGTCGCTGAAGCAATCATTGCAATGATCAATGGTGGTGTTTACGGATGCGGATACTGGACATTTGCAGATTTCCCATCCGCATACCGGAATAAGTATATTAATAAGTGGGGTCTTTACCGATGGGAAGTTGACAACTATACCACTAAACCAAGTTATTATTGTCTGGGGCTCTTAACAAAGTTCTTCAGAGGACCATCCGAGGCATATGAGGTAGTCGCTTCAGATACACTGTTAAGAATGGCGGCCATTAAAAACCTTAATAACGGGGCAGTTTCTTTGGTTGTAATAAACAGGAATGAAAAGGCAAAAAAACTAGAAATAAATACGGGCGCACTCCCGGGAACGAAAGCTTTCAGAAAATATCTCTACGACCCATCGGATGTTCCTTTCAATTATTTTGGTGATCTTCAGAACTATACCCGGAAGATCAACGCAGGAAAAGGGATACTTTCGGATACGATACCCGCTCTTTCAATGGTGGTATACACCACAAATTATGATGAAGAGGTGCCAGCAAAAGTAAAGGGATTACAGGTTGAAAAAAAGAAAATTGATAACCGCGACAGGGAAGTACTTACCTGGGAGCCCAACGGAGAAAAAGACTTTTGTTACTACCGGATCTACAGATCTGAAAAACCTGAAGTGGAGATATCTCCAAGACGTCAGATTGCCTCAACCATAAGCAATTCCTATATCGATATTTCAGTTCACAATATGCCGCAGTACTATTACAGGGTTATAGCTGTCGATCAATCGGGAAACAGCAGTGATGAACTATCTCTTAAATGAAAATTAAATATGATGGAAAAAAGCTATAAAAATATTGTTTCAATAATACCTCCTCCACCTTTTCATATGGTAGGAGATGGTTTCAGAGTGCATAATTTTTTTCCGTCACTCCCTGAAACAGGATTAAAAGGGATGAGTCCATTTTTTCTCCTCGATTATGGTTCAAAGTGGAATGTTCCCCCATCGGATGTTACAAAAGGTGTAGGTGTTCATCCCCACAGAGGGTTCGAAACGGTTACAATTGCTTATCATGGAAAAGTTGCCCATCACGACAGTGCCGGAAACAGCGGCGTTATTGGAGAAGGCGATGTTCAATGGATGACAGCCGGTGCAGGGATTCTTCATAAAGAGTACCATGAAAAGGAATTCAGTAAAAGAGGAGGTCTCCTTCAGATGGTTCAGCTGTGGGTAAATCTGCCTGCTGAATATAAGATGACAGCACCAAAATACCAGGCAATTGAAAATGGTAATATGGGCAGGTTTTATTCAGATGACAAAAAGAGCTTCATTGAGATTATTGCGGGGGAATATAATGGAATAAAGGGACCCGCATTTACCTTCTCCCCGGTTAACCTCTTTAATGCAAAACTTAAGGAGGGAGCAAAGTCAGAATTCACCTTTAATAAAGAATATAATACAGGAATGGTTGTTATTGAAGGGGAGATAAAAATCAATAATTCCAAAACTGCCCCTGCCGATAACTTTATACTGTTCGGACATTCAGGAGAAGATATTGTAATTGAGGCAGCTAAAGACAGTATTGTTCTTATTCTCAGTGGTGAACCTATTAATGAACCAATTGCTTCATACGGACCTTTCGTAATGAATACGGAAGCAGAAATTAAAAAGGCATACGAGGATTTTTATAATGGAAACTTCGGGTATCTTGAGGATTAAGGTGAAATCTGAAAGAATTTCATTTTAGAAAATAACTCCTATATTTATAAGGCCGGTCAGGAATATTATGCTTACAGGTAATATACTTACAGTCAATTAGTCATATCATTATATAAAATAAATATTTGATGTATAAATCAGTTCTAGTAAGTTTACTTCTTACTTTGTTTATCTGGACAAACCTTATATCGCAGGAGAATACCGCCGATAAACAGGTAAATATGCCTGTTCTTTATGGTATCCTGAAAACAAAAGCTGAATTTGATCTTGATAACTCCCGAATGAGGTTTGAGGTGAGGAATGCCCGATTCGGGGCAAAGGGAAAGATCAATCCCTTCGTTTCATACAAAGTTGAGATTGATCTTTCTGATGAGGGAAAAATGAAGATGCTCGATGCTTTTGTCAGATTTACTCCTGTTGCAAATCTCGATTTTTATATGGGGCAGAGAAAAATACCCTTCAGCTCCGACTATATTCGCAGTCCAGCTGAAGGTATATTCGCAAATCGCTCTTTTTTGGCAAAATACATAAACGAAGGCATGCGTGATATCGGTTTCTACGCCAACTATAAGTTCACAGGATCTGTACCTGTCGATATGCTTGTCGGGGCAGTCAACGGAACAGGAAATAACAATCCCCAATGGATTGATAAACCAAATTTGGTGGGAAGATTACTGGTAGGAGCTGAGAAAGGGATAAGGGGAGCAGGCAACGTTTACTATGGTGAAGGTATTAATATGGAACATCTGGCAATGTATGGAGGCGAGGTCAGGTATTCGGCAGGATCATTGTTTCTTGAATCAGAATATATAAGCAGAAACTGGACAGATACATTATCAATCCGCAACCATGCCGATGGGATATATATTCATTCATATTACAACTTCAAACTGAACAGTAAAATGATCTGTATGCTCACACCTGCCGCACGTATCGACTTTATTGGTAATTCTGTATTCAGGAATGAGGCCGATGCCAGCAGATTAACCTTTGGCTTGAATGCCGGGTTCGAACCGAAACAGTTTATTGCAGAAATCCGATTAAATTATGAACATTATATAAAGAGCAGCCTCCCTATTCATACAGATAAAATAACGCTTGAATTCATTGCAAGCTTCTGAAAACAAAGGATTTTGACTTGTCTGTAATCTGTCAATTCTTATCCTTAATTCACGCCTTGTTTCTTCTCTTTTTCCTTTTCCATGCTTCAAAAATGAGATAAAGCAGGAACAGAGCTCCCATTCCGAGCAGAATATGTGATATATAGGGGAAGATCTGATCCCTGATCTCATAAAGGTAATAGCCGATAACAGCAAGAATAATGTTCCAGATCCCGGCACCTACAAAAGTAAAAAGCATAAAATCGCGGAGGTTCATCTGAGCAAGACCCGCCGGAATACTTATCAGGTGACGTATTCCCGGAACAAGACGCCCGATAAATGTTGAGGTCTTTCCGTTGCGGATAAAATATTCTTCGGCATGCTCAATCTTCTCCCGTGATAGCAGGAATATACTTCCAACCCTCGACTCAGCAAACCTGTAAACTATAGGGCGTCCCAGATACTTGGCCAGATAATAGTTTATTAGCGACCCGCAAAGAGCTCCTACAGTACCGGCAAACACTACCATAAACACATTTAAGTCTCCCTGGCCGGCTTTGTATGCGGCAAATGGAATTACAATCTCTGACGGTAATGGCAGAAAAGTGCTCTCGATAGCCATCAGAAGTGCTACCGTAAAATAATTCAGATTGGCCATATACCAATCAAAAAGTGAGTGAAAAAATTCCATTTCAGACTTAATTTTTAAGTTAAGCGGCAAAGTTAACCAACATTTTTAATTGCCAAAGCTACTGTAACATATCATTTGATCAAATTAATATAAAGGATTTGGCCGTTTGTCAAAATCAGATCTGCTTTTCACTGATATTTATTAAATTGCATAATGATTATTCTCGCAATCGGCCTTAAAAAAAACAGGTATGAAGGTAAAAAGAACATTTGATCTGCTGGACAGGTACAGGGAGAACTTTATAAAAGATGATGCATTGTGCTTCAGGCACCATGGAGCCTGGATAAAATACAGTTCATTGCAGTATATAGAGTATTCATATAATTTCTGTTACGGTCTTTATGAACTCGGGTTTAGAAAAGGTGATAAGATAATTACAGTATCGGCCAACAGACCAGAATGGAATTTTGCCGATATGGGGATGTCGATGGTTGGAATTGTCCATGTCCCTGTATTTACCTCGCTTAACCCCGCTGAGTATGAGTATATTCTTGAAAACTCAGGTGCTAAAATGATCATCGTCTCAGACAATAAACTCTTAAAATACCTCGCCCCTGTTATAAATGCACCCGGGTTTTTACCGGAGGTTTTCACTTTTGATGAGATTAAAGGAGTCAGGAACTGGATCGAAATCCTTGAGAAAGGAGAAAAATGCGAAGAATCCACAAAAGCGGAGGTTGAAAAAATAAAAACCAGCATCGGTGAAGAAGACTTCGCAACATTAATATATACTTCAGGAACTACAGGCCGTTCGAAAGGAGTTATGCTATCCCATAGAAATCTTGTCAGCAATTTTATTTCCGCCTCAGCGGTTTTCAATCTGAAATCAACTGACAAATATCTCAGTATATTACCATTATGCCATGTAGGCGGACGGATGGGAAATTATCAGACACAATACAGCGGAACAAGTATCTATTATGCAGAGAGCATGGGGTCGGTTGCCGCAAATATGCAGGAGATTAAACCTGATGGATTTGACGCAGTGCCTCGTGTTATTGAAAAGTTCCATGATGTAATTATTTCAAAAGGCAAAAAGCTTGATTTCACTAAAAGAAAAATATTTTTCTGGGCAGTAAACCTCGGTTTAAAATATAAGCCGTTCGGAGAAAAAGGGTGGTTTTATGAAAAGAAACTTAAGATTGCCGATAAACTCATCTTCAGTAAATGGAGAGCTGCAATGGGAGGTAATGTCAGAATCGTTGGCTGCGGAGGTGCAAGCCTCCATCCGCGCCTTGAAAGATTATTCTGGGCGGCCGGAATCAAAATTATTAATATGTACGGACTTACCGAAACATCACCTGTAATTACAATAAACAGAACCTTCAAAGGGGGCTTAAAACTCGGATCGGTAGGAATAGTGATAGAAAACGTTGAGGTAAAAATTGCTGACGATGGCGAAATTCTTTGCAAAGGTCCAAATGTAATGCTGGGATATTATAATGACCCGGAGCTTACCAGATCCGTAATTGGTGATGATGGCTGGTTTCATACCGGAGACATTGGCTATCTGGAAGAGAACAGGTTCCTGATGGTAACTGACAGAAAAAAAGAGATTTTCAAATTATCAAACGGGAAATTCATAGCTCCTCAGATTATTGAAAATATGTTCAAAGAATCACCCGGAATAGACCAGATTATGGTGGTGGGCGAACATGAAAAATTTGCCAGCGCTCTTATTTCACCCGACTTCCGGTATTTTGATGATTGGCGGGCTGCAAAGAAAATCTCATTTTCAGATTCCGGAGAGATGATAGAACTGCCTGAGGTATTGATATTCTTCAATTCCGAAATTGAAAAGATCAACAAACGGCTTGGGGCTTCTGAAAAAATCAAAAGGTTCAGACTTGTCCCCGACGAATGGAGTCCTGCAACAGGCGAATTATCCCCTACTTTAAAGCTAAAACGCCGGTATATTGCCGATAAATACTGCAATATCCTTAATCAGATCTATTTAAAATAACTTTGTGAAGATGAAAATAATAAAGGTTTCTGATAAAAAAACAAGAAAAAAATTCCTCGATACAGCAAGAGTGATCTATAAAAATGATAAGATCTGGGCCTGCCCGTTTGATAATGAAACAGAGGCCATTTTCGATCCGAAAAAAAATCCCTATTTTAAACACGGTGAAGCTGACCGTTGGATACTGGAAGACAATAATAACAACCTGATTGGAAGGATTGCCGCCTTTGTTGATAATAATCTTGCCAGTTCCTATGAACAGCCCACCGGAGGAATGGGCTTCTTCGAATGCATCAATGACAAAACTTCAGCCTTTCTCCTTTTCGACAAAGCTAAGGAGTGGCTTAAAACCAGAGGCATGGAGGCAATGGACGGGCCAATTAATTTCGGTGAAACAGATAAATACTGGGGGCTTCTCGTCGGCGGATTTACTCATCCATCCTTCGAAGTTCCATACAACCATCCATATTATCAGGAGCTTTTTGAATCCTACGGCTTTAAACCATTCTATAAGATGGAAGGGTTTCACCTCGACATAACAAAACCGCTTTCAGAAAGATTCCTGAAGATTGCCGAATGGGTATCAAAAAAACCGGGATATGAATTCCGCCACTTTACCTGGAAAGAACAGGAGAAATTCACCCGCGATTTTGCTGCCGTCTTCAATGAAGCATGGGCCTCATTCAAGATTCATTTCGAACCGCTTGAAGCCGAATATATACAAGGTGTTCTGAAAAAAGCAAAACCAATAATCGATGAGGAGTTTATATGGATGGCCTATTTCAATGGAAAACCAATTGCAATATATCTTATGTTTCCTGATCTTAATCAGATACTTAAACATCTGAACGGAAAACTGAATCTGTTCAGCATGATTAAGTTCCTCTATCTGAAAAAACGAAATACCATGACCAGGGCTAAAGGTCTCTTAATGGGTGTTATACCTAAATATCAGGGACTGGGCATTGAATCGGCTTTCATCCTGAAGGTAAGAGAGGTATTCTCCAGAAAACCTCATTATAATGAAGTTGAATTTTCTTGGGTTGCCGACTTTAATCCTAAAATGAGAAAAATATTCCTCTCGGTTGGAAGTGTGCCTGCCAAGAATTATATAACATACCGATATCTCTTCGACAGAACAAAAGAGTTTAAAAGGTACCCTATCCCGGATATAAAAATCTAATATTGACGATTATAAGATCATAAAAATGAAACCTTAAATACCGCCTTTCATGAAATATGACGTTATAGTAATTGGAGCCGGACTGGGTGGTCTGACTGCCGGAGCTAAACTTGCAAAAGAAGGAAAAAAAGTTCTGCTGATCGAACAGCATAGTAAACCCGGAGGTTGCGCCACAACTTTCAAACGCGGCGATTTCACATTGGAGGTCGGGTTACATGAGATGGACGGACCTTCACCAAAAGATATGAAGACCCGGATTTTCAATGAGCTTGAAGTATCAGAAAAGATTGAATTCATTAAGCTTCCGGAATTTTACCATTTTATAAATGATCGTATCGGAATTACAATACCTCATGACCCCATCGAAGCTGCAGCTATTCTCAGGGAAGCATTTCCTTCTGAGAGTTCAGGAATAGATGCGTTTTTTAAACAGATCCTAAATCCGAAAAGGTTCCCTGCTGAAAATAATATGCCAAATGATATCAGCCTTGGGGAATTTCTTGATTCAGTAATAACAAGCGAAGATCTTAAGCTTGTCCTTCTGGGAAACCTTGGATATTTTCACGACGACCCATATTCATTATCATTAACTTACTACTCAGTTGCCCAGGGAAGCTATTTTACTGGCGGTGCCAGTTTTATCAAAGGAGGTTCCCAGAAACTTTCCGACCACCTGGCTGAATATATCCGCCTTCATGGTGGAGAAGTTTTACTTAACCATATCGTTACAGGAATAATAATTGAAAATGAAAAACCCTGCGGAATAACATACCGGAAGAAAAAAACCTCCTTCCCTGAGACAATAAATGCATACGCCAGTGAGATAATAGCAAATGCATCAATGCCTGGTGTGGCTGATCTGTTACCTGAAAAATATGGCAGCCTGATCAAAAATAAAATTTCAAATCAAAAACCGGGGGCTTCCCTGCTGACCATATATTTCGGATTCAGAAATAATCTGAGTAAAACAGGAAGCAGCCACTATTCCACTTTTGTTTTTGACGGGTCTGTGAAAACCCAGGCAGATATCCTGAAAAACAACCGGGGCGATTTTCAGAAAAGGAGCTTTACATTTATCGACTATGGCCGGATAGACTCCGGTCTGGCTCCTGAAGGGAAAAGCGTTGGAGCAATTTGTTGCATTGACTATATCTCCGACTGGGAAACTCTTACCAAAGAAGAATACAAAGCAAAAAAAGAAGAGGTGGCCAGGATCTTTATCGGACGACTTGAAAAACTACTACCCGGGATCTCATCAGAAATTGAATATTATGAAGCAGGAACCTCCTCAACTATAAAACGTTATACCCTTAATCCGGGAGGAGCAGTTTACGGATTTGCCCAGATTCCCCGTAAGCCTGTTATAGAGACGTCTGATTTATTTGATAATCTGCATTTCGCCTCAGCCTGGGGAAAAACCGGCGGTGGATTTTCCGGAGCCATTTACAGCGGGTTCCTCACTGCTTATAAAATTCTCCGGAAAAAATCATAATTACTTTTCTCCGTTCACCGGCAATTTCACGCCACTTACAGAATTAAATCGGAAATCTGCTGGAAAAACTATGTAAACTAAAATAGTTTTCCTATTTTTGCACGGTAAATATGAAAAAATGAATCTGAAAGAGAGGATAATTGAAGGAGCTGCTGAATTATTCAGAACATACGGTATTAAATCAGTTACAATGGATACTCTTGCCAATCATCTTGGCGTGTCAAAAAGGACTATATATGAACTTTTTGCCGATAAGGATGAACTGCTTGAAGGCGTATTGAAATTAATGGCTCAAAAGCAGAAAGAGCTGGTTGAACGGATTCTGGCAGGATCTGAGAATTCAATTTTTGCAATCTTTAAACTTCTTGAAATAAACAGTGAGCATTTTCAGAATATGAGTCCTGCTTTTCATGCTGATCTTAAAAAGTACCATCGCGATGTTTTGATAAACAAAACAAAAAAATGTGAAATGCCTGATTATCATGATAATATGCGAATAATTGAAAGAGGTATCAAAGAGAAGCTTTTCAGAAATGACGTAAATCCAGATCTTGCCAACCGGTGCCTCTATTCACTTGGAAGGTCAGTAATGGATCAGGAATTATATCCGTTTGAACAATTTACGCGCCGCGAGGTTATGAAAAATACATTTATAAACTTTCTGAGAGGGATCTCTACCTCTGAAGGGATTATACTGATTAACAAACTTGAAGCTGAATTTTAAGAGGAAATAATGAATTATTAACAAAATCAAAATTATTATATAATGAACCCATCATGTTTTACTAAAAACAAAAACTCGCATGAACAAAATCAACATGCGAGCTCCATCCGACCTGTAAAAAATAATTTTGTGCGGATGAAACAGAAAGAAATCTTTTCGGTTCTGTTTCTCGTCTTACTGACAGCCGGGGTTATTTCTGCCCAGACAAGCAGTGGTGATTTAACCCTTTCCCTGAAAGAGGCACAGGAGTATGCAATAGTGAATAACAAAATGGTCATCTCGGCAAAAATGGATGTAGAAGCTTCCAGAATGGCTCTCTGGGAAACCATTTCAAATGCCCTGCCACAGATAAACGCCTCCGGATCATTTACCGATAACCTTAAACTGATGACAACTCTTTTACCCGGCGACTTTTTTGGACGTCCCGGGGAGAAAGTTCCTGTTACTTTTGGTTCGCAATTTAATTCAGGAGCATCTGTTTCAGCCAGCTTATTGCTTTTCAATGCACCATTATATATAGGTATTGAGACAACAAAACTTGCACAGAAATTAAGTTCGGAGAGCCTCGCAAAATCTGAACTTGATACCAGGGAATCGGTAAGCTCAGCCTACTTCCTGATACTTGTTTCAGAAAAATCTCTTCAGATACTTGATGGTAATATCGCCAACCTGAACGAAACTCTTAAATCGACGAAGGTAATGTTTTCTGCAGGTATGGCTGAAGCAACTGATGTCGACCAGATGGTATCAAATGTTACAATGGTCGAAAATTCGCGAAGCTCAATGCAAAGAACCATAGAGCTTAACTACAACCTGCTGAGGTTTCAGCTTGGTGTAGCTGCCGATACAAAAATAATTCTAAGTGAAACTCTTGAAAGCCTTACTTCGCAAATTAACATTGAAGCACTTTTATCTCAGGAATTTGATCAGAAGCAAAATGTGAATTACCGCATAATTGAGAACCAGGAACAGATGTCGGCTCTTGCCGTCAAATCACAGAAAGCTTCTGTATTGCCAACCCTGTCAGGTTTTTATAATTACGCCACAAACGGTATGGGAGATAAGGCAGCTGACCTGAGATGGTTTCCAAATTCAATGGCCGGTTTCCAGGTATCGATTCCCATATTTGCCAGCGGGCAGCGATACAGCAGCATAAGAAAAGCACAGATAAATCTTGAAAAAACCCGTACTACAAAAGCTATGGTCTCCGATCAGCTCCTGCTGCAGGAAAAGCAACTGAGATATAATCTTGTAAATGCCAATCTTAATTATAAAAGTCAGAAGGATAATATAGATGTAGCTAAAAGAGTCTATGCCAGCATGGAGAACAAATTCCGGCAGGGAATGGCATCAAGCCTTGACCTTACACAGGCTAATTCGCTTTACCTGCAGGCCGAAAATAATTATGTATCTGCACTGATGAATCTGCTTCAGACAAAACTTGCATTAGATAAACTATTGAATAACATGTAATTGATTTATAAATAAACCGTCAAAATATAAAATAATGAAATACTTCAGAACAATTTCGGCAATAATGATAATCGGTCTGTTAATGTCAGGCTGTTCATCAAAGGACAAGAAAACGGCAACTGATTCAACCGTGGCTTTAGCTGTAGCGGAAAAAGCTGCTATTCCTGTGAAAGTAATGACTTTATCAAAAACCAGAATTTCAAGAACAATTGATTATACAGCTACCGTTCTTCCTTTTGAGGAGGTGAACATGGCTCCCTCTACTCCCGGAAGAATTGATAAAATATATGTTGAAGTAGGCGATAAAGTAAATAAAGGGGAGGATCTTTTTCTTATGGACCGAACCCAGCTGTACCAGCTAAAACTTCAGCTGAGCAGCCTTGAAAAGGACCTCAACAGGATTGATACCCTGCTCCGATCAGGCAGCGCAAGACAACAGCAGTACGACCAGATGAAAACACAATTCGACGTTACAAAGACCAATGTCGACTTTATGGAAGAGAACACTTTGCTAAAGGCTCCATTCTTTGGCGTAGTTACAGGCAAATACTTTGAAAACGGCGAGTTATATTCAGGTGCTCCTACCACGCAGTCGGGCCGATCAGCAGTTGTAACTGTTATGCAGGTTAATCCGCTTAAGGTTAATGTAAGCATCTCTGAGCAATATTATCCTCTGATTAAAAAAGGGATGAAAGCATTTATTACTGCAGATGTTTACAAGGATGAAACATTTACAGGAACAGTATTCCGCATTTCGCCAACCATCAGTGCGGCAAGCCGGTCGTTTATCACTGAGCTTGAACTGCCCAACAGGAATGATCTTCTGAAACCTGGTATGTTCATAAGGGTATCAATGGATCTGGGCGAAGTGGAAACATTCGTTGTTCCTGCAAATACCGTTCTTGTTCAGGAGGGAACAAACCTGAGATATGTATTTATCGGTGAAAGCAATACAGCAAAACGAATAGAGGTTACCATCGGAAAAAGATTTGACGACCAGCTTGAGATCATCTCAGAGACCCTTAAAGAGGGCGACAACCTTGTGTCTGAAGGCCAGTCAAAGCTTATAAATGGCGAAAAAATTGCAATAGTAAAATAGAAATAAGAATCTCAAAAACATAAAAATGAGTATATATAGTGCTTCCGTAAAACGACCCGTAACTACCATTCTGGTTTTTGTTGCCCTGATGGTTATGGGAATCTATTCGCTGGTTCAGCTGCCTGTGGATCTTTATCCGGAAATGGAACTTCCTTTCGTAGCTGTCTTCTCAACCTATCCCGGCGCCAGCGCTTCCGACATTGAAACAAATGTTACCCGGCCCCTGGAGAACGCCCTCAACTCAGTCAGCAATTTAAAGGAGATCACCTCTACCTCAAGTGATGCTACATCGGTTATATTCATGAATTTTGAATATGGGACAAACCTCGATGAAGCCTCAAACGATATCCGGAGTGCTCTCAGCTTTGTAGAAAGAACTCTTCCTGAAGATTGCGAGAAGCCAACCATTATCAAGTTTAACACAACCATGATGCCTATAATTTTCTATGCAATTACAGCAAAAGAGAGTTATACCGGACTGGAAAAAGTGCTTGATGAAAAAATCGTTAACCCGCTCAACAGGATCGACGGTGTCGGATCGGTTGCTCTCTCAGGCGTACCCGGACGAAAAGTTTACATTGATGTTGATCCGAGAAAGATGGAGGCATATAATCTTACTGTTGAACAGATTGGAAATGTTCTTCGTGCTGAAAATATGAATATGCCTGCCGGCTATATTGAAATGGGGCAGACCGATTACCCTCTGCGAATCCAGGGCGAATTCCCTGAAAGCGACGTTGTGAAAAATATTGTTGTAAGCAGCTTCAATGGAAATAATGTTTATCTGAAGGATGTTGCAGAGGTACGGGATACTATCCGCGAATCGAAACTCGATACAAAGATAAACGGTATCAAGGGGATGAGCATGTATATCCAGAAGCAGTCAGGAGGAAATACTGTCAAGGTTACAAAAGAGGTGGAGAAAGCCCTCGAAGCTTTAAAGAAAGATCTTCCTTCTGATGTCAAAATTGAGAAATTATTCGACAGTGCCACCTTCATTAAGGATTCGGTAAGTAACCTGACAGAGACACTGATGTATGCAGGAATATTTGTTATACTGGTAGTACTCTTTTTCCTTGGCAGATGGAGGGCCACCTTTATTGTAATACTCACAATTCCTATTTCACTCATTGTGGCGTTTATTTACCTCTTTCTTTCGGGAGAATCAATAAATATTATCTCACTCACATCTCTTTCAATAGCGATCGGAATGGTGGTCGATGATGCCATAGTTGTGCTCGAAAACATCACAAAGCATATTGAAAGGGGAAGCAGGCCCCGCGAAGCTGCAATATATGCCACCAATGAGGTATGGCTGGCAGTTATTGTTACAACATTAACAGTAGTTGCTGTGTTTTTCCCGCTTACATTTGTCACCGGTCTTACAGGCGTGCTCTTCAAACAGCTTGGAATGATTGTGACGATTACAATAATAACATCGGTATTTGCGGCAATAACCCTTACTCCCACCCTTAGCGCTTTAATGCTGAAACTCAACGCTCCGAAACCGGATGCTCCGTTCTGGACCTATGACGGAAGTATCAGAAAAGGGCTTGACTGGTTCGATCGTTTTTACGAAAGAACCCTCCGCTGGGCTCTGCATCATAAAACAGTAGTCTCACTGATAGCTGTTGTGGTATTTGTCGGTTCTATGAGCCTGTTTGTATTTGTTAAGACTGAATTCTTCCCACAGGCCGACGAGTCGCGTGTAAATGCAACCATAGAACTGCAAACCGGAACAAGAGTAGATCAGACCATCCTTACGGCAAATAAAATTGATGAACTGATTAAATCCAAATATCCTGAAGTGAATATTATTTCAACTTCCACAGGCTCTGATGATCAGGGAGGATTCGCTTCAATATTCAGCGCCGGAGGTACCCATACTATCCGCTACAGCCTGCGTCTGGTTCCGATCGAAGAGAGAAAAAAATCTGTTTTCGAGATAACTGAAGAGATGAGAGCCGACTTTGCCGGAATACCTGAAATAACTAACTTCACATTAAGCACTTCGGATAACATGGGCAGTTTCGGAGGAAGCACCGTTGATGTGGAAATCTATGGTTATAATATTTCAGAGACCAATATTGTTGCTGAAGAGCTGGCCGCTAAAATTAAAAAAATAGAGGGGGCTAAAGATGTTAAAATAAGCCGTGCAAAATCGAAACCTGAGCTTCAGATAGTTTTTGACCAGAACAAGATGATCACAAACGGACTCAATACAGCTATGGTTTCCACAGCCATCAAGAACAGGGTTGACGGAATGACAGCTACACGTTTACGGCAGTTTGGAGATGAGTATGATGTTGTGGTGCGATACAGGAAAAGTGCAAGAAGCACCATTACCGATATCGAAAATATTGGAATAACAAATCCTTCCGGACAGATCATCAGGCTGGGTGAAATAGCTCAGATAAAAGAGTTCTGGTCCCCTCCCAGTATTGAGCGTAAACGTAAAGAAAGAATCGTAAGAGTTTCATTCACCCCCTACAAAAGGTCACTTACAGATATCCAGATAGATGTGCAGAAAGCCATTGATGAAACTGCTTTGCCGTCCGGGATAATGGTACAGATTTCAGGTGCAATAAAAGAACAGATGGATGCCTTCATGGATATAGCATTCCTGATTCTGATAAGCCTTATTCTTGTTTACCTGGTTATGGCTTCACAGTTTGAATCGCTGAAGATGCCGTTCATAATTATGTTTTCGATACCGTTCGCCTTTTCAGGTGTGGCAATAGCACTGTTTATTACGAATACCTCATTAAGCGTTATCTCGGGTATTGGGGCAGTAATGCTTATAGGTATCGTTGTAAAGAACGCTATCGTGCTGGTTGACTTTATCAACCTGATGCGTGAGCGGGGAAATGAGTTGTATGAGGCGATTGCAATTTCCGGCCGATCGCGACTCAGACCGGTACTCATGACCTCGGCAACAACAATCCTTGGCATGCTGCCTCTTGCTATCAGCCGTGGCTCGGGCTCAGAATTATGGAGCCCCATGGGTGTGGCAGTAATCGGAGGACTTGTATTCTCAACAGTAGTAACACTTGTTATTGTTCCTGTTGTATATGCAATATTTGCAAAACGGGGTGAACGGAACAAAAATGTAAATCTCCAGTCAGAATTTGAATTTATGAATGACAATAGCATTTCACAATAAACGATATTATATTCTATTGACTATGAAAGCAATAATGATAATATACAATCAGGCACAAACTGAAAAGGTAGAGTACCTTCTCGACAAACTCGGAATAAGAGGGTACTCCCTTTGGGAAAATGTACAGGGCAGAGGCACTTCAACCGGAGACCCTCACCTTGGAACTCATGCATGGCCCGAAATAAATAAAAGTGTTCTGGCAGTAGTTGATGATGAAATTGTTGATACCGTTCTTGACAAAGTTAAAAAGATAGATGCTGTAAACGTTGAGGTAGGAATAAGAGCTTTTGTCTGGGATATTCTGAAGATGGTGTAGAAATCGTGAATACACCACCCGCAGGTTAAACATTATCATGGATTTATGGCTCTCCATGGGGAGAATTGGCTGGAATCCGGGAGCTTTAAACTTTTACTTTTCTCCCCGACGGTAAATTCATATCTTTGCAAAAAGTTGGAACAATGTGGAGTAAGTTAAATATGCTACGGGAACAATATCTTAATCAGCGGATTATGGATTCGATTGATTATGAGAAATTCTGCATGATTTCAATTGTTTACAATTCCTCAAAAATTGAAGGTTGCTCATTATCAGAGACCGATACCCGAATTCTGATCGAGAATAATATTACTGCGCAGGGGAAACCGCTTGCGGACCATTTAATGATTAAAGATCACTACAATGCGTTTTTAATCATTAAATCAGCTGCAAAGGAAAAGAGAAAGCTTTCCGTTGACTTTATCAAGGAGATTAATTCTTCTGTCATGAAGTCAACCGGAGGCAAAGTCAGCACAATTGCAGGTGACTTTGACACTTCAAAAGGAGAATTAAGACTTGCTCAGGTTTATATTGATAAAAAATATTTTCCCGATTTTTCAAAAATTGGATTCCTATTACAACAACTTGTTGATAATGTTAATAATAGAATTAACAATACAACCGGAGAAGAGATCCTGAAGCTTTCATCCGATTTTCATTACAATTTTGTCAACATTCATCCCTTTGGTGATGGCAACGGACGAACTGCAAGATTATTAATGAATTACATCCAGCTGTATTTTGGAGAACCTCTCATTAAAATATTTACAGAAGATAGAGCTGAATATATTGATGCTCTGAATGAAACAGAGGATAAAGAAAATTTAAATATTTTCAGAGATTTTATCTGCCTTCAACAGATAAAATTTTATGAAGCAGAACTGGAAAAATTCAGGAAAAGGTCTGCAGAATATTCTCTCCTTTTTTAAATCACGGCCAAAAATAAAATATTTCATTTAAGTTCGGCGGGTGCATTTGGCAACCATTTAAAAAAAGCCGGCCTGTCTTATTATTTTATAGTATTCCGATTGGAAAAACCATTACCTGAATTACAGAATAACCGGATATTAAACCAATTTACGTTTAAATAATATACAAATTATATGCGTTTTGTTTCATTTCACAACTGGCATATAGTTTTTTTGTATGTTTGCAAAAAATAGGAAACTGTTAAACAACCGAAATTAACTTACAATTATCAAACTTTAATTACTATCTGTTTCTACCGACTTTATTATTTTTATTAACTTATAATTATTGCTGCCATTATGAAAAACAATTATCTGCTATTGATTACTTTGGTTTTGATAATGTCTCTGATATGCTGCAAACAGACCAAAACCAGAGATGAAATGAAAAATTCTGTTTCCCCGGAAAAAACAGATTCACTGGCTCCGGTTAATGAGAAATCGAAAATAGGCGATTGGGTTGAAAAAGGTGTTGAATGTTACGGACTTGTGGTAGTGAAATTTGCTGATGGAAAGATTATTGGAAAATCTGTTAAATGCAAAGTAATCTCTGTAAAACCTGACAAAGTAAAACTAAAAACTATTGAGACTATAAGCCTGATGGAAAGCAAAGGCTGTAATAAACTGGGGATGGCTTACGGTGATACATGGTGGGAAACTGAAGGGGATCTTTATAAAACCAAAGAAGAGGCAGACAAATATCTGAATGAAAAAGGATGGTTCATCAAATAAGCTTTTTCTAATATTCAATTCTCTTTTATCCCTGCTTCGCGAATGGCAAGTTCTATAACTCTTTCTTAACATGGCATAACCATGACTGACCGGGAATTGGTACGGATGATGCTGAGAGGTGATAAGAATGCTTTCAGGGAATTGATAATAAAATATCAGGACTTTGTTCTTAACACCTGCTTCAAGGTTCTCCGTAACAGGGAAGATGCAGAGGATATTGCCCAGGAGGTTTTTATAGAGGCATATAAATCCATTTCAATGCTGAGGCAGGAAGAAAACCTCTCTTTCTGGTTACACCGCATCGCCCTTAACAAATCAATAAATCACTATAAGAATCACCATAATGTTATTTTCAGAACTATCCTCAATATTGAATCTTTTTTCAAAATAAATCACTCTGATGGATCAGATAACACTCCTGTTTCAAATGATAATCCCCATGAGGATCTGGAGACCAGGGAAAGAAGAGAGATCCTTGAAAAAGCACTTGATTCCCTTCCTTCAAATCAGAAAAAAGCTTTCATCCTTCACCATTATGAATGCCTCTCCTATAAGGATATCGGTACCGTTCTGAAAATATCAGTCCCATCGGTTGAATCGCTTATTTTCAGGGCAAAAGCCAATCTAAAAAAACAATGCAACCATTATAACAGTCATTCCGCAACCAAACAAAATAATTATAATCATGAAAGCTGAAAGAACAAATCGTATTCTTCTCTGGCTAAATCTCCTGCTACTTATTATAATCAGTTCAGCCATAATCACTTTTATTGTGATGTCGAAAGTTAATCCGGGTTCAGGAAACAAATCCGGTGTTATTAATTCTATGACCATGCTGAAAGATGAACTGGCGCTGACAGATGAACAGTTCGCAAAAGTTAACTTGCTTAATGACAAAACATTAAGGCTATATAATATAGTTATGGATATGATGTGCCAGGATAATCTTGAAATGCTGGAGGAACTCTCCAGAAATAATTCCAATTCTACAAAACTTGATAGTCTGGCAAAAAATTATGGCATTTTAAATGCTTCCCTGCGCCGTTATACAATAGATTATTTCAAGAATGTAAAGAGCATCTGCAATGAAGAACAAAAGAGACGTCTTACTCTGATATTCAAACAGATAATGGAACTTGAGGATCAGTGCGTGGTATGTAACAAAAAAGACTGCCCAAGAAGGGAGCGGCTGAAAAATCTTGGAAATAATTAAAGACGACCGCAAGTTTTGTGGTTTATAATTGTCTTTATGTAGTAACCATTCGATAAAACAAAATAATAATGGTTGAAAATAATAAAACTCAAATCAATGATTTCGATGACCTTCGTTTGCAGAGGATTCCTGTCCCTGATGATTTTGCAGCAAAGATAATGAACCGGATCGACCGCGAGGAGGCCGGAGGGTTGTCGTCAATGTCATCAAAAATGAGAATTATGGTCATTTCATTGCTTCTCATTATTTACAGCAGTACAGGAATACTTATTGGTGTTCAGAGCTGGAAATCAGTTTCAGAAAAATCTTCACATAATAATTCGGAAATATTCATTAAGGAATTTATTCAGACCCACCATCTTAATTCAGTAAGAGAATTTGATGTGCTACTGAGTCCTTCCAAATAAAAAAACAGTATGAGCGTGAATTCGAAAAAAAATAATCTGTACAAACTGTTTTACCAGTTTGCCGTTATAGGATTACTCAGTTATATGGGCATCAGGTTATTTGCCGATAAAATTTACGCACCCGATTTTGAAGCATATTGTCCGTTTGGCGGGCTTCAGGCACTCGGCAGCTATTTTACAAGAGACTCATTGTCGTGTGCAATGACCAGCATGCAGATAATGATGGGGATAATGCTTTTTGCCGGTGTGGTTTTATTCAGCAAACTGTTTTGCGGCTATATATGTCCGCTTGGAACAATAAGTGAATGGATTGGTAAACTGGGAGATAAACTGAAAATCAGGATCTCAATAAATAGAATTGCCGACCTGGCATTGCGGTTGCTCAAATATATTCTTCTGTTCATAACATTCTATTTCACATTAAAATCGAGCGAACTGTTCTGTAAAAAATTTGACCCCTATTATGCTGTTGCCTCAGGTTTTAATAGCGATGTGGTAATATTGTGGTCCCTCATTGCAATAAGCCTTTTTCTGGTAGGCTCACTATTTCTCAGACTCTTCTGGTGCAAATATCTTTGTCCGCTTGGCGCTCTTTCTAATATTTTCAAATTTGCATGGTGGT
Organism: uncultured Bacteroidota bacterium; assembly: GCA_903824785.1. GTDB lineage: Bacteria > Bacteroidota > Bacteroidia > Bacteroidales > VadinHA17 > LD21. The sequence goes on from CAIJYD010000078.1 coordinate 276,778, forward strand.
TTGCCGGTGTATCTGCAGTTTATGTCCTGATTAACCTCACAGGTATCAAGATCCCGTATATCTACCTCCTTATTGTTATCTCAGCCGGCGGTTATCTTCTGGAAGTCCTTAAGAAAGAAAAGGTTAAACCATCTTTCTTTCATATTACCCGCAACACTGATAGCTGTATCAATTGTAACCTTTGTACAAAAAAATGTCCTCAGGGTATCGATGTGGCTAATATGGAAAAGGTAACACATGTTGATTGTACCCTTTGCGGAGACTGTCTCTATTCATGTCCTGAAAAAGATACTCTTCTTATTAACAGGAAGAACAGAAAATGGCTTCCTGCAACAGCCCTTACTGCATTAATTGCCCTGGGATTACTAATGGGTTCCCTCTATGAACTTCCCACTATCGACCTTAAATGGGGCGATGCTCAGCAGTTGGCAGATGCAGGAACATTCACCAAATCGAATTTGAAAAATATAAAATGTTTCGGAAGTTCCACAGCATTTGCCAATCAGATGAAAAAGGTGAATGGCATTTACGGGGTATCAACTTATGTCGGAACACATACTGTAAAAATTCTCTACGACAAGACGCTATATGATGATGTTAAACTCCAGAAAATCCTGTTTGTTCCTGAAAAGAGAATACTTAAAAACTTAAAATCATCCTCAGATTCTGTGTCAGTATGTACACTTACTATCGACAATTTCTTTGATCCACTTGATGCTACTTATTTACAATACCTCCTTAAACAAAAAACTTCAGCATGCGGCTATCAGAGTGAATTTGCCTGCCCTGTCATTATCAGAATTTATTTCCCTAATGGCGAACAGCCTGATATAAAAACGCTTACTGATATTATTGGATCAAAAAGTCTTACTTATGAAATGAACGGGAATGACTTTAATATCGAACTTAATTATAAGGTGATTACAGTCTCCGAAAATTACAAAGTTCTTTCAGGTTCTGATTATTCCCGTGAAATGTATATGTCTGTATCTATGAGGTTTAATAAGTTTACTACTTTTCAACTGATGTATTGTCAAAATATGAGATCCCCATGGGTGGGAATACTGAACTGAGAAACAAATACAATTATATAGGAAGTCATCTGTCAGGTTTTAAAGGAATTGTTGGTTTTGAAACCTCTCTCGATTCAATGGGGATAGAGATGGGTAGGGTATTCTTCGTGGATTCTCTTGCAAATGGAGATAAGGTTTTCAGTGCTCTCAACTCAGATTCACTGCTTTTGCATTACAGCGATGGCCGGCTTGCAAAAGTTGTTAATCCATTTGAGTTTCCTGAGAAAGGTTCAGTAAAAAAATAGTCGGTCCATAGGGGAAATAATTGTTCTGTTTTTAAGAAATATTTTATTATGAATGCAATAGAATGCAGAAACCTTACCCACTGCTATGGGAAAAAAATGGTATATGAAAACCTGAGCTTTAATGTTGAGGAAGGTACCATTTTGGGTTTGCTTGGTAAAAACGGAACCGGCAAATCAACTACAATAAATATTCTGAATGGATTCCTTCAACCTAAGGAGGGTGAATGCCTTATTTATGGAGAAAACACACAGAATCTGTCGCCGAAGACAAAAAGGAGAATAGGGTTTCTTATTGAAGGACATATTCAGTATACATTTATGAATATACACCAGATTGAAAAGTTCTATTCAGGCTTTTATCCTGCTTGGAACAATAAGCCTTATTGGGATCTGATGTCAAAGCTTAAAGTAACTCCGAAACAGAAAATTTCCACAATGTCGTGCGGACAGCGATCGCAGGTGGCCCTGGGTCTCATTCTTGCACAGGATCCTGATCTTCTTATACTTGATGATTTTTCCATGGGCCTCGACCCTGGTTACAGGCGATTATTTATCGACTACCTCAGAGAATATGCAAAAGCTGAAAACAAAACCATATTTGTAACATCTCATATAATTCAGGATATGGAACGGCTTATCGATGATGTCCTCATTATGGATTATGGCCGTATACTTGCTCAGCAGCCTCTCAGTAGTTTCATGAACCGATTCAGGCAATTCAATATAACACTAAAGGTTGAAGAGGCTGTCATTCCGCAAAATGATCTTTCAGTAAATATTGAAAAAGTAAAAGATAAAGTTGAGTTTTATACTTATAATGAAGAGAGTGAAGTAAGGTCGTTCCTTAACTCTTCAAATATCGAATATACTTTTTTTGAAGAAAAAAAGATGACTTTGGAAGATGCATTCATTGGGCTCACCAGTAAATATTAATTTGTATTAATACATTAATAATGAAATCAATATATTATAAAGAATGGATTAAGATAAAGAGGGTGTTTTCAGCCTCTCTTGTTCTGGGGATTCTTGCCCTTTCTTTTATTTTTATCAAAGTCCGCCACGACATACTCTTTTCAGATGCTGCCGGATACTGGTACTCATTTCTCTTCAGAGGGTCGCCTTATTATACGCTTCTCAGGTTTCTTCCTCTTGTCACCGGACTCGGTATTGCCATAGCACAGTATTTTCCGGAAACAGTTGATAAAAGAATCAAACTTACTTTTCATCTCCCGGTAAGGGAAAATGAAATTCTTATCCGGATGCATTTTTTCGGTGCAGCAAGTTTAACAGCTTTGTTTGTCTTATTCTACACAATTTTTATTACCGGGAGCAGCATATTCTTCCCTTCTGACATTATAGTGCCAGCTCTTATTTCAATTACTCCATGGTTCCTGGGTGGACTGGCAACCTATTTTATGGTAGCCCTCATTTTGCTGGAACCTGTATTACTTTACAGAGTGCTGTTTGGAATAGTTGGCGCCGGATTTGTCTCATTTTTCTCTCTGAGAGCAGGAATAGGAGGATATAAGCCAATACTTATCACTCTTTCGGCACTGACGATTTTGGTTAGTGTTGTTATATTATTTTCAGGTTATAGATTCAGGAAAGGAGAAATGTAAAATGGTTAAGATAAGCAGATATATATTGATTTTAATTGGGATCCTTGTTGCAGCCGTTGCGATACCAAAACTGTACTGGACGATATTTGAGAAAGTTCCGGTTACAACAACAATTTTTTATAGCTGTACCCTTAATGACTTTCTGATTCTGGGATCGGAAAAAACAGGTCCGGGGGGAAGAATAGATCCAAAAGGCAATAAATATAATACTGCCGAATATGAGAAAAATATGCCTCTAATGTTCTTCAGGCAGTTAATGACCGATGGCAAAATGCCCGATTCAATCAATGGAGTCAAAATGGAACCCTCATATATAAACAGGTCAAATTCATTCTTCAAATACACTCCAAAAAAACTAATGGCTCCGGTTCCTACACTCTACCCACTAATTGAATCTCAAAGCGGAAGAGTTGCTCTCACTATGCCTGAAGACTATTTCAGAATAGCCGGCAGAATGGAATTTATAGTTGCAAAAACAAATAAAACTGATGAGGAGAAAAGTGTGCTATTCACGAAAGCCCTTACTGAAAAAGGATTTGTGTTTCCCGCCGGAATTATTGCAGGGATGCCTACTACAAAAAAAACAAAGGATGAGGGATATTTTGTGACCGATAGCCAGGGATCGCTTTTCCACATAAAAATGAAAAAATCACAGCCCTATGTTGCGAAAATTGAAACACCTGAAAATTTTGGAATAGAATATATTGAATGTGTTGATCTGAAAACAAGCGAGTATTATTGCTTTCTTATCACAAAATCCAATGGAGTATATGTTGTAATGGATGAAGTATATGATCTTCAGCGTTTCCCTGTTGAGAATTTCGATCCCTATACCCAATCGTTGAAAATAAACTGTGACATTTTTAATAAATGCGCTACTGTTATTGGCGATAACTGGTTAAAAGCCACAGCAATGGATGATAGTTACAATGTCATTAAAACTTATGAGGAAAGCTGGACCGGAAAATATGACAGAGCCGACGGAAAGATCCTGGCCTCATTAATCCCTTTTCAGATCTCTCTTTCATCACCTGATACCGAGTTTGTCAGTTTTTATTTTTTCAAGTCGCCGGGATATTTCTGGATTATTTCAAATCTATTAATGACTTGTCTTGCGGCATTCATCATTATCAGAAAAGACAGAAAATTAAAAGATAATATTATTGACTTGCTTTTCACCGCAATTACAGGTGTTTACGGATGTATTGCCATTTTTATTTTCCCAAACAGGTTTAAATAGAAAACTCTAATTAAGCAAGATACAGCGAAAATGAGAAAGAGCCTTTTTATAATGATTTTCACTATTTGTTCCGGCCTGTTGTCAGGACAGGGCAGATATAATGTGGAAGGGCGGGTTCTTAATTCGGGCGACAGCAGTTCTGTTGAGATGGTGGCGGTAGTTATCAAAGAGCTTAATATATGGTCTGTTTCTGACCAGAAGGGGTACTTCAACCTTAAGAATATTCCGGCAGGATCGTACAACCTTCAGGTCTCATCACTTGGTTATGAGCCTGTTGAACGTCAGGTTGTTCTGGATGGCAACAGAAAGGATTTAATTATTTATCTTAATCAGTTAACCCTTGCCATCGATGAAGTTGTTGTTACTGCAAAAGAGGGAAAGAAGATGGGGACAGGGTCAACGATCTTACAGACAGCCCTTCAGCATGTTCAGCCAACAGACCTTTCTGATGTGCTGCAGTTGCTGCCCGGTCAGGTAACTTCTAATCCGGATCTCTCAGGGCCTAAACAGTTGTCAATCCGTGAAATCAACAGCAGGTATGGTCAGCAACTGAATTCCAAACCAGATGCAATGGCAAGCATTGGTACCTTATTGATAATCGACGGCGCTCCTGTTTCAAATGATGCAAATATGCAGTTTACAAACAGCACAGGTCTTGCAAGTTTCTCAACAACAGTTGCCGGAGGTGCTGACGTACGACAAGTTTCTGTTGATAATATTGAGTCAGTAGAAGTCATCAGAGGAATTGCCAGTGTTGAAAATGGAGATATGTTGAACGGTGCTGTCAAAGTAAACCTTAAAAAGGGCAAAACTCCTTTCACGGCTAAACTGAAAGTCGACCCTGAAGTAAAGCAGGTATATTTTGGGAAAGGGATTCTCCTTCCAAAAGGAAAAGGATCTTTAAATATGGATTTCGATTTTACTAAATCACTTGACGATATAAGATACAAATATAAAACCTTCAATAGGATTAACGGGGGAATTGGTTATAACACAGTTTTATTTAAAACTAACAAGCCACTAAATCTGAGTGCATCAGTACGCGCATCACAGACGCTCGATATTAACTCCAAAGATCCGGATATGCGGAATTATGAAAAGTTTGAATCAAGAGATAAGAGTCTGGGGCTTATTGTTTCAGGAAAATGGGCATTAAATACTGCTTTTCTGTCGACCCTCAATTTTAATATATCCGGAAACCTGCAGCATCAGTATGGGCATGAAATAGATCTTCAAAGCCTTAATGGCCCCAGACCTCAGCCAATATCAAGAGTTGCGGGAGAACATGCCACCAATTACCTTCCAAGCAGTTATCTAAGCGATCTGGTTGTTGACGGAAAGCCCTATTACCTGAATACGAAACTCTCTGGAACAAAATCATTCAGGATAGGTACTATATACAATAATATTATCCTTGGAACTGACTGGAAACAGATTGGGAATAATGGCTTGGGAAGAATATACGACCTTGCTTTTCCTCCAAATGGAATGGGAAGCAACGATAGCAGACCCCGTTCATATAAGGATATTCCCGGAATGAAGGAACTGTCGATGTACTCCGAAGAAAATTTGTCCGCGGCAATCGGATCAACAAAACTTGATATACAGGCCGGAATCAGATATACCAATATTCAACCGAAAGGCTTATTCAGTTCAAGTGTAGATGCCATGATGCTCGATCCCCGGTTTAATATTAAATATTCAGTTATCGACAATAAAAACAACAAAAACCTTAAATCATTAGTTTTCAGATTTGGATGGGGATCGTTTTCAAAAGCTCCGACGATGCTTCACTATTATCCTGATAAGGCCTATTTTGATAGGGTAAGTTTCAATTACTATGATCCTCCGAATTCCTTGCTTGTACTAACTACTAAAATCTATGAAGACACACGCAATTATAACATCAAACCTGCTGTGAACAGAAAATTTGATGGAGGTATTGATTTTAAGATTAGAAAAATTGAGGTGAGCCTGACGGGGTTTTATGAAAAGATGATTAACAGTTTCAGTTTTGAAAAATATTATTCTACAAACATTTACAATGTATATGATCCCCTCAGTCAGGCTGGTCTGAATCCGTATTTCATTGAAGGAGAAGGAGTATTCTATAATAACCCTGTTTCGGGTAATCCTGTAAGCGTCAACTCAACACAGGATACACTTTTGATCAGTTATTCCTACCCCGGAAACAATGATCAGTCGGTAAAGAAGGGTATTGAATTCACAATTGACTTTGGAACTATTCCTCTGCTGAAGACTTCATTTGTTCTCGATGGTGCATATATGAATATCCGGAAACAGTCTGTAAACAACTTCCTTACACAAACTGTTTTAACTTACATGGGGAAAGAGTTCCCTCTTGTGGGTTTATATCCAGGTGGTGATGGAACTATTGCAGAAAGACTAAACAGTAACCTCAGGACAATTACCCATATCAAGGAGCTCAGAACTATTTTCACTATTACTACACAGATCATCTGGATGGAACGCTACCGTAATATTTACAACGATGCTTCCGGCCATCCCATTATCTATACTAAAAACAATGTTGATGACATTTATGCAGACATCCTGCAGATTAAATATGTTGATGCAATAGGTTATTACGACATGAATCTCGTTTATCATACCTTTGATCCTCTTACAGCTACACAAAAACCATATAGTGATCTTATCGATTCGTACAACGATCCAAGATATTTCACACAGAGAACCTACCCTCCTACTTTTCAGATTAATTTAAGACTAACAAAAGAAATTTCGGATAAGATCGATTTCTCATTTTATTGCAATAATATAACCAATTACCAACCATTGGTAAGAGTTAAAGGGTTAAAAGAGTCTTTTGTCAGAAAAAACCAACCAATGTATTTCGGGGCGGAAATTAGAATTAAAATTTGATAACAATAAATTAAATCTACTACCTATGAGAAAGTTTAAAGTATTATTAGCAATTATTTTGACTGGGGTGATTTTCACCTCCTGCCAGAAAGATGGAGCAAAGCTGTTTGACGTCTCCGTAAAAATCTCCTATCCTGCCGGTTATACAGCAACTGATCTTTCAAATATAAAGGTCACTTTGATGAATAACATTACTTCCAGAGAAGACTCCGCAAGAACCGATGCTTCAGGTGTTGCACACTTGCTTCTTGAACTCGGCACTTATACCGTGTCAGCTTCTATCCAGACAGTTGAATTTGCCTTCAACGGAAATTCTGAGAATTTAAGCATAAACGCCACAAACCTTAGTCTTGAAGTTAGCCTTGTCGCAGTGGCCCTTAAAGGAGGTCTCGTTTTCAAGGAGATCTATTACTCAGGTTCAAGAACTCCTGCTCTGGCGGGTTATTACTCAGATCAGTTTCACGAAATATATAATAACAGCGACCAGATTATATACCTTGACGGCCTTTGTATCGGAACCCTTGAGCCATTAGGAACTACAGCTTCAGTCTGGATAAAAACAGATGGTTCTCCAAGGGACTCCCTGCCTATTACATTTCACACCTGGATATGGCCGGGAACTGGCACTACCTATCCTCTTGCTCCCAGAACAAGTATTGTGCTTGCCCAGGATGGAATTAACCATACGTCGGACCCGGCAGGAAACCCAAGTTCACCAGTTAATTTAGCGGGTGCTCAGTGGGAAACTTATGTTTCTACATCAGGTAAAGATACTGATAGCCCTGGTGTTCCAAATCTCATCTGCATCTATACCACCACAACAGCAATGTTTGATTGGCTTTCTGGTGTAGGAGGTGCCGGCATTGTATTATTCAGGCTTCCTACCGGAATTGATTACCAGACGTTCGTTAATAACCCTGCCAACTTTAAAAAGAAGCCGGGAAGTGCTGCCGCAACACAATATCTGATGGTTGATAAATCATGGGTTATTGATGGAGTTGAAGAAGTAGGTGCCGATCCAGCCAAACAATTCAAAAGACTTCCAACGACTATTGATGCCGGGAAAGTGTCATGCAGTTCATCTTATAATAGCAAAAGTATTAGAAGAAAAGTTGACAAGATCATTAATGGGAAAGTCGTCTATAAAGATACAAATAACTCAACTGATGACTTCCTTGGAGACTTAACACCTACGCCGTTCGTCAATCCTACAAGAGTAGATAAAAAATAGGTTTTGGTAATATGGATGCCGGACCTAAAAGCCTGGCATCCATATTTTAATTATTAAGGATTTGGAAAATCAGAAGGTTTAAAATGAATATTCTTATTACACGTATTCTTTGTCTTACGGTATTGATGGCCGGTATGTTTTCCAAAGCAAATGGTTCGGATACTCTTTCTGTAGTCAAAAGTAAACTTAACCTCGATAATATTACAATAACAAATCTGTGGGCAAATTCAACTAATCCTGCGGGAATAGGGTTTGTAAATACAAGTAAGCTAAATCTCCTGGAAACCGGATATTCCTTTAGCAGTAAGGAATTGAAGTCTCCAATAGAACCTGGAAATACAAATCTATTTTATGCTAAAACAAAGGGTTACAAAAAATTAGGAAAGCTGATGTTTTATGGCTCATTTGGTTATTCCAATGAACAATATAAAGATCTTTTATATAACAATACATTGATTTTTGATATCAATAATCCTTATATTCTGGGCGATACCATTGGAGGAAAACAAAGAAAAGAGGGCTTTCTTTTAAAAGGTTCGGTCGCTATTCCTTTAACTGATAAAATTACAGTAGGTATCGATGCTGACTATCAGGATTACGTTGGTGCGAAAGGGAAGGACCCAAGGAACAGAAACGATATCTCCTCCCTTGCAATTACCCCGGGCATTATATTTAATGGCACTAAATTATCAGTTGGATTAAGCGGAGGCCCGGTAGTATTCAATAACGATATTTCTGTCAGCGTAATGGATGATGGGAGATATAACCTGTTCCAGTTTCTTGGATTTGGATATTTCAAATCCATCCGGAATATAATTAGTTATGAAAATGAATACTTTGGAAAAGGATATCAGGCAGAAGCTCAGCTCAGATACATTAATGGGAATTATTCCAATTTTCTGGTAATTGACTATAACTCCGGGAAAGAGGAAGTAAGGTACGGTACAACCAAAAGGCTTATTGATGGGATATCTGACAAAAATTGCATCTCAGTCAGCAATTACCAAAGCTTTCGGAAAAATGGCAATCTTCATCGGTTAAATACGATTATTAACATGATGCGCCTCAACGGTACAGAGGTCATGCAACATTCCAAAACAATTATTACAGGGTCATATTCCTATGATACTTTAATTACTGACAGCTGGATTCAGGATAAACATATAGCTTCAAATTACGATGGAACAATTGAATACATCTTTTCAAGATACAACGATTATGGGGAGAAATCCCGAATCAATTTAGGGATGTACGCGGAATATCAGACGGCTTATCATTATCCGGTAAGAAATTATGGCTTTCAGGAAGTGATTAATATAATGGCATTTACAGGATACAAAAAATACATTTCAATCAGGTCTGTAACTCTAATTCCTGAATTCGGAATAGGTTATAGGAAGAACCTGTTTAAAGATATGAATTATGTTATTGCTGAACTTAGTTTACCTGCCGTTCAGCAACAGGATTACCTTGCCCGGCATTCAGATTTCTTTAAGGGTAATGCCGGGATCTCATTTATGAAAAAAACCGGCATGAAGGCTTTCAATGAGTATTATATAAACATTAATACAGCTTATACATACGCCCCTGATAAGTTAAACGGACCTTATCAGAATTTCCTTTTAAATTGTTCAATGGGTTTAATTTTCTAAGAGATGACCAGAAAATCAATATTGAAAAGCTGCATACTTACAGCCTTTCTTTTATTTATTTTAAACATAGCAGATGCTCAGAAATTTGCAATTATCTCAGACCAGGATAGTTATGAAGGAGCAAAAACAGAAATACAACTTTATGCCCAGACTCTTACAAATGAAGGGCTTAATACAATTATAATAATAGACAAATGGGGACATCCCGATTCAATAAGGGAACAATTGCATAATCTTTACCTGAAAAACAAAGATTTTGAGGGTGCAGTATTCATTGGAAACATCCCTGTTCCGATGATCAGAAGTGCCCAGCACATGACTTCTGCGTTTAAGATGGACCAGGGAAAATATGCCTGGGAAAGATCATCAGTCACTTCAGACAGATTCTATGAAGATTTTGATCTTAAGTTTACCTATCTTAAACAGGATTCTTTAAGAAATATTCTTCACTATTATGACCTCAATTATGATTCACCACAAAAAATTCAATCTGAAATATATACCGGCCGCATAAGAATCCCATGGGATAAAGATAATGTCCTGCTCAAAGCCTATCTCAGAAAAGTGGTTACTGCACATTTAGAATCAAATCAGGCTGACGAGCTGCTTTTATTCAGCGGTCATGGATATAATTCAGAATCAATGACAGCACGGCTCGATGAAAAGGTTTCACTTCTCCAGCAATTTCCTCAAATTAATAAACAGAAAAACGGATTGGAATTCATTGATTTTTCATTTGACAATCATATAAAATTCAGACTTCTTTCAACACTTTCCTATAAAGATCTTGATATTGCCATTCTCCATCATCACGGAGTTGCAGATGCGGAACTGGTAGATGCAGAACCACCTGCAAAAGGAGTTCAGAATAATATTGAAAGTATAAAATATTATTTAAGATCAAAAGTCAGGGATGTTAAGGACCCTGAAACAACAATAAAGAAATATACTGAGTGGCTGGGTGTACCTCAAGAGTGGTTTAATCTGGCAAATGACAAAAATCAAACAATCACTGATTCCAGCTATTCTTCAAATATGGATATTGGTAGTTCGGATGTAAAAAAGTATTATCCCAAATCACGATTCATAATATTTGATGCCTGCTTCAATGGATCATTTCAGGTTGATGATTTCATTGCAGGTGAATATGTTTTCGGAAATTCAAAAACAATTGCTGTTCAGGGAAATACAGTTAATTCAATTCAGGACAAATTTCCTGATGAAATGATAGGTCTTCTGGGTTTTGGCGCTCGTGTCGGAGAATGGAACAAACTTGTCTGCTATCTTGAATCGCATATTATCGGAGATCCTACCTTCAGGTTTACTTCATCTGCCGCGGAGAATGCTGAAAATATTCTTAAATGGAAGGATAATGATAAAAAATTATTGAAATTAGTAAACTATCCACACCCCGATGTTCAATCATGGGCGCTAAGACAATTGGTCAATAATACTTATCCGGGAATAAGCAATTTGCTGGCGGAGAAATACTTTTCTTCTCCCTTTGGATCAACAAGGATGGAGTGTTTAAAACTGCTCGCCGCCATTGGAGATGAAAACTTCATCAAGGTACTTATTGCTTCATTTGAAGATTCCTATGAGCTTGTCAGAAGGATGGCAACAATTTTTGCCGCAGCATCAGGTGATCCTGTAATTATTCCGGCTGTTATTCAGGCAGCCACAAATCCAAATATATCGAAACGGGAGAATTATCAGCTTACAGAAGCGTTGGGGGTTTTTGAAAAGGATTTAATGATGAAAGAGCTGAACAGGATTTTTGCCGGAGTCGATACCACAGGTAACTATTCCGGTGTTATTTTAAGAGATGTAATAAAGGATATTGATAATCAGTGTAAATCAACTAAAAAGAGCATCGAGACAATTCTATCAAAAGATACCAAGCAGAAAAGCAGGCTCTTTGAAATAAAACTACTCAGGAACCAGACATATCATACTCTGATACCCGATTTGTGTAATTATGTCAGGGATTGTGATAATGAGCAGGCTCAATTAACACTTCTTGAGGCCCTTGGCTGGTTTTCCTATAGTTATAATAAACGGGAAATTATTGAAACATGCTCAATGATAGCCAGCTCTGACAAATACACCAGACAGGCAAGAAATGAGGCTATGAAAACAATAATCAGATTAAAAAACCCGAACTAAACAGATTTCTGTGATAAAAAAAAGGGCCCTTTTGGAACCCTTTTTTATTATCAGTCGATTGTTCTCTATTCTTCTTCCTCCTCCTCGGTATAGGCTTTTATCACAGCTTCCTGCACATCGCCAGGTACCTGTGCATATTCGGCAAATTTCATCGAATACATAGCCCTGCCACCTGTTATCGAACTAAGTGCTGTGGAATATTTATTCATCTCAGCCAATGGAACTTTTGCCTTGATAACTTCAAACCTCTTTTCGCTCGACATTCCCAGAACCATCCCGCGTCTGCCCTGAAGGTCACTTATCACATCTCCCATACGGTCAGATGGTACCATAATCTCAACATCATAAACAGGTTCCATGATCTTCGGCCCTGCAATCTTAAAGGCCTGACTGAAAGCATTTCTTCCTGCCAGACGGAAAGAAATTTCATTTGAATCAACAGGGTGCATCTTGCCATCATATACATAAACCCTTATGTCGCGGGCATATGACCCCGTTAGCGGTCCGATCTCGATCTTTTCCATTATCCCTTTAAGGATTGCAGGCATAAATCGTGCATCAATTGATCCTCCGACAATACTGTTTACATAGACCAGCTTTCCACCCCAAGGCAGATCAATCTCCTCCTTGTCGCGGACCGATATCTTAACCTCTTTCCCGTTAATCTTCTGGCTGGTAACCTCTTTTGAGCCCTCTTCGTAAGGTTCAATAATCATATGAACCTCCCCGAACTGACCCGACCCGCCGGATTGTTTCCTATGGCGGTAATCGGCATGAGCTGACTTTGTAATTGTCTCACGATAAGGTATTTTCGGAGGATTGAAATTTGTGTGAATCTTATAAATATTATCGAGATGCCACTTCATAATATTAAGATGGTATTCACCCTGTCCGTGAACAATAATCTGCTTCAGCTCCTTTGAATACTCTATTTTAATGGTAGGATCTTCCAGGTGTATTTTATTAAGAGCTTCTCCAAGCTTTTCGTCATCGCTTTCACTCTGTGCCTTTATTGCCGTACGGTATTTGGGTTCAGGATATTTCACACCCTCATATTTCCAGTCATGCCCGGGAACATTAAGAGTATGTCCTGTTTTGGTGCTTTTCAGTTTAACAAATGCACCTATGTCGCCAGTGTGTAGCTCCGGAACTCTTGTCCTGTTTTTTCCTGCACTTACATAAAGCTGCGATAATCTTTCCTTTGTACCATTGTTACTGTTTACAACATCGAGGTTTTCTGTAACTTTTCCGCTGAATACCCTGAAATAATGTATCTCGCCGATATGCTCTTCTATTGAAGATTTAAAAACATAGACAGAAGCCGGCCCTGAAGGATTTGACTTCACCTCTTCGCCCTTGTTGTTGAGGGGAGGTTTCATCTCTGCTAAAGATGGTGCTTCGTTAACTATAAATTCGAGAAGGCGGTCAACACCAATATTATTCTTTGACGAAAGGCATAACACCGGAAACAATCCTCTGGTCAGAATCCCTTGTGCAATCCCTTTTTTTATCTCCTCTTCCGAAAGAGTATCATTTGAAAAGAAAAGCTCCATAAGCCCTTCGTCGCTCTCAGCAGCTTTTTCAACCAGAGCTCCGTGCAGTTCTGCAGCCCTGGCAGCATGATCAGCGGGAATGTCAACCAATTCAGCTTTTCCCCCTTCTTTTGCATAGCGCAGCATTTTCATTTTGAGAACGTCGATAATGGAGTTAAATCCAACCCCTTCATTAACAGGATACTGAATAAGAATAATGTTGCTGCTCAACCTCTCCTTCAGCATCTCAAGAGACTTTTCAAAGTTTGATTTTTCATGATCGAGGCCATTCACAACGATCATTAATGGCTTGTTTTCTTTCTCTGCATGACGGAAATGGATCTCAGTTCCTACTTCAACACCGTTCTGAACATTTATATTCAGTACTGCAGAATCGGAAGCAAAAAGCGATGAGATCACTCCGCCGCTGAAATCATCAAGGCCGGGAGTGTCAAAAATGTTGATTTTCTTATTCAGAAATTCGGTATAAAGTACTGTAGAAAAAATCGAGTTTCCGTTCTCATGTTCAATAGGACGATAATCGGAGACAGTGTTGCTTCCTTCAATTGTACCTCTTCTTTCGATGATGCCGCCATTAAAAAGCATTGCTTCAGCCAGGGTTGTTTTCCCTGACCCCGAGTTACCCAGCAGGGCAATGTTTTTAATCTGGTCCGCCTGGAATGTTTTCATATTTTTCTGGAGATTATATGTTATACTTATTTATTATAATAAATGATTAGGTGGAGACAAAAATAATAATTTTTTAAAAACAGCATCAAAAAGAGATGAGAATTCCGGATTTTTTATTTCCTTTGCACAAGTTTTTTAAAATACAGGAGTACCGGTCTTTCTTTCAAAGTAAGTTTACAAAACGTTTATCGATAGGAAAGGTCGGGAAGTAACCTGAAGACAACTTACATTTCAAGTAAGATATATTTTATTAAAACATGGTTTAAGGCCTGAATATGGGTAATCTTCAGGTATCTGAATCGTGCTGTATAAATTGTTTTAAAAAATTATGCATATTGGTTTTGAATTGAAAAATAAATACAATACCTTTGCAAACCATTTTTTTGAGTAAAATTTAATGCTAAAATAAATTGGATATATGCCGACAATTCAGCAATTAGTAAGAAAAGGCAGGAAGAAACTGGTCGATAAAAGTAAAGCTCCTGCTTTGGATTCATGTCCTCAGAGAAGGGGAGTATGCGTTCGCGTTTACACCACAACACCAAAGAAACCTAATTCAGCCATGAGGAAGGTTGCAAGGGTAAGGCTAACAAATCAGAAAGAAGTCAACGCCTATATTCCGGGAGAAGGTCATAATCTTCAGGAACACTCTATCGTTTTGATCAGAGGCGGAAGGGTGAAAGATCTTCCTGGTGTCCGTTATCACCTTGTGCGTGGTGCATTAGACACATCCGGCGTAGATGGCCGTACTCAGAGAAGATCAAAATATGGAGCTAAAAGGCCTAAGAAGTAACAGTTAAAGGAATAAGATAATGAGAAAGTCAAGACCAAAGAAGAGGATTCTGTTACCAGATCCGAAATACAAAGATCCGTATGTAACAAGGTTTGTGAATAATCTTATGTTTAGTGGAAAAAAGAATCTTGCTTTTAAGATTTTCTACGACTCTCTTGAGATAGTCGGCGATAAGTTTAAAGGTGAAGGCAAATCACCGCTTGAAATATTCAAGCAGGCTCTTGATAATGTTACCCCTCAGGTTGAAGTAAAAGCCCGCAGGGTTGGTGGTGCAACTTTCCAGGTTCCGATGGAGATCAGAACCGACAGGAAAGTGAGTATCAGTATGAAAAACATGGTGTCATTTGCCCGAAAAAGAACCGGTCATTCAATGGCTGAAAGGCTTGCTGCAGAACTTATGGCAGCCTACAAACTTGAAGGCGGAGCATATAAGAAAAAAGAAGATACACACAGGATGGCTGAAGCTAACAAAGCTTTTGCTCATTTCCGGTTTTAATTGACAAACAGCGCAGAATAGGAAAATAAGATAGATGGATAAAAACCTGAAATATACAAGAAACATCGGAATCATGGCTCACATCGATGCCGGGAAGACCACTACAACAGAACGTGTTCTGTTTTATACTGGCCGTACCCACCGTATGGGTGAAGTTCATGATGGTAATGCAACGATGGACTGGATGGTTCAGGAGCAGGAGAGAGGAATAACCATAACATCTGCTGCAACAACTACATACTGGAAATACAGGGACAATGATTATAAGATAAATATTATTGATACTCCCGGTCACGTAGATTTTACAGTTGAGGTTGAAAGATCACTAAGGGTTCTAGATGGTGCAGTTGCAGTATTCTGTGCAGTAGGTGGTGTTGAGCCTCAGTCTGAAACTGTATGGAGACAGGCAAATAAATATGTTGTTCCAAGAATAGCCTTTATAAATAAGATGGATCGCGCAGGTGCAGATTTTTACAGCGTGGTTCAACAGATAAAGGAGAAGCTTGGTGCCAACCCTGTTCCGGTTCAGATTCCAATAGGCGCAGAAGAAAATTTCAAAGGCTTCATCGATCTGGTAACTATGAAAGCTATCGTTTTTTATAACGATGAAGCTACCGGTACCCGTTTCGAGACTGAAGAGATTCCTTCAGATATGAAAGAGGAAGCTGAAGAGTGGAGAGGTAAACTGATTGAAGCTGTTGCAGGTGTTGACGATACACTTCTTGGAAGATACCTTGAAGATCATGAGTCGATTACCAGCGAAGAGATAATGGTTGCCCTCAGAAAAACAACAATTGACGGAGTTGCAATACCTGTTATCTGCGGAGCGGCATTTAAGAATAAAGGAGTACAAAGCCTTCTCGATTCTGTTATCGCTTACCTCCCGTCACCTGTTGATAAAGGTGCTGTAACAGGAATTGATCCGAGAAATGATGAAGTAATTACACGCGAGCCCGATGATGATGAACCAATGGCGGCTCTCGCATTTAAAATAGCTACCGATCCGTTTGTAGGCAGACTTGCTTTCTTACGCGTCTATTCAGGTATCCTCAAAGCCGGCGACACTGTAATGAATGTCCGTACCGGAAAAAGGGAACGTATTAACCGCCTGTTCCAGATGCATGCCAACAAACAGAATCCCAAAGAGAGTATTTCGGCCGGCGATATTTGTGCAGGTGTTGGATTTAAAGATCTCAAAACCGGCGATACTTTGTGTGCTATAAATAAACCTATACTGCTCGAAACAATGGATTTCCCCGAGCCGGTTATTGGCGTGGCAATTGAGCCTAAAACTCAGGCCGACGTTGATAAACTCTCGATGGCATTGAATAAACTTGCAGAAGAAGATCCTACATTCCAGGTCAGAACTGATCCCGACAGCGGTCAGACAATCATTCATGGTATGGGTGAACTGCATCTGGAAATTCTCATCGACCGCCTTAAAAGGGAATTTAAAGTAGAATGTAACCAGGGAGCACCACAGGTTGCATACAAAGAAGCTATTACAACTGTTGCCGAATTCCGTGAAGTATTTAAGAAACAGACCGGAGGAAGAGGCAAATTTGCCGATATGACTTTTGATCTCAGTCCGGCTGATGAAAATGTAAGAGGCCTTCAATTTGTAAATGAAGTAAAAGGCGGGCATATTCCAAAAGAATATATCCCCTCAATTGAAAAAGGATTCCGCGAGGCAATGGTTAACGGACCACTTGCAGGTTTCCCTCTCGATAGTCTTAAAGTAGTACTCAAAGACGGTTCGTACCATCCGGTTGACTCTGATGCTCTGGCATTTGAAATCGCAGCCAAACAAGCTTTCAGGAAATTTGCAGGGAAATGTAACCCGGTAATTCTTGAACCTATCATGTCTACAGAAGTTGTTACTCCTGAAGAATATGTTGGCGATGTTATAGGCGATTTTAACAGAAGAAGAGGCAGAGTGGAAGGTATGGAATCGAAAGCAGGCTCAAGGGTCGTTAAAGCAAAAGTACCTCTGTCCGAAAAATTCGGTTATGTTACAGTACTTCGGACCCTTACCTCAGGAAGAGCAACTTCAACAATGGAGTTTTCTCATTATGATAAGGTACCTGCGGAAATATCAAACAGAATTGTAGAAATTACAAAAGGAAAAATTCTTTAAAAGATGAGTCAGAAAATTCGCATTAAACTGAAATCTTACGATCATAATCTGGTGGATAAGTCTGCCGAGAAGATCGTAAAAACAGTAAAATCTACTGGTGCAGTGGTTAGCGGGCCAATTCCCCTTCCAACACACAAAAAGATTTATACAGTACTTCGGTCCCCGTTCGTAAATAAAAAAGCAAGAGAGCAGTTTGAACTCTCATCCTACAAAAGGTTGCTCGATATTTACAGCTCAACCCCAAAAACCATAGATGCTCTGATGAAACTTGAGCTTCCAAGCGGAGTTGAAGTAGAAATTAAAGTGTGAAACCAGTAAAGTTATAAAGAGATGCAGGGATTAATAGGTAAAAAAGTAGGAATGACATCCATTTTTGATGAAAATGGAAAGAACATTCCATGTACGGTTCTGCAGGCCGGTCCATGTGTTGTGACTCAGATCAAGACCGTGGAAAAGGATGGCTACTTTGCTGTACAGCTCGGATTTGAAGATAAAAAAGAAAAGCATACCACTAAAGCTGAAATGGGCCACTTCAAAAAAACCAATACCACTCCAAAAAAGAAGGTTATTGAGTTTACAGGATTTGAAGAAGGTCAGGTTAAAGAAGGCGAAGTGGTTACAGCTGCACTTTTTGAAAACAACATCATTGTTGATGTCAGAGGCTGGTCAAAAGGTAAAGGTTTTCAAGGTGTTGTAAAACGTCACGGATTTGCAGGTGTCGGAGGACAAACCCATGGACAGCATAACAGAGGCAGGGCTCCAGGCTCACTCGGAGCATCTTCATTCCCTTCAAGAGTATTACCCGGCATGAGAATGGCAGGACGTACCGGAGGAAATAAAGTGATGTCGATGGACCTTAAAGTAGTGAAGCTTATGGCCGAGAATGATATAATAATTGTAAGAGGATCAGTGCCGGGTCCAAAAGGTGGTTACGTAATAATTACAAAATAATGGAATTAGCGATTCTTAATACTAGTGGTAAAGAAACCGGAAGAAAAGTTAATCTTGACGATTCAATTTTCGGTGTTGAACCTAACGACCATGCCATTTATCTGGATACAAAACAGTACCTCGCCAACCAAAGGCAGGGTACTCATAGTTCCAAAGGTAAGGGCGAGATATCTGGAAGTACCAGAAAAATCAAAAGACAAAAGGGAACAGGTACCGCACGAGCTGGTAGCATAAAGAACCCTTTGTTTCGTGGTGGTGGCCGTGTATTCGGACCAAAACCAAGATTCTATGGCTTCAAACTGAATAAGAAAGTAAAACAATTAGCCAGAAGATCAGCGCTTTCATATAAAGCTTCAACAAATAACATTATTGTCCTGGAAGACTTCTCTCTTGATACTCCTAAAACAAAGGAAATCATCAAAATGGGAAATAACCTGAATATTGCAAATAAAAAATCAGTATTTGTTTTACCAGAACAAAATAATAATATATATTTGTCATCCCGAAATGTATATGGGGTTGAAGTTGTAATCGCCAGTGAGTTAAGTACTTACAAGATAATGAAGGCTTCAACATTGATACTTGTAGAGAGCGCAGTTGACGTTTTGCAGGCAACATTTGAAAACTAGAAAACTTTGAGTGATGAATATTTTGCTTAAACCTATTGTAACGGAAAAGATGACGAGCCAGGGCGATAAATTTAATCGCTATGGGTTCCTCGTTGTGAGAAACGCAAATAAGTTACAGATAAAAAAAGCCGTTGAAGAATTGTACAGCGTTACAGTTGATGCGGTTAATACGATGCGCTATGGCGGGAAAATAAAATCCCGTAATACCAAATCAGGAATCCTTACAGGAAAAACTGCGGCAACTAAAAAAGCCATTGTTACTCTTGCGGAAGGAAATAAAATTGATTTCTATAGCAATATTTAAAAAACAATATGGCAGTCAGAAAGATCAAACCTGTAACACCAGGTCAACGACACAAAATCGCAGGCACTTTTGAAACTCTCACAAGTGCTACGCCGGAGAAATCCTTGCTTCGCCCGCTTAAAAAATCCGGAGGAAGGAACGTTAACGGCAAAATGACTATGAGATACATCGGAGGCGGTCATAAAAAGATGTATCGTGTCATCGATTTCCTCAGGGAAAAAGATGGAATGGAAGCAACAGTCAAAACAATTGAATACGATCCCAATCGTACTTCAAGAATTGCACTGGTTGTTTATAAAGATGGCGAGAAAAGATATATCGTCGCTCCTGCCGGGCTTCAGGTCGGTCAGACATTAATGTCTGGAAAAGAGGCAGCTCCGGAAGTTGGAAACACTCTGTTTCTGAGCGATATCCCAATGGGAACCATCATTCATAACATAGAACTGAAACCGGGAAAAGGCGGTGCCATGGCACGCAGTGCAGGAACTTATGCACAACTGTCAGCACGCGACGGGAAATATGCTACCATAAAACTTCCTTCAGGCGAAACAAGGCTTATCCTTACAACCTGCCGGGCAACGATTGGTACAGTATCCAATGGAGACCATAACCTTGAGAGATCAGGTAAAGCAGGCCGCTCACGCTGGCAGGGAACACGCCCGAGAGTAAGAGGCGTTGTTATGAACCCTGTCGATCACCCGATGGGTGGTGGAGAAGGAAGAGCTTCAGGCGGACATCCAAGATCGCGTAAAGGTATTCCTGCAAAAGGTTTCAAGACCAGAGACAAAAAGAAGTACTCTGCAAAATTTATTATTGAAAGAAGGAAAAAATAACTGATATATTATGAGTAGATCAATTAAAAAAGGCCCTTTCATTGACTTCAAACTCGAGAAGAGAGTGACTGAAATGAATGACGGACAAAAAAAATCAGTGATCAAGACCTGGTCAAGAAGATCAGTGATCTCCCCTGATTTTGTAGGACATACTATAGCAGTTCACAACGGGAACAAGTTTATCCCCGTTTACATTACCGAGAATATGGTGGGCCATAAGCTGGGAGAATTTTCACCTACCCGTACTTTCAGGGGCCACTCTGGTAATAAATAAGTAATGTAAACATTGAAAAACATTTAGAAATGGGTGCAAGAAAAAGAAATACAGCTGACCAGAAAAAAGAGGCCGCCAAGACCAGATACCAGGCGATCCTCAAAAACTGTCCTACGTCTCCGCGTAAGATGAGATTGGTAACCGATCTGATTAGCGGAATGGAAGTAAACAAAGCGCTTGATGTCCTCAAGTTCAGTTCGCAGGAAGCATCTCGCAGACTGGAAAAACTCCTCCTCTCCGCAATTGCCAACTGGCAGGCGAAGAATGAAGGCGTCAGAGTTGAAGAAAGCAATCTCTTTGTAAAACTGATTCATGTCGACGGAGGCCGTTCATTGAAAAGACTACAGACAGCACCGCAGGGAAGAGCCTACAGGGTAAGAAAAAGATCGAACCATGTAACTCTTGTGCTTGACAGTAAGATTAACGAAGTTGAAAAAACATCAAATTAGAACAGATGGGACAAAAAGTAAATCCGATAGGTAACAGATTAGGGATAATCAAAGGATGGGATTCAAACTGGTACGGTGGAAAAGATTTTTCCGGAAAATTGGTTGAAGACACCAAAATCAGGGAATATCTGAATGCCAGGCTCGCAAAAGCCAGCATCTCCAAGATTATCATTGAAAGAACACTGAAGCTTATTACTGTAACTGTTAATACTGCACGCCCTGGTATCATTATTGGTAAAGCCGGACAGGAAGTTGACAAGCTGAAAGAAGAACTCAAGAAAATAACCAAGAAAGAGGTTCAGATAAACATCTTTGAAGTTAAACGTCCAGAACTGGATGCTAACATAGTTGGAAATAACATTGCCCGCCAGCTGGAAGGTAAAATATCGTTCCGCCGTGCAATTAAAATGTCAATAGCTTCAACCATGCGAATGGGTGCAGAAGGGATTAAAGTTATGATCTCCGGACGACTTGGCGGTGCTGAAATGGCAAGAAGCGAAACATACAAAGAGGGCCGGATCCCACTTCATACATTCCGTGCAGACATTGATTATGCTTTGGCAGAAGCTCATACAAAAGTTGGCCTTATCGGTATTAAAGTATGGATATGCAATGGCGAAGTTTATGGCAAAAGAGATCTCAGTCCGAATATCGGAGCAAGAAATGCCAAAAGCAAAAGCCTTAAGAGAAAAGCAAAGAAATAAGAAACTTGATAGTATATAATTTATAACAATATTTGAGCAATGTTACAACCGAAAAGGACCAAATTCAGGAGAGCCCAGAAGGGAAGAATGAAAGGAAATGCACAAAGAGGCAACCAGCTGGCATTCGGATCATTTGGTATCAAGGCACTTGAAGAGCATTGGATCACAGGAAGACAGATCGAAGCTGCCCGTCAGGCTGTTACACGTCATATGAAACGTGAAGGCCAGCTTTGGATCCGTATTTTCCCCGATAAACCAGTTACCAAAAAACCTGCAGAGGTTCGTATGGGTAAAGGAAAAGGAGCACCTGAAGGGTTTGTTGTCCCGATAACTCCTGGCAGAATTCTGCTTGAAGCTGAAGGAGTGCCTTATGAAGTTGCAAAAGAGGCTCTGCGTCTGGGAGCCCAGAAACTTCCCATAATAACAAAATTTATTGTAAGACGCGATTACGTACAGGAATAATACTTTGACATAGATGAAAACTTCAGAAATAAAGGAATTAAGCACCTCCGATCTCCTCGAAAGAATCGATACCGAGAAGACAATGCTCGTTCGTATGAAGCTTAACCATGCAATTACTCCACTTGATAACCCGCAAAAGGTTAAAGCAGTGAAGACAACAATTGCACGTCTGCTAACCGAATTGCGTACAAGAGAATTGAATAAGAAATCTAATAGTTAGATCAGCAATGGAAAGGAATCTTAGAAAAGAACGTATAGGTGTTGTTGTCAGTACTAAAATGGACAAATCCATCGTCGTTGTCATTAAAAGGAAAGTGAAACATCCTATCTATGGCAAATTTATTAACAGAACAAAAAAGCTGATGGCACATGATGAAGCAAATTCATGTAATATCGGCGATACTGTACGGATATCGGAGACCAGGCCTCTGAGTAAAAATAAAACCTGGAGATTAATTGAAATAATCGAAAGAGCTAAGTAATCATGATACAACAGGAAAGCAGATTAACCGTAGCCGATAACTCAGGAGCCAAAGAGGTATTATGTATCAGGGTTCTCGGTGGTAGCAAAAAAAGATATGCTACCGTAGGTGATAAAATAGTGGTAAGTGTGAAATCAGCACTTCCTTCAGGTGAAGCAAAAAAAGGTACAGTAAGCAAAGCTGTCGTTGTCAGAACAAAAAAAGAGATACGTCGTGCCGATGGCTCTTATATAAGATTCGATGATAACGCCGTTGTTCTGCTTAATAATGTCAATGAGGTACGCGGCACCCGTATCTTCGGCCCTGTAGCCAGAGAATTGCGCGACAAGTATATGAAGATTGTTTCACTGGCACCTGAAGTGTTGTAATATATTAAAATACACTGCGATGCAAAAGAAATTACATATTAAAAAAGGAGATACGGTTATGGTAATAACCGGCGAATCAAAAGGCCATAAAGGCCGTGTCCTGGAAATTGACAGAGATAAATACAGAGCTCTTGTTGAAGGTATTAACCTGGTATCGAAACATACCAAGCCTAATGCAAAAGCGCCACAGGGAGGGATAATTAAAAAAGAAGCTCCGGTACATCTTTCAAATCTGATGCTTCTCGATCCTGCTTCCGGAAAACCAACACGTGTTGGAAAAAAACTTAATGAAAAAGATAAATTAGTGCGTTATTCAAAAAAATCAGGAGAGGAGATCAAGTAATGTACATACCTGCGCTAAAAACCAAGTATAAAGAGGAGATCGTCCCTGCATTGATGAAGGAATTCGGATATAAATCGATAATGCAGGTCCCCAAGTTGCAAAAAATAGTTATCAACCAGGGTGTAGGTCAGGCTATTGCTGATAAAAAATTACTCGAATACGGAGTAAAAGAGTTGTCAGACATTGCAGGACAGAAAGCTGTTCAGACTATGTCAACAAAAGATATCTCAAACTTTAAACTGAGAAAAAACATGCCTATCGGTATAATGGTGACATTACGTACCGAAAAAATGTACGAGTTTCTCGAAAGACTGATATCAGTTGCTCTTCCACGTATCCGCGACTTTAAAGGGATCAATTCCAAACTTGATGGTCGTGGTAATTACACTCTGGGAATCACTGAGCAAATTATCTTTCCTGAAATAGACCTTGATAAAATTGCTAAAATCATGGGCCTCCAGGTAACATTTGTTACATCAGCCGGTACTGACGAGGAAGCAATGGCTCTGCTTAAACACTTTGGTTTACCATTTAAAAACAATAAAAACTTGTAATATGGCTAAAGAATCGATGATAGCCCGCGAAGTAAAACGCGCCAGACTGACTCAGAAATATGCTGCAAAAAGAGCCCAGCTGAAAGCAGAGGGTGATTATGTAGGATTAAGCCGCTTACCCCGAAATTCAAACCCAAACAGAATGCACAACCGTTGTAAAATAACCGGTCGCTCAAGAGGTTATATGAGACAGTTTGGAATAAGCAGGATTACTTTCAGGGAAATGGCATTATTCGGTCTTATACCGGGTATTAAAAAAGCCAGCTGGTAAATGAAAAAAATTATAAACTATAATAAAAAATAAAAGATGACTGATCCAATCGCAGATTTACTGACCAGAATAAGGAACGCCATCATGGCAGGTCATAAGGTTGTAGAGGCACCAGCATCCAATCTTAAGAAAGAGGTTGCCAGAATCCTTTTCGAAAAAGGCTACATCCTCAGCTATAAGGTTATTGATGGTGATGGTCCGCAGGGTGTATTGAAAATTGCTTTAAAATATAATGCAAAAAGTAAAAAACCAGCAATAAAAGAAATTCAGAGAGTTAGCCGTCCTGGTCTTCGTCAGTACATCGGTATCGATGAAATGCCAAGGGTGTTAAATGGTCTGGGCATCGCAATTATCTCAACCTCAAAAGGTTTAATGACCGATAAAGAGGCTAAGAAAGAAAAAATTGGCGGTGAAGTATTATGTTATGTTTACTAATTAGGAGGATAGCTTAATGTCACGAATAGGAAAATTACCTGTAAACCTGCCTAAAGGCGTTACTGTTAGTGTCAGTGACACCAATACGGTTAGTGTGAAAGGCCCCTTGGGAGAGTTGACTCAGGCGGTCGATAAAGACCTGAAGGTGGAAGTGGTGGAGAACGAAATAATATTATCGAGACCATCAGAATCAAAAAATCATAAATCTCTGCACGGCCTTTACCGGGCACTCATCAACAATATGGTGGTTGGTGTTTCAGTCGGTTACAAAAAGGAACTTGAACTTGTCGGTGTTGGTTACCGCGCAGAAGCAAAAGGACAAAACCTCGAGATGAGCCTTGGTTTTTCCCATGAAGTAAATATTATGCTCCCTGATGAGGTTAAAGTGGAAACTAAAACTGAAAGAAGAGCTAATCCTATCATTACCCTGACATGCATTGACAAACAACTTATAGGGCATGTCGCTGCAAAGATCAGATCACTCCGTCCGCCTGAACCTTACAAAGGAAAAGGAATTAAGTTTGTTGGAGAACAGCTCAGAAGAAAGGCTGGAAAATCTGCTAGTGTTTAATCTGGTAAAAGTAAAAAATCATGGCCTTAACTAAGTTGGAAAGAAGAACACGGATCAAAATGAGGATCCGTAAAAAAATAAACGGAACTGTAGAAGCTCCACGCCTTGCAGTATACCGTAGCAATAAACAGATATACGTTCAGGTTGTTGACGACCTGAATGGAGTAACTCTTCTGTCGGCATGCTCTAAAGAAAAAGAGATAGCTGCCCAGACAGGTATTAAAAAAATTGAACAGGCTAAACTCGTGGGAAAACTCCTTGCTACCAAATGCAAAGAAAAAGGTATCGAGAAAGTCATCTTCGACAGAAGCGGATATAAATATCATGGCAGAGTAAAATCATTGGCTGATGCTGCCCGCGAAGGCGGATTAAAATTCTAAGGAACTATGGGAAACGGTATAAGAAAAGTTAAAACCAGCGATCTCGAACTTAAAGATAGACTTGTTAGCATCCAGAGAGTAACCAAAGTTACCAAAGGTGGACGTACTTTCAGTTTTTCAGCTATCGTAGTAGTTGGAAATGAAGATGGTATTGTCGGACATGGTCTGGGCAAAGCAAGTGAAGTAACAACAGCTATTGCCAAAGGTATTGAAGATGCAAAAAAGAATCTGATAAAAGTTCCTGTTATTAATGGTACAATACCTCACGAACAGGTTGCTAAATTCGGCGGTGCAAAAGTATTTATCAAACCAGCTTCTCCGGGTACCGGTG
The DNA here is from genome assembly GCA_903824785.1 of uncultured Bacteroidota bacterium. Lineage (GTDB taxonomy): Bacteria > Bacteroidota > Bacteroidia > Bacteroidales > VadinHA17 > LD21. Next base: position 302,897 of record CAIJYD010000078.1, read on the forward strand.
TTAAGGCAGGTGGTGCTATGCGTGCTGTTCTCGAAAGTGTGGGAGTGCATAATGTACTTGCAAAGTCTAAGGGTTCATCAAACCCTCACAACCTTGTAAAAGCAACTTTTGCAGCTCTGCTCGAAATGAGAGACGCATTCTCGGTTGCCGAACACAGAGGTGTTTCAATGGACAAAGTTTTTAACGGTTAGTAAAGAATATTACGATGGCAAAAATTCGTATCACCCAGGTGAAAAGTAAAAACGGAAAACCCGAAAGGCAGAAAAGAACTATCGAAGCTCTCGGTATCCGGAAATTAAACCACAGTGTTATACATGAAGCTACTCCTCAGATTCTGGGAATGGTAGTTAAAGTAAGACATCTGGTTAAAGTTGAAAATATTTAAGGTATAAACCATATATATAATACAAAATTATGGATTTGAGTAACTTACGACCTGCTAAAGGATCTGTTAAAAAAGGTAAACGTATCGGTAGAGGCCAGGGCTCCGGAAGAGGTGGTACCTCAACCAGAGGGCATAAAGGCGCGAAATCCAGATCAGGTTACAGCAAAAAAGTCGGATTTGAAGGCGGTCAGATGCCTCTTCAGAGACGCGTTCCGAAATTCGGTTTTAAAAATATAAACCGCAAAGAATATAAAGGTATTAATATCAGTACCCTCCAGACTCTTGCCGATGCACATAACCTGGAAAAAATAGATTTTGAAGTACTTGTTGTTGCCGGACTGGTTTCTAAACATGCTTTGGTTAAAATTCTTGGAAAAGGAACTCTTGAGAAAAAACTCGAAGTTCATGCCCATGCATTCAGCAAATCAGCTGTAGAAGCAATTGAAGCTCAAAAGGGAACCGCTGTAATACTGTAATTTCATGAGACTGATTCAGACTATAAAAAATATCTTTAAGATAGAAGATCTTCGCGCAAGACTACTCTATACTTTTGGTATCATTTTATTATACCGGCTGGGTAAATACGTTACCCTTCCCGGCATTGACCCTTCACAACTTGCCGGACTGAAAAGTCAGACATCCTCAGGTATTATGGGTCTGCTCGATATGTTTTCAGGAGGTGCTTTTTCCCAGGCTTCAATTTTTGCCCTCGGAATAATGCCTTATATCTCTGCGTCAATTGTTGTTCAGCTGCTTGGTATTGTCTTTCCCTATTTCCAGAAACTTCAGAAAGAGGGTGAAAGCGGCCGTCGTAAAATGAATCAGTACACAAGATATCTGACCATTGGAGTGCTTATCCTTCAGGCTCCTACTTATCTTGTTAACCTTCATGCCCAGTTGCCAGCCTCAGCTTTCATTCTTACAGGAACATTCTTTACTATCTCTTCTGTAATTATTCTTACTGCCGGCACCATGTTTGTTATGTGGCTCGGCGAAAAAATAACCGATAAAGGTATCGGTAACGGTATCTCACTTATTATAATGATCGGTATTGTTGCCAGAATGCCTTCCAACTTCATTTTTGAAGCAGGTGTAAGGATGAACGGAGCAGGAGGTGCCATTGCCCTTATTGTTGAAATATTATTCCTTTTTATTGTTGTTCTTGGTGTAATTCTTCTTGTTCAGGGAACACGCCGTGTGCCTGTTCAGTATGCAAGAAGGATAATCGGAAACAAACAATACGGAGGCGTTCGCCAGTATATCCCCCTTAAAGTAAATGCTGCAGGTGTTATGCCAATTATTTTTGCCCAGGCAATTATGATGCTCCCTATAATTATTGCAGGCTATTCCAATTCAGCTTCTGGATTTGTTGTTGCCTTCTCTGATATGTACGGATTCTGGTATAATCTGGTAACTGCAATTCTGATTGTTGTATTTACCTATTTCTATACAGCAATTACTATCAATCCTGTACAGATGGCAGAGGATATGAAGAAAAACGGTGGCTTTATTCCGGGTATTAAACCTGGAAGAAAAACAGTGGAATTCTTCGATACTATCATGTCGAGGATAACATTCCCGGGGTCAATTTTTCTTGCAATTGTTGCTATCCTTCCATCAGTGGCAGTGAAAGCAGGTGTTACACAGCAATTTGCACAATTCTATGGAGGCACATCACTTCTCATTCTTGTAGGTGTTATTCTTGATACCCTTCAACAGATTGAAAGTCATTTGCTTATGCGTCATTACGATGGTCTTATGAAAACAGGCCGTGTTAAAGGCAGAACCGGAGCAGGTACTTCGGTATAATTAGTTTAGCGTTCTTTGATGTTGTATTTAAAAACTGATGAAGAGGTCGGATTGTTAAGAGAAAGCAATATGCTGGTGTCAAGAGCACTCGCTGAAATTGCTTCAATTATCAAGCCCGGAATTACCACTCTTTATCTCGATCAGATTGCCGAGGAGTTTATTCGCGATAATGGCGCTACTCCGGCTTTCAAGGGATATGGTGGTTTTCCGAATACACTCTGCACATCTGTTAACGACGAAGTGGTTCATGGTATCCCATCTGACTATATCCTTAAAGAAGGTGACATAATATCAGTTGATTGCGGAGTGATATTAAACGGATGGTACGGCGACAGTGCATATACCTTCCCTGTTGGCGAAATAAGCGATGAGGTTAGACGCCTGCTCGAATATACAAGAGCATCACTGGAGGATGGAGTGAAAGAGGCTATTGCCGGAAACAGAGTCGGAGACATCTCTTTTGCAGTTCAGACCAAAGCAGAAAGCGGAGGATATACGGTGGTAAGAGAACTCGTAGGACATGGTCTGGGAAAAAAATTGCATGAACAACCTGAAGTTGCAAACTGGGGCAGGAAAGGAACAGGACCAAAAATGGAAAAAGGACTTGTTATCTGCATTGAACCAATGATAAACGCAGGAAAAAAAGAGACAATGCAGATGAAAGACGGATGGACAGTCAAAACAACTGATGGAAAACCTTCTGCACATTTTGAATATGCCGTTGCAGTTAATAAAGGAAAAGCAGATATATTAACAACTTTTGAATTTATTGAAAAAGTTTTAGAAAAATTGAAATCGTAGTATGGCTAAACAATCATCAATTGAGCAGGATGGCACTATCATCGAAGCCCTTTCAAACGCAATGTTCAGGGTGGAACTCGAAAACGGACATGTGATAACTGCACATATCTCGGGAAAGATGAGAATGCACTATATAAAAATCCTGCCGGGTGATAGAGTAAAGGTGGAGATGTCCCCATATGATTTAACTAAAGGTAGAATAACATTCAGGTATAAATAAGAAATATTAAGGTAATGAAAGTAAGAGCATCTGTAAAAAAGCGCAGTTCTGACTGTAAGATAGTCAAGAGAAAAGGTCGCATTTACGTTATTAATAAGAAAAATCCCAAGTTCAAACAGAGACAGGGATAATTTTAACTAATTTTGCACATCATTTAAGAAAAGTTTTATATGGCACGTATTGTTGGTGTAGATTTACCAAGAAATAAAAGAGGCGAGATTGGCCTGACTTACATCTACGGTGTAGGCAGAAGCATTGCTCAAAAAGTACTCGATGAGGCTGGTGTTGACAGGAATGCAAAGGTCCAGGAATGGACTGATGATCAGATCAATACTATCCGAAGAATTCTGAACGATAATTATAAGCTTGAAGGTGAACTCCGCTCAGAGACACAGATGAACATCAAGAGGCTTATGGATATTGGCTGCTACCGCGGTGTGCGCCACAGAATCGGACTGCCTTTAAGAGGACAGAGCACAAAGAATAACGCCAGAACCCGAAAAGGGAGAAAGAAAACTGTTGCAAACAAGAAAAAAGCTACTAAATAATTAGATTATGGCAAAGAAGACTGGAGCATTAAAAAAGAGAGTAGTTAAAGTTGAACCGTTAGGCCACGCCCATGTTCATTCATCATTCAATAATATTATTATTACCCTGACAAATAATTCGGGTCAGGTAATTTCATGGGCATCTGCAGGCAAAATGGGATTTAAGGGTTCAAAGAAAAATACCCCTTATGCCGCACAGATGGCATCTGAAGAATGTGGAAAAGTAGCTTACGATCTGGGACTGAGAAAAGTAAAGGTGTTTGTTAAAGGACCGGGCTCAGGACGTGAATCAGCAATCAGGTCTATCAGCAATGTTGGCATAGAAGTTACAGAAATAGTCGACGTAACACCAATGCCTCATAATGGCTGCCGTGCTCCCGGAAGAAGAAGAGTATAAAAAATTATAAAATTGATTATTTGTAAGTTATAAATTTATAGCACGATGGCAAGATATACTGGCCCAAAAACAAGAATAGCAAGAAAATTCGGAGAACCTATCTTCGGCCCCGATAAGCACCTGGAAAGGAAAAATTTTCCACCCGGGCAGCACGGAATGAACAAGAAAAGGAAGAAAACTTCAGAATACGGTGTTCAGCTGAGAGAAAAGCAGAAAGCAAAGTATACTTATGGTATGCTTGAGCGTCAGTTCCGCAATACTTTTGAAAAAGCTTCAAGAAGTAAAGGCGTTACAGGTGAAGTACTTCTGCAGCTTCTCGAAGCACGTCTCGATAACGTAGTCTTCCGTCTGGGTGTTTCTCCAACAAGGGCAGGCGCACGTCAGCTCGTGTCACACAGGCACATAACCGTTAACGGAACTGTTGTAAATATTCCCTCATTTCAGTTGAAACCCGGTGATATTATCGGCGTTCGTGAGAAATCAAAATCCCTTGAAACGATAGTTGATTCGCTCACAACCAGAAAATACACCAAACTTTCATGGCTTGAATGGGATGACACACAAATGGCAGGTAAATTTATGAACGTGCCTGAACGTACTGATATTCCTGAAAATATTAAGGAACAACTTATTGTTGAATTGTATTCTAAATAATAATATTAAGATAAATTCTATGGCCATTTTATCATTCCAGAAGCCTGATAAAGTAATAATGCTGGAAGCGGACGACAAACACGGAAAATTCGAATTCCGTCCGCTTGAACCTGGCTATGGTATTACTGTAGGCAATGCACTGAGAAGAATCCTTCTCTCTTCACTTGAGGGTTTTGCAATAACAACTGTTAAGATCGAGGGCATAGATCACGAGTTCTCAACCATAACCGGTGTAATGGAAGACGTCACAGAGATTATCCTGAATATGAAACAGGTTCGTTTTAAAAGGATAATTGAAGATGTCGATCATGAAACAATCACATTTAAAGTAAGCGGACAGGATGTTTTCAAAGCCGGAAACCTTAATAATTCATTAAGCAGCTTTGAGGTATTAAATCCTGAACTGGTTATCTTCAGAATGGAACCTGATGTTAAAATGCAGATAGAGATAACTGTAAATAAAGGCAGAGGTTATGTTCCGGCAGAAGAAAACGAACCTGCAGACAGTGAGTTTGGACTTATTGCCATTGATGCAATCTTTACTCCTATCAGGAATGTAAAATATACGGTTGAAAATTACCGCGTTGAGCAAAAAACTGACTATGAGAAACTTCTTTTCGAGATCGAAACAGATGGATCTATTCATCCTAAAGATGCCCTGAAAGAAGCTGCTAAAATTCTTATTTATCACTTTATGCTCTTCTCCGATGAGAAAATCACTCTCGATTCGGACGATAAAATGGCAAACGAAGAATTTGATGAAGAAGTTCTGCATATGAGACAGCTGCTGAAAACAAAACTGGTCGACCTCGACCTTTCTGTCAGAGCTCTTAACTGTCTTAAAGCTGCAGAAGTAGAAACACTTGGCGATCTTGTCAAGTTTAATAAAAATGATCTGCTTAAATTCAGAAATTTTGGCAAGAAATCACTCACTGAGCTCGATGAATTGCTGGAATCCATGAACCTTTCATTTGGAATGGATGTGAGCAAATATAAATTAGAAAAAGATTAATTTGAAAACTGGTTAAGGAAATAGAGAAATGCGACATTCAAAAGTTATTAACCATTTAGGAAGAACAAGTTCACACAGGAAGGCGATGCTTTCAAACATGGCTGCATCACTTATCCTTCATAAAAGGATAACTACAACCACAGCAAAAGCTAAAGCACTCCGTACCTTTGTTGAACCTATTATTACTAAATCGAAAGAAGATTCAACACACTCAAGAAGAGTGGTATTCAGTTACCTGAAAGATAAAATCGCAGTAGCTGAATTATTCAGAGATGTATCCCCGAAAATCGGTGAGCGTCCGGGAGGTTATACACGTATATTAAAAATCGGTAACAGGATTGGCGATAATGCAGATATGTGTATTCTTGAACTTGTTGACTATAATGAAGCTATGCTCGGAGGAGAAGCTGCTAAAACAAAAACAACAAGAAGAAGAAGAACTACAAAGAAAAAAGAGGATGCTGTTGCTGAAACCAAAGCTCCTAAGGCGTCAAAAGAAAATGCTGAAAAACCTGTTGCAAAAGCTGAAGAAACCTCAGGAGATTCAGTTCCAGAAGAATAAAAAAATGCTTAAAGAAATATTTTAGATTAAAGGGGATAAGTCGATAAAGACTTTATCCCTTTTTTTTGTATATTGTTAAATTGTTTAATATTAAATAAAAATTTATGGGTCAGATAGTTAGTGTACATGCTCGTGAGATTTTAGATTCACGTGGAAATCCTACCATTGAAGTTGATGTAATGACAACCAGTGGTTATTTTGGAAGGGCTGCTGTGCCGTCAGGTGCATCAACCGGAGAAAACGAAGCTCTTGAACTCAGAGATGGCGATAAAAATCGTTACCTCGGTAAAGGCGTTCTTAAAGCCGTTCATAATGTCAATAATGTTATCGCTGAAGAGGTTATTGGAATGGACGTTACCGATCAGGCAGGCATTGATAAGAAAATGATTGACCTCGATGGTACTAAAACCAAAAGCAACCTTGGTGCAAACGCTATCCTTGGTGTATCACTGGCAGTTGCAAAAGCTGCAGCCAGCTACCACGGATTACCTTTGTTTCGCTATATCGGAGGCGCAAATGCTGTAACCCTTCCGATTCCAATGATGAATATTATCAACGGCGGCTCACATTCAGATGCTCCGATAGCTTTTCAGGAGTTTATGATCAGACCTATTGGTGCTCCTTCATTCAGCGAAGGACTAAGAATGGGTACTGAAGTGTTCCATTCATTGAAAAAGGTCCTTAAAGAGCGTGGATTAAGTACTGCTGTCGGTGACGAAGGTGGCTTTGCCCCTAAACTCGACGGAACAGAAGATGCTCTTGAAACAATTATTAAAGCAATAAGCGCAGCCGGATACAAACCCGGTTCAGATATCACTATCGGACTCGATTGTGCTGCTTCAGAATTCTACAAAGAAGGTCTTTACAACTATTCAAAATTTGAAGGACCAAAAGGTGCCAGAAGAACTTCAAAGGAGCAGGTCGATTTTATTGAGCAACTTGTTTCTAAATATCCTATCGATTCTGTCGAAGATGGTATGGCAGAAGGTGACTGGGACGGTTGGAAAATGCTTACCGACAGAATCGGAAAAAAATGCCAGATTGTAGGCGACGATGTTTTCGTAACAAATGTGGACTATCTTAAAAAAGGTATCGACATGGGTTGTGCAAACTCAATCCTTATTAAAGTTAACCAGATCGGCACACTCACAGAAACTCTTAATGCTATTGAAATGGCACACAGAGCAGGTTATACAACTGTTACATCGCACAGATCGGGTGAAACCGAAGATACAACAATTGCAGATATAGCTGTTGCAACAAATTCAGGCCAGATCAAAACCGGCTCTGCAAGCAGAACTGACAGGATTGCAAAGTATAATCAGCTTATCAGAATCGAAGAAACTCTCGGAGCTCTCGCAATTTACGGGTATAAAAAATAAAACCAATCAACCACTGATCGGTTTTAATTCTAAACAGAACCCCTCTCTTAATACTAAGGGAGGGGTTTCTATTTTATTGTATATAAGGACATTAACGATCGTCGTGTTACTTATTATTTACAATGGGCCTGCGCATTATTCTTTTTTCAACCGGCTGATTAAAAACTATCGGCACCTGCTCCACAACTGAGTTACAGGAATCAAGCTGCAAAGCCCTCACATCGGTTATGCTCAATCTCCCAACCAGAGTATGAAGCATCAGAATAAAATTCTGAATATTTGATAATTTAAAGTCACGGGACATTATCCGTTCAATAAGGACAAACTTAAAATCTCCAGGGAAACCATTTTTCTTAAGAGAATCATATCCACTTTCAAGCTTTATCTCTCCCGACTTAACCATATCCTCTAGTATCTCCCGGAAATAGAGATTAATCTTCGGATCAACCTTAAATCCAATATGAAAATCAATCCTGATAAGGACACCGGGGATAAGATGATTTACCTTGTACTCAAAACGATTGGGCTCATCTACCCTGTCAATATGAAGAAGCCAGTAAATATCGGCCCGCTTTGGCCGCTTATTGAATATTGAATAGATTACCTTCGATTCAACCTGCTCCGGCCTGTTGGCCCTGATAATGTAAACAAGATTGGTAGCTGTTTTGGGAACAGACTCATCATGTTTCAGATCTTTGAACAACTCATAATATTCACCAAGATTGGAGAATGAGATGTACTTGTTTTTTAATTTTCTGCCAAAATACCAGCCAAACATTATCAGAAAATAAAGAGAAGCCAGAAGAAGTGTAAACCACCCTCCATATTTGAATTTGTGTAGGTTGGCTACAAGAAAACTGGTTTCTATAGTAAGAAATACTACCAGAAGGAGTATTGCGAAACGATAGTCAACACCCTTCTGATAAAGATAATAAGTTAACAGCAGAGTGGTCATTATCATTGTGATAGTTATCGCAAGGCCATAAGCGGCCTCCATGCTCGAAGACTCCCTGAAAAATAATACAACAAGGCTGCACATTATCCATAATGACCAGTTTACAAAAGGCAGGTATACCTGTCCCCTGATAAAAGTCGGATTGAGTATCTTTATTTTTGGCCAGAAATTCAGAGAAACTGCTTCGCTCAAAAGGGTGAATGATCCGCTGATAAGAGCCTGACTGGCAATTATCGAAGCACCTGTTGAGATTATTATTCCTGTAAGGAGAAACCATCTCGGCATTATCGCAAAGAAAGGATTCACATCTGTTCCGGGTACATAATGCATCATAAGCCATGCTCCCTGCCCGAAATAACTTAAGAGAAGTGTTGTTTTTACAAATATCCACGATACGCGGATATTCGCACGTCCGCAGTGACCCAGATCGGAATAGAGAGCTTCAGCACCGGTAGTGCACAGAAAGACAGCTCCAAGAAGTATGAATCCTCCGGGATACTCAGTCAGGAAACGGATTGCAAAGAGTGGACTAAGTGCGCGGAGAACATCCGGATGGCTGATTAATTGTGTAAACCCCAGAATTCCAAGCATCAGAAACCATGCTACCATCATAGGACCGAAAGCTACTCCCATAAAATTGGTCCCGAACTGCTGCATAAAAAAGATTAAACCAAATATAATAAGCACTATCGGTATTACCGGAATATCAGGATTAAAGAGCTTTAACCCTTCTATTGAGGAGGTTACAGTAATGGCTGGCGTAATAACACCGTCAGCCAGTAATGCGGCTCCACCGATCATTGTTAATACTGCCGCCCAGACAGATTTTCTCCTTATCAGGGCAAAAAGGGCAAAAATGCCTCCCTCCCCTTTATTATCGGCCCTGAGGGTAATAAGGATATATTTAATTGTTGTCTGTAATGTCAGAGTCCAGAAAACGCAGGAGAGCGCTCCGTAAACAAGCAATTCATTAAAATTATCAGCACCTCCCTGAACAATAGCTTTTACAGTATATAAAGGGCTAGTCCCGATATCACCGTAAACAATTCCCATTGTAACCAGCAGACCTGCAAATGAGAGCTTTTTAATATCTATATGATGACCTTTTTCCTTCATAAATAACCTGTATGATTCACTAAGGTTTATCTGAAGAAGCCACCAGATTTATGGCCTATCCAGATCTGTCAATACTCTTAAATTCTACTGATCCTCAAACCAACAGATTGATCTATTGAAATAGGTACCTGCTCTTCAATGGTATTGCAGGAATCAAGTTGAAGAGCTTTTACATCGGAAATACATAATAATCTCGACAGCCCGTGAAGTGACAATGTAAAATTCTCAAGGCTTGAAAGTTTAAAATCGCGTGGCATAATCCTGTCAATCAGTACATAAATAAAATCTGCAGGAAGCGAATGTTTTCTGAGCGAATCAAAACTGCTTTCAAGCTTTATCTCTCCTGATTCGATAAGGTCTTCCAGCACCTCCTTGAAGTAAAGGTTAATTTTGGGCTCTACCTTAAAACCAATATGGAAATCGACCCTTATCAAGACACCCGGGATGATCTGTGTAACCTGATAATCAAACCTGTCGGGCTCGTCTATATTGTCAATATGGAGTAACCAGTAGGTATCTGCCCTTTTCGGCTGTTTATGAAATATTGAAAAAATAACCTTCGATTCAACCTGATCAGGCCTGTTGGCTTTGATGACATAAACAAGATTGGTTGCGGTTTTAGGAACAGAATTATCCTTCGACAACTCCTTAAACAGCTCAATGTATCTGTCGAGGTTTGTAAATGTTACATACCTGTTTTTCAGTTTTCTTCCAAAATACCAGCCGTACATGATAATAAAAAAGATCGAGGCAAAAAGAATCGTTGCCCATCCGCCGTCGTTGAATTTATATAGGTTGGCAACAAGAAAACTACCTTCAATTGTGAGAAAACCAAAAAATATCAGCAGCACTAACCTGTGATTCAACCCTTTTTGAAATAAATAGTAGGTTAACAGAAATGTGGTCATCATCTCTGTTATGGTAATAGCAAGTCCGTAAGCTGCCTCCATGTTCGCCGATCCTTTGAAGAGTAGAACCACCAGGCTGCAGGAGATCCAGAGGTACCAGTTAACGAACGGAAGATAAACCTGACCCCTGATAAAAGTCGGATTCAAAACCCTGACTTTGGGCCAGAAATTCAGTGACACAGCCTCTTTGACAATAGTAAAAGATCCGCTGATTATTGCCTGACTTGCTATGATTGAAGCGGCAGTTGCAATAAGTACACCGGGTAAGATGAACCATTTTGGCATAATTGCATAAAATGGATTCACTCCTTCTCCCGGAACCCCATTTACCATAAGCCACGCCCCCTGCCCAAAATAATTTATCAATAAAGTTATCTTTACAAACAACCACGAAACGCGGATGTTATCTCTTCCGCAATGACCCAGATCGGCATATAGTGCGTCAGCTCCTGTTGTACAAAGAAATACAGCTCCAAGCAGAATAAAGCCACCGGGATATTTATCAAGGAACTGAAATGCATATACGGGGTTTAAAGCTTTTAGTATTTCCGGATGCAGTACCAACTGTGAGAAACCAAGGATCCCCAGCATTAAAAACCAGATAACCATTATCGGTCCAAATGAGCTTCCTACCAGATTGGTTCCAAATTGCTGGATAAAAAAGAGTACGGCAAAAATAAAAAGCACAATAACTACAACCGGAATTTCAGCATTAAGAAGTCTCAATCCTTCAATAGAGGAGGTAACTGTAATAGCAGGAGTAATTACTCCGTCTGCAAGCAAAGCCGCTGCTCCGATCATTGTCAGAAGGGCTGCCCACGAAGACTTTCTTTTTATAAGTGCAAAGAGAGCCAGAATACCACCCTCACCATTATTATCGGCCCTTAATGCAATTATTATATATTTGGTTGTGGTCTGTAATGTGAGGGTCCAGAAGATGCACGATAACGAGCCATAGATAAGAAGCTCATTGAATTCAACTCCTCCTCTTACAATTGCTTTCATTACATATAGAGGGCTGGTTCCAAGGTCGCCAAATACAATTCCAAGAGTTACAAGCACCCCCGCAAATGAGAGTTTCTTTATATCCAGATACTTACCGGGTCCGTTCATAATTCCCTATAGATATTTTTGCCGAAAAAATTGAAACAAAAACGGCCAAAGTTACTAATTATAACTATTTTAAAGATCAGCTTTTCAGGAATAAATTTTTTAATATCAGTATCTTTGAAACCTTTAGAGAAAAAACTGACCCTTTAATATACAAAAACTGTAATGAAACATCCTTCTTTTTATCCAGCGCCTCTCCTTCCTGTCATCCTTCTTTTCTCTCTGTTCTTACAGGCTAATAGCCAGAGCCTCACTGCACCCGGAGACAAAATTTCTCTCCTTTTTATTGGCGATGTTATGGGTCATGATGAACAGATCTGGTCGGCAGAGAACAGAGAGTCTCACACATATAACTACGATGATGTTTTCCAATTCATCAAACCTGTAATATCAGAAGCCGATATTGCAATTGCTAACTTTGAGGTGACTCTTGGCGGTCAGCCTTTTATGGGATATCCACAGTTCAGCTCACCGGCTGAGCTTGCCGTTGCATGCGCCAATGCAGGCATTGACTACCTGGTAACTGCAAACAACCACTCTGCTGACAGAGGCAAAAACGGAATCATAAATACTGTAAACAGACTCGACAGTATCGGAATTCCGCATACAGGAACTTTTCTTAATAAAGCCACCAAAGACAGCCTCTCCCCTCTTATGATTAAAAGAAATGGCATATCAATCGCACTGCTGAACTATACTTACGGTACAAACGGCATAAATGTGCCGGTACCTGTCATCGTTAATATGCTTGATAAAGATGTGATAACCGGCGATATTCAGAAAGCTAAAAAAAATAAGCCAGATATAATTATCCTTTTCCTCCACTGGGGTACTGAATACGATACTGTCCCGGCAAAAGTACAAACCGACCTTGCTGAATATTTCTTATCTTCCGGTGTTGACCTGGTTATCGGTTCTCACCCGCATGTCATTCAAAAAATGGTCTGGTATAATAACATTCCAGGTAAGAAAGATGGAATAGTGGTCTATTCTCTTGGCAATTTTGTTTCAAACCAGAGAAAACCTAAAACTGATGGAGGGTCAATTGTAAGAATAGAACTCACCAGAAAAAACGACTCGTTTATCATATCAGATGCAGGTTACTACCTTACCTGGGTATATGCTCCGATTGAAAAATACAGGAAGAAATTTTTTATTCTGCCATGCTCGGAATATGAAAACAGACGGGAGTTTTTTACAAATCCTGCCGATTACCTGCAGATGGGGAGATTTATTACCGCCTCCCGCGCACTTCTGAATAAACAGAATCTCAACATTCCTGAATATGTTTTCAATGGCAGCTCATGGCTGTTAAGAAAATAACAGACTACTTCGCTGATCTGACAGCTGATATTTTAAAATTATAATCACAACAGACAGATTATCTCAATTATTATAAATATTATTGTATCGGAATTGAATGTGCTTAAAGATTCAACTGAAAATTTGAATCATATTACTGATAAAAAGCACCAGAAGTCTTATTAAAAAACAGTCCCCTGATTGCCGGAGCAATGCTTACCATGATAGCTGAAACAATGCTCCCCAAAGCCTTTATTACCGGCGGTTCAGTTACAGGCTTATCAACACTTGCAGGCTTTCTGGCAACAATTCTGTTTAAAGTAACTGGAGGATAACCATTTAGTAACCATACTATTTTATCCGTTTTTGAACTTTTCTTAAATTTGCATTTAATTATTAGCTTTGCATAAAATAAATAGCCCATGATGAATTACGATTATAATACACAAAGAAAAAGGATGGCTTTGCCTGAATACGGAAGAAATGTTCAGAAGATGGTCGATCATATTAAAACCATCGAGGACAGGGATGAAAGAAACCGGGCTGCAAAGACAATTATTTCAATAATGGGTAACCTTAATCCTCATCTTCGTGATATCGTCGATTTCAAACATAAATTATGGGATCATCTTTCTCTCATTGCCAGCTTTGAACTGGATATTGACTCTCCTTATCCCGTTCCTGAACCTTCCAAGTTTGTCGAGAAGCCAAAACAGGTTCCCTACAGACAGGGTGAGATCAGATATCTCCATTATGGCCGTATTATTGAACTTATGATAAATGCCGCCGCTGAAATGGCAGATGGGGATGAAAAAGAGTACCTCACTACCCTGATCGTAAACCAGATGAAAAAATCGTACATCACCTGGAACAGAGCCCAGGTTGCAGATGAGGTGATCATCGAGAATATGAGATTATTGTCACGGGGAAAACTGAAGATGACAGAGGGGGTGAAGATCCTTGAAGTAAGAGAGCTACTTCCTCCTGTTAAAAGAAAACCAATGGGAAAACCTCATGGTAAACAGCAAAATAAACAATATGTAAAGAAAAAAGGCTACAGCCGTCATTAAGCGGAATCGCCATCATCGCTGTTATCTTTTCAAAAACAAACCAATCGAACTGATTGTATATTTGTGTTCTGAATAAACCTGGCAACCGGGTTTTGAAAATGAATTAAAGTCAATTGAAGTTTTCCCGCAAAAGCTTTTCCTCTGCCCTTCAAACCTGAGATTTTTTCTCCGGCCGAACTCTGCCAAATTGTCAAAATCCGGTTATTGGCAGGCAATTTGATAACTAAAGAATTAAACTGAAATACAGGGAGTGATGATGAAGAAAAAAAGAAATGAACAGGAAAAAACAAGTCATAATTACTTTAAGAAATCAACTGATAATAAAGAAAGTACTTCAACAACCGAGGAAAATAACAATAATAAATCAGATAATCCCCCTTCCGGAAACGAAAATGTTTTTGTGGCAGATAATATAACCCGTGAAGAGACTTCTGACAAAGCAAGCCCTGAAGTGAAGGCTATTACAGAAAAACTGGCAGATATGCAGGATAAGTACATCAGGCTTTCTGCTGAGTTTGACAACTACAGAAAAAGAACGCTTCGCGAAAAAATGGATATGTCAAAATATGCCGGAGAAAATCTTTTTCAGAAGATCATCCCGCTTATGGATGACTTTGAAAGAGCCCTTAAGCATATGGAAACAGCAACAGATTGTATTGCTATGAAAAACGGTATCGATCTCATTTACATCAAGTTCAGTGATTTTCTTAAACAAAATGGCATCAAGGAAATAGAATCACTTAATATTAATTTTAATGTTGATCTTCATGAAGCTGTTGCAAAAGTTCCGGTAGAGGAAACCGATAAAAAAGGAAAAGTTGTAGATGTGGTGGAAAAAGGGTATTACCTCCAGGATAAAGTGTTAAGGTTCTCTAAAGTAGTTGTCGGAGAATAAATTAACCTCATTGAAAAGGAAACTGAACTGTGGCGAAAGTAAATAAAAATTAAAAGGATGGGAAAAAGAGATTATTATGAAGTGCTGGGAGTACCTAAAGAGGCCACAAAAGAACAGATAAAAAAGGCTTACAGGCAACAGGCATTGAAGTTTCATCCCGACAAAAATCCGGGCGATAAGAAATCAGAAGAAAATTTCAAAGAGGCAGCTGAAGCTTATGAAGTGTTAAGCAACGCTGAGAAGAAAGCCCGTTACGACCGGTACGGCCATGCCGGAATGGGTAATTCAGGTAACGGATTCAGTGGTCAGGGAATGTCGATGGATGACATCTTCTCTTCATTCGGTGATATCTTTGGTGATGCTTTTGGTGGATTTGGTTCATTCGGAGGAGGGAGACGCGGACGAAGAGTTAACAAGGGAAGCAACCTGAGGGTAAAAGTAAAACTCAACCTTCAGGAAATTGCTGCCGGTACAGAGAAAAAAATAAAGGTAAATAAATATGATACCTGTTCAGCTTGTGACGGAACCGGTGCAGCCGACCCATCATCATTATCCAGCTGTCCTACCTGCCACGGCTCAGGACAGGTTACCCGGCTTACTAACACAATGCTCGGGCAGATGCAAACAACATCTGCATGCCCGTCATGCGGAGGAGAAGGAAAAACCATCACAAAAAAATGTACAGCCTGTTATGGAGAAGGTATCGTACAGAAAGAAGAGGTAATTAAAATAAACATCCCTGCAGGCGTTGGCAAAGGGATGCAGATGACCGTCGGTGGCAAAGGAAATTCCCCGCGGAGAGGTGGCGTTAACGGCGACCTGCTTGTTGTAATTGATGAAGAAGAACACCCGGAACTGATAAGAGAAGGAAATGACCTTATTTATAATCTTTTTATTAGTATCCCCGATGCAATACTTGGAACACATGTCGAGGTTCCCACTGTAGATAATAATGTGAAAATAAAAATTGAACCTGCCACACAACCGGGTAAAATACTGCGGCTCAGAGGTAAAGGACTGCCGGAAGTAAATGGTTATGGGAGAGGCGATCTTCTGGTTAATGTCAATGTCTGGATACCAAGAAGTATCAACAAGGATGAGCTTAAGATCTTCGAAAAATTAAAAGAATCAGACTCTTTTATACCCGACCCTGATAAAAACGATAAAGGCTTTTTCGACAGGATGAGAGGGTATTTTGAGTAGAAAATACCGCAATTAAGATTCCCTGAAGGAGAGGGAAGTCTGGAAATGTTGATCACACTCAACAAATTATTCCCGGGAAAAACAACCCGTTAATGTTTACTGCTATGTTCAGCGGATTTTTTTATATTTACACATAATATTCAATATTATTAAAATATCATCTTATGGCACTTTTTGAAGCAAAGAATGTCACAAAACAATACGGTAGCAAGTTAGCGCTCGATAATGTCAGCATCTCTGTACCGGAACAATGCATCTACGGACTGCTCGGTCCTAATGGTGCAGGCAAAACCACTCTCATCAGGATCATCAACCAGATAACAGGGCCCGATTCCGGTGAGTTATTACTTAATGGAAATAAGCTGATGCCTGATGATGTTCAGTATATCGGCTACCTTCCTGAAGAAAGAGGATTATATAAAAAAATGAAAGTCGGCGAACAAGCATTGTATTTTGCCCAACTGAAAGGCCTTTCCAAAGCGGAAGCAATGAAAAGATTGAAATACTGGTTTAAGAAGCTTGACATACTCGACTGGTGGGGAAAAAAGGTTGAAGAATTATCCAAGGGGATGCAGCAGAAAGTTCAGTTTATTATTACTGTGCTTCACGAGCCAAAACTTATTATTTTCGATGAGCCTTTCACCGGATTTGATCCTCTGAATACCAACATTATCAAAAAAGAGATACTTTTCCTCAGGGAACGTGGTGCAACAATTATTTTTTCGACACATAACATGGAATCCGTTGAGGAACTTTGCGATAATATCACTCTGATTGATAACGCAAAAACCCTGCTTGAAGGAAGTGTCCATGAGATAAGAAGTAAATGGGCTGCCAATGAATATGATCTTGTTTTTGATGGTGATGTAAATATTGAGGGAAACGGTCACTACAATATTCTTAAGCAGCATGTTGAAAATAATAAAAGTATTATCCGTCTGAAAACCACCAGCGATATCAATACCAATGATATCCTTCAGACAGTAATGCGTTCTGGTAGCATAACCTCATTTAACCCTGCTCTTCCTTCAATGAATGAGATCTTTATAAGGGTAGTTGAAAATCGTAATTAAAACCAGACATTAACATCGAAAAAATCATATTATGAACAAGATATCCGTTATTATTAAAAGAGAATATATCACCAGAGTAAGGAAAAAATCATTCATTATTATGACAATCCTTGCTCCTATTCTCATGGCAGCAATTGTAATTCTGCCTACTGTTATTATGATGAATGAGGATGGCGGTGACTTAAAAAAAATTGCAGTTATTGAAGATAACTCCGATCTCTTTAAAGGAACTATCAAAAACACGAAAGAGGCGGAATTCATTTACCTCGAAAACGTAAAAGTAGAAGAGCTGAAAAAATCATTTGCAACGGCAGGATATTATGGAATTCTCTATATTTCTCCTGAAATTGTCAACACTCCGAATGCAATACAACTCATTTCAAAGCAGCAACCTCCGATTGGTCTGCTCCAGCATATTGAAAATTCACTCAAAAAGGAGATTGAGAAACAAAAGTTGCTGACTTTCAAGATTAGCAATCTTGATGAAATAATGAAAACCATTGAGACCAACGTATCGGTTCAGACAATTAAAATTGATGATTCGGGTGAAGTGAAAGAGACAAGCACCGGAATAGCTATGGCTCTGGCATATATACTTGGCTTCCTGATGTATATGCTGGTCTTCATTTTCGGTTCGCAGGTTATGAGAGGGGTTATTGAAGAAAAAACCAGCAGGGTTGTTGAGGTTATAATCTCTTCCGTAAAACCCGTGCAGCTGATGATGGGGAAAATTGTCGGAATAGCTCTTGTCGGCCTCACCCAGTTCCTCATCTGGATATTCCTTACTATGTCAATTGTAACTGTATTAAAGACCACAATACTCCAGAAAACTGGCATTACTGAAATCTCACAATCCATTCCTCAGAATGTTATGGGAGCTGATCAGAAAACAGATGCAGCCGTTCAGACTGCAACAGTATCGCCTGAACTTGCAGAATTCTCCAAATTATTCGACAGCGCAATGAATCAACCCTGGGGGTTAATCATATTATCATTCATATTCTATTTCATTACCGGATATCTTCTTTATGCCTCAGTGTTCGCAGCCATCGGATCGGCTGTTGATAATGAAACTGAAACACAGCAATTTATGCTGCCTGTAACAATTCCAATCATAGTGGGGCTCATGGTGGCTATGGGAACTATGCAAAACCCTGAGAGCTCACTCTCATTCTGGTGCTCACTCATCCCGCTTACATCGCCGATCGTTATGATGGCACGTATTCCATTTGGAGTTCCATACTGGGAGATTGCCGTTTCAATGGCTCTGATGCTGGTTACATTTATTGGATTTGTATGGATGGCTGCAAAAATATACCGTACTGGTATCCTTATGTATGGAAAGAAAACATCATGGAAGGAGATGTGGAAGTGGCTGAGATATAGTGGATAAGTCCCGAATTAAAAGAAAATGTCGAAAATACTGGTAATTGACGATGAAAGAGCCATCCGGAACACGTTGAAGGAGGTTCTGGAATATGAGAAACATGAGGTTGATCTGGCTGAAGACGGGCCGACAGGTATTGAAATGTTTTCAGCAAATTCATACGATATTGTGCTTTGCGATATCAAAATGGCCAAGATGGATGGCATTGAGGTACTTGGAAAAATAACTGAATTATCCTCCGAAATTCCTGTCGTAATGATTTCCGGTCATGGAAATATCGACACCGCCGTGGAAGCTATTAAAAAAGGAGCATACGATTTTCTCGAAAAACCACTTGACCTTAACCGGCTTCTTATTACCATCCGCAATGCAATGGATAAGTCGACGCTTATCACGCAGACCCAGGTTCTGAAAAGCAAAGTCAGCAAGATGTACGAGATTGTCGGTACGTCGGAACCTATTGAGCAGGTTAAAAGTATGATAGAAAGGGTTGCTCCCACCGAGGCACGGGTTCTCATTACCGGATCAAACGGAACAGGCAAGGAGCTCGTTGCTCACCAGATACATGAAAAAAGCAACAGGTCGAAGGGCCCGTTTGTGGAAGTAAATTGTGCAGCTATTCCATCTGAATTAATTGAAAGTGAACTATTCGGACATGAAAAAGGCTCCTTTACATCAGCTATTAAACAGCGGATTGGCAAATTTGAACAGGCCAGCGGGGGAACTCTTTTTCTGGATGAGATAGGTGATATGAGCCTTTCCGCCCAGGCAAAGGTATTAAGAGCCCTTCAGGAGAATAAGATAACCAGAGTTGGCTCTGACAAGGATATTCATGTTAATGTAAGGGTAATCACAGCAACCAATAAAAATATCCGAAAGGAGATAGAAAGTAATGGCTTCCGTGAGGATCTTTATCACAGGCTAAGTGTTATTCTCATTCACGTTCCTTCTCTCAATGAAAGGGAAGAGGATATCCCGCTTCTTGCCGAACATTTTAACACCCTGATCTGCAATGAATACGGAATGAGCAAGAAGATAATTAATGAGGATGCAATAACAGAACTCAGGAAAATACAATGGACAGGGAATATCAGAGAGTTCAGAAATGTTCTTGAAAGACTAATAATACTTTGTCCGAATGAAATAACCGGAAATGATGTCCTTGCTTATGCCTTGCCGGTTTCCGGAACTAATGTTTAACCTCCGTGAACACAATGCAGCTCCAAATTTGAATTATTTCTCAGCATTCTTTGTGCAAACCTTTTGCCCCATCACGGTTAAAAAAATTGATTATGCATCGGATAGAAAAAGATAGCCTTGGGCAGAAACAGATTCCTGCCGGTTCATTATATGGAATTCATTCTGTCAGGGCAAAAGAAAATTTCCCAGGGAACACTCAGTTTCCTGTTGAATGGTATAAAGCTGTCGGTTTAACAAAACTTGCCTGCTACAATACTTACCGGAAATTCCGTGACGCAGCCACAACAAAATTCGGAAAGAACCTTCCGGTAAAAGTTATCAGCGATGAAATACTGAACCAACTCGCTGCGTCGGCAGCAGAAGTTGCAGAAGGCACCCATTTTGATCAGTTTATAATTCCGGCTGTACAAGGTGGTGCAGGTACCAGTATTAATATGAATATCAATGAGATCATTACTAATTCTGCCCTTCTGAAAACCGGACATGAGTGCGGGGAATACAGTTCTATTGACCCTCTGGAAGATGCAAATATTTATCAGTCAACAAACGATGTGATACCTACAGCTCTCACCGTTGCTGTTATGAAGCTTCTTAATTCTCTGGAAGAAAAGATTAACCTTGTACGCCATAAAGTTGAAGAACTGGAACGAAACAGCAGAGAGAAGCTCCGGCCGGGATACACTCAGATGCAGGAGGCTGTGCCATCTTCATTCGGCATCCTCTTCAGTACGTATAATGAAGCTCTTTCGCGCGACTGGTGGCGCGTATCAAAATGCTCTGAAAGAATCAAGCAGGTGAATCTTGGCGGGGGTGCCATCGGAACCGGTTTATCATTGCCCCGCTTTTTCATAATGGAAGTAGTTCCTGAACTAAGGAATATTACAGGTATGCCGCTGGCACACAGTGAAAATCTTTCAGATGCAACTTCCAACTGCGATAAATGGGTTGAGATCCATGCAACACTAAAGGCTCATGCCGTTAATCTTGAAAAGATGTCCGGGGATTTACGGCTTCTTTCTTCAGATATCACAGGTGAAAAAACAATTTCAATACCCGAACGTCAGATTGGAAGTTCAATAATGCCGGGTAAGATTAACCCGGTAATTCCTGAATTTGTTATATCATCAGCCCATAAAATATATTCCAATGATGTCCTCATCAGCTCGCTCAGCGGACAGGGCACTCTTGAACTGAACCCTTATCTTCCGGTTATTGGTTGTGCAGTTATTGAGAGCATAAACATTCTGATTTCCTGCAATGAAACCTTGCTTGATAATCTTTTCTCAGGCCTTGTGATCAATGAAGATCACGGGTATAAAGCGCTTATTTACAGCCCATCGGTAGCGACATCCCTGTCCCCGTACATCGGTTATCATAAAGCAGCTGAAATTGCTAAGCTTATGAAAGAAAAGAAGATCGATATCTTCGGTGCCAATAGCTTATTGAAAGTCATTGCTGACACAAAACTCATAACCATTCTTCAACCGGGCAATCTGCTTAAACTTGGGTTTTCCCTGGATGATCTTATTGATTTTTGATAATAGGCTTGAGAAGCTTATCTTTGCAACAAAAGGTAAGTTTGTGTAATACAACAAATAAATCTGGGTATGAAAACAAAAGCATCAAAAATTAAAGAAAAGAGCTGGACGCTGCCTGGCGAACCTATAACCATTAATAAATTTAAAGAAGGTATTAAAGAAGCTGAAAAAGGTCCATTTATATCACTTAATGAATTGAAAAAAAGTGTTGAGGAATGGAAACAGAGCCAAAACCTGTAATATATTCAACCCAGTTTAAAGAGGATATTATTGATGTTTACAGGTATAGCATAGAAACATTTGGTAAAATACATGCTGAAAGTTATCTGGAAAATATCTACAAGTTGGTTGAAAGCCTGAATGCTATTTACAACATCTATCCGGAATGTCACCATTTACCTACAAAATCAAGAATGTATCGTTGGATTATTTTAGATTCGCATCTTATCATATACCGCATAACAGCTACACAAATTCAGGTTTTACGTATTGTACATTAACACAGGAGTATTTCTATGATTAAAGCTTCAAGGGGGGTTAATCTTTAATTAATAATACCTGTTTTACAGCATAAAAGGCTGCCTTCATCAGATCAATCTGTCTAACGGGATTATTCTGCGGCCTTCTTGGTGAAAAGGAGTTAAAATGAATATCATATATTGAAGAAAAAAACTTATTCTGAACAAAATTTCTCCACATAATGTCAAAAGGAAGAGAGTCGAAACCACATATCGGGATTTACGGACGGCGTAATAATGGCAAAAGCAGCCTCATCAACTGTCTTGCCGGACAGGATGTTGCAATAGTATCAGACCATGCCGGCACCACTACCGACCCGGTAAAAAAATCATTCGAGATAACAGGCTTCGGCCCGGTTATACTTGTCGATACTGCAGGTATTGACGACTCAGGAGAACTTGGACAGAAAAGAGTTGACCGGACTTTACGAACACTTGAAATTATCGACCTTGCCCTTCTTATCGTTACTAATAATTCATGGGGTGAATATGAAAATGATCTTTATGCAAAGTTCATAACCAATGACCTGCCGTTTATTATAATACACAATAAATCAGACCTTGAAGAGCCAACTGCAGATTTCAGCAATCAGATATCTTCAGTTACCGGATCTTCACTGCTGGAGTTCTCCTCTTTAGATAAACGCAATTATGAGCAACTTATAACTCTTATCAGGAATACCATTCCCGAACATTCATATAAAACACCTGCTCTCCTTGGTGATCTTATCAGTTATGGAGATATCGTTCTTCTAATTACTCCCATCGACGTTGAAGCTCCTGCCGGTCGGCTCATTCTTCCACAGGTGCAGGCTATAAGGGATATTCTTGACAATGAAGCAGTTGCAATTGTTCTGAAAGAAAGGGAAGTTGACTCATTTCTGAAAAAGACTAAAATAAAACCGGCACTTGCCATTACCGATTCTCAGGTTTTTGTAAAAGCCGACGCTTCGATTCCACATGATATCCCGCTTACAAGTTTCAGTATAATGCTTGCCCGTTTCAAAGGTGATTTTGAGAATTATCTAAAGGGGACGCCAACGATATCTGAATTAAAAGATGGAGACAGGGTACTTCTTCTTGAATCGTGCACTCATCATGTATCGTGCGACGACATAGGCAGAACAAAGATACCACGGTGGATAAACAATTTTACCGGGAAAAAAATTGATTATGAAGTAGTTGCCGGCCATGATCCTCTGCCAAGGCCTATAGAGGATTATTCGCTTGTGATTCAATGCGGAGGATGTATGATTACAAGAAAACAGATCCACAACAGGTTACGGATCGCTGTAAACGCAGGAGTGCCAGTTACCAACTATGGAATGGCTATTTCCTATGTCATGGGTATTTACAACCGGGCAATAGCCCCCTTTGTCAAAGGAAAAAGCAGCACGAATACTTACTTGTGATACCTGCTTAATCTGACAAGTTACTTATCTCTTTCAACTATTACAGGATCGAGAAGAAGGCCGAACGGGATCATGCAATAATCATCACGCCAGATATTAGTCCTATCAGCCCCTTTTAACCTGCGGTCATACCAGGTCATAATCACGCTGGTTTTCCTGAAGTGTCTGAAGAACCTTCATGTATTTTGACTGCCTACGGGATGAAGTCTTCATATTAATTCCTCCTTCAATATACTCACTTTCAAGGGGATGAACAACCAGGAACTCTGAAGCGTATTTACCTATAGTACTCAGATAACAAAGACGGGCAACATAATCTTCAAGCAGCTTATTATATGACCAGTAAGGCTGCTGCGAGCTCATAGTCGGAGGAAATTCTCTTTTCCTGGTGCCCTTCATACTGTAAAGTTCCAGGTGAGGACAAAGATGGTGAACATCATATTATTGGCTGTACAATAATCGCCAATCTGTTTGCTGAAGCTCACCTCCATCTGCCTCGATATAGTCCGGAAATAATCCAGTCTGATTTTTTCGGATTGCAGTAAATTTTGATGTCAGTAATAATCCTCAACCCTGCTTACTGTCTCAATAGATCAAAACCTGAAATAGATAAACGGCATAACTTCATTTGTCCTCATATGAAACAGGAGCATTGCTATCACCATTATTATCGCAAGCTGAGCAATAAGATGGCTCCTTAGAAACAGCCCCCTGTATGCCTCTTTAATCTTTTCAGGAAGAAAATGGAAAATATATCCGACCGCAATCAAAAGGAAGGCACTGTTGTATGCGGGTAAGACGGTCATAAATGACCCGGGTGAAAAATTCTCAGCAATCTGATTAATCATTATTCCGACGCTGTTAGTGTCAGGCGCCCTGAAAAAGATCCAGCAGAAGCTCACAAACTGAAAAGTTATGAAAACAGCTATTGCCCTGCCTATACGCCCATTCATGACCCTGGCACCAAAAAAAGAGTTCCAGGCTCTGCTTATCACCA
This sequence comes from uncultured Bacteroidota bacterium, assembly GCA_903824785.1. Classification (GTDB taxonomy): domain Bacteria; phylum Bacteroidota; class Bacteroidia; order Bacteroidales; family VadinHA17; genus LD21. The sequence goes on from CAIJYD010000078.1 coordinate 327,351, forward strand.
GTCCCGCTCCATGCAAAAATCCCCAGATAACAAATCCGGGAGCAGCCCCGTGCCACAATCCACCAAGTAACATCGTTATCATAAGGTTTAGGCCTGTCCGGAATTTTCCTTTCCTGTTTCCCCCTAATGGGATATACAGATAGTCTTTTAACCACCGCGATAATGAGATATGCCAACGCTTCCAGAAGTCTCCGATGCTTTCCGCCTTGTAGGGTGAATTAAAATTGACCGGTAACCGGAATCCAAGTATAAGTGCTAATCCTATCGCTATATCAGTATAACCCGAGAAATCGCAATAGATCTGCAAGCCATATCCATAAACGGCCATCAGGTTCTCGAACCCCGAATAGAGCGAAGGCGAATCAAATACCCTGTCGATAAAGTTTGTGGCAATAAAATCTGAAATTATCACCTTCTTTATCAGTCCTTTTGATATCAGGAACAACGCCTGACTAAACTCAGGCCGAGCGAGCCGGAACTCAGTATACAGTTGTGGAATAAATTCCGAGGCGCGGACAATAGGGCCTGCTACAAGCTGAGGAAAGAAGGAGACATAGAATCCAAAATCAATAATATTCCTGACCGGATCCATTCTTTTGCGGTATATGTCAAAAGTATAGCTGAGCGATTGAAAAGTAAAGAATGAGATTCCCACCGGAAGTACTATACTGCTTATATTAAATGAGGTGCCGAGATGTGAATTTGAGAATGCTGCAAGAAAATCATTAACCCGGTAATCAGTTCCAAAAAGTTCATTTATTGTTTCCGTAAAAAATCCGGTATATTTAAAATAGGCCAGAATGCCAAGGTTAGAGACAATGCTTAGAATGATAAAAAACCTTCGCATGAACCTCGACTTTGAATTATGGATCAGAAGCCCGGCAGTAAAATCAATACAGGTGACAAATATCAGAAGGAGAAGGAAGAGTCCTCCCGATTTATAATAGAAAAACAGACTCACAAGAAAAAGATAGAAGTTTCTTAGAACTAACTTCTTATATATCAGACTATACCCAGCCAGTACAATAAGAAAAAAGAACCAGAAAGCAGGTGTGGAAAAAATCAAAGGTTCATCCGGATTATATCTGAATAATAATGATAAAAGGGTCTCCTCAAAATTTTTCTCCTCTCCAGCCGGCTCTTTTTCAGGAATAATTAAAGACTGAGCCTGAAAAACAGCATCTGGTTTAAACAGGGCAGACTGCATTATGTCTGAATCCCGGACTTTGCAGGAAAATATTGCATCAGCAAGCTTTGAAGCGAGAGTATCTGCTCCGCGAAAAGTAAAATGAACAAAGTCTTTCTGTGCAAGAGGAGGCGTCATCTCAGCCCATTTAATAATTGACGATTTCCCTCCCATCGCACTGTACGAATCCCAGAAAGCCACACCGGCAATCCTGGCAGCTTGTTTCTGAGAATTTAATATTATTGGAATGTTCGGATAAGATCTTATGCTGTCGCCCTCATTTAATGCCATATCTGTTAAGCTGACCACCAGTATCGGGGTTGCGGGTGCAATTTCTTTAAGCAGTGAAAGCTGCCGTTCCAGCCCTTTTTGAAAATATGAATAATCGCCTCTTACGTTCAGAACAATGTTGAGACCGTAATGCAAAATAATGAGGCCCGGAGATAACTTTTCGTACGACTCTTTCAGGTTTTCCCTGTTTACCATGGTAAATTCAAGACCTGCACTGCCACGCTGAGGAATGTTGTCGAGTATTATACCCTTTTCACTTTCAATGCTGATACCGTATATATCAGGGCTCACGTTTCCTGAGAATTCAATCAGTACTTCATCTGTGCCATTTAACGGGCATTTGAATTCATTGAAGCCACCACCTCTTTTCAGCGTTTCAGAAATAATTTCATCCTTACCTGTCGTTACAGTTATATTTACTTCACCTTCAGTATTTCCGTAAAACACTCTTAAGAAATCATAAACTGAAGAGGCACTGTCTGCTGTATATGGTGGTTTGATTTTTACGAATGCCCTTTCCGGAACCAATGTTTTTTTTCCTTCAGGTAAATACCGGCAGAGAGCCATAAGCGGACCCATATTCAGATGCGATAACTCACCCGATTTATAAGAGAGAAAATTATACCTCTCCCAGTTTGAAGATGACCTTACCGATAAAGATTTTGTCGACATCACCGGCATAAGAGGCAAAAACAGACCCGGCCCGGTACCTCCGAAGGAATTTCTTAACCTCTTTCTTAAATATGATGTTATCCTGTCTCCTTCAATCTGGGAATCACCATAATACATAATCCTCAGCAAACCGTTAGGCTGACGGAGAGAATCAAGAACAAGAGTTAATTGATCATTGAACTTATCTTCAGAAATAGAAGGAATAGTATCTGCAAGTGTATTTGTATCAGCTGAAACTGATAAAACTGAATTGTCAGGGGGGGCATAAGGAACTACACTTGCATCCTTGTTTTCTGATATTAAATAGCTTAATAGCTTTTCCGGAATAAATTCACTGATTTCCGGAAACAGATGGCTGGCTGGAAAAATATAGAAGAGACCGGAAAAACAGGCCAGAAAGATCAGCAATAATAAGAATGACCTTAAGGGACGCATATATCAGAAAAGAATCAGCTTTTCTTTTTTATCTTCAGTTTTTGCCCGATCTTTATTTTAGCCGCATCAGAAATATTATTCAGGGCAAGCACCTGACTTGTAGTTACGTTATCAAACAATTTCACAATATCCCAGATTGTATCCCCGTTACGAACAGTATAGGTAACAAAATCTCCCTCCGTTTCAGCTGTTAATCCGGCTGTTACAGGTTGCGCGTTGGCAGGGACAGTTTTTCCTGACATCTTTTGTTTATCTTCAAATGACAAAGAGTTGATCTTTGAATAATACTCCGACTTCGACGGGTCGACATAAATAACAAGTTTCTGACCTACCCTGATAGTGTTACGGTTAATGTTATTCCAATATCTGAGATCCTCCAGTCCAACCCTGTACCAGTCTGAGATAAAACCAAGATTGTCGCCATCCTGAACGGTATAGATAATTTTTGTTTTTCCCTTAATGTTTCCCGGCAGGGAGGAAAAATGCGTAGGATCGGCAATCTGTGTTGCCTTATTCAGGTATATGTCTGATTTATACTGTCTTATTGTGTCATTTAAATCAATAAAATCGCCAAGATGATTCATTGGAAGCATGAGAGCCATTGGTTTTGATGAACCAGGAACCAGGCCGGTCTTGTATTGTGGATTTAGTGCACGAAGTTCCCCAAGTGGAATACCCATGACCTCAGAAATCTGTGTAAGATGAATATCTTTATTAACCATAATAGTGTCGGTTGCTACAGGAATATTTAGTGGCAATGGTTGCAGGTTATGCTCAGCATAGTAATTAACTGCGTATGCTGCTGCAATATACATAGGTATATATCCTCTTGTTTCTCTTGGAAGCCTGTAGAAAATATCCCAATAATCTTTCTTGTTACCCGATCTTTTTATTGCCTTATTAACATTTCCGGGACCGCAGTTGAATGCTGCAATAACAAGTACCCAGTCGTTGTAAATCCCGTAGAGATCCCTCATATATTTTGCTGCCGCATGAGTTGATTTTACAGGGTCCCTGCGTTCATCAACAACAGAATTGATTGTGAGACCGTAAAAGCGGCCTGTACTGGACATGAATTGCCATAAGCCGGTAGCTCCGGAATGTACGTTATAAGCATTTGGGTTGAGTGCCGATTCAATCACCGACATATATTTCAGTTCTGCCGGAATCCCATAGGAATCAAAAACATCCTCAAACATTGGGAAGTAGTAATCTTTCAGTCCGAGTACTGCACTGAATTTTCCCCTCTGCCTTATTGTATAGACATGAATATGGTTTCTTATGATATTGTTAAATGGTAAACTGATTATTGAATTTATTTTACTTAGTCTTGAAATATAGACCGAATCGGGATACTCTATTCCGATTGAGTCACCACGCAGTTCACCCTGATTCTCATTTTGGGCTATTTTTACATACCAAGTATTTACCAGACTGTCGAGATTTCTGGAAATTCTTTCTGCACTACCATCCGACTTAATAATAATTGTATCGGAAACAGAAGAACCATTTGCATTCAGGACGGTGAAAAAAATTGTTATCAGTAATGCTGTAAATCTCATAATCAGGTATATATATTAAAATGTTATTTTCATACTCACATTTAATCCTGCTCCTGTAAAACCTCCTGGGAGAGGCATAGGTACCGGAACAATTGCAACATCAAGGTTTTTACCGATATCATAGTTAAACAGACTCGCGTCAACATTGGCATCAAGTACCGTTATAAGATACCAAACTCCGAGGCCAATATACGAAAGATCGCGATATTTTCTGTGATAATCGATAAATCGGAGCATTCTGTCCTTATAAGTTGAAGCAACGGATGCGCTATAAGTACCCGGATGGAGCACAGGGTCATAAGTTGTTGGGTCGGCCGAAATAAGGGAAACATAGCTGTTTGTCTCAGGAAGTACATCTGTAAAATCCCTGTAGGCTTTCATGAACATATTATAATTTTTGGAATTCTGCCCTGCACTGTAGATAAGTCCTCCAAAACCGGCATAAACCAAAGGAACCTTCCAGTATTTTTTGTTGTATATCTGTCCGAAACCGGGAAATGCAACAGATAACATTGCTGCCCGGATTGGTTCTGCAACGAATTTATGCTTAACAGGTTTAATTACAAGTAATGTATCCTGTGCAAAACTGTTCTGCTGTATGCAGAAAAGTTGCAGTATAAGTAATATCAGTATTTTTTGAAATATCTTCAAAATAAAAAACAAAACGGCATTTATCTTATTGCCCTGTTATAACGGCGCGACAAAGATAATTATTTTAAGGAGTTCAAACGGTCAAATACTCCTAAAATGCGCTCCATTTCTTCTGTGTTCTCAAATGGGATAACTATTTTTCCCTTTCCTGTTTCGTTTATTCTGAAGTTTACTCTGGCTGAAAATATTTTATTCAGATGGTCTGATAGCTCCGTAAAATCATTATTCAGTTTTTTCTTCTTTTCAATCTTTCCCGGGTCCTTGATTTTTTCAGACTGCAGTTGCCTGACAAGCTCTTCTGCCTGTCTTACAGATAGTTCACCATCAATTATCTTATAATAAATGCTGATCTGTTTTTTTGGATCCTCAATATTTACGAGAGTACGGGCATGGCCCATCATAAGATTTTTGTTTTTTATGCCGAGCTGAATTTCTGCCGGAAGTTTCAGAAGTCGCAGATAGTTTGCCACTGTTGAACGTTGCTTTCCAACCCTTTCACTTAACTGTTCCTGAGTAAGGTTACACTCCTCAATAAGCCGTTGAAAGCTTATCGCAACTTCCACTGAGTCAAGGTTTTCACGCTGAATATTTTCCACCAGAGCCAACTCCAGCATTGCCTGGTCATCGGCTGTTCTGACATAAGCAGGTACATGAGACAGCCCTGCAAGGCGTGCAGCCCTGAGCCTTCTCTCACCGGCAATAAGCTGATATCTTCCACCACCTGTTTCACGAACTGTAAGTGGCTGTACGATACCAAGCTTCTTTATTGAAGTTGCAAGTTCCTCAAGGGATTGTTCATCAAAAGTTGTCCTTGGCTGAAAAGGATTGGCTTCAATGGAATCGACTGAGATATCGAGGTTTGCTTCAACTTTCTTCTCAAGAACTTCTTTCTCGACACCATCTATCAAGGCACCCAATCCACGACCCAAAGCATTTTTCTTTATCATATTCATTCCTGTTTCCGCTAAATGAAAAACTGTGTCAACTATTGTTTTGTCCTTGCTTCCTGTTTCTCAATCAGCTCTTTGGCCAGATTAAGATAATTAATGGTTCCCCTTGAATCGGCATCATAAAGAATTGCAGGCTGTCCAAAGCTAGGGGCTTCAGATAATTTTACATTCCTCTGAATTATTGTTTTGAAAACCATCTGCTGAAAATGTTTGTTTACCTCATCAGCAACCTGATTCGATAACCTAAGCCTTGAGTCATACATAGTTAAAAGGAAACCTTCAATCTCAAGTTCAGGATTAAGATTATTCTGAATTATTTTTATTGTATTCAGCAGTTTACCAAGCCCTTCCAGAGCAAAATACTCGCATTGCACCGGGATTATCACAGAATCTGAAGCTGTGAGGGCATTCACAGTAAGTAAACCAAGAGAGGGGGAACAATCGATAAGAATATAATCGAACTCATCTTTTATCTTTTTCAATACCTCTTTAAGGATTTTTTCTCTTTCAGACCTGTCCAGCATTTCAATCTCGGCACCAACAAGGTCAATATTTGATGGTATTATTGAAAGGTTTTCAACTTCACAACTCATCAAAGCTTCTTTGGGCTCTTTCCCGTCAATAAGACAATCATATATTGTACTTCTTATCTGCCGTGTGTCGATGCCTATACCTGATGTTGCATTTGCCTGAGGGTCCCCATCCACAATCAGCACTTTCTTTTCAAGAGCAGCCAGACTAGCCGCAAGATTTATTGCTGTTGTTGTTTTCCCAACACCACCCTTCTGATTCGCTATCGCTATAATCCTTCCCATCTACATTTATTTTTAAATTATCTGACAATATTTTGAGTTCCAAATTTACTATTAATGATCTACTGCTGCAGTAGGTGAAAGATGTAATTGTAAACATTTATTCCGGGGTTTTCAACATCTTATTAACATTGATTTCCTGGTTAGAAAGTAATATCTATTTGATTTTGTGTGAAATAGCATTGTTATCTCTTCCCCTGTAAACTTTCGGGAAATTCAGTCTAATTTGAGTGTCAATTTCACAAATAGATCATTAGTATGATATTAAACTGATTTATAAAATTTTAATTTATTTATTTCCATCTTTGCTCTTCAAAGAACAAAACCACCTGATGAATAATAATTCCAACTTAAACGAATGGCTTGTTATAGTTAATCCGAATGCCGGTAACGGAAAAGGGAAAAAAGACTGGGACAAGATAGCCTCACTCCTTAAAAGAGAAAACTTACCATTTACAGTTAAATTTACTGAGAAAAAAGGCCACGCCATTAAGCTAACATTAGACGGAATTGGTTCAGGTTTCAGAAGAATAATGACAGTTGGCGGAGACGGGACACTGAATGAAGTTGTTAACGGTGTCTTCTCCAGCGATGCTTGTCCGACAACAGACATCTCTCTCTCTCTTATACCGGTCGGAACCGGGAACGACTGGGGAAGGATGTTTGGAATACCTCTTGATTATGAAAAAGCAATTAAGATAATCGGAGAAAATAAACAGATGTTACACGATATAGGTCAGGTAAGTTTTTTCAATGGCCCTGAGAAAAGCAGCAGATATTTCATAAATATTGCCGGTCTGGGTTTCGAGTCTGTGGTGGTCAGGAGAACCAATATCCAGAAAGACAATGGACGGAGCGGCAAACTGATCTATCTCTACAATCTTCTTATCAGCCTTATGTCGTACAGAAACACTAAAGCGCAGATTATTATTGATGGAAAAGAGTCAGGTGCAGATATCTTTTCGCTGAATGTAGGCAATGGAAAATATTGCGGTGGCGGAATGCGGCAGACTCCTGAAGCGTTACCTGATGACGGTCTCCTTGATGTAACAATAATAAACGGGATAGGAAAGTTTGAGATAATAAGAAATCTGAACATCCTGTATAACGGCAAAATTCTCAAACATCCTAAAATTGACGGATATAAATGCAAGAATATAAAAGTGACATCCGATTCGATTATTTATACAGAAGCTGACGGAGAATCTCTGGGGCATACTCCTTCTGAATTCAACATAATTCCATCAGCCATTAATATTGTTTACGGAACCAGAATCATTCAGTAATCCGTATCTCATAGAGGCGGGGCCATTTTTTCCCTGTTACGAAAATTCTTTTCCCCGACTGGTCGTAAGCGATTCCATTCAGCACGTCTGTATCTATGGTCCGCTCCGATTCCGGCAGTATTCCTTTCAGGTCAATATAGGCAAGGACTTTACCACTCAAAGGATCAATCCGTGCAATAAGGTCGGTCATCCATATATTGGCCCATATTTCACCATTAATATATTCCAGTTCATTGAGCGAATCAACCTTCTTCTCATTATCATAAACTTCAATTTCAGAAAGAGCAGTAAACATCTCAGGTTCGTAAAAATAGAGAACATTTGTTCCATCGCTCATCACAATTTTATCATTGAGAGTAGTCAGTCCCCAGCCTTGTGTAGGGTAGTAAACCTTATTAATTGTATTAAAAGTAGCTTTATCGTATACAAATCCGACTTTATTCTCCCATGTTACCTGGTATATCCTGTCCCCGTACAACGCAATACCCTCCCCAAACAACGTCGCATCAAGGTTATGCTGTCTTATAACTTTACCCGTTGTCAGCTCTGCTTCCCTCAGGCTCGAACCGCTTTTCTGTCCTGTCCCTTCATATAATACCCCTTTATCATAAACAAGTCCCTGCGTAAATGCCTCCCTGTCATGAGGATATGTATTTATCACTTTGTAACCGTTCCGTTTGGGAACTATATCGGAATAGATAACCATAAAACGGGTTATCGGATTCTGTGATTTACCCTCCCTGTACGCGACAACTTTTAATGATTTTCTTCCTGTGGTATTGGTATAAACAGGAGCTATGGAATACTCCCATGGCTCTGATCTTATTACCTTTACCGCTTTACTGTCAAAATAGATAAATACAGAATCGGGCTGTTTATCTTTATCGGTAAGCGCCAGAACCACCTTAACCGGCTCTTTAAGTTTAAATCCGGTATTCTCGTCAGGGGAGATGATTTTAATAAGCTTAACAGAGGCCTCTGCAACTACAGCCGGGGTATGGTTTACTATGGGATCCGTCTTTTTCCCAGTCCGTCCTGAACATGAAATGGTCCAGGTTATAAGTAGTGCTGTAAAAAGAAAAATGAAGAACTTAGGATATTCTGCTTTCATTTGGTCTGTTTTTCCTTTTGAATAACTTCCTGATAATATTTCTTCCAGTTGATGCGATCCGTTTTTCAGCTTCCTGTTCCTGAATTTCAAATGGGAAAAGCATCTGCCAGACTCCGCTCCACCCTGGAAAACCGCCGATATTTTTATCATCAATAAATATATCTGCATCTACCTTCCTGCTGACTGTTTCATCAAACACCTCTTCCGGATAGCTTTTATTTACTGCATAAAATTCAATGCCATTGCGCCTGCAATACTCCACTGCCTCCTCAAGCTCTATGCCTGTTCTGAATGTCCATAAAATGAGTCTCGCACCCATTTTATCGAGTTCCTTCAGAGTATAAAAGGCAAAAAGCATCTCTTTGCCTATTTTAGGATAGGCGTGTTCAACTATTGTTCCGTCAAAATCGACAGCGATCTTTACATTTCTTAAATCTATCATCTGATCCGATATTATTGGGCAAATCTACAAAAAAAGAGCAAATGAGTATCAAAACTGTTTCTTCTTAAGCGGATCTGCAGAATAAACCTCATTATCTTGTAAAAGGATTTAAAATCCGCCCCTCATCTTCTGCGGTAATTATGAAATTTATCTTAAATTTGCTTCCCTTCAGAATTAAGTTATCTCATTTCATAATGAAATATATTCCAAACTTTATTACCTCCCTGAATCTTGCATCAGGCTTTTTTGCAATTATTTTTGCTGCTAACGGTGATCTGTTAAATGCCTCCTGGCTTATTCTTGCGGCAATGATCTTCGATTTTCTCGATGGTTTCTCGGCCCGGTTGCTGAAAGCTTATTCAGCAGTTGGAAAAGAACTTGACAGCCTTGCAGATGTAGTAAGCTTCGGTGTTGCACCTGGAATAATTATCTTCCAGCTTCTTAAGAATTCTCTCTCATTATCTGAACCAGTCAGCTTATTCTCAGGTGGTATCCCAACTATGCTAATTCTTTTGATTCCTGCTGTAATGCCTGTTTGTGCAGCTCTCCGACTTGCAATTTTCAATTTAGACACAAGTCAGGCAACTATTTTTAAAGGTCTTCCTACTCCTGCCAATGCACTTGCAGTAATCTCTGTGGTTATTGCCGGAAATTATTCGCAGTCTCCGGTTTTCAGCTCATTTATTGCTTCACCTCTGTTACTGATAATCCTTACTGTTTCCCTATCATTATTGATGGTCAGCAGAATACCTTTGCTTTCTCTTAAGTTTTCAAATCTGAAAATTAAAGGAAATGAAGGAAGGTATATTCTTGTCGGAATGGTTTTGGTATCGTTACCCATTGCAGGCATCGCAGCTGCCACTCTGATAATTCCCATTTATATTATTGCGTCCTTTCTGTCAATGCTCTTCTGAAAAAGTTATTCCTTTTCAGGGAATTTCTTTTCATAAGCAGATAACGCAAACTTAATTACAAACCAGCTTAATATTATAAAGCCTGGCCAGATAAGGTATTCAAGGATTTCACTTATATACATTTTCTTTTGTCTTAATATCTGATTGTATTATTATCGCTAAACTGTTTTCCGTAATCGTTCATCCGTTCTCATAATGCCACCTGCTGAAAACAAACCAGATGGCTATTCATTTATAGTTGTCCGAATATTAATTAATAGACATGTTCATCTGAACTCATCTCCTCTTCCGTAATTTTATTGCTGTTAATTATTTTCCATGAATACCAGATATATGCCAGCACAAAAGGAATAAGGAATGAGACATACATCATAGTCTTCAGAGTAAACAGGCTCGATGATGCATTTATTATCGTAAGTGAACTCTGCAGATCGTACGAAGAGGGATAAAAAGAGGTTCCGTTAAAACCGGCCACCAGAAACAGGGAGAATACTGCAAGTACTGTTCCCGATCCGGAAAACCAGATCCCGTTAATATTTTTTCTGAATAATGAGACGCCAATACCATATAATACCCCCACTACTCCGACCAGAAATATTATCAGAACTATTGGCATACCAATAAAATTCTGAAGATATTTATACTTCTCAGGTGAAACGATTCCAGTTACCTTATCGGCAGCAAAGCCGGTTGAGAAGAGAAGAGATATAACAAATGAAAGGAAAAAGATCAGAAACAGAATAGAATTTAATAATAATCTCTTTTTAGCTCTTTTAATAAGCTCTTCATTATCAATAGTATTCATAATGTATAACAATCCATTGACTCTTGCAAGAAACAGTACTGCAAAACCGAGTGCAAGGTTCCGCAGGTTCAGGAGGGCTTCAAGGCCGTACCACGGTGTTTCCCACTTCACCTGATTCATATCGTTGAGACTGAACTGAGAACCGGTAAAAAAGGTGGCAACTGCTGCTCCGATAAGAAAAGGGCCGAGCGAACCATTCAGAAACAAAAATATATCAAAGGTCTTTTGTCCGAAAACATTGCCCTGTTTAGATCTGAATTCATAAGCCACTGCCTGAATGGAAAAGCTGAATAGTATTGCAATCCAAACCCAGTAGGCACCGCCGAAGCTTGTTGCATAAAAGAGAGGAAATGAAGCAAAGAAGGCTCCTCCGAAAGTGACCAGTGTGGTAAAGGTGAATTCCCATTTCCGGCCAAGAGTATTAACTATCATCGTCTTCTGAGAATCGTTCCCGGGAAGGGAAAAGATCAGCGACTGACCTCCCTGTACAAACATCAGAAATACAAGCAGGCTCGCCAGAAGTGAGACTATTATCCACCAGTAGTGCTGCAGGAACAGATGTGAAATCATTGTTGTCATATTTTTGTCCTCCTAATGTTTTGGTCCTGTTTTAATTTGTTTTACCATGATGGATATTTCTGAAATAAGCAATACCGTGAAAAGAACTGCAAATAGAACAAAGGTGATAATCACCGATCCGGAACTGATTTTTGAAACAGCGCCGGATACCGGCATCAGATCCTGAATTATCCAGGGCTGGCGTCCCATCTCAGTAAGTATCCAGCCAAGTTCTCCTGCAATATATGGCAGAGGTATTGAAAGAAGCGCTATCCATAAAAACCATCTTGTTTCTGTAATTGTCCCTTTGAACAGGAAGTACAGAGCCATTGAGAAGATCAGGATGAATAAAAATCCAAGTATCACCATAAGATGAAATGAATAGAATGTCGACGGCACATCAGGGACAACATCTTCAGGTCTGGCAAGTGAGGCATATCCGAAATATCTGAAGTAATCTGACTGAAACTCTTTGTCTTTAAACAAATTGCTTATCGTTCCAAGCTGTGCAGTGTCATTCGCCGACCGTGCAATTTTATAATCTTTCAGAACATTCCTGGCATACTGACCTCTCCTGATTTTTTCAGCTGAAGACATTATTCCCCTTTCCCCGTTCCCTGCAACATGATCGGTTATTCCGGCAACATAACCATCTTTATCCCCGCTTGTAAGAACTGAAAGCAGTCCCGGTATTTCAATCTTGAAAGCCAGTTCCTTATTTATTTTTTCTCCTGTTTTCGTATCAGCATCCTTAAGGAACCCTATTGCAATTAATCCGGCATTGCTTTTCCCCTGGTACAAGGCTTCCATAGCTGCAAATTTCACCGGCTGAACTTTTGATAATGTCCTTGCTGAAGAATCTCCTGTATAAGCAACCATAAGTGAAGATAGTAGTCCGAATATTCCGGCTATCAGAATGCTTCTGCGGGCAAACAGTTCTTCTCTTTTTCTTATAAGGAACCAGGAGCTTATACCCAGTACAAACATTGAGGCCAGTAGGAATCCCGAGGAAATTGTATGAAGAAACTTCTCAACTGCCACCTGATTAAACAGAACTGCCCAGAAGCTGACCATCTCATTTCTGGCTGTTTCGGGATTAAAAGCCATCCCAACAGGATTTTGCATCCAGGCATTGGCAACCAGGATCCAGAGTGCTGAAAGATTTGCTCCGATGGCCACCAGCCATGTTGATGTCAGGTGAAACTTCCTGCTCACTTTATTCCATCCGAAAAACATAACAGCAACAAAAGTCGACTCCAGGAAGAAAGCAAGAATACCTTCAACAGCAAGAGGAGCCCCGAAAATATCCCCGACAAACCAGGAATAATTTGACCAGTTGGTGCCAAACTCAAATTCAAGAATTATCCCGGTTGCTACTCCAATGGCAAAGTTAATCCCGAATAGAGTCATCCAGAACCGGGTAAGGCGTTTCCATTCTTCACTGCCTGTCCTGACATAAATTGTCTCCATTATGGCAATGATGAATGATAATCCAAGGGTTAACGGTACAAAAAGCCAATGGTAAATGGCTGTCAGGGCAAATTGAGCCCTCGACCAGTCAACAAGCGTAAAATCGATATTTTCAATCATGATTATCTGGTGAATTTATTAATTGATCCCGTACATACTCACTTCTCTGTTTTTCATTATCATATTTTTTCTGAAGAAAATCGGGGAAAAAGAAGAGCTTCAGAACCGCAAACATAATAAAAAGCTTTATTATGATTATTATCCAAACCTTTTTTCCCCATCCCGACATATTTCTGAAACCCTCATAATAAAAGCTGAGGAGCGCAGATATCAATGGAATATTATTCTTCATCTGTTTTATTATATAATCTGAATGGTGTGATTTTCAGGTGTTTTTTTTGCCCACTGTAGTATTCAGGTTTTAGTTATTTTAACTCCGGTGTCATTCCCTTTGGAAGCAGATTGTGATTTCCTGCTGATATTATCAGGTGAAAGGCTTGAGGTTATCTTCTGAACCGCCTTGAAATTATAAAAGAACTCCCTTGCAAATACTCTTAAAACTGTATAAGCCGGTATACCGAGTATCATACCGGGAATCCCTGCAGCGAAGCCTGCTGCCAGAACAACCACGAATATTTCGAGAGGGTGGGCTTTAACACTGCTGGAAAAGATAACCGGCTGAAAGATCACATTATCAATTAAATGTGTAATCGCCTCAACCAGTATCATATATGTAACCAAAGGTATAACGACTGTGGTAAAGTCCTGATTCATATGTGAGGCAACGCCCATTATGATTGCAATAAATAGGCCGATCCATGGGCCAACGTACGGGATTACATTCAAAATGCCGAGTATAAGTCCCATTACAAGAGCCTGTTGAAAATCTATACCTGCAATTGTCATTCCAATGGTAATAAGAATCATTATGCAGGTGCTCTGAATAACGATTCCAATGAAATATCTTGTAAGAAGTTTTTTAATTGAATTCAAAGCTCTGGTAACATTATCCGTATATTTCTCAGGGACCCACATCAAAATAGATTCAAAAAAGAGTTGCTGGTCTTTTAAAAAGAAAAAAGTAATAAATGTAATTGAGAAGACAGCGATTATAATGTTCCCCAGAATATCGATTATGGAACCTATAAAATTCTGTATCATATTAATATTGAGAACACCTGAAACTTTTCCGGCAATATATTCCTGAAGAGTGAGCTCAGAAGTAATTTCCTTGTTGAAAGCCCTGAAAAGATACTCTATACGGGTTATAGGATCCTGAATAAGCTGAACAATTTTTTCGCTGTCTATTGTAGAGAAATAGTTTATCTGAGTTGTTACGAGCGGGACGAAAATAACAAAGATAAGGACGAAAGCTCCCCATATTATACCCAGGGTGAGAAGGGCGCTGAGTGCACGCGGAAAAGACCATCTCTTAAACCTGATCCTGCAAAACAGATCAACAAGGGGCCGCCCCATAATCGACAAAACACCTGATACAAGTATATAGACAACAATGCTCCGGAAATACCATGCACAAGCCAGAAGCAGCACAAATCCAAAAAAGATAAGAATGTTTCTTAAAGTGTCTTTCATCCAGAAATAATAACTTTATGCAAACCTAATCCAAATTTTTTAAATTCACTAAAATATGTTTTCCACATGTTGAAGAGATTATACAGCATCTTATTCAAATAACTCCTTTCTTTTATCTGACGATCATAATCATAATTCCCCATTTGAAGGGCTCAAAGTGATCATTTTTTGCATGAATTTATCTTAAAACTGCCATGTTGTCTGCATAAACAATAAACTTTATGCCATTATGTCGCTTTTAATGATTTGGAACAGAGTTTGAAAATAGTGAATTGTAATTAAAATATATGTTTAACTAAAATAACAGGAGGACAAAATCATGTTACCAACAATCACTAAAAGGACGTTCAGGCCATTTTACATGCCAATTTTTTTTGATGATGACTTTTTCACAGGATTAACTGCAAAAACGACTTCAATGCCGGCAGTAAACATCAGGGAAGATGAAAAGAACTATTTTCTTGAACTTGCTGTCCCGGGAATTGACAGGAATAATCTGAAAATTGACATCAATGAGGATGTGCTGACAATCTCTTCTGAGACAAAAAATGAATCGGATGAGACCAAAGAGGGCTACAAGAGGAAAGAGTTCAGCTATTCATCTTTCTGCAGGAGCTTCTATATTCCTGAAAATGTAACCAGAGAAAAGATAGAGGCTAATTATAAAGAGGGAATCCTTTCTGTAGTACTTCCGAAACAGGAAGAGGAGAAGAACAAGATCTCCAGACAGATAAAGATCTCGTAAGGAGATCAAAAAAAATCCCGGCTAATTACCGGGATTTTTTATCTGCTCACAACCTTCAAGAAATGTTTCGGCAAACTTTCTGCCGAACTCTTTAAGGAATTTATCTTTATAGCCTTCGGGAGAAAATTTAAATGCTGCAGTTTCTTCAAATACCTTGAATTTAAGCACCCGCAGGTTTTCAATTATTATTTTTGGCGATTCTCCGCTCCATCCGTACGAACCGAAAGCACCGCCCAGCTTACCCCTGTCTCTCAGTGGGTTAATCAGTGCAAATAATTTATAAACAGGGAGAAAAGTATTCTGGTTGATGGTAGGTGATCCAATCAGAATGCCATCGGCCCAGACAATTTTAGTTTCAAGCAATTCCGGATCAATATTCTCAATATCGACGATATCAACATTTATATGCTGATCATCTGGAAATCCTTCTGCAATAAGATACGCTGCATCTTTTGTATAACCATAAGCCGAGACATAGGCTATAAGAATATTTCTATGATCCCTGTCAATAGAAATCTGCATATACTGTTTTGCATATTTTTCTGACAATTCAATTGCCTTTCTGCTGTTACTACTGTGCATCGGGCCGTGTCCGGTGCAGATAAAATCAAAATCAAGCGGTTTTATCTTTTCAATTGCTCTCAGCACAAACCTGCTGAATGGCTTCATTATAACGTCGAAGTAATACTTAAATGAGCTTGTAAATACCTCATCAAATTCACTATACATTCCGCCGGCACAGTAGTGTGCTCCGAAAGAATCGCAAGTAAACAACACTTTGTCCTCTACAAGAAAGGTATAAATTGTATCGGGCCAATGAAGGTTTGGAGCTGAAATAAATTTTAAAGTCTTATTCCCGAGGTCCAGGGTATCTCCATCCTTTACCACCAAAGACTTAAAAGGCTCATTAACAATATCTTCAAGATATCTGATGGCACTTCCGCTTCCGACTACCGTAGCAGAAGGTGCCAGACTGAGAAGCATTCGCAGACTTCCTGAATGGTCGGGCTCAGTATGGTCAATAATAATATACTGAATTTCCGCGGGATCTGTAACAGCCCTTAATTTAGCAAGATAAATATCACTGAACTTCTCTTTGGCAACCTCTATAATAGCTTTCTTTTCTGCATTTATAAAATATGAGTTATAGGTTGTTCCGAATTCAGTATGCATAACAATGTCAAAAGTCCTGATGTCATAATCAAGAACTCCTATCCATTTTACATCTTTTGTTACGTCAATTATTTTGTCATCGGTCCGGCTCATAAGAAGATCCTATTTTCAGATTTTGGCAATAATGCTTTTATTTGCTTTCACCTGTTGCAGGATAGGTACTTCAATTTCTGTTCCAACCGGTAAAAAAACGTCAACCCGTGACCCGAATTTAATAAACCCAAGCTCGTCGCCCTGTAAAACCTCCTGATTTTCTTTGGAATAGGTAACAATCCTGCGAGCAACAGCACCGGCTATCTGTCTTATCAGAATCTCAGTTCCCTCTTTTGTTTCAATTACGATACTGCTCCTTTCATTCAATTCTGAGGATTTCGGATGCCAGGCTACCATGTTGTGACCCGGATGGTACCTGACATATTTTATACGCCCTGACACAGGATACCTGTTACTGTGAACATTAAAAGGAGACATGAATATTGAAACCTGCAGGCGGGTATCGTTAAAATACTCTTTCTCTTCTGTCTCTTCAATAACAACCACCTTACCATCTGCCGGAGCATATACTAATCCATGATCAGGCTCGAGAATCCGCTCAGGCCATCTGAAGAAGAAAAGCAGGAATACATAAAGCATTAAAGAGCAGATGATAAATGCCCATCGTAAAAGTTCAATATCTGCCCAGATGATATTTACTATTATGTTTAATATCACCAATGCTATAAGAGCAAAAGCCAGAATTTTATATCCTTCTTTGTGAATACTCATTATTATAAAATTTGCACAAAACTAATCAAGTCCGGCCAATCATCCAAAAACTGTAATAAAAAGATATACAAGTGGGAAAGATATTATTGCACTATCGAAGCGGTCGAGAAATCCGCCATGACCCGGCATAATTGTTCCTGAATCTTTTACCCCGATGCTTCTTTTCAGCATTGATTCAACTAGATCTCCATATGTACCTGCTATAGAAATAATTACAGAAATAATTACCCAATGGGTTTTATCAACAACACCCAGCCAGCCTGAAAGAAGCCAGGCCACAACGACAGCCAGAACAACACCTCCGAAAAACCCTTCCCATGTTTTTTTTGGTGAGATCCGCTGAAACAATTTATGACGTCCGAATGATATACCTGAAAGATATGCCCCTGTATCATTTGCCCAGATAAGAAGAAAGAACCCGATAATTATCCCCGGTGAAAAAGTGATGTTCCCATGAGAGATCAATGATTCAAGCCCTGTGCGTGAAAATGCAGAGAACGGGAACATTGAGAAAGGTATTGCTGTATAAAGCACTGAAAAAAAAGTGTGTGCCAGTGAGTCAAAAGGTTTTTCCTGTTTCCTGTAGAGCTCCACAACCATTATTATCAGCATCATTGGGATGAGCAGAAGGAAAAATTTCCCGGGAATTGTTCCTGAAGCAATCAATGTGGAGATCACATAGGCTGTAATACCAGTAGTTATCCCTGATACCATCTGAGGTTTCACTCCTGTATTCCTGATCATAAGATAATACTCATACTGTGTTCCGACAAGCATTACAAGGCCTGTAAGAAAAAAGGATACCGGGTGAAGCCAGAATCCTCCCATTACAAATATTACTATCCATCCCCCTGTTAATGTACGTCTGAAAAAATTATTCAAAACTTCAGTATATTATGCTTTATCTTTTGATTTTGCTTTTGTTTTTTTAACAATTTTCCCGGGCGAGAGTTTTTCTGTTACTGAATCATTTCCCTTTAACCCCTCTTTTGTTTTTGAAGAAGAGGCCTTTTCAGATTTTTTCCCTTTTTTATCCTCTTTTATTTTTTCCCCTTTTACGCCAATAGCTTTTGGTTTGGCTTCCGCTTCGCGCTCTTCCTTCAGAACATCAGCTTTTCTTTTCCCGAAGATCCGCTCCAGGTCTTCACTGAATATTACCTCTTTCTCCAAAAGAAGCTCAGCAAGCAATGTAAGTCCCTTCATATTGTTTTTCAGTACTTCCTTTGCCCTCACATACGATTCGGCAATTATCAGGTTCACCTCCTCGTCAATAAGTTCTGCTGTTTTTTCGCTGTATGGTTTTGTAAAACCGAAATCGGATTGACCCGAAGAATCATAGAAACTGATATTTCCCACCTTCTCGCTCATTCCAAAGAACGAAACCATTGCATAAGCCTGTTTTGTAATTTTCTCAAGGTCGCTCAGTGCTCCTGTAGATATCTTACCAAAGATAATTTCTTCAGCAGCTCTTCCGCCGAGGGCATATGCCATTTCGTCAAGAATCTGTTCACGTGTTGTAAGCTGACGCTCTTCAGGCAGATACCAGGCAGCGCCAAGGGCTCTTCCACGGGGAATTATTGTTACTTTAAGAAGAGGGCTGGCATGTTCAAGGAGCCAGCTAACCGTTGCGTGTCCTGCTTCATGATATGCAATCGTTTTCTTCTCGACAGCTGAAATAATTTTCGTTTTTCTTTCCAGTCCTCCAACAATACGGTCAACTGCATCAAGAAAATCCTGCTTTTCAACAACTGTCTTGTTTTTCCTTGCAGCAATAAGGGCCGCTTCGTTACAAACATTGGCAATATCAGCACCTGAAAAGCCCGGAGTCTGTTTGGCCATAAAGGCTATATCAAAATCTTTTTCAAGTTTAATTGGACGAAGATGAACTTTAAAAATAGCTTCACGCTCCACAATGTCAGGAAGTTCAACATGAATCTGCCTGTCAAAACGACCTGCGCGCATCAGCGCCCTGTCGAGAATATCAGCCCTGTTTGTTGCAGCAAGAATTATCACACCCATATTTGTTCCGAAACCGTCCATCTCGGTAAGCAGCTGGTTGAGGGTATTCTCCCTTTCATCGTTTGATCCGTAATTTGCATTGCGTCCTCTTGCCCGTCCTACTGCATCTATCTCATCAATAAATACGATACATGGGGCTTTTTCCTTGGCCTGTTTGAAAAGGTCTCTTACTCTTGATGCACCTACACCTACAAACATTTCAACAAAGTCCGATCCGGATATTGAAAAGAAAGGTACGTTTGCTTCTCCTGCCACAGCTTTTGCAAGCATAGTCTTTCCGGTTCCCGGAGGGCCAATCAGCAATGCACCTTTTGGTATTTTACCTCCAAGATTTGTATATTTTTTTGGATTCTTAAGAAAATCAACTATTTCCATCACCTCTGTTTTAGCCTCTTCCAGTCCGGCCACATCAGTGAAATTCAACTTAACATTATTATCCTTATCAAATATCTGAGCACGCGATTTCCCAACGCTGAAAATTCCTCCTGCACCGCCTGCACCACCGCCTGACATCCGTTTCATCATAAACAGCCACAGACCAATTAGAAGTGCCGGAAATAGAAGCCACGAGAGGGCATCAAGCAGATAGTTTTTACGGGTAATATAATCCGGATAGATATATTCCTTCTCGGCGTAACCGGCGTTTTTCTGAGCCTCCAGTATGAAAGGTTCAAAATTGCTTATATCACCTATGTTATAGGTATAATTTGGTTTTTCTGCCGTGGCAAAGAAACCGGTGGTTGGTTTTGGCAGTTTCGGATATCTTCCCGATTCAATCGCCTCTTTTTTAAGATAGATCTCAGCCTGATCTTTATTAACTACAACCAGCTTATCAATATCGCGGCTGGCAATCATACTCTTTATCTCGCTGGTAGTTGTATTCTGTACAGATTTCCCTGCATAGAATACCTGAAAAAGAATAATTGATCCAAAAAGCACTAAAAAAAGCCAGTTTGTATTGAACTTTGGTTTATTATTCTTATCGGGCTTTTTATCCGGTCCCTGATTATTACTGTCTGAATTTTCTGTCATAAATATTTAACTTATTGTAATTTATCTTCCATTGCTTCTATTCTGGCATCTGCCCACAATGATTCCAGGCTATAAAAGCTCCTGTATTCTTCAAGAAAGACATGAACTATAACGTTGCCATAATCAAGAAGTACCCAAAAGCAATTATCGAGACCTTCAATATGCAATGGCTTTTCCTCTGCTTCCTTACGCACTATATCGTCAATTGAATCGCAAATAGCACTTACCTGAGTACCTGATGCAGCATGACAAATAACAAAATAATCTGTAATTCTGTTTTCAAGTTTTCTTAAATCAATTTTCAGAACATTTTGTCCTTTTTTTTCAAAAATTCCCTTTATTACGCTTTGCAAAAGGAGATCAGCTTCGTCAGATCTTTTCTTCATTAATGTTTATCAGTTTGATATTAAGTCGCAAAAGTACCACTTTTTATCTATTTTTGTATATAGTAAACCTCTTTTGCAATTACAGTGCCAATCTTTCCTGCAAATCGGATCCGGAGAAAGAAAAAGAGTTTCAATTATTTAACTATATACTAATCATGATAATAGGTTCAAAAATTCTTTTTTTTAAAAATCTGCCATCGACAAATACTTATGCGGCTAACTTTCTTAAAAAAAATAACCTGCGGGAAGGTACAGTTATCCATACAAATTATCAGTCTGCAGGTAAAGGACAGATGGGTAATAAGTGGGAAAGCGAAGATGGTAAAAATCTGTTAATGAGCATAGTAGTTTTCCCTTTCATGATTGATCCGACCGATCAGTTCCAAATCTCTATGACAATTTCTCTGGGGATTTGCGATTTTCTGCAACGACATATTCCTGTTTGTTCAATAAAATGGCCAAATGACATTTATGTAAACAATGACAAAATAGCAGGAATTTTAATTGAGAACTCCATAATGGACAATCGTATTGAAAATACTATTGCAGGAATTGGGCTTAACATAAATCAGGAGAAATTTATTGAGGGAGCTCCGAATCCGGTTTCTCTGAAGATGATAACAGGAAAGGACTTTGATCTTGAAATGTCCATCAATGATCTCTCCATTGATATCGATAAAAGGTACCAACAGCTTATTACCGGGTCGCACCATAAAATAAAGGAAGAGTATATTAACAAACTTTATCGTTTTAACGAATGGTCACAATACAGAGATCAGAATGGACTTTTCTCCGGTCGCATTATAGCTGTAGCCGATTCCGGCAGGCTCAGTATTGAAAGTGATTCCGGCCGATTTTGTGAATATGGGTTTAAAGAGGTTGATTTTATTCTTTAAGATCTTTCCACTCTTCGAATTTTTCCATCTCACTTATAAGAATTTCAAGGAATTGGCCAAGAGGCTTAGCTGCCATCATCTTAAGCATAGGATTAAGATCTGCACTAAGAGAAACCTTCACTTCTGTCAGCGAATTTCCTTTACCTGTTATATTCAGAACAAGAGTAAAATCATTTTTTTTCAGAGCATCGCCTGTATATACCACTCTTACATAATTCTCTTTTTCAACAAGGCGGATACTCACCTTCCCGGGTACCGGCACACTGAAGCTACACGATTCACGGTCGGCCTGCCAGTTCCCGAAGGTTCCCTGCAGGATAAACCTTTCAAAATTCCTGAGATCAGTCACAAAATGAAAAAGCTCCTGGTCACTGCAGTTCAGTTTGCCTGTCCTGCTTTCAAAATTTGATAAATCAGACATAATGAATTACTGCTTAACAGCCTCTTTATGAGAGACATTACACTATTTTGTACCCCAAACTGAAGGGTCAGACTTCCATTTTTTAAGTGTTTCCACTTCAGACTGACTAATGTAACCTGTTTTTACAGCTTCATCAACAAGAACCGAATAGTTACTTAAAGTATGGAGAGTGCAATTTTCCGCTTCAAACCCGTCAGATGCTTTCTTAAATCCGTAAGTAAAAATTGCTGTCATTCCCAGGACCTCGCATCCTGCTTCCCTGAGGGCTCTGACTGCACTTAAGCTGCTGCCTCCCGTTGATATCAGATCCTCAATAACCACCACTTTCTGACCGGGTAAGAAATAGCCTTCAATCTGATTACCAAGACCATGCTCCTTTGCTCCTGACCTGACATAAATAAATGGCAGTCCAAGCTTATCTGCAACGAGGACCCCATGCGCAATTGCACCTGTGGCAACACCTGCAATCAGTTCTGCCTGCGGATAGAGTCTGGTAATAAGTGCTGCAAAAGAATCGCAGATGTAACTTCTCACTTCAGGAAATGAGAGAGTCTTACGATTATCACAATAAATGGGGGACTTCCATCCCGAAGCCCAGGTAAATGGATTTGACGGTTGCAATTTTATTGCTTTAATTTGTAAAAGATATTCAGCTGTTTTTTTTTCACTATTCTCCATAAGAATATGTATAAAGTTCATTTTGAAAACAGATTCATTTTAATAAGCTCTGAACCTGACCGGATACAAAAATACGGCTTATTCCATAAATTCAATGACACCAGTGAACTTTATAAATTAATTTCTGATTTCCAGTCAGATAAAAGTTTGACTGCAATTAATATTTATGGATCTGACATAAAGCATATATGGAAAATCTTCCGGATTTATTTCACCGAAGTTGGTGCTGCAGGCGGCCTTGTGAAGCACACTTCAGGCAGGTATCTCTTTATTGAGAAGAAAGGAAAACTTGATCTTCCAAAGGGCCATATTGAGCCGGGAGAAGATCCGGATGCGTGTGCATTAAGAGAAGTGAGTGAGGAGTGTGGAATTTTTGGCCACACTATCGTAAAAGAGATTAATCCGAGTTATCATACTTATACCTGGGAAGGCATTTCTTACCTGAAGAAAACCCACTGGTATCTGATGCAATATGATGGGGATACTGTAAATGAACCTCAGACCGAAGAGGGTATTACAAAGGTTGAATGGCTTTTACCTGATGAATTAAATAGGATTAAGGATAGTGCCTGGTTGTCGCTGATGGAGGTCATAAACAGTTCTGTACTCAGGAACTTATAACTTAATCTTCTTCCCCCTTATATTCGTTAAGATCAATTGATGTGGGAACAAACAAGGAAGCATCTCCTCCACTTCTGATTATATCGCGTACAATAGTAGAATTTATAGGTGAATGCTCAGGGCTTGTAAGCAGAAAAACTGTTTCTATTTCGCTGGCCATTGCCTTGTTTACCTGAGCTATAGCCCTTTCAAACTCAAAGTCGGCAGCTGTTCTGAGTCCCCTCAGAAGGTAGCTGGCACTACTTTTTTTACAATAGTCAACTGTCAGTCCTTCATAGTGGTCTACTCTGACTCTGGGTTCATTCTGAAAGACTTTTTTTATCATCTCTTTTCTTACAGCAAGAGGATAGAAACTTTTTTTCAGCGCGTTGGCACCCACGGCAACGATTATCTCATCAAAGAGGCTAAGTGCTCTTCTGACAATAGCTTCATGTCCGATAGTAATCGGATCGAAAGATCCTGGGAAAACAGCTATTTTCTTCATTCAAATGACAGTATTTTCGGATTCTCCACTTTTTCCTTAAGCAATGCCAGTTTAAGTACACCCATTATTGTATCTATATAATGGAATTTCAACCCCTTAATATAGATTCCCTTGATATTCTCAACGTCTTTCCTGTTCTCCTCCGAAATTATGATCTCCCTGATCTTTGCCCGTTTTGCTGCGAGGATCTTTTCTTTTATTCCACCCACAGGCAATACTTTCCCTCTCAGTGTTATTTCGCCGGTCATAGCGAGGTATTTCTTTACTTTTCTCTGGGTGAAGGCCGAGGCGATTGAAGTTGCCATAGTAACACCGGCTGATGGCCCGTCTTTTGGAATTGCACCTTCGGGAACATGGATGTGAATGTTCCATTTTTCAGCAAAATTATCAGGCAGGTCGAGCACACCGGCATTTGATTTCAGGTATTCAAGGGCAATAACTGCCGACTCCTTCATCACCTCTCCCAGATTACCTGTAAGAGTTAGTTTGCCTGTACCTTTGCTGAGACTTGTTTCCACGAAAAGTATCTCCCCTCCTGCTGCGGTCCAGGCAAGGCCTGTTACAACACCAGCCTGGTCATTTCCCGAATAAAGGTCGCGGCTGTATTTCGGAGGACCCAGCATTTCAAAAAGAACTTCCTGCGACAAGGCTTTTTCATATGCTATTTCAGAAGCAATGTTTTTAGCTGTTACCCTCACTACTTTTGCAAGCCGTTTATCGAGTTCCCTTACACCCGATTCCCTGGTATATTTTTCAATAAGCGTCTCCATCACCTTTTTGTCAACAGTGATCTGGCTTTTTTTAACACCATGGTTTTCAAGCTGTTTTGGGAAGAGATGATGCTTTGCTATCTCAAGCTTCTCTTCAACGAGGTAGCCGGTTATTTCAATCAGTTCCATACGGTCTCTTAGGGCAGGGCTGATAGTTGCAAGGTTGTTGGCGGTTGCAATAAACAACACTTTCGACAGATCATATTCCATCTCAAGGAAATTATCAAAAAATGTCATATTCTGTTCCGGATCAAGAACTTCCAGCAGGGCTGAAGAGGGATCTCCACGGTAATCCTGTCCAACCTTGTCTATCTCATCGAGAATAAACACTGGGTTAGAAGAATCGGCTCGTCTGATATTCTGAATAATCCGACCGGGCATTGCTCCGATATATGTTTTTCTGTGACCCCGTATTTCCGCCTCATCGTGCAATCCGCCAAGTGACATCCTGACATACTTTCTGCCAAGAGCTTTGGCCACGGACCTGCCAAGAGAGGTTTTTCCTACTCCGGGAGGGCCATAAAGGCAGAGAATAGGAGATTTCAGATCCCCTTTAAGTTTAAGCACAGCAAGATGTTCAAGAATCCTCTCCTTAACCTCGTCGAGTCCGAAGTGATCCTGGTCGAGAACCCGTCGTGCATTATTAAGATCGAGGTTATCCTGTGTAAATGAGTTCCATGGGAGATCGAGCAACGTCTGAATATAATTTATCTGGACAGAATACTCAGCAGCAGCAGGGTTAAGACGATGCAGCTTATCGAGCTCCTTATTGAACACTTTTTGTACATCTTCACTCCATTTCTTTGTTTTCCCTTTTTTTCTATACTCCTCAATCTCTTTATCAACCGGATTGCCACCAAGCTCATTCTGAATGGTTTTCATCTGCTGATGAAGCAGGAATTCGCGCTGTTGCTGGTCAAGGTCGCTTTTTACCTTCGACTGCAATTCATTTTTCAGTTCCAGGATCTGAATCTCCTGAACAAGAAACTCGAGCAGAAGAAAACCCCTGTCGCGCAGACTGGTAATCTCCAGAAGTTTTTGCTTATCCTGAACTTTAATATCGGTATTGGAACAGATGAAATTTATGAGGTATGTATTATTCTCAATGTTCTTTATTGCAAAAGAGGCTTCAGGGCTTATGTTGGGATTAATCTTGATAATCTTAAGCGACAGATCTTTAAGAGATCCGACAATAGCATCAAAATCCTTGCTTAAAATATCGGGTTTTATTTCAGGTATCGATTTAACTTTGGCAATAAAATAGGGATCATCAGAGACAAGCTCCTCAAGTACCATCCTTTTACGCCCCTGAATAATCGCTGTTGTTGAGCCGTCGGGCATCTCCAGCAGCTTGACAATCTGACCGATGGTGCCAATAGAATGCAGCTCCTGAAAACCCGGATTCTCAACATCAGGATCTCTCTGAGCCACTGTTCCAACTATTCTGTCGTTGCGGTATGCGTCTTTAATAAGCTGAATTGATTTGGGTCTGCCAATTGAAATAGGAAGAACCACACCCGGGAAAAGCACTGTATTCCTGAGAGATAGTATTGGGATTGTCTCAGGAACCTCAACATCCTCAAGTTCTCCATCATCGCCATCTGCAATAATAGGAATTATATCTCCCTCTCCATCAAGGATATCGGGGAGAAATATTTCACCGGCAGGTTTCCTGAATTTTCTTTCCATCTGGTATCTTACTCTTTTTAAGGCGTGAAGCGTGAGGCATTCTGCGGCCTTTAACAGGTTTTGTCAAAATTACATATTTTTTTCTGTATCTGACCTTCATACCGTGTTAGCAATGATTGTGCCGAAGTTAATAAAAAAACAAAAAGCCCCCGGATTGAGGGCTTTAATATAAATTCATTCCTGATGTTATTTCTTTTTACCTACATGATCTTTATAGCGATTCATAAACTTATCAACCCTTCCTGCGGTATCAACAAGTTTCATTTTACCTGTATAAAATGGATGAGACGTGTTGGAAATCTCAAGCTTGATAAGCGGATAATCTTTCCCGTCCTCCCATTTAATGCTATCTTTAGAGGGTGCAGTTGATTTACTCATGAAAGATTGTCCGTTTGACATATCCTGAAATACTACAAACCTGTAATTGACCGGATGAATTCCATTTTTCATTGCTCGATATTTTATTTTCCTTAATAATTCAAATAAATTGCCCCCGTTTAGGGTTTGCAAAATTAATTAACATTTATTAAAATACAAAAGGAATTGTGAAATTATTAATCAGGGATAACATTATCCTGCTTAACCTCTTGTTTTTCAGTCATTTCGTCCTTATATCTTTTGAAAGGAAGCTTTTTATTGATTAAATACCTGTAAGTAACATGTGTTTTTGCCTTTTCAGCACCCAGCGCTTCGTAAATTGCAATCATTTTGGGATTATAATCTCCCACCCATGACAGTTCCAGTTCTTTAAACCATGGTTTCTTTTTAAAAACGCTGTAAAGCTGATAAAAGATTGCCGATTCGACTCCGCTGTTTTGAAAATTTGGATGTACACCTCCCACAACAGCTCTCATTCTGGTCATTTTATGAGTAACAAGAAAATACATCAACCTTAAAATATTCAGAAGATGTAGTTTCCCATTAAAATGTTTAAGAATCTGGTTCAGATCGGGAAACAGTATAAAAAAGCCAATTGGTTTATCATTGAAATAGGCAAACCAGATAAGATCTTCATCAACAACCAGCTTTGCCTTTGAAAGTGATTCTTCAAGAAATGCAGGCTCCAGCGGGGTAAAATCTTCTTTAAATAGAGACCAGGTGGAGTTGTATATTTCAATAATATCTTTTATGAATTTATCTTTCTTTCTGAACTCAAAATGGCGGAAGGAATAACCAGGTCTTTTTGAGAGCCAGGCAGAGATCTTCATTATCCTCTCCGGAAATTCCTCAATTTCGTTATTAGCATCACGGAGAGTCCTGTGATAAGAATACTGCTCGAAGAAGTTTTTAAACCCATATTCTTCAAAATAAGCCCTGTAATACTTTTTATTATATGGCATTCCATATCCCTGCCGGACGAATCCGTCTACCAGCAATCCCCAGTTATTATCGTTCTCGCCAAAATTAACCGGTCCGTCAAAAGCTTCCATTCCCTTTGAAGAGAGCCACTCTGCGGCAGTATCAAAAAGGAGAAAGGCCGCGTCTCTGTTCTCCGAGACCTCAAAGAACCCGATACCTCCGGTTGGCTGGCTGCTGGCTGCTGATCGTACATTGTCGATAAAAGCGGCAATCCTTCCGATTATTTTTCCGTTATCATCTTTCAGAATCCACCTGACTGCTTCCCCGTGAAGAAATGTATGGTTTTTAGTTGAATCAAAAACCGATTCCACTCCTGAATCAAGTGGACATACCCAGAAACTGTCGTTTTTGTATAACCTCTTTGGAAAATTAACAAACTCCCTTTTCTCTTGTTTTGTTATAACCTCAATTATCTGCATCTTTATATTTATCTGATAAACAGAAATTTAATGTTGTATCTAACCAGTTTATTGAAAATCAGATGCAAATATATACAGATTTTTATAACTGCAATCCAACATCCTGATGCCGGTCGCAAGTATTAATGTATATCGATTATCCTGTGGTCGATCAGAATAAAGATGAGAGCAAGAGCCAGACAGTAAAGAGCATAAAGTCTGACAGGAATATATTCCGACGGTTTGATCTTCATTTTAATCCACAGATATCCTGTCAGGAACATTTTGCCAATAACATAAGCCAGGAATGTTGACAGGGCGACTCCTACAAGCCCATAATTCCATTTTATCATAAAAAGGCTTAAAGGGATGTTTATAGCCAGTTCCAGAATTGCTGCAATCAGAGTAATGTGCGTTTTTTTTCTGCCGACAATTACTGTCTGAGGAAAAACAAGCCTGGGAATGATCAATAAAGAGTAAATAAGAAATATGTCGGCACTTTTCTGAAACTCGGGATTAAACATTCTGGGATAGATCCATCTGGTAAATAGCATCATTACCATAGCACTTGGGAAGAGGATATGCATAAGTCTTTTTGATTTGACCCTTATTTTTGCCAGCGACTCTTTCATTCTCTCTCTTGTGGAGAATTCAGGAAGCATGGCATTACTCAGTCCATTTGCAAGCATGAGTACAAGAGGAAATTCCTTTGCCCCGTAACGGAACCATGCAAACATTGCAGGATCGCGGTAAACTGCTGAAATGATAACACCATCTGTATATTGTGCCGAGCCACTGATAAGAGAGGTCAGGATCAGCGGAGTACCCAGATAGAGATGTTCCTTCATGAACTCAACCGAGATCCGCATCTCTGTATAACGCCTTAACAGGATTATCAGCCATACCCATCTGAAAAGAGTTATTGAAAGCAATCCGTAAATTGACCATATTATATCTTTGCCTAAGATAATTGGAACAATAATCAGGATCAGCTGGGCTGTAAAAGTATAAAGTCCATACTGAAAGATCCGATATGACCTGTTATTAAGAAGATAGATATATTCAATGAGGCACACAGGACTACTGAGCAGGATATAAAGCAAAAGCAGGTTTATGTATGGAACGTTCCCTGAGAAATGAAAAACCGAAAAATTATTTTTTAATGAATGGCCAAGAATAAAAAAGAGCAGGCTGAAAAAGCACAACAGGAGAAAGGCGTTAAAGATCTCAGGAGACTTAGTTGTCCCGTTATCACCTATTTTCCTGTAGGTTTTATTCCTGTGGTAAAGAGGCAGCAGTGACTGAATGATTCCTGTTACCCAGAAGAAGGTCATTAACCCTGCAATGAACATGAACATTTCCCATTGTCCGATCTCTGAACGCGTCAGGTGGCTCTTTGTAAAAACGATACTGATAATAAGAAATATAACCGGCTTCATAAGCTGGAAGAGCTGAAGTCCCGAGATATTATCTATAAATTTAAGTCTTTTCAAAACCGGAGTAGCACGTTATTAATTCATCCTTATAACAACCTTTGAAATAAAAAATTGTGCAGGAAGGTTATTTTTTAACCGCCCAAAGATAGTAATTGAGCCCTTTATAAGAAAATTAAAATTAAAATTTTGTGAAATAGAAATTTTGACCTTATTTTGCAATCCTGAAACGGTGGATGTAGTTCAGTTGGTTAGAACGTCGGATTGTGGTTCCGAAGGTCGCCGGTTCGAACCCGGTCTTCCACCCCACTTACAAAAACAAGCGAAGGCAATTATCTGAATATATGATAGTTGCCTTCTGTGTTTTTCTAACCACAACTATTTTCTAACTATATTCTATCCCTACGTTGTAAAAATCAATGTTTTTAATTAAAAAGTTCATCAGTCAATTTACACAATTTTCCTTTCACCATTACTCTTTGAGAACCAGATTTTTAAGTGTCATATTGTATTGATTTTCAACGTTGCTACAAAACAAGTAATCTATCTTGCGTGTGACATACTCTTTAAGGTCGTAGTTATTCATATACATCTGAATTACTTCAACTTGCGCAGTCGTTGTACAAGTAGGATTCCTGTGTATATCTTTCAACAAAAATGAAATTGTGTTGCGTGCATTGGTTCTATCTCTAACAGATATGAAATCTGAGAATTCGAGCAATTCTGTTTTTACTGGTAGCTCATCCCATTTTATATACGATATTTCCTTACCCTTCTTTATCGCAACCTCTTTTTTATGGTTTAAATAATCTTTCTTTCGCACACGGTAGAACTTTAACCACGGCTTAACCTCATTGGTAAATAGCGAAGCTAAAAAGACAGCATCTGGAAGTTTTTCCATACTTGCAAAGTCGAAGTTATATTTTTTTAATCTGGTAAAGGTTAGCTGAATCTCAAAACGTCCAATATTTTCAGTAGTTATGCCATTGTTACTCCAATAATCAGTTATATAAGTCTTTTTTGTTTTTTCAATTTCTTCTGATTTGTTGTACACCCGTGCTGAAATACCAGACTTCCCCTTTCCTATTGACCAACCCAAAAAACTAAGGTCTTTCTTTCTAAATGCTATTGGCAGTATTTGAATAGCATCATTACTGGTCTGAATCGTGTAGCTTTTAACATACTTGGTAAGCAATGCTAACATTTTCAATACATCATTCCCATCCAAAGCTATATCTATTCTTGCCATCCTATGAAACGTTAAATCAAATTTTGCTAACAAATCCCTTATTATAGTGTGATAGCTGTCTGTATATAAGAGAGCATTAGCAACTTTTACCGATACTTCATTAAAAGCATGAGTGCCGTTATTTGTAGCTGAATAAATCTCACAAACCTCAACCCCGTTAAAATAAACTCTGTGCAGGTTTCTAAAATTCGGATTTCTGTGTACGCTAATCTTCTCGACTATAATATCAGGATTGTTATTATTAATAAATGCTAATTCAATAGGTTCATCCCATTGGCAAATAAATTCCAACCAGTCAAGACAAATGCAGTAATAATTATTTTTTACATCAACCTGATATTGGTTTAAGGTATCGGTATTGATTGTGGAAGTAGAATGAAAATCGAAACTGGTTGAACCCGAAAACACAGGAAATGAACGTCCATTGTTATAGGTTATCTCGTTTTCATATATTGAAGTATTTATGTTCAGATGCTTCATAAAAAAAGTGTTTAAATAAAGTAATTTTTTGCCCCTCACTCAAAAAAGTGGGGGGTTCGCATTTCATAAATACGTCACAAGCAGGATTTTTTTTATAATTTTTTATGAAATCAGTTTTCCACAAATTCTTACTGATTACGAGAAAATATCGATGTTGCACCCACATTGATAGGTGTACCCTCTTATTGTAAACAAAAGAAAGTCAGGATACGAACAGGAAATAAGTCAGTGACGGGGTCGCTGGCAGGGGGTGCTTATGGGGAATGGGGGTGGGGTTATAGTACCTATAAAAGCCAGTTTCAGTACAAATAAATAGACTGTTATTTTTTTGGATAGTTATTCAGGTTTACCGAAATTAGAGGAAAATTAAAAACTGTATATGATTTTGCAATTTCTGAAATCTTTGAAAATGACCAGCATTTGGCTTAATTTTTGATGTAATAAGGATAGAACCCTAAAAATAATATCATGAAGAAACTTATTTGGTTTTCGCTCATTTCACTCTTTTTCATTTCATGCGAGAAAGAAGATTATCTGATTCCAGCAAAAGAAATTCCTAATTGGTTGAAAGCTGATATTCAAAAACAGGAACAAACAATCAAAGATTCACCACAACTGATGAATTCTTATGGTGCTTGGCTACGTTATAAATGGCAAAATGATTATTATTTCGAATACCATAATGATTTAAGTTCTAATTCTCCCAAAGCAACTTCATCTGATGGTGTTACACATATTGAGGTTTGGGATGCAAACACTGATTACTATAAGGAGAAATGTTGCAAGGTTTACGTTTGGAAAGCACCTGAAGCCAGAGATTATTAAATTATACAGAATTAGGATTAAGACACGTCATTTCTCTGATTTGATATATGCCATTAAATCTAAATGGTTAATGCGAATCTGACCATGTATGCGAATTGCTTTTAGAGTATGGTCATGCACCATTTTATATACAGTTGGTCTACTGCATGAAAGCATTTCACCAACCTCATTAATGGAGTAGAACTTGTAATTAAGCAAGTACTTCGAAACACTTTCCTCAACATCGTAAATCTTACGTGCATCAACAATGGTAAATTCTTTCTTTATATATGGATAAGTGTCTGATACATCAAATTCATGATAGACTATGCCCCGATTAAGAAGAAATTGGTTCAAGTCATCAATACTATTGAATTTTAAATCTAATGGAATAAATTCATACGATGGATACAACGCAACAATTTTAAAATGGGAAAGATATTGGTTCGCTCTCGCAAAGTGTTCGAACCGCATTCTTAATCGGTACTTAGGATGAATTTCATCAGGGAATACTACTGCCATATAATTTAGGTTTTACTTTTCAGTCTTACCAAAGGTCTTTGACCATAAATCCATTGCATTAACACGGGTCTGCTCTGTAATTGCAATATACTTCTTAAATGAACGGAAATCAACATGACCAGTCATTGACATGATAACTTCGGGTCTTACTCCATTGATGAGGTTCTGTGTAATGAAAAATCTTCTGCCATGATGGCTTGACATGATTTCATGTTTTTTTAGCGGGTCTTGAATTTCTTTGTTCCCACGATAAGTTATTCTCATTATTGGTTGAGCTATTCCAACATGCTCACATAGTTCTTTGATATAATCATTATACTTTTGATTGCTGATGCTTATTGTTGAGGCATCGTAATTACACTCAGAAAGAATTTCCTGTGAGTTTTCATTCAATGGAATTTGTAGCTTCTGTCTTGTTTTGGTGCTGTTCAAATAGATAGACTTGTTTCGAACATGGTTTTTTCTGATTTTTATAACATCGCTATATCTTAGTCCAGTAGAGCATTGCAATACGAACAACTTTCTTACACTTTCAAGCCTGTCATTTTCCACCTTTTTTAAGAGTAACCGAAATTCTTCTGGTTCAAGAGTTATCAGAGCAGGTGCAGGCTTACTTCTAATCTTATACTTTTTATAAGTCATATTAATCGGCAAACCTCTGTCTTGCTGGCTGTTTAAAAAGACTCTTAAGGTCTGAAGATTTTTTAAAATAGTGCTGTCTGCAAACAGTTTTGTTATCGCCTCATCAGAGTCTTTAGACTTTTCAACTATTTTAAGATGTGACAGGTATATTTCAAATTTCTCAAAAAAGGTGTTGTCGATTTCGCTTAGCACAATCTTATCCTTTCTGTTTTTCTCAAACCCTGTCAGATGTGTTTTAAGGGTCTTAAAATCTTTAATACCGTTGCGGGACATGGACTGGTCTTTTAACGTTACAAACGCATCGTAAATCTCAAAAAAATCAAGTGTAACGGGAGCGGTCTTTTCGATATAACGCTGTTTTATTGCAGATAACTGGAATCGACCCTTTTGTGATAGCTCGGCAATTATATCTGTTACTAATTCTTTTTGCGAAATCAACATTTGGTTGATTTTGTAGTAATCTTTAGACTTGCCACGAATAATCGACTGACTTTTTGCACTCCAACTGTCGGCATTGACTTTGATATTAGTTGGTATCCGAACCGTTTTTTTCTTTTCTGTTTGGTTTGACACACTTACTTCAACATAGACGGTGCAATCATTTGCTTTATTTGCCTTCGTGGCTTCAATCATTAATCTCGTATTCATTTCCGTATATTCTAACTATATTCTAACTTAATACATGTAAATATACGTAAAAGAATTGAAACAGTTCTTATTTAAAATTAGTATTCTGATAGTTAGCCATGTTCAAATAGGTAGGTTAGAATACGGTCTTCCACCCTAAAAAGAAAAGGCTGTCACTTAGTGGCGGCCTTTTCCTTTTAAATTTGTTTATCATGAATGCGACTCTTTTAATTGAACCCACTATCTTACATATTGCTTCACTATTACAAAATATTGTATCTTTATGGCTCTGGAATTTCAATAAATGTCAACTGAGAATAATATTAAAGCTTACAAGGAATGGATTTTGCAGTCAGATTATGACTACGAAACTGCCGAAGCTATGTTTTCTGCCACAAGGTACGTATATGCGGTTTTCATGTGTCATTTGTGTATAGAAAAGATAGTTAAATCGCAATATGTAAAACGATACAATAAAGTAGCTCCCAGGAGTCATAATCTGCTTTGGCTTGCCGAAGAAATTAAACTCGAATTTCCTGAACATCTCTATCGGTTTGTATTCCAGCTTAACGATGCTTCCTTACCAACAAGATACCCACAAGAACTTATGTCTTCAATTAAATTTTACTCAAAGGCAATTACACTTGAGATTCTGAACAAAACAAAAGAACTGCAGGAATGGATAAAGAAACAGTAACAACTATTATCACTTTTATTAAAGAAGAGCTTCATTTAAAGGGAATTAAATTGTTTGGTGTTGCTCTGTTTGGCTAACAGCTAAGTGGATCATCAAAGACTGATAGTGATATCGATTTAATTATTATTTCCGAGAATTTTAAAAATAAAAATATCTTTGAACGTTCCGATCTTACGATGGATACGGAGATAAAAGCATTAAAAAAATTCCAGGTACCAATGGATATTCTTAAAATGACTACAGAAGAATATAACAACAGTTTACTTAATAAAAGATTCTATGCTCAGTTGATATAATTGAGATAAACCCTAACCCTGAAAACGGAGAGTCGTCTATTAAACGATGAAAATTCAGAGTAACAAAATCAAATGGAACAACAACTTCACACAATGCTGCCCGGGTTAATCACCACAATAATTATCCTTGCAGCCTGGGAATATGTCTGGAAACTGATTGCTTTATGGAAAGCAGGGCGAAATAACCATCTGGCATGGTTTATTTGTATAGCGGTTATTAACACTATTGGAATTTTGCCAATCATTTATATTCTGTTGCAGAGGAAAAACAAAAACACCCCCTCAGAAAAACCGGTTTGAGCTACCAGGAGTTTTTACGACCGCACTCTTCTTCGCTAAAGCTGTATGAAAGCGCATAGGGGAGGCAAAAAACGAAGCCCGAAAAGCAATTTTTTATTCATGATTAGTGATAGTCATAAAATAAAAAATCATTTCAAAAAAGTTTAATTATACCTGAATATTCTGGTAATTGACTATTTTTGCATTTCAAACTTTCGTATGAAACAGAAGAAACCAGACATAGAAATTACTGAGCTGTTCATGGCAAAAGCCGATTGGAACAGAACATTTATTGGTACAATCACACGTTTTACCAATGAAGATGGAAGTAAATTTGTAACAGGTGAGGTATTTGTGGAAGATGGCGACATCTGGTCAATGGCAGATAACAATATGGAGCTTGCCAGAAACCTTGACGGCATCTGTCAGCTCAAACTGGATTATGGTATTCATACCGATACCGGCAGAACTGAAGATATATATGGTGATCTGTTTTTTCTCAATTAAAGATTCAAACACCAACAACCGGAAACCGAACCTCCAGAAAGGCTGAACGCGATTATTTCAATGCCTTCACAGTCATTATAACACCAACATAAAACTACTTTACTATCTGCGATTCTCCCGGATAGTACATTATCAAATATGTAATTTCAAGCCTGCAGAACTCTATCCTTGTTTCGTCATTTTGGTCCCATCACTCTTTTTAAAGCTGTAATATTTTGAATAAGCAAAATACGACAGTGCTGTAAGAACAATAACAGCTATATAAACAAATGAAGGTACCGGAACCGGATCTCCTGATGCATATGAATGAAGTCCTGATAAATAATAGTTCACTCCGAAATAGGTCATCAGAACCGATGAAAAGGCAAAAAGCGAAATCAGATTAAAGGTGAAAATATCTTTCATCCCCGGAATATTACGGCTATGTATTACAATACTGTATAAGATAACTGTAATAAGCGACCATGTCTCTTTTGGATCCCATCCCCAGTACCGGCCCCATGATTCATTTGCCCAGACTGCCCCAAGGAAGGTTCCTATTGTAAGGAAATAGAGCCCTAACGTCAGCGTTTTATAATTAATCACAGTAAGCTCGTCAATGGTAACTGCTATCCTCTCCCGGTTTTTATCATTCGATAGTGCAAGCAGTATCATTGTGATAAGTCCGAGTATGGCTCCAAGTCCGAGAAAACCATAACTGCCGGTAATAACAGATACATGGAGGGTAAGCCAGTATGATTTGAGAACGGGTACGAGATTGGTTATCTCCGGATCCATAAAGCTGAGATGGGCAACCATCAGTGTCATTGAGGCCAGTACGGCAGTTGCTGAAAGGGCAAAAGCCGATTTGCGGCTGAAAATAAATCCGGCCAGAATAGTTACCCATGAGATAAATATCATCGATTCGTATCCGTTACTCATTGGCGAACGACCGGCAATATACCATCTCAGACCCAGGCCGAAGGTATGGAAAAGGAACCCCGCAAAAAGCAGTATTCCAAGAATCCTTACAAAAAGAGTTGTCTCTTTTTTACCTCTGATAACCATGGTAATCAGCCCGATAAGCATTATCAGACCAATTGTTGCATAAAAAGGGAAGAGCCTTTCAAAAATGCTCATCTTATAATATAGTACTTCAGAATTAATTTTCGCCTTTGAAGGAAGAGCATATCCTGCAAACCTCGACTGATAATCACTTATCGATACCACAACCTGACGGGCTGTAGCAATGTTATTTGTCTGAAGAGCGTCAACAAAAACAGGAATTATATTTTTCAGATAGAGTGAATCATCTTTACTTCCAGCCTTTTCCAAAGCTGCCTGAGGAGATACCCAGTCGTGTGTTCCGTCTCTGAGAGGAAATAATTTCAGAAAATCACCTTTTGAGATCATATAGATGATATTCACCCTTTCATCGATTTTCATTACCTCTTTATCTAGTTTATTCCTTTCACCCGGGGCTTTTGAATAGGCCCGGTTAACCTCTTCAGATATTTTGTAAGTACCGCTGCCGTCGAGATTTACAAGGTCGGTAAATGAAGCATATTTCCCTCTTACACCAATCTTATCCTGAATATCCTTATTTGCAACTCTTATCATCGGAACATCCTTCCAGTTGTCAAAATCGAGATAGAGCCCGAGAAAAACCTGAATGGAACTCATCCCTTCAAACTCATTTTCCCTGGTAACCTTTCGAAGAATATCGTTACTAAGAGTGAAAAGAGGCTTTGTCCTTCCTTTCTGATCCTGAACAAGGACTTTCCCAAACTCCTCAGATACACTCTTGTCAGGAATCAGTTTCTGACCATTTACAGCGGCAAGACCAGACAGAAAGAGGAAAAGAATAATTATTGGAGCCGATTTTCTTATGTTCGACTGCCAGTAAGCCGGGGTGATATTCCGGAATACAGTGTTTTTGCTCAGAAGCGACAGAATAATAAATAGGAAGAGCAGACCATAACCGGTATAAGTAACAACCATTCCGGCCATATCGTGATTAACAGACAATACTGTACCTTGTTCATCCTGGTCGTATGAAGACTGGTAAAAACGATACCCTTTATATTTTAAGATATTGTTCATGAAGATCATAAAAGGTTTCGTAACATTATCAGCTTTATCGATAAGAACAACATCACTTTTATACCCTGACGGGCTAGTTGATCCCGGGTATCTTTCGAGAACAAAATCATTGAGTTTAATTATGAAAGGAAGTATTGTCCCCTCAGAACCATAAGTGATCTCCACTGTTTTACCATCCATTATACAGGAGCCGGAAGAGACTTTCTCATCCTGCTTATCCCACAGATAAATTGTTGCAGATTCAGTACCTCTGAAGAGATGAAATATAAATGCACTCAGACCGGTATTCTGTTCTGCAGGATCGACCGCTACTGCTTTAACTTCCCCGGTATTTGTTGATGACATTGCAGCATTCGGGATAATCTTTGCAAGAACCAGTTCATAATCCTTATTATTGATATTCAGGGTCTTCTTGTAATCGTCGGCCGAAACAGATGTCATTGAATATTTATCCAGATGGCTGTCAGTAACAGCTCCCTTGTCATCTTTAATGGCATATCCGATATACTTTTCATTCGAAAAACATCTATTCTGTTCTTCTCCTTCACGAATATGAATTGATCCTTCCCAGCCGAAATAACGTGTTATTCCTGCCCCTGCAATCATAAGAATAAATGAAATATGAAAAAGGAAGACAGGAAGTTTTTCTTTTCTGTAAAGTTTTAAAACAATAAGTCTTCCAACGAGATTTACTGCAAGAAGAAGCAAGATCAACTCGAACCACTTTGTGCTATAAACCATACTATAAGCAGCCGGTGAACCAAAATCATTCTCAATAAAGGTTGCTGCAGCCATTGCTCCGGCAAACAGAATAAATAAGATCCCCATTAAAACCGGAGAAAAAAGAAATTTCAGATGTTTCATATAAAAACTTATTTTTTAGATTTTAAACACAATCCGGAGTCCGGCTCCGGAACATTTTCAGCCCTTATCTGATATCAGATTCAGCTTTTGTCTGTCAAGTATCTTTATTTTTGAAGAGTCGGAATATATCACTCCTGAATCTTCAAGTTCTTTCAGAATACGTACAACGCATTCCTTGGCCATTGTTGTCATTTCTCCCAGTTCCTGGCGTGACAGGATCATATCATATTCGTCTTTATGAAAAACTTCATCGGCAAGATATAATAATACTTCAGCCAGACGCCCCGACATTCTCTTTTGTGCAAGATTTACCATGCGCAAATGTAATTTCAGCGATTTAGAACTGATATCTTCCAAAAGACTTTCAGCGAAATCTCCGTTTTCCTTAACAAGCTGCTTAAAAATATCGAAGCTGATAAAACAGGCCTGAACAGCTGTAATTGCAGATACTGAATAGTTATGCCTTGAATTTACATAGGCTCCCGGGCCAAGGATTAATTGTCCGGGCATCGAAATACCCATAATGAAGTTTTTACCATTCAAACCTTCAATATATGACTTGGCGATACCGCTTGCCATAAACAAAGCATTAGAGGTCGGAGATCCCTGTTTTAACATAATTTCTCCCGGCCTGAATGTAGCTTCGTACCTGTTGGCATTTATCAGTTGCAACTCACTTTCTGACAGAAGTTGAAAATTTTTCCATCCGTGGGTGCAATTCTCACAATTGTTTATCAAATTGGTGACTGACATTTTTCCTCTTTTAAGGGGTTCAAAAATAGATTATTATAAACACTTTAATCTGCAAAACTAATAAATATCACTATATTAATTGATATTTATCACACAAAAACCATACATCTATCAATAATAAATATCGCAAATAGCATAGGATCTGTTAATAAGATAACAGATGGTTTGCCTAAATTGCAGTGCGAAATTTTTACCAAAAAACAGAATATGAAAAACCTTATTAAATTATTGCTACTGCTAACAGTCGTCAGTTTTATTCTCATTTCCTGTGAAGGGCCAATGGGACCTGCCGGAAATGACGGACTTAATGGTGCAGATGGAAAAGATGCAAATACTGCCTGCTTAAAATGCCACACCATGGCAAATTCAGAGACAAAATTGGCCGAATACCATTTGTCTAAACATTTTGTTGGTACAACCAGTGCGCGTAATACCAAGTATTGTGCAAGGTGCCACACCAACGAAGGATTTCTTGAGATTACCGGAGCAGGAAAATTTGTCGTATCAAACGACATTCCTAATGCAACAAGGATTACCTGTGTAACGTGCCACAAGCATACCGGATTTGATTTTTCTGTTGACACCCTTTCACAGATCCTGCGCACAACAACACCTATTTATTTAAACTACAGAAAAAATCTTACAACAACTGATTTTGGTAAAACAAATAATTTATGTGTAACCTGTCATCAGATTCGCGGTATTACTTCAGATAAATATACCGATGCAACTGTAACCCCGAATGTTGTCCGGACTTATAATCAACTCCCTTACTTTCCTCTTGACAACACTTTAGAAGCTACTACAGTTAAATTTCAGGTCGGACGTAATTTTTCTGTTCATGATGGAAACCAGTCAAATCTATTTTCAGGCATAAACGGTTATGAATATGCTGGAAAAACATATACCAGAACATGGAAACATTCAGCATTCAAATGTACCGATTGCCACATGAATCAGTATAATGCCACCACCAAAACCGGAGGCCACTCGCTGATTGTTAACAAAGACGCCTGTACTACCTGCCATAGTGGTTCTGATAAGCTTACTCCGATTCAGACTACCATTGAGGCTAAAAGAATTGAATTAGCTGAACTGCTTACCACCAGAAAAGTATTCAAGAAAACTACCAATAGTTCCGGTGTTGTATCTTATGCAGCATTGCCAAGCCACGATTTTCTTGGAACTCTTTTCCCAACAACAAATACTGCTCCAACAACTTATGCTACAGCTCTTGCCAGTGCAAACACTGTAGATCCAAAAACAGGTCTGGTTGTTTATGCCAATAATGTTACTATGGCCACCGATGCTGATTGGGCAAATAGAATCGGCCGTGAGTGGAGATACGGAGAACTGGGCGCAGCATATAATTACGCTTACATTAACAGTGAATTATCAAAAGGTGTACATAATCCTACTTATGCTTTACAGCTTTTACAGAATTCTATTGACTGGTTAAAAGCAAATTAACCATCAGAATATAAATAAAACTGATTTTTTCAGGGGAGGCTGTCGGAAATGACAGCCTCTTTTTTTTACCCTCAGCTGAAGAAGCCCTTAGAAATAAATCATTACGAAATCTGCCGCCTGGCAACAGATAGCTCACTACTATACTTAACCGGAAATAAATCTCAGCCTATATAAAATAAAATGAGTGTCGGGAATCAATAATAATCTCGAAACAAGTGATTATAAGACTCCTCGCTAACGCTGCTAATGACAACATTTTCTAACTTACACACTATGAGCTTTTAATCAATGTCGTCATGAGAGAGGGAGATCCCTCTTTCATTCGCCCATATTGGTATAGAGGTTGACTTAAAATGAGGACGGCGAATGAATTCGGGATGA